>JADGHB010000021.1 GCA_019689635.1 Nevskia sp. | reverse complement strand
CTGGCGGCGGGGCGACCGCGACACGGTGTCTGCGCAGCAGCGGGTGCGGGAGCGGGCGCCGGCCCCGCCGGGGGCGCACGGCGATGAAGGCGATGATCCTGGCGGCGGGGCGAGGCGAGCGTTTCCGGCCCCTGACCGACTCGCTGCCCAAGCCGCTGATCCCGGTGCGCGGCGAAAGCCTGATCGAGCGCCATCTGCGCCGGCTCGCCGCCGCCGGCGTGCGCGAGATCGTGATCAACCTCGGCTGGCTCGGCGAACGCATCGAACAGGCGCTCGGCGACGGCCGGCGCTACGGGGTGAGCATCGCGTATTCGCGCGAAGGCTGGCCGGCGCTGGATACCGGAGGCGGGATCCTGCGCGCCTTGCCGTGGCTGGGAACACGGCCGTTTCTGCTGCTCAACGGCGACGTGTGGACCGATTATCCGCTGACGCGTCTGGCGCAGCGCGCGCGCGCGCTGCCAGAGGAAGATCTCGCGCATCTCGTGCTGGTGCCCAATCCGCCGCACCATCCGCGCGGCGATTGCGGGCTCAACGGCGACCGGCTCGCGCCCGACGCCGAGCCGCGCCACACCTACAGCGGTCTGGCCGTGCTGCGGCCGGCACTCTTCGCGGATCAATCCGGCGGTGCCTTTGCGCTCTGGCCGTTGCTGCGCGCCGCGGCGCTGCGCAATCAGGCCGGCGGCGAGCTTTATGCCGGTTCCTGGTCGGACGTCGGCACGCTCGAGCGCTGGCACGCGCTCGAGCGCGCGCCGCCCTGAGCGTACGGGGATTTCGATTCGGCGGCTAATCGAAATCGAAGCAGACGATGCGCTGCTCGGAAGCGGAGGTCGGCGTCAGCGGTTCCGCCGGGCTCGAGTTCCACTCCTGCACCAGGAGGTCGGCGACGACGGGCGAAAACAGCAAGGTATCGTGAGCTTCGCCGGGCAGGATGCGTTCGCGCGCGTTGGGATAACGCAGCCGGGCGCCGTCCTGCGGAGGGATGAGGTTATCGTGAGGACTCCACACGCTGAGGATGGGGACCGGGCAGGGCTGGTCCTCGTCGGCGTTGAGGGCAGCCAGCCACGGCGAGCCGTGTTTCATCTGGCGCAGATTCTCGCCCAGTCGTGCGAGCGACGCGGGGACGAACACGCCGTGGTGCGGGCTGCCGAGGGTGACGACCCGGCAGACGCGGTCCGCGCCGTAGGCGCGCAGATAACGACGGATGACCAGTCCGCCCATGCTGTGGCCGACCAGCATGATGCGCGCGATGCGCGTTTGTTGGCGAAAGGCTTCGACGGCGGCGTGGAGTTGTTCGGCGTATTCGTTGATGTTGCCGAAGGCCGGATAGAGCGAGATCGCCCGCAGCGGCGCTCCCGTTCTGCGGGCGAGGGCGCGCATCAAAGGCCGCCACACGCCGGCGTTGCAGATGAAGCCGTGCACGAACAGGATCGGCACACCCCAGCCGCGATCGCGGCGCGATCCGAAGGGCAGGGGCATCAGCAGGCTGAACATGCGCCACAAGGCGAGGGTTTCGCGCGTGATGGTGCGCAAAGCTTGCAGCGCGCCGTGCGGATAAGCCGCCGCCAGCGCGCGTGGCCTCAGGCGCCACGCCGTGCGAAAGCCATGGGCGACGAACAGCGTGCGCAGGAGTGCGTCGGCCACCGGGGGCAACGCCACCCAGTACCAGGAGGCGCCGTGCAGCCACAACGTGCCCGCGAGGGCCAGCGCCAGTCCATCGGTGGCCAGGGCAAGAACCAGATAGACCTGCCACAACTGCGATTGCCCCATTTCTCATCGCTCCCGCGCGAGGATTCCTGGATCTTGGGAGGCGCGGCGAGTGCGCGATGGACGCGCTTCATCCGCCGTGCAGCACCCGCTCGGCCTGCCGGTCGGCGTGATAGCTGGAGCGCACCAGGGGCCCGCTGGCGACGTGCGAAAAACCCAGGCGCATCCCGTATTCCCGCAAACGCTCGAACTCGTCGGGGTGCACGTAACGCGCGACCGGCAGATGATGGCGCGAGGGTTGCAGATACTGGCCGAGCGTGAGCATGTCCACGCGGTGGGCGCGCAAGTCGCGCATCACCTGTTCGATCTCCTCGAGCGCCTCGCCCAGACCCAGCATCAGGCCGGACTTGGTCGGGACTTCCGGGTGCAGCGCCTTGAACCGTTCCAGCAGGTCCAGCGACCACTCGTAATCGGACCCGGGCCGCGCCTGCTTGTACAGCCGCGGCACGGTTTCCAGGTTGTGGTTGAACACGTCGGGAGGCGTGTCCTTGAAGATGGCCAGCGCCGGATCCATGCGGCCGCGGAAATCGGGTACCAGCACCTCGATGACGAGCTGCGGATTGAGCGCCCGCGCCTGGCGGATGCAGGCGGCGAAATGCGCCGCGCCGCCGTCGCGCAGGTCGTCGCGGTCCACCGAGGTGATCACCACGTAGCGCAAACCCAGGTCGCGGATGGTCCGCGCGAGCTGGGCCGGTTCCTCGGGGTCGAGCGGCAGCGGTCGGCCGTGGGCCACGTCGCAGAACGGACAGCGCCGCGTGCAGATGTCGCCCATGATCATGAAGGTGGCGGTGCCCTTGCCGAAACATTCGCCGAGGTTGGGGCAACTCGCTTCCTCGCACACCGTATGCAGGGCGTGGGCGCGCAGGATCGCCTTGACGCGCGCCACCTCGGCCGCATCCCCGAGCTTGGCGCGGATCCACGGCGGCTTGCGCAGCGGTTCGCTCGGCGCCTCGATCTTGATCGGGATGCGCGCCATTTTCTCGGCGCCGCGCAGCTTGACGCCCGCGCTGGGCGGTGCGGGGCGCGCGGCGCGCGGTGCTTCGGGGACTGAACTCATGGCGGCCCATAGTGTACGCGAAGCCGATGCCGGGCTTGACAAGCGCGCCGCCGCGCTTAAAACTTAACCAAATGGTTAAGTATTTGCCCGCCCCTGAAAGCGCCGCGCTCGACGCCACCTTCGCCGCGCTGGCCGATCCCACGCGCCGCGCCCTTCTCGAGCAGCTCGCGCACGGCGCGACGCCGGTGAGCGCGCTGGCCGCGCCGCATGCCATCTCGCTGCCCGCGGTGAGCAAGCATCTCGCGGTGCTGGAGCATGCCGGTCTGGTGCGGCGCGAGAAATCCGGCCGCGTGGTGTACTGTCGCTTGCACGCTGCCCCTTTGCAGGCGGCCGACGAGTGGCTCAACCGTTACCAGGTGTTCTGGCGCGAACGGCTGGATGCGCTCGCGCACTATCTCGACCAGACTGCGGAGGAATTGCCATGGACCTTGCCACCCAAGCCGTCGCGCTCAGGCTCACGCGCCACTACCCGCATCCGCGCGAAAAAGTGTTCCGCGCCTGGGTCGACGCGCAGGCGCTGAAGCGCTGGTTTTTGCCCACCGACGCGCATCGCTGCACGGCGGCGGAAATCGATCCGCGGGTGGGCGGGCGCTACCGCATCGTGGTGCAATCCCCGGACGGCGAACAGCACAGTGTCAGCGGTGTTTACCGCGAAATCGACGCGCCTTCGAAACTGGTCTTCACCTGGGTCTGGCAGAACAAGCCGGAAGCCGAATCCCTCGTGACCATCGAACTGCGCGAGCAGCCGGGCGGAACCGAGTTGATCCTCACCCACGAGCGTCTGCCCGACGCCGATAGCCGCGCCCGCCACGAGCACGGCTGGAGCGGTTGCCTCGATCATCTCGGCACCATGGGTTTACGCTAGAAACACACAGGAGACCACACATGCAACTCTATGTCTTTCCGCCCTCGCCGCGCGCGCGCAAACCGCTGGCAGTGGTGCATCACCTGGACCTGCCGTGCGAGATCAAGGTGCTCGATCTGGTCAAGGGCGAGCAGAAGCGTCCCGAGTACCTCAAGCTCAATCCCAACGGCCGCATGCCCACGCTGGTGGACGGCGATTTCGTGCTGTGGGAGTCCAACGCCATCATCCAATACCTGGCCGACAAGAAACCCGGCGAGCTGATGCCGGTGGACGCGCGCGGGCGCGCGGAGGTGCAGCGCTGGCTGTGCTGGGACTTGGCGCACTGGGATCCGGCCTGTGCGAGCTTGCTGTTCGAGAATATGATCAAGCCGGTGTTTCGCGGCGCTGCGCCCGATCCGGCGCAGGTGAAAGAGGGCGAGGACAAGTTCCGCCAGCTTGCTCCCGTGCTCGACGCGCATCTGGCGAGCCGCGACTGGCTGCTGGGCAAGAACCTGAGCGTGGCGGATTTCGCGCTGGCTGCGCCCTTGCACTACGCCGGAGTCGGCAAAATCCCGGTCGACGAATTCGCCAACATCAAACGCTGGTACGGTCAGCTCGCATCGCTCGAGGCGTGGCGGAAGTCCGCGCCGCCGCCGTTGAACTGAATTTCAGGCGGCGAGGGCCGCGGGGCGCTCGCGCTGCGTTTCGGCGGGCGTCGCGTTCTGCGGCGCCAGGGCGGCGCTGACCGCTGCTTGCGCGGCGGCGGCCAGACTCGCGCGATCCTGGCCGGGGCGCGGCTGGATCGGCGGGCAGTAGATGAGCTCCACTTCGAGTTCGCGTTCCTGGAGCAGACGCCAGAGATGATCGGTCAAGGTCTGCTCGCCGACGAAGGGCGCGATGTCCTCGCCGCCCGCGGCACGGCCGTAACGCAGGGCGACGGGCTGGACGGCGCAGCCGGCGGCGATGGCGGCCGCGAACAGGCGCGGCTGGAAGCGCAAGACCGTGTGGCCATCCGTGGTGGTGCCCTCGGGAAAGACCGTGACGCGCCCGCGCTGCAAGTGCTCGGTCAGGGCGTGGATCAGATGACGGGTGCCGCCGGCGCCGCGCCGCAGGTAGAACGTGCCCGCGGCGGTGGCGAGCTGCCCCGCCAGCGGCCAGTCGCGTACTTCGGCCTTGGACACGAAACGGGTTTCGACGTCCGCGACGAGCACGGAGATGTCGAGCCAGGAGACGTGGTTGGCGACCAGCATCCGCGCTTCCGCTGCCGGACGGCCGCGACGCCGTACCCGCACGTGAAGGATCGCCAGGAGCTGTGCGTTCCACCAGCCCGTGAGCCGTTCGCGGGGCAGGCGGCGTCCGCCGGGCAGCGTCACCAGCAGCGCCAGCAGCAGGCCGACCAGCACATGGAGCAGCACGCGCGCGCAACGAGTCGCGGCGCGCAGGTAGGATCGCGTCGGCAAGGGTGCCCGCGCGGAGTTCAGTTGCGGCATGCCGGCGGTCGCGCCGACAGACCCTCGGCGCTGTCCCATACGCGCTCGCGGCCGAGGAAATGGCGCACGTAACGACCGTGCAGATCGCTGACGTTGACCAGCACGAACACGTCGGCGCAGTTGAAGTCGCGGTCCCAGTACGGCTCGCCGCAGGCTTTGCCGCCCAGGCTGAAATAGGCCTTGAGCAGCGGCGGGAATTTCGCTTTCACCGCCGGCTGCGCATCGCAGGCGGGCAGCGGAATCAGCGGCGTCACGCGCTGCCAGGCCGGCGCCAGGTATTTGGCCTTGATCTGCTGGAGCAAGGCGTGGGCGGTGGCGCCGCCGTCCTCCAGGCTGATGCTGGCGCAGCCGAACAGATAGTCGAAGCGTTCGCGCACGATGAACTCGGCGAGGCCGGACCATAGCGAGGCGATCACCGCGCCGTTGCGATATTCGGCGTCCACGCAGGTGCGTCCGACCTCCGCCAACCGGCCGGGCAGGGCGTCGAGCATCTTGAGGTCGAACTCGTTGGAGGAATAGAAGCCGCCGGCCAGCGCGGCGCGGTCGTCGGTGAGGATGCGCGTGCAGGCCACCAGCCGGCCGCTGGCGGCGTCGCGCACGGTGAGATGGCGGCAGTAGGCGTCGTAGGGATCGGCGTCGATCCCTTCCTCCCCGCCGTCGATGGCGGCGCCCAGCTCGCCGGCGAAGATCCGGTAGCGCAGGCGCTGCGTCTCGCGGATTTCCTCCGCGCTCTCGGCGAAGCGCACCGTGAAGCGCGGCTCGGCTTTCGGCCTGTCCTGCTCGATGGGAGTGGGCATGCTCAAGCTCCGTAAAAACATGATAACACTCTATGAAACGCGCATTGAGCCGGCATGAAAACGCGGTGAAATATTCATGACGCCGTGAGCCATGTGGCATGGGCGTCGCTGCGGCTCCAGACCAGAAAATGCAGGCGCGACAAGGCTTCCGCGTCGCCGAGCAGGATGTTTTTCTGGACCGCGTCGAGGGCGCCGGGGCCGGCGGTGAGGGCTTTCTCGACCAGTTGCCGGCGCGCCTCGCGCTGCGCCGGACTCAGGCGCGGACGGATTCGAGCAGCGCTGCAGACCAGGGCATTGACCACCGGGTCCACCACGGCCTGGACGAAGCCCGGCGCCGGCGGTGCGCGACGCACGCCGGCCTGCGTCCAGCGCAGCTCGCGCGGCGGCACCGCCTCTTCGGGAATCAGGAAATAGCGCGCGCGGCGCATGAAGCGGCCCGGTGCCACGCGGCTGGACCAGACCGACAACGGGATGGATAGGATCAACGCGCCGACCACCGGCGCCAGCCAGCCCAGGAACTTGGGATTGAGCCAATAGACGGTGCCGGCCCAGACCAGTCCGAACAGCGTGTGCAGGCCGTGGCGTTTGAACGCCTCGCCCCAGCCGGTTTCGGCGTCCTCGCGCGGCGGCGATTTCCAGCCCACTCCGATGCCTAGCAGCGCGCCGAGCACGAACTGCGTGTGGAACAGCATGCGAATCGGCGCCAGCAAGGCCGAAAACACCAGCTCCATGAGCATCGATCCCAGCAGATGCAGCCCGCCGCCATATTTTTTCGCGCCCTTGAACCAGATCAGCAGCACGGCGAGGAACTTGGGCAGCAGCAACAGTCCGGCCGTGGCGCTGAACAGGGCAATGGCCCACTCGGGGTGCCATTCCGGCCAGATCGGGAAAAGCTGGAACGGTTCGACGAAGTATTGCGGCGGCCGCAAAGTCTGGACCGCGAGCAGCGCGGTGGACAGCAGCAGCGAGGCGAACCACAGCGGCGCCGACAGATAGGCCATCACGCCGGTCATGAACACCGCGCGGTGCGCCGGATGCAGGCCCTGCGCCAGGAACAGCCGGAAGTTCATCAGATTGCCATGGCACCAGCGGCGGTCGCGCTTGAGCTCGTCGAGCAGGTTGGGCGGCATTTCTTCGTAGCTGCCGTCGAGATCATAGGCGATCCACACCGCCCAGCCGGCGCGCCGCATGAGGGCGGCTTCCACGAAGTCGTGCGACAGGATTTCGCCGGCCAGCGCGCCGCGTCCCGGTAAGCGGCCCAGGGCGCAGTGGCGGATGAAAGGCGCCACGCGGATGATCGCGTTGTGGCCCCAGTAGTGCGATTCGCCGAGCTGCCAGAAATGCAGGCCGGCGGTGAACAGCGGGCCGTAGGCGCGCGTGGCGAACTGCTGCATGCGGGCATACAGCGTTTCGCGGCCGGCGGCCTTGGGCGCGGTCTGGATGATGCCCGCGTTGGGGTTGGCTTCCATCAACTGCACCAGGCGCTTGAGACAGGCGCCGGACATCACGCTATCGGCGTCGAGGATCACCATGTAGCGGTAATTGCGGCCCCAGCGCCGGCAGAAGTCGGCGATGTTGCCGCTCTTTTTCTTGATGCGGTGTTTGCGCAGGCGATAGAAAATGCGACCGAAACCGTCCACCTCGCGGCACAGCCGCAACCAGGCGTCGAGTTCCGCGACCCGCGCGTCGGGATCGCCGCTGTCGCTCAACAGGTAAAAATCGAAATGCGGCAGCACGCCGGCGCGCGCCACCGAGTCGTAAGTCGCGCGCAGGCCGGCGATCACGCGGGGGACGTTTTCGTTGCAGATCGGCATCAGCACCGCCACGCGCACCTCGTCGGCGAGCGGCGCGTCGTTCCTCGCGCTGCGCGAGATGGCGTAGCGGTCGCCACCGACCAGCAACAGCAGAAATCCCAGCATCGCGGTCCAGAACCCCATCGACACCCAGGCGAACAGGATCGCGTAGAGCACCAGGATGGCGAGCTCCAGCCACTGGCGGCCGTGGTAGGGCAGCACCGCGGTCATGTAGTAGGTGGCGATCGCGGTCTGCGCCAGCGCCAAAGTCACCAGCGCCAGCCGTCGCAACAGCGCTGCGGCATGCCAGCGCCCGCGCGGGTCGGGCGAGTCGGGTCGCATCGGCGGCGGCAAGCCGCGGCCGCCGCGCAGCCGGGACTGCAGCGCTTGCCACAGACGGCGCAGCGGATTGCGCGACCAGGGCTGCGGCGTCATGGAGGCGCGTCTGAGCGGTGGCGTGGCAACCAGGCGCAGCTGGCCTTGGGCATTCTCGCTGCACATGGTTTCCGCCTGCGCGTCGCCGCGCCGGCGCGCGCCAGCGAAGGCCAGCCGCAGCCGTGTCCGTACCGAGGCGTAGGCCGGCAACTCGGGATCGAAGCGTTCGCCGGCGGCCAGCGCGCGATGCAGTTGCGCCAGATCGCCGCCGGCCGCGCGCAGCACGGCGGCGCGCGCTTCAGCCGATAGCGGCAGGCGGTCGGCGTAGATCTGCACCGCCTGGGCGGCGTCGGCGTGATTCATCGGCCTCATTCCCCGGCCGGCAGGATGTAGCTCCAGGTCTCGGACAAGGTGCTGTTCTCGCCCGCGAGATAGGCGCGCAGCTCCAGCGGCTTGTCGTCGTCGATGCGGCGCAGGCGCAGCATGAGCCGCCAGCCGCCGGTGACCTCGTTGTGCACGGTGTTGCGCTCGAGCAGTTCGCCGTTGGCGCCGACCGAAACGATGCCCTCGACCTTGGCGTCGGGCTTGAGTTTCTCGAGGGCCGGTCCTTCGAAGTCCACCACGAAACCGATGCTGCCGTCGGGATGCCGCACGTAACCGAGACCGCGGCGCGTCTGCACCACCCAGGCCAGCGGCGGGCGCTCCTCGTCGTGCATCTGCCAGTGCAGGCGATACTCGAGGTCCAGCGCCTGGCCCGGTGTCGGCGGCTGGTCCGGCACCCAATAGGCGACGATGTTGTCGTTGGTCTCGTCGGGCGTCGGCAGCTCCACCAGCTCCACGCGCCCGGCGCCCCATTGGCCGAGCGGCTCGACCCAGGCGCTGGGGCGCAGGTCGTCGCGCAAGTTCAGATCTTCGTAGTGGCAGAACTGACGATCGCGCTGCATCAGGCCGAAGCCTTGCGGATTGGTCATGGCGAACGAGGTCACCAAAAGGCGCGCGGGATTCACCAGCGGGCGCCAGAGCCATTCGCCGGTGCCGGAGTGGATGGACAGACCGTCGGAGTCGTGCACCTCCGGGCGATAGTCGTCCGTGGTCGGATGCTGGTTTTCGCCGAAGAAATACATGCTGGTCAGCGGCGCGAGTCCCAGTTTGCTGAGGTTCTCGCGCAGATAGAGTCGTTCCTTGACGGTGATCTGGGTGTCGTCGCCGGGTTTGAGCACGAAACGGTAGGCGCCGGTCACGCGCCGTGAGTCGAGCAGCGCGTAGATCGTCAGTTCCTTGTCGGTGTGCTTGGGCCGCTGGATCCAGAACTCGGTGAAGCGCGGGAACTCCTCTCCGGAAGCCAGCGCGGTGTCGATCGCCAGTCCGCGGGCCGAGAGGCCGTAACGCTGACCCTTGCCCAGGGCACGGAAATAGCTGGCGCCGAGGAACAGCAGCACCTCGTCCTTGTACTTGGGCGTGTTCAGCGCGTAGTGCACGCGAAAGCCGGCGTAGCCCAGCCCCTGCATTTTTGTCGGATCGATCCGGTTGCTGCCGTAGTCGAAATCGTCCGGATCGAACCTGATCTCGCGCACTCCGCCCGGCGTGATTTCATTGATCTTCACCGGCTGGTCGTAGTACATCCCCTCGTGGAAAAACTGCAGCTCGAACGGCAGCTTGTCCTTGCGCCAGACGGCGCGCTCCGGCTTGAAGCGAATATCGCGGTACTGGTCGTAGCTCAGGTCTTTGAGCGCCTGGGGCAGTTTCGACTCCGGTTTGCGATAAGGGGCGGCTGCGAGCTGTTTGGCGCGGGCGGCGACGTCGGCGAAATCGAAAGCCTGGGCGCCGGCCAGCGCAAACCACAAGGCCAGGGCGAGCAGGCGCGCGGTGTTCCGTCTGAGCGGCTTCATCGGGCGGCGCGGCGGGTGCGAGGGACTTAAAGAATCAGTTTACGCCATGCCGGAAGCATTCCGCGTCAGGACGGCGAAGGATTCGCGCACCGGCCGCAGGCGGTTGAGCAGCAGGCAGAACAAATCCGCGGTGCGCTCGGCGTCGTAGATCGCCCCATGCGCCTGCCTCGCGTCGTACGGCAGTCCCGCGGCTTCCAGCGCGCGCGCCAGCACGGTTTGCCCGAGGATGGCGCCCGCCAGCGTCACCGTGTCGAAAGCGGAAAACGGATGGAAGGGATTGCGCTTGATCGCGCAACGCGCCGCGGCGGCGTTGAGAAACGACAGATCGAAATGCGCATTGTGGCCGACCAGGATCGCGCGGGTGCAGCCCTGCTCGGACACCGCCTGGCGCACCGGCTTGAAGACCTTGGTCAGCGCGTCCTTCTCCGGCAAGGCCAGGCGCAGGGGATGGTCGGGCCGGATGCCGTTGACCTCCAGGGCGGCCTTCTCGATGTTGGCGCCCGGGAAAGGCTCCACGTGGGCCGCGTAGGTCGGGCCGCGCCGGAGATCGCCCTGTGCGTCCAGCTCGATCAACACCACGGCGATTTCCAACAAGGCATCGGTCGCGGCGTTGAAGCCGCCGGTCTCGACGTCCACCACCACCGGCAGGAATCCGCGGAAACGGTTGCCGATGCGCGGCGCGGAGGTCGGCGGTGGGGTGTCGTTTTCCATGCGGGAACCGGGGGCGGCAAACACTATAACATCGCAATCGTCCGGTCAGGCTCTATAATTCGCTCCCGCTTTTCGTTTCCCCTGCGCTCATGTCCACTGGCCGCTCTTCCGTCCGCAAAGTCGCGCTCGCCTACTCGGGCGGACTGGATACCTCCGTCATCCTCAAGTGGCTGCAGGACACCTACCGCTGCGAAGTCGTGACTTTCACCGCCGACATCGGCCAGGGCGAGGAACTGGACCCGGTGCGGCCCAAGGCGCAGCAGCTCGGCGTGAAGGAGATTTTCATCGACGATCTGCGCGAGGAGTTCGTGCGCGACTTCGTGTTTCCGATGTTTCGCGCCAACGCCGTTTACGAGGGCGAGTATTTACTCGGCACCTCGATCGCCAGACCGCTGATCGCCAAGCGCCTGGTCGAGATCGCGCGCGCCACCGGCTGCGACGCGATCGCGCACGGCGCCACCGGCAAGGGCAACGACCAGGTCCGTTTCGAGCTGGGCGCTTACGCGCTGTGGCCGGAGGCGAAGATCATCGCGCCGTGGCGCGAATGGGATCTGAATTCGCGCGAGAAACTGTTGGCTTACGCGCAACGGCACGGCATTCCGGTGCCGCAAAAGAAAGGCGGCGGTTCGCCCTACTCGATGGACGCCAACGCGCTGCATATTTCCTACGAAGGCGGCGGTCTGGAAGACCCCTGGTGGGAGCCGCCGAACGATCTGTGGCGCTGGACGAAGAATCCCGAGGACGCGCCGGACACTCCGGAATACGTGACCATCGGTTTCGAGCGCGGCGACGCCTGCGCGATCAACGGCCATCGCGGCACGCCGTTCCAGATCCTCGACGCTTTGAACCGGCTCGGCGCGCGCCACGGCATCGGCCGGCTGGATCTGGTGGAGAATCGCTACGTCGGCATCAAATCGCGCGGCTGTTACGAAACACCGGGCGGGACCCTGCTGCTCAAGGCGCACCGCGCGATCGAGTCGCTGACGCTGGACCGCGAGCAGGCGCACCTCAAGGACGAGCTGATGCCGCGTTACGCGAGCCTGATCTACAACGGTTACTGGTGGAGCCCGGAGCGGCGTGCCTTGCAGGCGCTGATCGACGAGACCCAACAGCGCGTCAACGGCGAGGTGCGGCTCAAGTTGTACAAAGGCAACGTTTACAACGCCGGCCGGCGCTCGCCGGATTCCTTGTTCGATGCACGCTTGAGCACGTTCGAGGACGACCGTGGAGCCTATAACCAGAAAGACGCCGAAGGCTTCATCCGGCTCAACGGTCTGCGGCTGAGGACGCTGGCCCAGCGGGACGCGCGATGAACGCCGCGCCGGCGTTGCGGCGGATCGAGGCCAATGGTCTGGAGTTCGCCTACCTGGAGGCCGCGCCGGGACAGACGGAGAACGCGCCCCTGGTGCTGGTGCTGCACGGTTTCCCCGACACCGCGGCGAGCTTCGAGGATCTGTTGCAGCGCCTGGCCGCGGCCGGCTTCCGTGCCTGTGCGCCTTACTTGCGCGGCTATGCGCCGAGTGCGCTTGCGCCGGACCGCGACTACTCGGTGCTGGCCTTGGGGCGCGACGTCATCGCCCTGATCGAGCATTTCGGCGTTCCGACCGCAACGGTGGTCGGCCACGACTGGGGGGCCGCCGCGGCGTACGCGGCCGCCGCGCTGC
This sequence comes from Nevskia sp., assembly GCA_019689635.1. Classification (GTDB taxonomy): domain Bacteria; phylum Pseudomonadota; class Gammaproteobacteria; order Nevskiales; family Nevskiaceae; genus Nevskia. The sequence goes on along the minus strand of JADGHB010000021.1, from coordinate 30,898 downwards.
GGCCTGACCGCGTGCAGCGCATCGTGGCGGCGAGCCTGCCCCATCCGCGGCGCTTCTTGCTGCGCCCCACCCGCGCGCAGTTGCGCGCCTCGCACTACATGTTCAAATTCCAGTTGCCGGGCTGGGAGCGGCGGGTGCGCGAAAACGACTTCGCCTGGCTTGAGCGGCTCGTGCGTTCCTGGTCGCCGGGCTGGACGCCGCCGGAGGCGTATCTCGCCACGATCAAATCGGCCTTCGCGGAACCGGCGCGGCTGTCCGCGGCGCTGGGCTATTACCGCGCGCTGCGACGCTTGCTGTGGGATCGCGAATCCTGGCGCTATCTGCTGCGGCCGATCTACGTCCCGGCGCAGGTGATCTACGGCGAACGCGACGCCTGCATCCTGCCCGAGATGTACCGCGACATGGAGCACTTGTTCGCCGACGATTACGAATTGGCGGTCGTGCCCGGCTGCGGGCATTTCCTGCACCTGGAACAGCCCCAGGCCTTGGCCGATCGGGTAATTTCTTTCCTGCGACGCTAAGCGCCCCTTCAAGCCACGGCGTGGCGAGGTCCGGCCAGCTCCGGCAAGGCCTCGGTCAAGGTGCAAACCGTGCCGCAACCCTGTGCGTCGTAGCCGGCGAGCTGGTTCACGGCTCGGCGGAAGCCGTCGCTGCGCAGGATTTCCAGCACACGGCCGAGCATCGGCTGGGACAGAGTCTTCGCGGCGCAGATGAAGAAGAAGCGCTCGGTGGCGATGTGCCGGAAATCGAGATCGAAGCGTCGCGCCGCGGTTTCCACGCCGAGGCCGGCGTCGGCCATGCCGCTGGCGACATAGGCCGCCACCGCGGCATGCGTGAATTCGCTGTTGTCGTAGCCGCGGATGGCCTCGCGGTCCAGGCCCGCCTGTTCGATCAGCAAATCGAACAACAAGCGAGTGCCGGAACCGGGTTGGCGGTTGACGAACGTCACGTCCTTGCGCGCCAGGTCGGCGATCGAGTGAATGCGCTTGGGATTGCCACGCGCCAGCATCAGCCCTTGGCGGCGCGTGGCAAGCAGGATCAGGCGCTGGCTTGCCGGCCGCAGCCAGCGCCGGTAATGGTGCAGGGCGGCGGACTGGAACTCGCCCACGGGCACGTGGAAACTGGCGAGATCGCAGTTGCCGTGCGCGAGGGAGATCAGCACTTCCTGGCTATTGCGATACTTCAGATCGATGGGCACCTGCTCGCGCGCCAGCCATTCGCGCAGCGTCTCCACGGCAAAACCGTGGCTGACGTGCAGGTGCAGGATGCTGCGCACGTCGGTGAGCGCGCGCTCCACCTCGACTTCGAGCTCCGAGGCGAGGCTGTCGAGCATCGGCGACAGGCGCGCACTGATGCGCTTGTCGGCCCACACCAGTTTTTCGCCGAGCGGCGTGAGCACCGCGCCGCGCCCGCGCTCCATCTTCGCCAGCGGAACGCCGAACAGCCGCCGCCCCTCCCGCAGCAGTCCCCAGCCGTGACGGTAAGACATTCCCAGGCGGTGACACGCGGCGGCCAACGTGCCGCTTTCGCGGACGTGCACGAGCAGGTTCACGAGCTGCGGCAGGGGATGCGTACCGTCGGCGAGTTCCAGTTGCCAGGCCGGTTTGATCGAGATCTTGAACATGGGTCAGTGGATCGATTCTGACCCATATTATCGGAATCGAAATACATATTTCATCCTGGAACTCTTGTGCTATGGTCGCACGAAGATCGCGACAGAGTCTGGTTTCCAATATGCGGGAGCACGCATATTGAGGACGAGGAGCACGAGAAAACATGTCGGTCGTGGAGGAGCTAGCGCGTGCGGCGGGGTCGCATCCGGGGTGGCTGTCGAGAGAGCGCACCATCGCCGGGGAGCGCTTCAACCGCTGGCTGGTGCCGCCCGCCGCTTTGGCGATCCATCTGTGCATCGGGATGGCTTACGGCTTTTCGGTGTTCTGGCTGCCGATGACCCGCCTGATCGCGCAACCCGGGGCGCAGTGCGCTGCAGGCCAAGACTGGGTCACCGAACTGTTCATCCGGCAGTGCAACTGGTCGGTGCCGATGGCCAGTTTCACGTTCACCCTGTTCATCGCCATGCTCGGCATCTCGGCCGCGATCTGGGGCGGCTGGGTAGAGCGCGTCGGGCCGCGGCGCTCGGGGTTCGTCGCGGCTCTATGCTGGGGCGGCGGTCTGGTGCTGGGCGGCGTGGGCGTGCATCTACACCAATTGTGGCTGGTCTGGCTCGGCGCCGGCATCCTCGGCGGCATCGGCCAGGGGTTGGGATACATCACGCCGGTGTCCACGCTCATCAAATGGTTTCCCGATCGCCGCGGCATGGCCACGGGCTTCGCCATCATGGGTTACGGCGGCGGCGCAATGGTCGGCGCGCCGCTGGCGGTGTGGTTGATGCATCGCTTCGGAAGCCTGGCCCCGCAGGGGGTGGCCCCGACGTTGATGGCGATGGGATTGATCTATTTCCTGGCGATGAGCGCCGGCGCCTTCGGTTTCCGAGTCGCGCCGCCGGGTTGGACCCCCGTTGGCTGGAGCCCACCCGAAAACCACGGCAAGGCCATGATCACCAGCCGCCACGTGCACCTCAACCGCGCCTGGAAGACCCCGCAGTTCTGGCTGATCTGGGGCGTGCTGTGCCTGAACGTGACGGCCGGTATCGGCGTGATTTCGATGGCCAGCCCGATGTTGCAGGACATCTTCGGACCGCGCCTGCTCGGCGTGGATGCCAACGCCGCGCTCAGCGCCGCGCAAAAGGCCGCCGTGGCGGCCGCGGCCGCAGGACTGGTCGGATTGATCAGCCTGTTCAACAGCCTGGGGCGGATTTTCTGGGCCTCGCTGTCCGATTTCATCGGTCGCAAAAACACCTATCACGTGTTTTTCCTCCTGGGCATCGCGCTGTACTGCCTGCTGCCCACCTGGGGGCATCTGAGCTGGGCGGCGGCCTTCGTCGTCTCGGTGTGTCTGATCCTGACGATGTACGGCGGCGGATTCTCCACGCTGCCGGCCTATCTCGCCGACGTGTTCGGCACGCAAATGGTGGGCGCGATCCACGGCCGTCTGATCACCGCCTGGTCCGTGGCCGGCGTGATCGGGCCGGTGCTCATCGCCAACATGCGGCAGTTCGAGCTCGACCACGGCGTGGCGCCGAAACTCGCCTACGATGTGACGCTCTATATCCTGGCCGGCTTGCTCTTCGTGGGGCTGATCTGCAACGCGCTGGTCCGGCCGGTGGCGGAACACCACTACATGGACGAGGAGACGCTGACCGCGGAACGCGCCAAAAGCCATGAGTCGATCGACCGCAGGCTTGCCGAGTCTGCGGCACGCGGCGCCTTCGGATTCGGTGGCGCGCTGGCCTGGCTCGCGGTCGGCGTGCCCTTCCTGATGGGTCTATCGATCGCCGTGCAGAAAGCGGCGGCGATCTTCGGTTAGCGAGGTCTTATGGAAACCGCGCGCAAAATCATTCCCATCCGCCCCGAGCCCGGTGCGAACCTACCAGCCGAGCAGCGTGCGGCCGTGCTCGCGGCGTTGCAAGCCCACCGCGAGCGGCAGGGCGCACTGTTGCCCGTGCTCCATGCGGTGCAGGACGCGCTCGGTTACGTCCCGCGCGAGGCCGTGCCGCTGATCGCGCACGAGCTGAACCTGTCGCGCGCGGAGGTGCACGGCGTCATCAGTTTCTACCACCATTTCCGCAGCGAAAAATCCGGCCGGCACGTCATCTATCTGTGCCGCGCCGAGGCTTGTCAGGCCAACGGCTGCGCGCGGCTCGAGGCGCACGCCAAAAAACGCCTGGGCATCGACTATCGCCAAACCACCGCCGATGGGGCCTGGACGCTGGAGCCGGTGTATTGTCTGGGCAACTGCGCCTGCGGTCCGTCGCTGATGATCGATACCACGCTCTACGCGCGCGTGACCCCTGAACGTTTCGACGCCGTGTTGCGCGAGCACGCGAGCGGGGAGGCCGCCGCATGAACGCGATCAAGGTTTACGTCCCGCGCGATGCGACCGCGCTGGCGCTGGGCGCGGAGTCGGTGGCGCGCGCGATCGCGCAACAGGCGCAAGCCCGCGGCGCGCCGGTGCAGCTCGTGCGCAACGGTTCGCGCGGCATGTTCTGGCTCGAGCCGCTGGTGGAGGTGGCGACGGACAACGGCCGCCTGGGCTACGGCCCGGTTTGCGTGACGGACGTGCCTTCTCTGTTCGAGGCCGATTTCCTGCACGGCGGCGCGCACCGGCTGGCGCTCGGCCGGACGGAGGAGATCGCCTATCTCAAACGTCAGGAACGTCTTTGTTTCGCGCGCGTGGGCGTGACCGATCCGCTCGACCTCGACGACTATCTGGCGCACGGGGGCTATCGCGGGCTGCAGCGCGCGCTGGACATGAAGCCGGCCGAGATCGTGCAGACGGTGACCGACTCCGGCCTGCGCGGCCGCGGCGGCGCCGCGTTCCCGGCCGGCATCAAGTGGAAGACCGTCCTGGAGGCGCCCCTGTCTCCGACCGGTCCGGGTCGCGGCGGCGCGCGCAAGTACATCGTGTGCAACGCCGACGAAGGCGATTCCGGCACCTTCTCGGATCGCATGCTGATGGAAGGCGATCCCTTCCTGCTCATCGAGGGCATGACGATCGCGGCCTTGGCGGTCGGCGCCGACCAGGGTTACATCTATCTGCGCAGCGAATATCCGCACGCCTGGCGCGCGCTCAACCGGGCCATCGCCACCGCCTACGAGCGCCATTATCTCGGCGCAAACCTCCTGGGCAGCGGCAAGCGCTTCGATCTGGAGGCGCGCCTCGGCGCCGGGGCCTACATCTGCGGCGAGGAGACTTCGCTGCTGGAATCGCTGGAAGGCAAGCGCGGCCAGATTCGCTACAAGCCGCCGCTGCCGGCGGTCAAGGGTCTGTTCGGCCAGCCCACGGTGGTCAACAACGTGATCACCTTCGCCAGCGTGCCGGTCATCCTCGAACGCGGCGCCAAGTTCTACCAGGATTACGGCATGGGCCGTTCGCGCGGCACGCTGCCTTTGCAGCTCGCCGGAAACATTCGGCACGGCGGCCTGGTGGAAAAAGCGTTCGGACTGAGCCTGCGCGAGTTGATTTACGACTACGGCGGCGGCACGGCCTCGGGACGGCCAGTGCGCGCGGTCCAGGTGGGCGGGCCGCTGGGCGCCTATCTGCCGGAGGCGCAGTTCGACACGCCGCTGGATTACGAGGCATTCGCCAAGATCGGCGCCATGCTGGGCCACGGCGGGGTGGTGGTGTTCGACGACACCGTGGACATGGCCGCGCAGGCGCGCTTCGCCATGGAGTTCTGCGCGGTGGAGTCCTGCGGCAAGTGCACGCCCTGCCGGATCGGTTCGGTGCGCGGCGTCGAGGTCCTGGACCGCATCCGCGCCGGCGTGGATCGCGAGCGCAACCTCGCGTTGCTGCGCGACCTGTGCGAGACCATGACCCACGCCTCGCTGTGCGCCATGGGCGGACTCACGCCCAATCCCGTGCTGTCCGCCCTCAATCATTTCCCCGAAGATTTCGCCGCGCGGCGCGCGAGCGCCGCCTGAGCAGGAGAGCGTGTCATGAGGTCGATTGCAGAAAAGGATTACGGTACGCCGGCCCCGGCGTCGGACCAGATGGTGAACCTGAGCATCGACGGCGTGCAGGTGCGAGTGGCCGCGGGCAGTTCGGTGCTGCGCGCGGCGCTGCTGGCCGGGATCGGCGTGCCCAAGCTGTGCGCGACGGATGCGCTGGAGCCTTTCGGTTCCTGCCGGCTGTGCCTGGTGCAGATCGAAGGCATGAAAGGCTATCCCGCCTCGTGCACGACGCCGGTGGCGGAGGGCATGAAGGTCACCACCCACAACGCCAAGCTCGCGCAACTGCGCCGCGGCGTGATGGAGCTGTACCTGTCCGACTACCCGCGCGACACCTTGACCTGTCCGACCAGCGGGCACTCCGAATTGCACGCGATGGCCGGTGCGGTGGGCATCCGCGAAGTGCGCTACGGTTACGATGGAGATAATCACGTTTACGCCAAGCGCGCCGACGGCACGCCCAATCCGCGCTACGTGGCCCAGGACGAGAGCAATCCGTATTTCACCTTCGATCCGAGCAAATGCATCGTCTGCTCGCGCTGCGTGCGTGCCTGTGACGAGGTGCAGGGCACCTTCGCGCTGACCATTGAGGGCCGCGGCTTCGATTCCAGAGTCGTCGCCAGTCAGGACGAGGGCTTCCTCGCCTCGGAGTGCGTGTCCTGCGGCGCCTGCGTGCAGGCCTGCCCGACCGGCGCCCTGGTCGAGAAGTCATTGATCCAGTACGGCCAGGCCGAACACAGCCTGGTCACGACCTGCGCCTATTGCGGCGTGGGCTGTTCGTTCCGCGCCGAGATGCAGGGCGAGACCGTGGTGCGCATGGTGCCGAACAAGGACGGCAAGGCCAACCACGGCCATTCCTGCGTCAAGGGGCGTTTCGCCATCGGCTACGCGAACCATCCCGACCGCATTCTCACGCCGATGATCCGCAAGAGCATTGACGATCCCTGGAAGCCGGTGAGCTGGGAGGAGGCGATCGGTTACGCCGCCTCCGAGTTCAAGCGCCTGCAGGCGCAGTACGGCCGCTTTTCGGTGGGGGCCATCACCTCGAGCCGCTGCACCAACGAGGAGACCTACCTGGTGCAGAAGCTGGTGCGCGCCGCTTTCCGCAATAACAACACCGACACCTGCGCGCGCGTGTGCCATTCGCCCACCGGCTATGGTTTGAAAAGCACGCTGGGCGAATCCGCCGGCACCCAGGACTTCGATTCCGTGGAGCGGGCCGACGTGATTCTGGTGATCGGCGCCAACCCCACCGATGCGCACCCGGTGTTCGCCTCGCATCTCAAGCAGCGCCTGCGCACCGACGCGCGCAACGGCGGCGCGCGGCTGATCGTCATCGATCCGCGCAAGATCGATCTGGTCAGAACGCCGCACATTCAGGCCGACTATCATCTGCAACTGCGCCCGGGCACCAACGTCGCGGTGCTCAACGCGCTCGCCCACGTGATCGTCACCGAAGGCCTGGTGGACGAAGCCTTCGTCGCCGCGCGCTGCGAACAGCCCGCCTTCGAGCGCTGGCGCAGCTTCGTCGCCAAGGCGGAGAACTCGCCGGAAGCCTTGGAAGCGGAAACGGGAGTGCCGGCGCGGCTGGTGCGCGAGGCGGCGCGGCTGTACGCCGGCGCCAGCCTGCCGCAAGGCTGCGGCAGCGGTCCGAACGGGCGCATCAATAGCGCGATCTACTACGGCCTGGGCGTCACCGAGCACAGCCAGGGTTCGACCGCCGTGATGGCGCTGGCCAACCTGGCCATGGCCACCGGCAACATCGGCCGCGAAGGCGTGGGCGTCAACCCGCTGCGCGGCCAGAACAACGTGCAGGGTTCCTGCGACATGGGTTCCTTCCCGCACGAGCTGACCGGCTACCGTCACATCTCCGATCCCCAGGTGCGGGCCGAGTTCGAGAAGGCCTGGGGCGTGGAGCTGTGGCCCGAGCCCGGCCTGCGCATTCCCAACATGTTCGAGGCCGCGCTCGACGGCAGCTTCAAGGGACTCTACCTGGAAGGCGAGGACATCGCGCAGTCCGATCCCAACACCCAGCACGTCACCGCCGCGCTGCGCGCCATGGAATGCGTGGTGGTGCAGGATCTGTTCCTCAACGAGACCGCCAAGTACGCCCACGTCTTCCTGCCTGGCAGCTCCTTCCTGGAGAAGGACGGCACCTTCACCAATGCCGAGCGGCGCGTGTCGCGCGTGCGCCAGGTGATGCGCCCGCGGGCGGGCTATGCCGACTGGGAGATCACCCAGCTGCTGTCCAACGCCCTGGGCTATCCCATGAACTACCGGCACGCCGGCGAGATTCTCGACGAGATCGCGCGGCTGACGCCCACCATGCGCGGCATCAGCTTCGAGAAGCTCGATCGCCTGGGCAGCGTGCAGTGGCCGTGCGACGACGAACATCCGGAAGGCACGCCGGTCATGCACGTGGACCAGTTCGTGCGCGGTCGGGGCCGTTTCATGCTCACGCCCTACGTGCCGACGCGCGAGAAAGTCAACGCGCGTTTCCCCCTGCTGCTCACCACCGGCCGCATCCTGTCGCAGTACAACGTCGGCGCCCAGACGCGCCGCACCGAGAACGTCGCCTGGCACGCCGAGGACCTGCTGGAGATCCACCCGCACGATGCCGAGGAGCGCGGCATCCGGGACGGGGACTGGGTGGCTCTGGCCAGCCGCGCCGGCGAAACCGTGTTGCGGGCCTGCATCAGCGCGCGCATGCAGCCGGGCGTGGTCTATACCACCTTCCACTTCCCGGACTCCGGCGCCAACGTGGTGACGACCGAGAACTCCGATTGGGCCACCAATTGTCCGGAGTACAAGGTCACCGCCGTGCAAGTGACGCGCGTGAATCAGCCCTCCGAATGGCAGCGTCGTCACCAGCGGTTCAGCGAGCGGCAGGAACAACTGCTGCACCAGGCCAGCGATGCGCTCGCCGTCAAGTGATTCCGGCGCGCCCGCGCCGGGCTGGGCGCCGCGCTCGGTGCTCGCCCGGCGCGCGGGCCAGCTCGCCCGCGTCGAGGATCGCGTCGCGCAGGAAACGCCGATCGCCCTGATCTATAACGGCGAGCCGCACGCCGTGATGATGGCCACGCCGCGCGATCTGGAAGATTTCGCGCGCGGCTTTTCGCTCAGCGAGGGCGTGATCGAGACCCTCGCCGAGGTGCAGGCGCTGGACGTGATTCCGCTCGGTTTCGATCCGCCTCGCGAAGGCTACGAAATCCGGCTGCGCATTCCGCCGGCGCGGCACGAATCGTTGCGCGCGCGGCGACGCAGTCTCGCCGGCCGCACCGGTTGCGGTCTATGCGGCGCCGAAAGCATTGCCGAAGCGCTCCGCGCGCCGCGCCGCGTACCGGCCGGCGAGAGGGTGACCGGCGCGGCGCTGGCGCGCGCGCTGGCGGAGCTGCGCCGCTGTCAGCCGCTCAACGCCGCCACCGGCGCCACCCACGCCGCCGCCTGGGCGACGGCGGACGGCCGGCTGCGGTGCGTGCGCGAAGACGTCGGCCGGCACAATGCGCTGGACAAGCTGATCGGCGCGCTGTACGCGGCCGGAGCGGATACCGCGCGCGGGTTCTGTGTGGTCACCAGCCGCGCCAGCTACGAGATGGCCCTCAAAGCCGCGATGGCCGGCATGCCCATGCTGGCCGCGATCTCGGCACCGACCGACTACGCGATCGCGGTGGCCGAGGCGGCGGGCTTGACCCTGGTCGGCTTCGCGCGTGGCGAGGACCATGTGATTTATGCCTGTCCCGCGCGCATCGCCGACAGCGCGAGCGCGCCGGTGACCGAAGGAGCGGTCGCTGCATGAACGTCGAACGTCTGATCGAGATGGCCAACGACATCGGTCATTATTTCGAGGTCGAACCGCAGCGCGAAGACGCCGTCAATGGCGTTCTCAATCATCTCCTGCGCTTCTGGGATCCCCGCATGCGGGCGCAGATCGCCGCGCATCTGGAGCAGACCGGCGGCGAGGGCCTCGATCCCGTGCCGCGCGAAGCAGTGGCGCGGCTTGCCGCACGCATGCAGCCGACGCGCAAAGCATCCTGAAATTTTCGTCTGGCCCGGGCGTCGAACGCCGGACGGTGGCTGCGTGTCCGTGCGCGGTCCGGGAAAAACTCCCGGCGTCCGTCGGGAATTCTCCGCTATCGGCGCCGGCGCCGTGCTGTTTCAATATCGAGATCGGCATGCACCCGCGTGCCTCAAAAACAGGGGAGGAGTCCATGCGAGGTCTGCGGACCTGGATGCGCCTGCTATCGCTTGCCGCCGTACTGAGCTTGTTCCCGGCACACGCCGAGGACGATGGGCGAGACGCGGTCGCCGCGCGCAACGAAGCGCCCACCCAGCTCGGCGGCGTGGAGGTGATCGGCGTGGCGCCGCTGCCGGGGCTGGGCACGCCGCTCGATCAAGTGCCGGCCGACGTGCAGACCGCCACCAGCAAAGACCTGCGCCGGCAGCAGTCGCTGACCCTGGCGGATTATTTGAACGCCGGTTTCGGCGGCATCAACGTCAACGCCAGCCAGGACAATCCCTTCCAGCCCGACGTCAACTTCCACGGCTTCACCGCCTCGCCGCTGCTGGGCACGCCCGAGGGCTTGTCGGTGTACCAGGACGGAGTCCGGGTCAACGAGTCCTTCGGCGACGTGGTGAACTGGGACTTGCTCCCGGAGTCGGCGATCGCCTCGGTGACGCTGGTTCCCGGCTCCAATCCGGTCTATGGTCTCAACACGCTGGGAGGCGCGCTGTCGATCCAGACCAAGAGCGGCGCCGAGGATCCGGGCACCGAGCTGGAAGCTTCCGGCGGCTCCTTCGGTCGGCGGCAGTTCACCGCGACCACCGGCGGCAGCGCCGGGAAGTTCGACTACTTCCTGACCGGCAACTATTTCGACGAGGACGGCTGGCGCGATTTGTCCGCCTCGCACGTGCGCCAGCTTTTCGGCAAGGTCGGCTGGCAGGACGAAGACACCGACGTCGATTTGAGCTACGCCTTCGCCGACACCAACCTGACCGGGAACGGGACCACGCCCGAAAGCCTGCTCGCCTACCGCCGCGCGTCGATCTTCACCGCGCCGGACAATACCCGGAATCATCTCAACTTCGTCACCGCCACCGCCTCGCAGGCCCTCGGCGAAAGCCTGGCGCTGTCCGGCAATCTCTACTACCGCCAACTCGACACCCGCACCTTCAACGGCGACATCAACGACAACTACGCCGATGACTACGCAAATCTGATTGCGCCGGGCGGCGCCTGCGCCGGCGCGGCGGACCCGAACGCCTGCGCCGCGGCGGAACTGGCCGGCGAAAACGGCATCGACAACGGCGGTCACCTCACCCAACGCCGGCTGGGCGCCGGGGTGCAGCTCAGCGACGCCCGGCCGGTGTTCGGGCTCGACAACCTGGCGGTGGTCGGCGCCGGATTCGATCGCGGACGCGATGGCTACGAACAATTCCAGCAAGCGGCGCGCCTGACGGCGGATCACTCGACCGTGGCCACCGGCGCGCCCGAAACGACGGTCGCGCTCTACGGGACCAGCCAGAGCCTGGGCGCTTATTTCACCGACACGCTGTCGCCGAGCCGCTGGCTGCATCTGATCGCCTCGGCGCGCTACAACCGCACGGTGGAGACGCTCTCCGGCGCCAGCTTCGATCCGGATAGCGGGGCGAGTCATCCCCTCACCGGCGCGCATGCCTTTCACCGCTTGAATCCGGCGCTGGGCTTCACGCTCGCGCCGAGCGAGGCGCTCACCGTTTTCGCGAACTACAACGAAGGCAGCCGCGCGCCCACCGTGATCGAGCTGGGCTGCGCCGATCCGAGCTTTCCCTGCGGCCTGCCCAACGCTTTCGCCGGGGATCCGCCCCTGGCGCAGGTGGTGGCGCGGACCATCGAGTTCGGCGCGCGCGGCGCAATCGCCGGTCGCCGGCTGCGCTGGAACCTGGGACTGTTCCATACCCACAACGCCGACGACATCCAGTTCATCACCACCTCCACGCTCAACGGCCAGGGCTATTTCGCCAACGTCGGCGACACGCGGCGGCAGGGCCTGGATCTGGGTCTGAGCGGCCGCCTGCGCCGGCTCGACTGGCGGCTCTCCTACAGCTTCGTGGATGCCAGCTACCAGTCGAGTTTTCCGGTGTCCGGCGCCAACAACAGCAGCGCCGACGCCAACGGCGTGATCGAAGTCCAAGCCGGCGACCGCATCCCGCTGATCCCGCGCCACACCGGCCGGCTGATCCTCGACTATGCGCTGACGCGGCGCTGGAACGTCGGCGCCGACCTGCTGGTGTCCTCGGGAGCCTTCCTGCGCGGCAACGAGAACAACGCCAACCGGGCCGGCGCGACCAACGGGCAGGGCACCACCGTGCTCGGCAGCGGCCGCATCGGCGGTTATGCCGTGGTCGGGTTGCGCAGCGACTACCGGCTGATGCGCTGGCTCGACGCCTATTTGCAAGTCGCCAACCTGTTGGACCGCGACTACGCCACCTCCGGCCTGCTCAGCCAGAACGTATTCAATCCCGACGGCAGCTTCCGCGCCAATCCCGACGACTGGACCACCGAAAACGCCGTGTCGCCGGCGGCGCCGCGCGCGGTGTGGGTCGGGCTGCGTGCGGCCTGGGATTAGGGGCCCGTGACTGACAGGCTTGGGGCCGCCACGCAAGCGAACCGCCTATGATGGACGCGCAGCGCCGCAAGGCGCGTATGGCGAGGAGCACTGCGTGCACGTTCGTCTCGACGCATCCTGCGAGCCGGAGTCCGCATCGTCGGCGCGAGCGCCGGTTTTCTTTCGCCGCGCGCCGAGTCTCAAGCTGCGGCTGTGCCTGCTGATCACCGCGCTGATCGCGCTGATCGCGCTCGTCGCCGGCGTGTTCGTCGTCGAGCGCGCCCGCGACGACATCCGTGCCGAGGTGCGCTCGGCGATGAATCTGACCGAGCACTACCTCGACGCCGAGCTCGACGTGCTGGCCGATCATCCCGAAACCGAGGCGCGGGACGGCGCGCCCTTCCACCTCGACCGGCTGCAGGGCGTGCGCCATATCGAAGTGCAGTTCTACGATGCGCAAGGCCGACTGCGCGAAGTCAGTGCCGCGGGCTCGCGGCATGCGCCGCTGGCGCCGCGCTGGTTCAGCGCTCTGGTGCGCGCCGCCTCGCCGCCAATGCCTGATGCCCGGCGTCCGGTGCAGCTCGGCGGAACGACGCTGGGCACCTGGGTGATGCACCCCGATCCCGCTTACGAAACCGACGAGATCTGGGTCATTTCGCGCGGCCTGCTGGAGCTCTTGGGGGCGTTTTTCGTTCTGGTCAATTTGCTCGTGTGGTGGGCCGTGGCGCGGGCGATGCGACCGGTGGAGCAGATTCTCCACGCCTTGGCCGAAATCGAGCGCGGCAACCTGCGCGCGCGCCTGCCGGTCTTCGCGCTGCCGGAACTGAGCCGCCTCGGCACCGGCTTCAACCACATGGCCTCGGCGCTGGAGTGCAGCATCGAGGATAACCGGCGCCTGACGCGACGCCTGATCGATGCCCAGGAGGCCGAGCGCCGCCGGCTGGCCCGCGAGCTGCACGACGAGCTCGGCCAGTGCATCGCCGCGATCCACGCCGAGGGGGCGGCGATCCGCGGCGCCGAGGAGGTCCCGGTGGTGGTGCGCGAAAGCGCCGCGGCGATCGTGGAGCTTGCCGGGCGCATCCACGCTCTGCTGCGCGGCATGTTGCGCCGGCTGCGTCCGCCGGCGCTGGACGAGCTCGGCCTGGAGTCGGCCTTGCGCACCCTGGTCGCCGAGTTTTCGGCGCGCCATCCGCGCTTGCACTGCAAGCTGCGCGTGGTTGGCACCCTCGATGGCGTGAGCGACGAAAACGCGATGACCGCTTACCGCGCGGCGCAGGAGTGTCTGACCAACGTGGTGCGCCACGCCAGCGCAAGCCGTGTCGAAGTCGTGGCCGCTTGCGGCAGGGCCGGCGGCCGGCCGCGGCTGGAGCTGTGCGTGGCCGACGACGGCCGCGGTTTTGATGCCGACCGCGCCCAGGGCGGTTACGGCTTGCGCGGGCTGCGCGAGCGGGTGCAGGCGCTCGGCGGCGAGTGCCGGATCGATACCGCGCCGGGAGCGGGCACGCGCATACGGATTTCGCTGCCCATGGAATCGATCGTCGCGTGAACGCAAAGACGCTGCGCGTCCTGCTGGTGGACGATCACGCGGTGGTGCGCGCGGGGTTCCGGCGCTTGCTGGAACAGCGCGGGCGCATCCAGATCGTGGCCGAGGCCGGCGACGGCGAGGAGGCCTACGCCCGGTTTCTCGCGCTCGCCCCCGACGTGGTGGTGCTGGATCTGTCCATGTCCGGCACGAGCGGTTTGGAGTTCATCCGACGCGCGCTGGCGCGCGATGCCGGAGCGCGCGTCCTGGTGTTCAGCATGCACGAGGATCCCGCGCTGGCCGAGCGCGCGCTGCTGCTGGGCGCCCGCGGTTACGTCACCAAGAGCAGCGCACCCGAAGTCCTCGCCGAGGCGGTGGCCGAGGTGGCGGCGGGCCGGATCTATCTCAGCGCGGACATCGCGCGGGCGCTGGCCCTGCTCAAGCTCGCCGGCGACGACCACCCGATGCACCGGCTGAGCGCGCGCGAATTCGAGATCTTCCGGCTTTTGGTCAAAGGACGCACCAGCGGCGAGATCGCGCGGATCTTGAAGCTCAGCGCCAAGACGGTGGCCAATTACCACTCGCTGATCAAGCACAAGCTGGGCGTCGACCGCGACGTCGAGCTGGTGCACGTGGCGCTCAAGCACCGACTGCTTTTGTAGCATCCGGCGCGAACCGCAAAGGCGCCGGTGCCTTTGCGGCTCAATCGCGTCGCGAGGGGATTTTCTGCGCCGGCCGGTCGGACGGCTCGCGCAAGCGCGGCAGCAGCTCGGCGAGATTGCACGGACGGGTGCGGGCGTCGAGCTGTTTGCCGATGATCTGGTCCCAGGCCAGCTCACAGGCGCCGCGCGAGCCGGGCAGGCAGAACACCAGCCGGCCGTTGGCGGAGCCGGCCAGCGCACGCGACTGGATCGCCGAGGTGCCGATGTCCTGATACGACAGCCAGCGGAACAGCTCGCCGAAGCCTTCGGTCACGCGGTCGAGCAAGGGTGTCACCGCCTCCACCGCCAGATCGCGGCCGGTCAGGCCGGTGCCGCCGGTGGTGAGGATCGCATCCACCCCATCGGCGATCAGCCAGGCGGAAAGCTGGGCGCGGATGGCGTATTTGTCGTCGGAGACGATGGCGCGCGCCGCCAGGCGATGGCCGGCGGTGGTCACGCGTTCGGCGAGCAGATTGCCGGACTTGTCGTCGGCCATGGTGCGCGTGTCGGAAATGGTGAGGATGGCGATGCCCAGGCTCATGAACGTTGCGCGTGCAAACCCGACGCATCATACCGCGCTGCCGGGGTCACGGCGCGCCGCGCGCGGGATGGCGCCGCGCGCAGGCCGAAGAGACGATACTTGCCGAAGTGCTTGGCCAACTCGACCTCGCCCGCGTATTCCAGGCGGAACTCCTCCGGCGCTTCCAGCGCCAGGCGCGCGGCGAAGGCCTCGGTGACGAAGATCATGCCCGGCGGCGTCACCGGCTCGACACGCGCGGCGAACGACAGCTGCGTGCCGTAAAACGTCGGCTGGCGCTCGACCGGGTCGTACCCGGCGAATACCGGGGCATAATGCGCGGCCAGGCGCAGTTCGATGTCTGCCAGCGGGCCGCCGGCCGAGCGGCGTACACCTTCGATGCATGCCTGGATCGCCAGCGCCAGCCGCGCGGCCCCGGCGGCGTCTTCGGTGATCAGGTTGACGGCATCGCCCCAGGTGTGACGGAACAGCGGCCGCACGCCGCTGTCCTCGATCACGCGCGCGATGCCGCCCATGACTTGCGACTGGAAGCGCGGCAGGTCCGCGTCGCGCAGGCGGCGGAAGCCGGCGATGTCGGCGAAAATCAGACCGACGCAGCGGCGCTCCGGCGACGAGGCTGCGGCGGGGACCAGGGTATCCGGCGCATCGCGACCGCGCCGGGTGCGCAGACGGAACCCCGGCGGCTGCGCGGCGGGCAGCAGCTCGACGCGCTGGAGTTCGCAGCCGAGCCGCTGCGCGCACAGGCGGGCGAGCCCCCGCGCCAGGGCACCGACGTGCGCCGCGGCCCAAGCCTGCTCGTCCGCCAGGAAACCCTGGGTCGCGGTCACGTCGGCCGCCTGCTCCAGGCAGCGCGCCAGGCGCATCGCCCAGCCGGCGCCGTAGGCCTGCTGCCAATGTTCCATCAAGGCCTTGCGCGGTGCCGGCAGCACCAGGTGCAGGCGTGCGCCCTTGGCCTGGAAGCACTCCGCGGCGCACAGATCGGCGGGCTGCGAGATCGCCGCATAGACCAGACTGCGGGCCAGGCGCGCGGAGGAGGAGCCAGGTCCGGTGCCGGCCGAGCGGGTACTGCGCAGACCGACCGCGAGCGCGGCCGCGCGCCGCTCCAGCTCGATCACCGCCGGCAGACTCAGGAGCTTGGAATAAACATCCTCGATGCCGAGGTGTGCGCAGATCAGGCGCAACTGCGCGCGCGTGCGGCTGCGCGCGTTCAGGTCGTGGCGCGACCAGCGGTCGGCTTCGCGCAGGCTGGCCGCGGCGCGCCTGCCGTCGCCGAGCAGCAGCGCGGCCTCGGCTTCGGTCGCGCTCAGGAAATAGCGTTCGCCGTCGTCCGCCGGGGTGAGCCCGCCGGCGAGCAGCAGCACTTCGCGCGCCAGCGCACGCGCTTCGCGTTCCGCGCCGGCGAGCAGGAACATCGAGGCGGCGTTGACCGCGGCGAAGTAGCCGCCGGTCTGGCGGAACGCGGCCAGGTAAGCCTCCGCCGCGCGGCGGAAGTCGTGGGCACCGCCGCCGGCCAGGGCCAGATCCTTGAGCAGGCGGCCTTTCAGCGCCAGCCAGTCCTCGTCCTGCTCGTCCTCAGGCGGCGCGTGATCCCGATAGCGCTGCCAGGCGAGCGCGCTGTTGCCGGCGTTGGCCAGCGAGAGCAACGAAAGGTAGTGCAGTGCGCGGGTGCGCAAGCCGAGCTGTAGCGCCCGCTCGGCGAGGTCGTAGCCCAGCAAGGCGTTGCCGGCGCTCAGCGCTTCGCGGGCGCGCGCGGCGAACCTCTCGGCGCTGGCTTCGTCCCGTCCCATCGGGCCTTCCCCTGCCTCGGGTCAAGCAGTGTATTCGAACTCGGGGTCGATCACGATGGTCCGCGGCCGCACCGGACGGCGACGTCCGCCGGTGGAGAACTCGGTTGGCACCTCGCGCGGGTGGCGCCGCCAATGCACCAGCTCGGCCGTGCCGCCGGGCCGGCGCGCGCGATTGCCGCGCAGGATCGCCAGCAGCACGTCGGCGCGCTGCGCCAGACAGGCGGCGAGCCGGCGATACTGAGCCTGACGGAAATGTCGCGAGCGCAGCAGCGCGCTGCCGGTGTGCGGCGGCAGCAGGTCGACCACCGCGGCGCAGGACCGCAGGGCGTTTTCGATCTGCTGCCGGCGTTGCCGCATTTCCGGCGGCAGGACTTCGCGCCCGCTCTCGCGCAGGCTCGCCGCCCAGTCGCGCAGCAGGATTTCCGTGGGGACCGGTAGCAGGGCGAGACGGCGGAACGGGATGCCGGCGTCCGAAAGCCAGGTGCCGATCGCGTCCACCAGCAGCAGGTCGGCGCCCGGCGCCATGCCGGTGAGTAAGCAGACCGCGCCGGCGAATTCGCGCGGGAACAGCCCCGGCAACACCGCAGCGCGCAACTGCGCGACGACGTTGCGCTCCTCGGCCGCGCTGAGCAGCAAGTGGCCGCTGACACCCAGGGCCAATTCGCGCGGCGTACCGAGTTCGAGCCGGTGCAGCCACTGCGCGAGCGTCAGCCGCGGCGGGACGGGTGTTGGTCGATCGCGTGAAGACATCGCGGTACCTTAGCCGCGATTGACCGTGCCGGCCGCGACCTGTTTCTCAACGCGGCGCGAGTCGTGGGCGTCAAATCATCTCGATCGCCAGCGCCACCGCCTCGCCGCCGCCAATGCACAGGCTGGCGATGCCGCGTCGGCCGCCGCAGGCGCGCAAGGCGCCGACCAGCGTGGCCAGGATGCGCGCGCCCGAGGCGCCGATCGGATGGCCCAGGGCGCAGGCGCCGCCGTGGACGTTGACTTTGTCGTGCGGCAGACCGTGCTCCTTCATCGCCGCCATCGTCACCACCGCGAAGGCTTCGTTGATCTCCCAGCGGTCCACGTCCGCGGCTTTCCAGCCGAGGCGTTCGAGCAGCTTACCGATGGCGTACACCGGAGCGACGGTGAACTCGCCCGGCGCACGCGCGTGCTGGCTGTGGCCCAGGATGCGCGCCAAGGGCTTGAGTCCGCGGCGTTGCGCTTCGGAGGCGCGCATCAGCACGACGGCCGCCGCGCCGTCGGAGATCGAGGCGGAACTCGCGGCGGTGACGGTGCCGTCCTTGACGAAAGCTGGCTTGAGTTGCGGAATCTTGTCCACGCGCCCCTTGGCGGGCTGCTCGTCGGTCTCGACGCGCAGGACGCCGCTTTTGCCCGGCACCTCCACGGGGACCATCTCGAAAGCGAAACGGCCCTCGGCGCTTGCCCGTTGCGCGCGCTCCAGCGAGGCGCTGGCGAACTCGTCCTGTTGCGCTCGGGAAAAGCCGTAGCGGCTGGCGGTGCGCTCGGCGTACACGCCCATCGGCGTACGCTTTTCGTACGCATCCTCGAGACCGTCCAGCGCCATGTGGTCGTAGAGCTCGGCGTGGCCGTAGCGATAGCCCCCGCGCGCCTTGGGCAGCAGGTAGGGCGCGTTGGTCATGCTCTCCATGCCGCCGGCCAGCATCACGCGCTGGGTCTCGGCGAGCAACAGATCGTGGGCCAGCATCACGGCCTTGAGGCCCGAGCCGCACATCTTGTTGACCGTGGTGCAGGGCACGCTCTGCGGCAGCCCCGCGCCCAGCGCGGCCTGACGCGCCGGCGCCTGACCCAGGCCTGCCGAGAGCACGTTGCCGAAAATCACTTCGTCGACGTCCGCGGGGCTGATCCCCGCGCGCTCGATTGCGGCTTTGATCGCGCACGCGCCGAGCTGCGGCGCCGACAAAGAGGAGAACACGCCCAGCATGCCGCCGATCGGCGTGCGGGCAACGGAAACGAGAACCACCGGGTCTTGCGGCATTTTCGAAATTCCAGTGCGGGAAAGAACTGGAATTTTCGCCGAAATCGCCGCGCGTGTGAGCGGCGATCAATAACCCATTTCGCGCTCGATGGCGATGACCTTGTTGTCTTTGAACACCACGCGCATGCGGTCGCGTTCCTGCTGCACCGGATAGGCGTAGGCGGGATAGAACGGCCCGAAGGGCGGATAGAAGAACGGATCGTAGAACACCGGATAATAGGCCGGGCCGTAGCCGTAATCGACGTATTCGGTGTAATGCCACACGCGCTGGGTGCCCTCGGCGTCGGTGCGTTCGGTGATCCGGTTGGGCTTGCCCAGCGCCAGCATCACCGCGTCCTGACTCATGCCCAGGGCGATCTGCCCTTTTTTGACCAGGGCCTGCTGCTCCGGCGTGAGCTTGGCGTAAAGATCCGGATTGTCGCGAATCCGGGTTTCCGGCGAGGCGCAGGCGGCCAGCGCCAGTGCGCAGATCAGGATGGCGAAACGCTTTTGCAGCATGACGAAAATCTCCACCTGCGGACCTGAACTGCGGCTGAACACCGCTACAATACGACGAAACGCCGGAATTCCACGGCTCGCCTTCCACGCCCCTTTCTCGGTATGTCCGTTTTTTCTCATCCGGAGTTCGACCAGCACGAACGCGTGGCGTTTCGCCATGACGCCGCAAGCGGGCTCAAGGCGATCATCGCGGTGCATAACACCCGCCTGGGCCGCGCGCTGGGCGGCTGCCGCATGTGGCCCTACGGCAGCGACGACGAGGCGCTGACCGACGTGCTGCGCCTGTCGCGCGGCATGACCTACAAGGCCGCGCTGGCGGGATTGCCGCAGGGCGGTGGCAAGAGCGTGATCATCGGCGATCCACGCCGGGACAAGAGCGAGGCGCTGCTGCGAGCCATGGGGCGCTTCGTCGATTCGTTCGGCGGCGTCTACGTCGTCGCCGAAGATTCGGGGACCAATGTGGCCGACATGCGGGTGATGGCGCGCGAGACTGCCCATGTCGGCGGGCTGGCCGACAAAAAAGCGCTCGCCGCCGGTCGCAGCGGCGATCCCAGTCCGGCCACGGCGCTGGGCGTGTTCGTCGGCCTGCGCGCCGCGGTGCGTTTCGCCTACGGCCGCGAAGACCTCAAGGGTTTGCGCGTGGCGATCCAGGGCGTGGGCAATGTGGGTTATCGTCTGGCACGGCATTTATACGAGGCCGGGGCACGGCTATGGGTCAGCGATCTCCACCCCCCGGCGGTGGAACGCTGCGTGCGGGAGTTCGGCGCGACGGCCGTGGACATGGACGAGATCGTCGCTCAGGACGTGGACGTGTTTTCGCCTTGCGCGCTGGGTGCGGTGCTCGACGAGCGCAGCATTCCGCGGCTCAAGGCGCGTGTGGTGGCCGGCGCCGCCAACAACCAGTTGCTGCGGCCGGAGCACGACGGCCTGCTCATGGCCCGCGGCATCCTGTACGCTCCGGACTACGTCATCAACGCCGGCGGCATCATCGACATCTACTACGAGGGCCCGGACTACGATCGCGCCAAGGTGGAGGCGCATCTGCAGCGCATCGGGGCGACGCTGACCGAGATCTTCGAGCGGGCGCGCCGCGAGCGCCGGCCGACCGGGGAGGTCGCCGACCGCATGGCGGAAGCGATTTTCAAAGCTTGATCCCTGTGGCCGCCATCCCCACGGACAAGACTCTCCAGGCATTGGCGCGCACCCTCGGCGAGCGCCTGGCCGAGCGCGGCGAATGGCTGGCCACGGCGGAGTCCTGTACCGGCGGCTTGCTCGCCAAGCTGCTCACCGACATTCCGGGCAGTTCGGACTGGTTCGAGCGCGGCCTGGTGACTTACTCCAACCGCGCCAAGCAGGAGCTGTTGGCGGTGCCGGCGGAAACGCTCGCCCGCGCCGGCGCGGTCAGCGCCGAGACCGCGCTGGCGATGGCCCGGGGTCTGGCCGCCGCCGCGCCCGTGCACTGGGCCCTGGCGGTCACCGGCATCGCCGGCCCCGGCGGCGGCAGCCCCGGCAAACCGGTGGGCACGGTGTGGCTGGCCTGGAGCGGCGCCCGGCTCGCGCCCTTCGCCAGCCGCTACCAGTTCGGCGGCGGCCGCGACGCGGTGCGCCGTCGCGCGGCGGCCAGCGCGCTGGAGACCCTGCTGCAGTTGCTGGAAGATAACGACGGCCAATGACATCGGCCGCGGCCGTCGGGAGGAGACGGTGGAGTCCAGTTCGCAAAGCGGTGCGCCAACCGAGCAGGAGGCCTGGCTCGCACGGCTCGATGCGCTCGCCAAAGCTGCGGGCGGGGAGCTCGCGCAGCCGCACTTTCGAGATTTCCTGCGGCGCTATTACGAGATGTCCTCGTTCGACACGCTCAAGCAGCGCGCGCCGGAGGCTTTGCTGCGCGTCGCCGCCGGCCACTGGCGTTTCGCTCACCGCCGCGCGCCGGGCGAAGCCTTGGTGCGCCTGCTGCGGCCCGACGCCGAAGGGCCGCCGCTGGCCGTACTGGAAACCTGCGTCGAGGACCAGCCCTTCCTGGTCGATTCGCTGACGCTGGCGATCCGCGGCGCCGGCGCCTCCATCGACTGGAGCGTGCACCCCGTGTTGCGCCTGCGCCGCGCGGACAGCGGCGCGATCGAAGCGGTCGGCAGCGGCGACGATCGCGGCACGACGGAGTCCTGGATTCATCTGGAGTTCGAGCCGCTGGCCGATGAGGCCGCGTACGCCGGCTTGGAGCAGCACGTGCGCGAAGTGCTCGCCGACCTGCAACGCGTGGTCGCCGACTACGCTCCCACCTTGGTGCGCCTGCGCGCGCTGGCGGAAGAGCTCAAGCTCGTGCCGCCGGGCGGCGACGCCGAGGAGTTCGCCGAGGCGCGCGAGTTTCTAGTCTATCTCGACCAGCACCACTTCACTTTCCTGGGCTACATCGAAAGCCGCGCGCAAACCGAGGCCGACGGCCGCGTGCGGTTCCACACTCTGGCCGAGACGGGCCTGGGCTTGCTGCGCGCCGGCAGCCGCTGGCTGGAGCAGGACCTGATCGCGCCGCCGGCCGAGCTGGACAAATACGCCGATTCGCCGCGGCTGGTGGTGGTGACCAAGGCCAACCTGCGTTCGACCATCCACCGCGGCGAGCTGATGGATGTGGTTTCGGTCAAGCGCTACGACGCCGCAGGCCGGCTGGCCGGCACGGTGCGCTTCGTCGGTCTGTTTTCCAGCGAGGTGTACCTCGACCGGCCACGCAATATTCCTCTGATCCGCCGCAAGGTGGAGTACGTGCTGCGCCGCTCGCGCCTGCCCGAGCACAGCCATTCCGGCAAGAATCTGCGCGACATCCTCCACGGCCTGCCGCGCGACGAGCTGTTCCAGTCCGGCGAGGAGGAGCTGTACCAGTTGTGCATGGGCATCCGCGCGCTGCGCGACCGTCACGGTCTGCGCCTGTTCATGCGCCGCGACCGCTACGGACGCTTTTATTCCTGCCTGGTCTATCTGCCGCGCGAGCGCTACTCGCGCGAGCTGCGCGACAAGATCGGCGCCGTTTTGCTCGAACTGTGCGGCGGATTCTCCTACGACCGCGAGGTGGAGTTTCAACGCAGCGGACTGACGCGCGTGCACTACATCGTGCGCACGCCGCCCGGCACCACGATCCCTTACGGCGTCGAGGAAGTCGAGAAGCGGCTCGTCGCCGCCACGCGCAGTTGGCGCGACGAATTGCGCGAGCGACTCACGGCCGACGGCGGCGCGGCGCTCGCGGCGCGCTTCGCCGACGCTTTTCCGCTGTCCTACCAGGAGGCGGTGCCGCCGGAGGAAGCGGCGCAGGACGTGCGCCTGCTCGCCCGACTCACGGGTGAGCAGCCCTTGCTGCCGCGCTTGCTGATCGAGGGGGCCGATGGCGCCGCGCGCGCCCGGCGGTTGAAGTTCTACGCGCGTGGCGAGCCGGCCAGCCTGTCCGACGTGCTGCCCACGCTGGAGAACTTCGGCTTCAAGGTCATTCGCCAGGAGCCGGCCGAGGTCCATCCGAAAGCCAGCGACGGCGAGCCCGCGCTGTGGGTGCAAGAGTTCGAAGTCGAGCACCCGGGCAGTCCGCTGCCGGCACAGCGCCAGCCCGAGTATTTCGAGTCGGCCTGGCTCGCCTTGTGGCGCGGCGAGTGCGAGAACGACGGCTTGAATCGCCTGGTGCTCGGCGCCGGGCTCACGGCGCGCCAGGTGGCGCTGTTGCGCGCCATGTGCAAATACCTGATCCAGACCGGGCTGCCTTACAGCCAGACGTACATGGAGACCTTGCTGGCCGAACACGCCGAAGTGGCGCGCCTGCTGGTGCGTGCATTCGAGCTGCGCTTCGATCCCCGGCTGGACGAGGGTGTCCGGCGCGACGAAGGCCTGAAGCTGGGTCAAGCGCTGGATCATGCGCTCGATCAGGTCGTCACGCTGGACGGCGACCGCGTACTGCGCGCCTTCCTGTCCCTGGTGCGCGCCAGCCTGCGCACCAATTACTTTCAGACCACGGCGGGAGGAGCGTCCAAGGCGCACATCAGCTTCAAGCTGGATCCCGCGCAGGTGCCGGAGCTGCCTCTGCCGCGGCCCAAATATGAAATCTGGGTGTATGCGCCGGACGTCGAAGGCGTGCACCTGCGCGGCGGCAAGGTCGCGCGCGGCGGCATCCGCTGGAGCGATCGCCGTCAAGACTTCCGCACCGAGGTGCTGGGGCTGATGAAGGCGCAGATGGTCAAGAACACGGTGATCGTGCCGGTGGGCGCCAAGGGCGGCTTCGTGGTGAAGAAGGCGGTGAACCCGGCCGACCGCCAGGCCTGGCAGGCGGCGGGCGTGGCCTGCTACCAGACCTTCCTGCGCGGCCTGCTCGATCTCACCGACAACCGCGCCGGCGATGCCGTCGTGCCGCCGCCGCAGACGGTGCGCTACGACGACGACGATCCGTATCTGGTGGTCGCGGCGGACAAGGGCACCGCGTCGTTCTCCGACATCGCCAACGCCATCGCCGCCGAGTACCAGTTCTGGCTCGGGGACGCTTTCGCCTCCGGCGGTTCGGCCGGCTACGACCACAAGAAGATGGGCATCACCGCGCGCGGCGCCTGGGAGAGCGTCAAGCGCCATTTCCGCGAACTGGGGAAAAACATCCAGGAGCAGGAATTCACCGCCGTGGGCATCGGCGACATGTCGGGCGACGTGTTCGGCAACGGCATGCTGCTGTCGCGCAAGCTCAAGCTTGTCGCCGCCTTCGACCATCGTCACATCTTTCTCGATCCCGACCCCGATCCCGAGACTTCCTTCCGCGAGCGCGAGCGCTTGTTCCACCTGCCGCGCTCGTCCTGGGCGGACTACGACGTCCGTCTGATCTCCCAGGGTGGCGGCGTGTATCCGCGCAGCGCCAAGCTGATCCGGCTTTCCGAGCCGGTGCGCCGCGTGCTCGACGTGACCGCCGAAGCGTTGACACCCAACGAGCTGATCCGCGCCATCCTGCGCGCGCCGGTGGATCTGCTGTGGAACGGCGGCATCGGCACTTACGTGAAAGCGTCCGCGCAAAGCCATCTGGACGTGGGCGACCGCGGCAACGACGGGGTGCGCGTCAACGGCCGCGAGTTGCGCTGCAAGGTGGTGGGCGAGGGCGGCAATCTCGGCTTTACCCAGGCCGGGCGCATCGAGTACGCGCTGCACGGCTGCGGCGGCGCCGGCGGCAGACTCAACACCGACGCCATCGACAACGCCGGCGGCGTGCACACCTCCGACCGCGAGGTGAACATCAAGATCCCGCTCAACGAGCTGATGCGCGCCGGCCGGCTGACGCGCGCGCAGCGCGATCCGCTGCTGGCGGAGCTGACGGACGACGTCGCGCGCGCGGTGTTGCGCGACAACTACGTGCAGTCCGCCGCGATCAGCTTGCTGATGCAAAACGCCGCGGCGCGGCTCGACGATCACACGGAGTTGATGCGCCTGCTGGAGCGCGAGGGCCTGCTCGACCGCGCGCTCGAAGCCCTGCCCGACGAGGACGTGCTCAAGGAGCGCCGCACTCGCGGGTTGGGCCTGACGCGGCCCGAGCTCGCGGTGCTCATCGCCTACAGCAAGATCTCGCTCTACCAGGCGGTGCTTGCCTCGGACGTGCCGGACGATCCGTTCTTCGTGCGCGACCTGCTGGCGTACTTTCCGCCGCGGCTGGTCGAGCGCTATCGCGCGGAACTGATCGGCCACCGCCTGCGGCGCGAGATCGTGGCCACCATCCTGTCCAACGCCATCGTCAACCGCATGGGGGCGGGCTTCGCGCAACTGTGGGCCGAGGACCACGGCCTCACCCGTGCCGAGGTGCTCAAGGCCTATGCCACCGCCCACCAGATCTACGGCGGCGACGACTACTGGCTGGCGATCGAGGCGCTGGACAACCAGCTGCCCGCGGCCGTGCAGTACCGCTTGATGAACTACGCCATCGGGCTGCTCAAGCACGCCACCGGCTGGTTCACGCGTTCCAGGTACGCGCAACGGCCGGTGCAGGAGGCGGTGGAGCGGTTCACCGCGCCGGTCGCGGCGGTGGAAAAGCTTTTGCCGGAGGTGTTGCCGCCGAGCTATCGCGAGGACTGGGAACGCACCATGGCCCAACTGCGCAAGGAGGGCGTGCCGGAGGCGCTCGCCCTGCGGCTGGCCAACACCCGCGCGCTGGGCGGAGCGCTGGACATCGCCGAACTCGCAGAAAACGCCAACGTCTCCGTGACCGAGGCGGCCGGCGTCTATTATCTCGCCGGCGAACGCTTCCACATGTTGTGGCTGTACGCGGCGATCAACGAACTGCCCACCTCCGGAAAATGGCAGGCGCTGGCTCGCGTCAATCTGCGCGACGACGCCTATCTCATCCACCGCCAGCTCGCCGGCCGCATCCTGCAGACGGCGGGCGCGAGCCCGGCGGAGCGCCTGGAGCGCTGGAGCGCCGCCAACGAACGTCGCGTCAAGCTGGGCCTGGCGCGGCTGGCCGAACTGCAGACCGCCAATACCCGGGAGTTCGCCACGCTGGCGGTGGCGGTGCGCGAGATTCGCAAGCTGCGCTTGCTTTAGGAACGCCGCCCCCGCGGCGTCACGGCATGTGCGGTTTTTCCAGATAGGTCGGCGACTGCATTTCGATCAAGCGCGAAACCGTTCGCTCGAATTCGAATTTCAGCTTGTGGCCCACGTACAGTCCGGCGAGCGGCGCCTCAGCGCCGATCAGCAGCTTCACGCCGCGATCATAGAACTCGTCCACCAGGTTGATGAAACGGCGCGCGGCATTGTCGTCTTCGCTGGTGAGGATCGGCAGGTAGCTGAGGATCACGGTGTGGTATTGGCGCGCCAGTTCGACGTAGTCGGCCACGCTGCGCGGACCGTCGCACAGCTCGTGGAAGTCGAACCACGCCACGCCTTCGGCCGCCCCGCGCGCCGCGATCTCGCGGTCGTTGATCGTGAGCGTGGTCTGCGCGCGGCGGCCGTGCGGGGTCAAGGCGGCGAAGCGCTCGCCGAGCGCGGCCATGGTGTGCGCGTCGCAGGGCTGCAGATACAGCGCCGCCTCGCGCAGCGCGCGGAAGCGGTAATCGGTGCCGCCGTCCACGTTGAGCACCGCGCAGTGCCGTTTGAGGCGCTCGATCGCGGGCAGGAAACGTTCGCGCTGCAGGCCGTCCTGATAGAGCTGGTCCGGAGCCTGATTGCTGGTCGCCACCAGAGTCACGCCGCGCTCGAACAGCGCTTCGAACAGCCGGCCGAGGATCATGGCGTCGGCGATGTCGCAGACCTGTAGCTCGTCCAAGCACAGCACTCGGGCATCCTGCGCGAATTCTTCGGCGACGAGCCGCAGCGGGTCGCGGTCGCCGGCGTGGCGGTTGCGGCGCGCGTGGACCTCGAGCATGAAGCGGTGAAAGTGCGCGCGGCGTTTGCGCGAAAACGGCAGCGCTTCGTAAAACGTATCCATCAGATAGGTTTTACCGCGACCGACGCCGCCCCACAGATAAAGACCGCGCACGCTCGGCCACGGCAGGCGCAGACGGCCCAGCCGGCGCTGCGGCGGAGTGGCCAGGAGGGTTTCGTACAAGGCTTGCAGGGCCTCCACGGCGCGCGCCTGCGCCGCATCGGCCACGAAGCCAGCGCGTGCGAGATCCGCCGAATAACGCTCGCGCGGAGAGGGCGGACGCGCGGCTCGCTCGGCGGTCGTGGAATGGGTCATGGTTTTCACGCCGCGACGATGGCGCCGTCGGCCTCGCCGCAGCGCGCGAGGATGGCGTTGCGTGCGGCGGCGCGCAGGCGTTCCGCGGCCTCGCGGTGGGCGCCCTCGGGATTCAAGGGCGGGAGGATTTCGATGTCCACGCGGCTGTGGCGGAACAGCCGTTGGCCCTCGCCGAACAGCTTGCGCGTGCCGCGCAGCACCACTGGCACCACCGGCACGCCGGCGCGCGCGGCGACCAGGAAGGCGCCGCTGCGGAACGGCAATAGCACGGGCGCGGCGCGGAAGGTGCCTTCCGGAAAGATGGCGAGCGATTCCCCGGCGTGGAGCCGCTCGATCAGGCCGCGCGTGGCCTGCGCCGCGGCGCGTGGCGCCTCGCGGTTGACGAAGTGCACTCCCATGCGTCGCACGATGAGACCGATGTAGGGCCAGTCCGCGGCGCCATGTTGAACCAGGAAAGTAAAGCGCGCCGGGAGTGCCGCGGTCAGCAAGATTCCGTCGAGATAGCTCGCGTGATTGCACACCGCCACGCAGGGCCCTTGCGGCAGGTGCTCGCGGCCGCGCACGCGGAAGGGAATGAAGCTCGCGTACAACCAGGCGCGCACGCAGGCGCGGCCGATCGCTCGGCGCCAGCGCAGCGTCGGCGCCACGATCAGTACCGGGCAGAACAGCACGAACACCACGACCACGAAGGCGGCCGCGGCATAACAGCCGTAAAGCGTGGCGAGGATTCGGGCGAGCATGGGGTGCCGGCGGACGACCGTATTATAGAGGCATGAAGCCGCCTGCCTTGTCCGTCACCGCAGCGGATGCCGATGCGGACGCAAAAGCGATCGAGCGCTTCTGCGACATGCTGTGGCTCGAGCAGGGGCTGGCGCGCAACACGCTGTCCAGTTACCGCTCGGATCTGCGACTGCTGGCCCGCTTCCTGCGCGCGCACGGTCGTACGCTCGATACCGCCACGACTTCCGATCTCAAGGACTACCTGGCGCACCGGCTGGGGCACGGCCGGCAGGGTTCCGGGCGGGGCGCCTTTTCCGCGCGCACCCAGGCGCGCCTGGTCACCGTGTGCCGGCGTTACTACGCCTGGCTGGTACGCGAGCGCCTGCGCCCCGACGATCCGGCGGCGCTGCTCACGCTGCCGCGGCTGCCGCGCACGCTGCCCAAGACCTTGTCGGTTGCCGAAGTGGAGCGCCTGCTCGCCGCGCCCGCCGGCGAGGAGGCTCTGGCCTTGCGCGACCGGGCCATGTTGGAGCTGATGTATGCCAGCGGGCTGCGCGTGTCGGAGCTGGTCAAGCTGCGCCGCGACGAAGTGGATCTCGAGCGCGGCCTCGTGCGCCTGATCGGCAAAGGCGGGCGCGAGCGCCTGGTACCGATGGGCGAGCCGGCGCTGGAGGCGCTGCGCGCCTGGTTGCGACTGGGCCGGCCGGAGTTGCGCAAACCGAACTCCGGCGACGCGCTGTTCCTGTCGGCGCGCGGGACGGCGATGACGCGGCAGAACTTCTGGACGCTGATCAAGCGCCACGCGCGCGCCGCGGGCATCGACGCGTGCTTGTCGCCGCACACCCTGCGCCACGCCTTCGCCACCCACTTGCTGGAGCGCGGCGCCGATCTGCGCGCGGTGCAAAGCCTGCTCGGCCATGCCGATCTGTCCACCACCCAGATCTATACCCACGTGGCCCGGGCGCGGCTCAAGGCGCTGCACGCGCGGCACCATCCGCGCGCCTAGCCCGCAATTGCGCGAACCGCCGGGCGCGGTTTTTGTCATACTGAATACCCCGCACGGTACGGAATTCCCATGAACAAGCTTTTCGTCCTTTGGGCTGCCCTGACGTGCAGTGCTGCCGCGCTCGCGGCCGACGCTGCTGGAGACGACGCCATCAAGGACAAGATCGCCAAGGCGCTGCACGTGACCCCGGCGGACATCCGTCCGTCGGCGGCACCGGGCCTCTACGAAGTGCAGAAAGGGCACGAGTTCGGCTACGCCACCGCCGACGGTAAGTTTTTCATCGCCGGCGATCTGGTCAATCTCGAAACCGGCCAGCAGATCACCGAGCAGCACCGCCGCGCCGACCGGCTGGCCGCGCTGCGTGAGCTGGGCGAGGACAACATGATCGTGTTCGCGCCGACGCCGCCGATCGCCACCAAGTACGTGGTCGCGGTGTTCACCGACATCGATTGTCCCTATTGCCGCAAGCTGCACAGCCAGATCGCGCAGTACAACGCCAAGGGCATCGAGATCCGCTACGTGTTTTTCCCGCGCACCGGCCTGAACACGCCCTCTTATTACAAGGCCGAGTCGGTGTGGTGCGCGGCCGACCGTCAGGCCGCGCTGACCCTGGCCAAGCGCGGCCAGACCATTCCCGAGAAGAAATGCGTCAACCCGGTGGCGCGCGAGTACCAGCTCGGCCTGGACCTCGGCGTCCACGCCACGCCGATGCTGATCCTGCCCAACGGCGACGAGCTGCCGGGTTATGTGCCGCCGGATGATCTCGCCGCCGAGCTGGCGCGGTCCGCCGCGGAGGACAAGACTGCGGCGGTGAGCGAGAGCCCGCACGGCTGAGCTTCGTTTCATCAGGCTGCCCGGCGTGCAACAGCTGTCCGTGGGGGAGCACCTTGCCGGCCTGGATCACGAACTGCTCGAGGAGCTGGTATTCCTTGGGTGCGAGGTGGACTTCCGCACCTTCGCGCGAAACCCGGCGATGCACCAGATCCACGCGCAAGCCGCGGCATCGCCGACTAAGGCGTTCAGCGCGCAGAAAGTTGCATTCTGTTAGACGAAGCCTCATCGGCCACCGGAGGCTTTATGAACGCAAACTCAGTTGCCGCTGGATGGATCGGCGCCTCTCTAGCCTTGGCACTGGCTTGGCCGGCGCACGGCGCCGACGACAACCTGGTCGGCGACGAGACGGTGGTGGCCAGCCTCAACCAGCCGCCCGCAGGTCTGAGCTGTGACGACGCGGCCGCGCAGGCCAGCGTCTATTTCCAGTTCGTCAAGCCGCCATTCCCGGTCAAGCAGCTCAGCCTTTACGTGGACGGGCACGGCGTGCCGCAGGGCGACATCGACGAGCACTGGCCGACGGTGACGCTCAAGCGCGGGCTGCATCCGGGGCGCAATACCGTGGATGTCGTCGCCACGGGCGATTCCGGTCAGAGCTTCGACCGCCGGTTGGTGGTGCTGGTGGGTTTGACCCCCACCGCCGAAGACCGCACGGCGGCAGTGATCGATTGTGTCGGAGCTGCGCTGGCGCAAGCTCAACCGCAGGCCGTGGAGCCGGCGCCCGAAGGCGGCGTGATCGAAGAGCAAGCGCCCACCGTCGTGGAAGAACTACCGCCGACCGTGATCGAGGAAGGACCGACCTATGACTACGACGACGAAGGCGCTACGGTCTATTACGAAGAGGGACCGGTGTACGTGTACAACCCCTATCCGGTGGTGGCCCTGGCGCCCTGGGTGCCGATCATTCCTTTCTTCAGCTTCGTTTTTTTCTACGACCACTATCATCCCTACTGTCCCCCGCCGGCGGTGGCTGATCACCCGTATTCGCCGTATTACGGCGGTTATCCGGGAGGCGGTTATGGCGGCGGTGGCAATGTGGCGCGGCCCACGCCGCCTTACAGCGGCGGCCGCGGTCCGCACGATCCCTCAGGACCTCGACCTTACGCGGCCGGCGGCTGGCACGCCTCCGCCGGAATCGGCGTGGCGGCGCGCGCCCCGGACGACCCGCTGACCCGGCCTTACGCGGCGCCGGCCTGGCGGCAAGCCGCGCGCCCCGTGTTCCATCCGGTGGAGATGCGCCCGCCGCAGCGCCCGCCGGCCGAGCCGCCATTCCATCCGTCGCCGCCGCAGTTCCACGGCTTTCGAGCGCCCGCAGTCCCGCCGATTGCCTTTCATGGCGGCGGGTTCAACGGCGGCGGTCAAGCCGCGGCCACGGCCCATGGCGGCGGCCACGCCAGTTTCAAGCGGCGCTGAGCCGCGATCGGAGCGACTCAAAAAAACAGGCGTGCCGCAGCACCGCTGCGGCAC
>JADGHB010000056.1 GCA_019689635.1 Nevskia sp. | reverse complement strand
GCTGCAGGAAACGCTGCAGGCGCGCGGCCGGCCGCTGCCGGAATACGCCGTCCTGAACGAGGCAGGTCCGCCTCATCGACGCCGTTTCCGCGTGCGCTGTCGCCTGCCGGATACCGGCCAGGAAAGCGAGGGCGAGGGCGGCAGCCGCCGCCAGGCCGAGCAGCAGGCGGCGCAGGCCATGCTCGACCAGGTCGAAGCCGGGGACGGGCGCCATGCGTAGCGGCATGATCGCGGTGATCGGCCGTCCCAACGTGGGGAAATCCTCGCTCGTCAACGCGCTGGTCGGCAAGAAAGTCAGTATCGTCGCGCCCAAGCCGCAGACCACGCGGCACCGCATCCAGGGAGTGCTGCACCGCCCCGAAGGGCAGGCGGTGTTCGTCGATACGCCGGGGTTGCACCGCAGGGCACCGCGCGCGCTCAACCGCTACCTCAACGAGGCCGCGCTCGGCAGCCTGCGCGACGTCGATCTGATTCTGTTCGTCGTCGAGGCCGGGCGCTGGACCGAGGAAGACGAGGCCGTGCTCGAACGCCTGCGCGCGGTGCGCGCGCCGGTGGGCCTGGTGGTCAACAAGGTGGACCGGCTCGAGGACAAGACGCGCCTGCTGCCGGACATCGAGCGGCTGACGGCCCTGCGCGAATATGCCTTCGTCGTGCCGCTGTCCGCGCGCACCGGGAACAACCTGGAAGCGCTGGTGCGCGAGGTGTTCGCGCGCCTGCCGGAGGGCCCGCCCTTGTACCCGCCGGATCAGTACTGCGGCCACGGTCTGGCGTTCA
Source organism: Nevskia sp. (assembly GCA_019689635.1). GTDB lineage: Bacteria > Pseudomonadota > Gammaproteobacteria > Nevskiales > Nevskiaceae > Nevskia. The sequence goes on along the minus strand of JADGHB010000056.1, from coordinate 12,683 downwards.
CCGTCGCCGAGGTGGTGCGGGAAAAACTGGTGCGGGCGCTGGCCCAGGAGCTGCCGTACGCCCTGACCGTGGAGACCGAGAGCCTGGAGCGCGAAGGTGCCCTGCTGCGCGCCTCGGCGGTGATCTGGGTCGAGCGCGAAGGTCAGAAGAAAATCGTCATCGGCGAGGACGGCGTGATGCTCAAGCGCGTCGGCACCGCCGCGCGCCGCGAACTGGAGTTCTTAACCGGCGCGCGCGTGTTCCTCAAACTGTGGGTGCGCGTCAAAGAGAACTGGACCGACGATCCGGCGGCCTTGCAGCGTTTCGGTTACGTGGAATGAGCCTGGCGGACGCGATGTGTCATGAGTACGGCCCGAGCGGCGCGGCGGTATTTTTCCGCCTGCCGATCGCCAGGCGCTGAGCGTTCGCCGACGCACCCCATGCGCGTACAGCTCGAACCGGCCTATGTGCTGGCCCGCAGACCTTACCGCGAGACCAGTCTGCTGCTGGAGGTCTTCAGCGAAGCTCACGGCCGCCTGGGCCTCGTCGCCCGCGGCGCCCGCGGACCGCGTGCCGGTGCGCAGGCGATATTGCAGCCGTTCACGCCTTTGTTGCTGTCGTGGAGCGAAACCGGCGAGCTGGGAACGCTGAGCGCCGCCGAAGCCGCCGCGCCGCCGGCCGCCATCTCCGGCGAGCGCATCTTTCACGGCTGGTATCTCAACGAGCTGTTGCTCGGACTCGTCCCGCGTCACGATCCACATCCCGCCCTGTACCACGATTACGCGGCGGCGCTGGCGCAGCTCGCGGGCGACCGCGCGGAGGCCGCCCTGCGCATCTTCGAGAAACGCCTGCTGGCGGCGCTGGGCTACGCGCTGCCGCTCGGCGCGGTCGATCCCGCGCGCACTTACCGGTACAGCGCGGAGCGGGGCCTGGACCCCGTGCCGGCCGGCACCGCCGGAGGCTGTTCCGGCACCAGCCTGGTGGCCTTGCGCGAGGAGCGGCTGGAATCGCGCGAGGCCCTGCGCGAAGCGCGCATCGTGTTGCGCGCCGCGCTCGCGCACCGGCTGGGCGGCCGCGAACTCAAGACGCCCAGGCTGCTGCGCGCGATGCGTGCGGGCGTCGTGGGTCGGGGATCCGGCAACGAGGCGAAAGGCGGATAGAATCGTCGCCGCGACGAATACGAGGCCTGCGCTTGTCCACCACGCCCGCTGCTACACCCGCTTGCCGCCTTCCGGCCCCGATCCGTCTGGGGGTCAACATCGACCACGTCGGCACGCTGCGCCAGGCGCGCGGCACCGACTATCCCGATCCGGTCGAAGCGGCGCTGCTGGCCGCCGCCGCCGGCGCCGACGGCATCACGCTGCATCTGCGCGAAGACCGCCGCCACATCCAGGACCACGACCTGGAGCGCCTGCTGCCGCGCAGCCCGGTGCCGGTGAACCTGGAGCTGGCCGCGACGCCGGAGATGCTGGCGATCGCTTGCCGCCTCAAGCCGCCGCACGCCTGCCTGGTGCCGGAGCGCCGCGAAGAACGCACCACCGAGGGCGGACTGGACGTGGTCGCCGGCCGCCGCGCCATCGCGCAGGCCTGCGCGCGGCTTTCGGACGCCGGCGTGGCCGTGGCGCTGTTCGTGGATCCCGACCCCCGCCAGATCGAAGCGGCGCTGGCCTGCGGCGCGCCGCAGGTGGAAATCAACACCGGCCGCTATGCCGAAGCGCTGACCGCGGCCGCGCAGGGCGAACGGCTGGCGGAGGTCGCCGCCTTCGCCCGCGCGGCGCGCGCGGCGGGTCTGGAAGTGCACGCCGGCCACGGCCTCAATCTCGACAACGTCGGGCCGGTGGCGGCGCTGCCGGAAGTCGTGGAACTCAACATCGGCCACAGCATCGTGGCGCGCGCCCTGTACGTGGGCCTGCCGGCGGCGGTGGCGGAAATGCGTCGGGCCATGGCCGAGGCGCGCGCGGCGGTGCCGGCGTGATCTATGGCGTGGGGGCCGACCTGCTGCGCATCGAGCGCGGCGAGCGGCTGTGGCGGCGCCATGGCCTGCGGGCGGCCCACAAGCTGCTGCACCCGGACGAGCGTGCGGCCTTCGATCCCCAGCGCGATCCCGGCCGTTTTCTCGCCCGCGCCTTCGCGGCCAAGGAGGCGTTCGTCAAGGCGCTGGGCACGGGATTCGTCGGCGTCGGTTACCGCGAGGTCGGCGTGCTGCGCGTCAAAGACCAGCGTCCGCGTCTGGTGTTCGGCGCGCGGCTCGCGCGGCGGCTGGCGCAGCTCGGCATCGGGCCCGCACACCTGTCGCTGTCGGACGAAGGCGGCTACATCCTGGCCTTCGTGGTGCTGGAACGTGCCGCCGGGCGATAGAATTCCGTGATGAACTTTCAACGCATCGCCGACACCATTGGCAACACGCCGCTGGTGCGCATCCAGCGCCTGCCGGGCATCGGGCGCAACGTCCTGTTGCTCAAGCTGGAAGGCAACAATCCCGCCGGCTCGGTCAAGGACCGTCCCGCGTATTCCATGATCCGCCGTGCCGCCGAGCGCGGCGAGATCAAGCCCGGCGACACGCTGATCGAGGCGACCTCCGGCAACACCGGCATCGCGCTGGCCATGGCGGCGGCGATCATGGGCTTCCGCATGCGCCTGATCATGCCCGAGCACCTGTCCGTGGAACGCCGCGCGGTGATGAAGGCCTTCGGCGCCGAAGTCGTGCTGGTGACCCAGCAGCAGGGGATGGAATACGCGCGCGATCTGGCGGCCGAGATGCAACGAGCGGGCGAGGGGCGGGTGCTCGACCAGTTCGCCAACCCCGACAATCCCCGGGCGCATTACGAAGGCACGGCGCCGGAAATCTGGCGCGACACCGCCGGGCGCATCACCCATTTCGTTTCCAGCATGGGCACCACCGGCACCATCATGGGCTGCTCGAAGTTTTTCAAGGAAAAAAATCCGGCGGTGCAGATCGTGGGCGTGCAGCCGGACGGCGAGTCTTCCATTCCCGGCATCCGCAAATGGCCGCCAGCCTATCTGCCCAAGATCTTCGACCGCTCGCGCGTGGACCGCATCATCGAGGTCAGTGCGCGAGCGGCCGAGGACACCATGCGCGAACTGGCCAAGGTCGAAGGCGTGTTCGCCGGGCCATCCTCGGGCGGCGCGCTGTGGGCGGCCCTGCAGCTGTGCCGCGAGCAGGAGAACGCGGTCATCGTTTCGGTGGTGTGCGATCGCGGCGACCGCTATCTGTCCACCGGTGTGTATCCGCCATGAATGCCTCGACGCCATCGCCCGTTTCGCGCAAGGAGATCGCGGCGCGCGCCGTGGCGCGAACGCCGCATGCTGGCCAGCGGGCGGTCATGGCCGTAGTCCCCGCCCGCTGGCGGCCGTCGCTCGTGATCCGCGCCTCGTTCGCGTTGCACGGGCTGTGCGCGGCGGCGGTCCTGGCCTACCCGCCCTCGTGGCCTTGGAGTCTGGCCCTGATCGCCGCAAACCAGAGCCTGCTCGCGGTGGCCGGCCTGATCCCGCGCAGTCGCCTGCTCGGCCCCAACCTGAGCCGCTTGCCCGAGCGCGCCACGCAGCGCGGGGAAGTGGTGCTGAGTTTCGACGATGGCCCCGACCCCGTCGTCACCCCGCAGGTGCTGGACCTGCTGGACCGTCATGGGGCCAAGGCGAGTTTCTTCTTCACCGGGCAGCGGGCGCAACGCCATCCCGAGCTGGTGCGCGAGGTGGCGCGCCGCGGGCACAGCGTGGAAAACCACAGCGACCGCCATTCCAACTTCTTCGCCTGCTATGGACTGGCCCGCTACGGGCGCGAGCTGGCGCGGGCGCAGACGCGGCTTGCCGCGCTGACGGGCCGCGCGCCGCGCTATTTCCGCGCGCCCATGGGCCTGCGCAATCCGCTGCTGGAGCCCGCCCTGGCCGGCGCGGGACTGCGGCTGGTGAGCTGGACCCGGCGCGGTTACGACAGCGTGACGGGCGACCCAGCGCTCGTCCTGGCGCGATTGACCCGCGGACTGGCCGCGGGCGACGTGCTATTGCTCCACGACGGCGGCAGCGCGCGCACGCGCGACGGCCGGCCCGTGGTGCTGGACGTCCTGCCCGCCTTGCTCGAACGCCTGAAGGCGCTGGGCTTGCGCAGCGTGTCTCTGCCGATGGCCTGCGAGGATTGAGATGAGCCTGCGCGAACCGGTGCTGGTGTTCGACATCGAGACGGTGCCGGACGTGGACGGCGCGCGCCGCCTGCACGATTACGCCGGCCTGGACGACGCCGCCGTCGCGCAGGCGATGGCCGAGCGTCGTCGGGAAGAGAAGGGCAGCGATTTCCAGCCTCCGCACCTGCACCGCATCGTGGCCATCGCCGTGGCGCTGCGCGAGGGCGGTGGCTTCCGCGTGTGGTCGCTGGGCGAGCCGCGCGCGCCGGAGGCCGAGCTGGTGCAGCGTTTCTTCGACGGCGTGGAGAAATACCGTCCGGTGCTGGTGTCCTGGAACGGTTCCGGCTTCGACCTGCCGGTCCTGCATTACCGCGCGCTGATCCATGGCATCGCCGCGCCCCGCTATTGGGACATCGGTCATTTCGACCGCGAGTCGAAGTGGGACAACTATCTCAACCGCTATCAGTTCCGCCACACCGATCTGATGGACGTGCTGGCGCTGTACCAGGCGCGCGCTTACGCGCCGCTGCACGAACTCGCCGTGCTGTGCGGTCTGCCGGGCAAGCTGGGCATGGCGGGTGGGCAGGTCGCCGCAGCCTGGCGCGAGGGGCGCATCGAGGAGATCCGCGCCTATTGCGAGACCGACGTGCTCAACACTTACTTGCTCTACCTGCGTTTCCAGAAACTGCGCGGCGTGCTGAGCGCGGACCACTACGCGCAGGAACTGGAACGGGTGCGAAACTTCCTGGCCGCCAGCGGCGCGCCCCACTGGACCGAGTTTCGCCGTTTGTGGACGCCGTGAGATGCAGCCGGGTGCAGTCCGTCGGGCGCCTCCCAAGGAGGACATCGCCGTCGAGGTGATCGACCTGGCCGAGGACGGTCGTGGGGTCGCACGCCAGGCGGATGGCAAGGTGGTGTTCGTCACCGGCGCGCTGCCCGGCGAGCGCGTGCGGCTGCGCCTGCGGCGCCGCGGGCGAGCGGCCGACGAGGGCGTGGTCACCGCCGTGGAGCGCGCCGCGGCCGAACGCGTCGTCCCGCGCTGCCCGCACTTCGGCGTCTGCGGGGGCTGCGCGCTCCAGCATCTGGCGCCCTCCGCACAGCTCGCCTTCAAGCACCGGCGCTTGCTCGAGGTCCTGGCGCGCGTCGGCGGCGTCAGGCCGGAAGAGATCGCGCCGCCGCTGTCGGGGCCGGTGTGGCACTACCGCCGCCGCGCGCGCCTCGGAGTCAAGCGGCTGGCGGGCGAAGCGAAAGTGCGGGTCGGCTTTCGCGAGCGCGAGGCACCGCGCATCGCGGCGATCGAATCCTGCGCGGTGCTGGACGCGCGGATCGGGGAAAACCTGAGCGCGCTGGCCGAGGCGCTCGCCGGCTTGTCCATCGCCGGGCGCATCCCGCAAGTGGAAATCGCCTGCGCCGATCATGTGGCCTTGGTGTTGCGCGCGCTGTCGCCGCCCAGCGACGCGGACCTCGCCCGCCTCGCGCGCTTCGCCGCCGCGCACGATTACGATCTCTATCTGCAGACGGGCGGACCGCAAAGCTTGACGCCGCTGGGCGCGGCGCGGCCGCTGGAATACGCGCCCGACGGCGGCGCATGCAAGCTCCGCTTCGGCCCCCTGGATTTCGTGCAGATCAACGCCGCCATCGGCCGCGACCTGGTCAGACAGGCGCTGCAGTGGCTGGAACCGCAGGCCGGCGACGAAGTGCTGGAACTCTTCGCCGGTCTGGGCCATTTCACGCTGCCCCTGGCGCGCAGCGGGGCGCGCGTCACCGCGGTCGAGGGCGATGCCGAACTGGTCGCGCGCGGACGCGAAAATCTGGCGCGCAACGGCTGCGCGGTGCGTTATGTCCAGGCCGATCTCGCAGCGCCCGACCACGACGCGCCCTGGCTGCGCGCGCGCTACGATCTCGCTTTGCTGGATCCGCCGCGCTCCGGCGCGCGGGAGATGCTGCCGTATCTGGCGCGCAGCGGCGCGCGACGCATCGTCTACGTCTCCTGCCATCCCGGCACGCTGGCGCGCGATGCCGGCATCCTGGTGCAGGAACACGGGTACGCGCTGCGCCGGGCCGGGGTACTGGACATGTTCCCGCACACCGCGCACGTCGAATCCATGGCGCTGTTCGAGCGTCCCTGAATCGCAGATGAGCATGGGCATCGAAATCGAACGCAAGTTTCTCGTGTCCGACGACCGCTGGCGTGCGCAGGTTCGGCATTCGGTCGCCATGCGCCACGGCTACCTCGTGCCGCCCGGCGGCCGCGCTTCGGTGCGGGTGCGCGTCGAAGGAACCGCGGGCAAACTCAACATCAAAGCCGCGGTGGTCGGCACCACCCGTGCGGAATACGAGTACGAGATCCCGGCCGCCGAAGCGCGGGAACTGATCGATACGCTGTGCGAGGGTTTGATCCTCAAGACGCGCCACTACCTCGAATACGGCGGACTGCTCTGGGAAATCGACGAATTCGCCGGCGCCAACGCCGGCCTGGTGCTGGCGGAAGTCGAACTCGAACGCGCCGACCAGGTCTTCGCGCGGCCGGCCTGGCTGGGCCGCGAAGTCACCGACGAGGCGCGCTATTACAACCACGCGCTCGCCTGGCGTCCGTATCGCGACTGGAGCGAGGCCGAGCGGCGCTGAACGCCTCCCGCATGGGGCGCGCTGTGCGTTTGCTCAAACTCCGCGGCCGCGGCTTGTGGCAGACTGCGCGCCGCTTTGCCCGCCACGCGCAGCGCCGACACCATTCGCCGACATGAACCTCATCGGACCCCTGATGGCCGACCTTGGCGGAACGGAACTGACCGCCGAAGACCGCGAAGTGCTGGCGCATCCGCTGGTGGGCGGCGTGATCCTGTTCGCGCGCAATTACAGCGATCCGGCCCAGCTGCGCGCCTTGTGCGCGGAGTTGCTGAAGCTCAAGCGGCCGCGCCTGCTGCTGGCGGTGGATCACGAAGGCGGACGCGTGCAGCGCTTTCGCGTAGGGTTCACCCGTATTCCCGCCATGGGCACGCTGGGCCGGCTTTACCTAGAGGCGCCGGCGCGCGCGCTCGCCGAGGCGCGCGCCCACGGCGCCACCATCGGCCGCGAACTGGGCGCCTGCGGCATCGATCTGTGCTTCGCCCCGGTTCTGGACCTCGACCATGGGATCAGTCAGGTGATCGGCGATCGCGCCTTCGCCGCCGACCCCGCGACGGTGATCGCGCTGGCCCGTGCCTTCCGCGCCGGGCTCGCGGACGCGGGCCTGGCCGCCACCGGCAAACACTTCCCGGGCCACGGCGCGGTGGCGGCCGACTCGCATCACGAACTGCCGGTGGACCGGCGCAGCTTCGCCGAACTCGAACTCACCGAGCTGGCGCCGTTCCGGGCGCTGATCGAGGACGGCATCGAATCCCTGATGATGGCCCACGTGCGCTACACCGCCCTGGACGAAACCCCGGCCTCGCTGTCGCGCCGCTGGATCCGCGGCTATTTGCGTAACCAGCTTCACTACAACGGCGCGGTGTTCTGCGACGACCTGAGCATGGGCGCGCTCAAGGATTGCGGTACTCTGGAGGCGCGTGCCCAACTCGCCTTGGAGGCTGGCTGCGACATGTTGCCGGTGTGCAACGACCGCCCCGGACTGGTGCGCCTGCTGCAACTGCCGCTGAAGCCGCGGCGCATCGCCGCCGAGCGCTTGCGGCGGCTCTATCGCCGCCCCATCTCCAGCGAGGCATCGGCGTGAGCGCGCTCGAAGACGCTCTCGCCGTGCGGCGCGCGGCCGACTGCCTCGCCGACCAGGCCACGGTCGCCGCGGCCTACGACCGCCTCGCCGCCGAGATCGGGGCGGAATACGCCCCGCGCAATCCGCTGGTGCTGGCGGTGATGATCGGCGGTTTGATCCCGGCCGCGGAGATCTTGAAGCGCGTGAGTTTTCCTTTCGAGCTGGATTATCTGCACGCCACGCGCTACCGCGGCGCCACCGTAGGCGGCGGCTTGCTGTGGAAGCGCCAACCCGACACCGAACTCGCCGGCCGGCACGTGCTGGTGATCGACGACATCCTCGACGAAGGCCACACGCTGGTGGCGGTGCGCCGCGCGCTCGAGGAATTTTCTCCCGCCAGCCTCAGGATCGCGGTGCTCGCGGAGAAGCGCCATGCGCGGCGGGCGCCCGGCGCGCACGCCGAGTTCGTCGGGCTCGAGCTGCCCGACCGTTATGTGTTCGGCTGCGGCATGGATTACAAAAACTACTGGCGTCAGCTTCCGGCCATTTACGCGGTGCGCGAGTAGCGTGGTGCGGATCGGACGCTCCCCGTGGCCCATCATGGGCGCGGTGTTGCTGCTGAATCTCGTCACGCTCGTGTTGCTGGCCACGCCCGATTTGCGCATCCAGGATGGATTGCTGCGCCGCCACGCCGCCACGCGCGCGCCGGATCCGGACATCGTGCTGCTCGACATCGACGAGCGCAGCCTGGCGGCGTTCTCCGCGGAATTCGGCGCCTGGCCCTGGCCGCGGTCGGTCTTCGGCGAGCTCATCGAAAAGCTCGAAGCGCAAAAACCTGCGGCCATCGTCTTCGATCTCCTGTTCACGGATCCGCAGCGCGGCCACGAGCAGGACGATGCTTACTTCATCGAGCAAACCGCCGCCGCCTCGAACGTCTTCCTGCCGATGAGCGCCTTGCCCGGCGTGCCCGAGGGGCAGGGCGTGCCGCTGGCGGAATATGGCGCGCGGCTGGGCGTGATCCGCACGTCCGATGCGCAGCCCGAGGCGCGCTTGCCGCTGCTGCTGCCGCTCGCGGGGCTGGCGGAAACCGGTCGCCTCGGCCTGATCGACGTCACGGCCGATCCCGACGGCGTGGTACGGCGTTATCGCGTTTATCTCGAGCATCGCGGTTGGCGCGTGGACTCGCTGCCCGGGCGCGTGGCGCGCGCGCTGAACTGGAAGCTGCCCCAGGCCGATACCATCGAGATTCACTGGCGCGGCGCGGCGGGCGCGCGGCCCGCGGTTTCCTTTTCCGACTTGTTTTTCGATCTCGAACGCCGCCACCCGCAACGGCCTGCGGACGAATTCTCCGGCAAGATCCTCGTCGTCGGCGCCACGGCTGCCGGACTCAACGATTTGCACGCCACGCCGCTGTCCGGGCAGCAGGCGGGGCCGGAAATCCTGGCCGCGGCCTTGGAAACGCTCAAACATGGCGATGCGCTACGGCGGCCACCCTGGTGGCTCCAGGTCTTGCCCGGCTGCATCGTGTCGCTGCTCTTGCTCGCCGGCGCCCGGCGAGCCTGGGGCTTGCTGCCGCTGGGCGCTGGCGCCTTGAGTTTTGTCCCGCTGTGGCTGGCGGCGGTGTACGCGGCGCTGTCCTGGAACTGGGTGCTGCCCGTCTTGCCGCCGTTGGCCGCGCTGGCGGCGACCTATCTCGGGCTGGCGCTCGCGCAGTACTTGCGCGAGCGCCGGGCGCGCGCGCATGCGGTGGCGGTATTCAGCCGCTTCGTCAATCCGCGGGTGGTCGAAACGCTGGTCGCCAGCCCTGCGGACCCGCTGGCGATGCCGGCACAAAGCCGGATGTTGACCGTGTTGTTCTCCGATATCCGCGGCTTTACCTCCTTTTCGGAAACTCGGCCCCCGGAGGCGGTGGTGGACTTGCTCAACCGCTACTTCGCGCGCCAGGTGGAAGTGGTGTTCCGCCACGGCGGGACGGTGGACAAGTTCATCGGCGATGCCATCATGGCGTTCTGGGGCGCGCCGCGTGAGGATGCCGAGCAGGCGCGGCACGCGGTGGCCGCGGCGCTGGACATGGCGCGCGTCGCCGCGGAATTCGCGCGCGAGGCCGCGCGGCAGGGCGTGGCCTTCGACATCGGCATCGGCGTGCACAGCGGCCCGGCGGTGGTGGGCTTCGTCGGTTCGCCGAACAAGCTCGACTACACGGCGATCGGAGACACGGTCAATCTGGCCAGCCGCATCGAAGGCTTGACCAAAGGCGTGGCGCGCATCCTGGTTTCGGAGCAGACCCGCACGGCTTGCGGAGCCGCCTTCGTCTTCGTGGACCGCGGGGAGTTCCGGGCCAAAGGGCGGGAACAGCCGGTGCGCTTGTTTGAACCGCTCCGCAGTTCCGCGCCAGAATCCGCGCCAGAATCCGCACCCAGCCACGAGGCGCGGATCGGCTAGGGGGCCAAGCATGAAGAGATGGCTGATCGCCTTGCTGTGCGGGCCGTTGCCGGTCGCCGCACAGACCGCATACGTCAATACCGCAACGCAACTGCGTGCCACCCCCAATGCCGACGCCGAGGTACTGCGGGCGCTCGAGCCCGGCGCGGCGGTGGAAATCCGCGCGCGTCAGGGCGGGTGGGAGCAGGTCACCGTGAGCAGCCAGAACGGCTGGGTGCGCATGTCGGCCTTGCAATTGCACGCGCCGGGATCTGCGCCGGGCGTATTGGAAGGAGGCCGCCAGTTCGCCACCCAGACCGTGGCCACCACCGGCGTGCGCGGCTTGGGCGAGGGCGACCTGCAGAATGCCGTGCCCGACCTGGCCGCCGCCGATGGATTGGCGACTTACGCGGCGACCGCCGAGCAGGCGCGCGCCTTCGCGGGCGATGCGGGTCTGCACGCGGCGGCCATCCCTAAGGAGGATCGCTGATGGCCGTCAAGCGCTTCGCCCTATGGGCCGCCGCGTTCGGCGCCGTGGTGATCTGCGGGGCCCAGGCATTCGATCTCGATCTCAACCGCGCCTTGGGCGAACTCAAGAACCTCAAGACCGCCGTGATCGGTCCCGATCTGCAGGAAGAGGAAGAAATCGGCCGGGTCGCCGCCGCCACGCTGCTCGGCGCGGCGCATCCCGTCAGCGCCCCGGCGCTGGAGGCCTACGTCAACAAGGTCGGGTTGTGGGTCGCCCTGCAAAGCGAACGGCCGGATCTGCCCTGGCGTTTCGCGGTGCTCGACACCGATTCGATCAACGCCTTCGCCGCCCCGGGCGGATACGTGCTGATCACCCGCGGCCTGCTCATGCATCTGCACAGCGAGGCGGAGCTGGCCGGCGCACTCGGTCACGAAATCGCGCATGTCGTGCTCAAACACCACCTCCACGCCCTGCGCCGCGAGGCTGGAACGCAACTCATGGCCGACCTGTCTTCGGAAGCGGTGGCGCGCAGCAGCGCACGGGCGCATCTGGACCCGCAACTGATCGGCGCGCTCTCCGGACAGGTCAAGACGCTGTACAGCCGCGGCCTCGACAAGTCCGACGAGTACGCCGCCGACCAGCTCGGTGCACAGCTCGCGGCACGAGCGGGCTACGACCCCTACGGGTTGGCGGCGGTGTTGCAGACGCTCGACGGCATCGATCCCAGCACCGGCGCGCTGGCGCTGCTCTACCGCACCCATCCTCGGCCCGCCGACCGACTGGCCGCGCTGATGAAGATTTCCGACCGCCTGGACGCCTACGGCGCGCAAGCCACGGTGAGCGAACGCTTCGACGCGCAGCTCGCGGCGTTCAAAAAACCCTAAAATTCCCTGGTCGTTGATGCGCTCGCAACGGCGAGCAGCGTTCTTCATTATTTTCCTCTCAGACGGAGTCTGCATGAGCACGGTCGCGGTGATCGGCGGCACCGGGATGAATGTCTGGCCGGGATTCGAGGTGCGCAAAGCGCTATCCGCCGAAACGCCTTATGGTCCTGCCTCCGCGGCGCCGCTCGCGGGCCGCATCTACGGCATCGACGCGGTGTTCCTGGCGCGCCACGGCGAAGGCCATCGCATTGCGCCGCACGTGATCAATTACCGGGCCAATCTGTGGGCACTGAAGCAGGCGGGAGTCAAAACCGTGGTCGCCATCGCGGCGGTCGGCGCCATCGCGCCCTGGCTGCCGCCTGGCGGGCTGGCGGTGCCGCTCGACCTGATCGATTACACCTGGGGTCGCGCCCACACCTACGCTGACGGCGTGGACGGCGAACTGCGCCACGTGGAATTCACCGAGCCCTACAGCGAGCGGGTACGGCGCGAGCTGCTGCACGCAGCGCTGGCGGCGCGCATCGACATCGCCGAAGGCGGCGTGCTGGGCGTGACCCAGGGTCCGCGCCTGGAATCCGCGGCGGAGATTCGCCGCCTCAAACGCGACGGTTGCGACATGGTGGGCATGACCGGCATGCCGGAGGCCGGGCTGGCGCGCGAGCTAGGGCTGGATTACGCCTGCCTGGCGGTGAGCGTGAACTGGGCCGCAGGCATCGGCAGCGGCGACATCCACAGCGAGATCGGTCGCTCCATCGAGGAAGGCATGGGTAAGGTGCGTGCCATCCTGGCGCGCGCCTTGCCGGCGTTGCGCGCGCGCGACGAGGAAATGGAAAGCTGAATACCACTGCCGACCCGCGGAGGCGAAGCGGTGACATAATCGGGCCGTGGCCAACGGAGGGCTGCGCGGGCGGCGAAGGAGCCATCGCCGGAGCCGATGAGGCGTGTACGAACGGGGATCTCGATTGGCCACGGAACCACTGGCGGTGAGCGACTCCGGAATCGCGGACGCGCGCGCGTCCGCGCGCCCGCCAGCGCGCGAACACCCCGAGGACGTGGTGCTGCGGTCTCTTATAAAAAACTCCGAGCCCACAACACACTGAGCG
>JADGHB010000055.1 GCA_019689635.1 Nevskia sp. | reverse complement strand
TCCTCTACCTCGAACGGCTGGTCCATCGTCCACCTCCTGGTTAGGGGGTGGGGATTTTTCAATTCCCACAAGTGGGGATTTTCGGATTCCTACTGACACACCTCGATGGCCTTGAAGTGGTGCGAGGAGTGGCCGTGCACCAGATCCACCCCGCCTTGCTCGATCAATCCGTGCGCGAACGCGCGCTGCGTGGAGGGAATTTTGTAACCCCAGTTGCCGCCCCAGTGGATGGAGCACACCACGAGATCGCCGGGGCGTTTGTGCGCGTGCACCCGTTCGACGATACCGCGCAGCGCGTCGGCCGACAGCTCGCGCAACCGATGCACGCCCATGCGCGCCGCGCCGGCGGCCCAGTCGTCCGGCACGCCGCTATCGGGCGTGGCGGCGGCGAACAGCAGGACGCGCCCGCCGCCGGGCAGCGGCAGTTCTGCCGGTGCGCGCGCCGCGACGAGGTCCAGGCCCGCGCCGGCGGTCCTGATGCCCGCCTGCGCGAGCCGCTCCAGCGTTTCCCGCAAACCTTCGAATCCCCAGTCCAGCACGTGGTTGTTGGATGGTACACAGGCGTCGATGCCGGCCGTCTGCAGGCACGGCAGGTTGTCGGGGTTCATCCGGTAGTTGATCCCCTTGGGCCAAGGCGTGGCGCTGGTGGTGACCGCGGTTTCGAGATTGACGATGCGTGCCGCGGGCCGGCGCTTTTCCCATTCGTCCAGCGCCGCGCCCCAGACGTAGGAAAACGATGCGGGCCGCGGGATCGGACCGTGCGCCTTCTCCGCCAGCTCCACGTAGCCGAGCGCGCTGCGCAAATCAGGTTCGTAGAGCACCGGGTCGCAAGGATGCGGCAGGATCTGGTCGATGCCGCGTCCGGTCATCACGTCGCCGCACAGGAACAGCGTCGCCGCCCCGGCTCCCCCGTTGCGTTGCATCCGCTGCGGCTGCGCCTGCGAGGCGCACGACAGGCCGACCGGACTCATGAGGGCATGCAGCGCCCGGCGCAGGAATGCGCGCCTGAGCAGCCGTCCCGGTTCGTCGTCCACACCTGGACAGTCTACGGCGGCGCCGGAGCGGACCGATTGACGTGAGTCAAGGCGGTCGCCGCGCAGTCTGCCATCCTTGTCTGTCATGGACGAGCGGGACGAAAAGCCGGTCTCGAAGCGGCGTGCGCTGAGCGCCATCATGGTCACGTGGCCATATCCGCAGAGGACGGGATGAAGGAAGGCACTCCATGAACTGGGACACGCCGCCCCTGCTGTTCGCGCTCGGAGCGACGCGGGCGCTCGGCGAACGGGTCGCGGCGCGCGCGGGCCTGCCGCTCGCCGCGCTGGAGGAGCGCGAGTTCGAGGACGGCGAGCACAAGACGCGGCCGCTGGAGAGCGTGCGTGGGCGCGACGTCTATGTCGTCCAGTCGCTGTACGGCGAACCGTCCGCCAGCGTCAACGACAAGCTGTGCCGGCTGCTGTTCTTCGTCGGCGCGCTCAAGGACGCCGGCGCCGCGCGCGTGACCGTGCTGGCGCCCTACCTGTGCTACGCGCGCAAGGACCGCAAGACCAAGCCGCGCGACCCGGTGACCACGCGCTACCTCGCCGAGCTGTTCGAGGCGGTGGGTTCCGACTGCGTGGTGACGGTGGACGTGCACAATCTGGCCGCTTACCAGAACAGCTTCCGCTGCCGCACCGAGCATCTCGAAGCGCGCCCGCTGTTCGTGGATCACTTCGCCGCACTCGCCGCGCAAGGCGACTGGGTGGTGGTCAGCCCCGATGCAGGCGGCGTCAAGCGCGCCGCGGCTTTCCGCCGCGCGCTGGCGCAGCGCCTCGGGCGCGCGTTGGACAGCGGCCTGATGGAAAAGCGCCGCAGCGGCGGCGTGCTCAGCGGCGCGCGCTGCTACGGCGAGGTTCGCGGCCGCGGCGTCATCGTCATCGACGACCTCGTCTCCTCCGGCGCGACGCTGGTGCGCACCGCCCGCGCCTGCCGCGCGCAGGGCGCGCGCGCGGTCTACGCGGCGGCGACGCACGGCCTGTTCGCGGCGAACGCCGCCGAGACGCTATGCGACCCGGCGCTCGATCGGCTCGTCGTGTGCAACACCGTCCCGCCGTTGCGGCTCGCGGGGAGTCCCGCGGCCGCCAAGCTGACCGTGCTGGACCTCGCCCCGCTGCTGGGCGAGTGCGTCCGGCGCCTGCACGAGGGCGGTTCCATCGTCGAGCTGACCGAACTGCCGGAATAACCAGCCTCGGTTTCGTCTCACAGCCGCGCCGCGTGGCGCCCGGCGATCTCCAGATAGTCCTGCGCCTTGGCCAGCCAGTGATCGGTGTCGGCCCGGCCCTCCAGGTGGCCGAGCGCCAGGCGCGCGCGCACGCAGGCGCGCAGGCTGACGTAAAACGCCAGCAGCGGTTCGGCCGCCAGGTCGCCACTGGTGCGCAGCCAGGTTTCGAGAAACAGCTCGCCCCAGCGTTCGCCGCCGAGGCGCGCGCACTCCATGCGCAGAAAAGCCAGCTCCTCCAGGGGATCGACCAGCCGCAGCTCGCGGTCGAACTCGATGCAGTCGATCACCGCCGGCGGCTCGCCCAGGAAGACGTGCTCCGGCCGCAGGTCGCCGTGCCCTTCGACGATCCTGCCTGCGGTCACGCGCTGTTCGAGCAGCGCACGTCGGGCATCGATAAAAACGAACTGGCGCTCCATGATCGGCTCGATCGGCGGCAGCCGACCCCGCTGCGTGATTCCGCCCGCGGTCGCGTGCGCCGCACCGAGCGCCGTGATCGCCGCGGCGCTCTGCGCAATCGCCCGGCGCAACGCCGCGCTGTGCTCCGGCACGGTCCGCGCGCAGCGCGGCGCGCTCATGAAGAACGCCGCGAGATGCGCCGCCGCGCGCTCGGCGTCGGCGTGCCGCGCCGTGTTGCGCGCGATGGCGCGGTCCAGCATCAACTCGTCCGGCAGGCGCCGCATCTGCACCAGCCATTCGACCGCCTCGCCATCCAGCGGCCTGCCGGCCGGAATCAGCGCCAGTCCGCCGTCGCGGCCACGCACCAGCGCCGCCACGCCTTCGTAGACATCGGCGGCCAGCCGCCGGTTGAGCAGCACTTCCTGCTCGCACATCTGGCGGCGCCGATCCAAGGTGCGGTAGTCGAGATAGTCGTAGCGCACCGGTTTTTTGAGCTTGTACGCCTTGGGCCCGGCCAGGAACACCCAGGACATGTGCGTTTCGCGCGCCAGAACGCCCGCCGGCGAGTCGGGATAGGACGAGGCCCGGCCGAGAAAGGCGAGCTTGTCGGCGAGCGCAACCTCCTGCGCATCCGGCGCGCGGGTCCCGTGCGCCGTGGGGGCCGCGCCCGGAGCGCGGGCGCCGTTCGCGGCGGCGATCGCGTTCAACTGCGCGCGACTCCCGCGACGCGCGGCGTTTCCGTCGCGGCCGGATAGTCGACATAGCCCGTCGCACCGTCGCGATAAAACGTGCGCGGATCGTAGGGCGCCAGCGGCCGGCGCTCGTGCAGCCGCTCGACCAGGTCGGGATTCGAGACGAAGGGACGGCCGAAGGCGATCAGATCCCCGGTGTGCGCGTGCAGTGCCCGTTCGGCGCGCTCCTCATCGAAGCCCCCGCACAGGATCAGCGTGCGCGGAAACAGATGGCGCAGGCGCTGCAGCAAGGGGTCGTGTGCGCGATGAATCCAACTGGAGTCCTGATCGCTCAGGTGCAGATAGCCGATGCCCTGGCGGTCCAGCTCGCGCGCCAGGTAGGGGTAAGTGGTGTCCGGCTCGGGATCGAGGCGCATGTCGTTGGCGATGCCCAGGGGCGACAATCGCACTCCCACCCGCTGCGCTCCGATGGCGGCAGCGACGGCGGCGCTGGTCTCCAGCAGCAGGCGGCAGCGGTTCTCCAGGCTGCCGCCGTAATGATCCAGGCGGTGATTGAGGTAGGGACAGCGGAACTGGTCCAGCAGATAGCCGTCCGCGCCGTGGATCTCCACGCCGTCGAAGCCGGCGGCGATCGCGCGCGCCGCGGCGGCGGCGAATTCCGGCGCGATCCGGGCCGTCTCCTCGGTCGAAAGCGCACGCGGCGGCGAACAGGGCACCACCACGGCCTGCCCCGTCTGCGCATCGCAGCCCAGCGTCTTGCTCTCGGCGCGCAGCGCGCTCGCGCCCACCGGCGGCGCGCCGTCCGGATGCACGCTTTCATGCGACACGCGGCCGCAGTGCCAGAGCTGGGCGACGAGGCGCCCGCCGCGGCGGTGGACGGCATCGGTGACGCGCCGCCAGGCCCGTTCCTGCTCGTCGGTGTACAGGCCGGGCGTGTTGCAGTAGCCGCGCGCCTGCGGGGAGATGGCGATGCCGCCGGTGACGATGAGTCCGGCGGAGGCGCGCTGGGCGTAGTACTCCGCCGTCATCGCCGTGGGCGCATACGACGGACCGGGCTCGCGCGAGCGCGTCATCGGCGCCATCACCACGCGGTTGGGCAGCGAAAGTTGCCCCAGCGTGTAGGGCGTGAACAGCAGTCGGGTGCGCATGCCGGGCATCGCCTGTGTCTCCGACTCCGGTGGCTCTGCGGGCTAGAGCGTGGGCCCGCTCGTGCGCAGATGGGTTTGCTCGTAGCGGCGCTGGCAGGGCTGGCAGCGCTTGGCGGTGGGATAGGCGCGCAGGCGCGCCAAAGGAATCTCACCGCCGCAGTCGGTGCAAAGGCCATAGCTGCGGTCCAGGATGCGGTGCAAGGCGGCATCGACGTCGCGCATCTCGGCGATGTCGCGGTGGATATCGGCGAGGTTGAGATCGACCAGCACGTCGGCGGTGCCCTCGTCCTCGAGGTCGTGAGCCTCGCCGGCCAGTTCCGCGTAAGGCTGCGCTTCGCCTAGCTCGCGCTGGACGTCGGCCCACAACTCGCGGTAGCGCCGCTTGAGCAGGCGGGCGAATTCGGTGCGCTGTGCCTCGGTCAGGCTCGACATAAAGGCCTCAGGCAGGTTGGAGCTGCTTACGCGGACGCCGCCACTGGATCGCGGGCGGGTTGCGCCGGAGCACGCGGATGCCCATGGCCGAGCCGATGCGGATCTCCATCACCGGCTCTGGCGGATCGAGCGCGGGGGAGTCCGGGCCCGCGCTCTCGAAATCTGCCTCGGCGACCCGCGGGTGGCCGCTGGCCGGCCGCGCGTACGGGATCGGTTTTTTGCCGGACGCGCGAGGGTGCACGTTGCGACCGCGGTTCAATGCAAAACGCATGGCTTCGCCTCCTTTTGGTTTTTCTCGACATCACCATGCTCCGAAACAGTGCGGAGCGAATTGATCTGGGTCAATTCCGGCCCAATCCGCCGCCGGCTTGATCCGGAGGGGGGGGATAGCATCATCGGACAATGCCAGCTTGCCGCTGCGGGAGACGGCACAAGGGGATGGCCGATGGAGAAGGACGACAGGGATGTCCAGGCCGAACTGATCGAGGCCCTGGAACTGTATCAGGCGGTGCTCGACACCGCCGTGGACGGGATCATCACCATCGACGGGGACGGACGTATCCTGAGTTTCAATCACGCCGCCGAGCGCATCTTCGGCTATCGCGCGGCGGAGGTGATCGACCGCAACGTGTCGCTGCTGATGCCCGAGCCCTACCGCTCCGAGCACGACGGCTACCTGCACAACTACCGCACCACGCGGCGCAAGAAGATCATCGGCATCGGCCGCGAGGTGGAAGGCCGGCGCAAGGACGGCACGGTATTCCCGATCGAGCTGGCGGTCGGCGAGGTGAACCCGCCGGGCAAGCGCGTATTCACCGGCTTCATCCGCGACATCAGCGACCGCAAGCAGGCCGAGCTGGAAGCGCGCAGGCGTCAAGACGAGCTGGCGCATCTCGCTCGCGTGCATTCGATGGGCGATCTCGCAGCCGGGCTAGCCCATGAACTCAATCAGCCCTTGACCGCCATCCTCGGTTATGCGCGCGCCTGCCTGCGCATGATCGGCGCCGGCAGCGCCGACCTCGAACTGCTGCGCCAGTCGATGGAGCAGATCGCGCGCCAGGGCGAGCGTGCTGCGGAGATCATCCGCCGCCTGCGGCGCTACGTCGAGAAGGGCGAGATCGACCGCCAGCCCAGCGACCTCGGCGCCCGCGTGCAGGAGGCGCTGGCGATGCTCCAGCACCAGATCAAGGCGCACGCCGTGAAGGTGCGCGTGAACGGGACCGAGGGCCTGCCGCCACTGCTGCTCGATTCCATCCAGATCGAGCAGGTGCTGGTGAACCTGGCGCGCAACGCGATCGAGGCGATGACCGGCGCGCAGGTCGAAGCGCCGGAGCTGGAGCTGGTCGCCGCACTTTCGGACACGCCGCTCGGCGTGCGCCTGTCCGTGCGGGACAACGGCCCGGGCTTCGGCGATACGGCGCCGGACGAACTGTTCGCGCCGTTCTTCACCACCAAGAAGGAAGGCCTGGGCCAGGGCCTGTCGATCTGCCGGCGCATCATCGAGGCCCACGGCGGCCGCCTCTGGGCCGAACCGAATCACCCGCAGGGCGCGGCCTTCCACCTGTGGCTGCCGCTGCCGACGCGCAACGGCAACGGCCACCCGGGCGGGCGCAGTGCACCATGACCCGCGTCACTCGTACTTGCCGCAATTCCCGTACCGTTATGACGCAGGTCAACGCAGCGCGAAGCCGCGCGGAATTCAATAGGTGCCGGTCGGAAAACCGGACGGACAGCGTTCCCCGAAGCAAGGTTCATGAGCCGCACATTGATCGACATCATCGACGACGACGAAGCGGTACGCACCGCGCTGGAATTGCTGGTGCGTTCCTACGGCTGGCGCGCCCGCGCCTACGCCTCCGCGCAGGAATATCTCGAGGACCCGGCGCAGGCGGCGCACGCTGCCGACTGCCTGCTGCTCGACCTCAACATGCCGGGCATGGGCGGTGCCGAACTGATGGAGCGGCTCGCGGCCCGGAACGTCGCAACGCCCGTCATCGTCGTCACCGGCGAGACCCGCTCGCCGCTCGCGGAACGTGCCCGGCGTGCCGGGGCACGGGCGGTGCTGGACAAGCCGTTCGCTGAGGACGAGCTGAAAAGCGAGATCGAAGCCCTGCTCACGAAATAGCCCCGGGCGTATCGAGCGGAAGGCTTTGAATACGGCGCGGATGGTACTATTTCAGAACCATTACCGAGCGCGCGCCGATGGCCTTGTCCTTACGCAGCAATACCGGTTCCCGGAACGGCACCGGCTGCTGGACCTGTCCGGTGCATAGCTGCCTGGCGCGGCAGGGAACCGAGGCTTCGGTCGCCGCGTGGCTGGAAGTGCTCGCGCCGCGTGTCGCGGTGATGCCCGGTTCGCCGCCCCTGTTCCGCGCCGGCGCCCGGCTGCAGTCGATCTATTGCGTTCGCGGCGGTTGCCTCAAGACCTGGGTGGTCGGAGCCGAGGGCAAGGAGCGCATCCACGGCTTCTATCTGCCGGGCGATCTGATCGGGCTGGACGCGCTGTGGAACGCACGGACCGCTTCGACGGCGACCGCGGTGGTCGCCTCGCAGGTGTGCGTGGTGCCGGTGGAACGCCTGAAGTCCGCCGTGGGGCGCGAGCCGGAAATTTCCCTGCGCATCGCCGAGCAGACCAGCCGCCAGCTCGCCATGGCGCTGGCGCTGTCCGCCGACCTGACGGCCGAGCAGCGGCTCGCCGCCTTCCTTGTGCAGATGGCCGCTCGGCTGGAAGCGCGCAACGGCGTTTTCAAGCTGCCGATGACGCGTCGCGATGTCGGCGCCTACTTGCGTCTGGCGGAAGAAACCGTCTCCCGCCTGTTCGGAGCGTTCGAACAAAACGGCCTGCTGCGCTGCGTGGACAAAGCGGTGCAGATTCTCGACGCGCAGCGGCTCACCGCACTCGCCGAGCCGGGCCTGGAGCGCCGCCAACGAGCCGGCGCGCGCAGCCCGGCGGTCGCTTAACCCGCATCCATCACGAGGTTGCCCGAGAGCGCGGCGAGGGCCTGCGGGTCACGACCGTTCCCTCGGCTGCCCTGAAATGCCCGTCTGCCGCGGCCGCTCGCGGTGCACGTCAAGCGCGGTTGCGCATCGCTTCGGCCATGCGCGCGAACGGCAGGTCCAGCAGCGCTGCCACCTGCGGCGGCGCATTCACCCGGCGCATGGCCTCGCGCATGCACAGCAGCCACTGGTCGCGCTCCGCCGCTCCGATCGGAAAACGCGCGTGCACGCTGCGGATGCACACGCCGCCGTACTTCTCGAAGTAGATCATCGGCCCGCCCAGCCAGCCGGACAGGTACTCGAACAGCTTGCGCTTGATACCGCTCAAGTCCTCATTGTGGAGGGCGCGCAGATCGGCGGCTTCGGGCAGTTCGACCATGGCGTCGTAGAATGCCTCGGCCAGGCGCCGCACGCCGGTCTCGCCGCCGAGCATTTCGTAGGGCGTAGTTTCCATGGCGTCACTGTGACCAGAGCAAACTCTCCGGGCCTTGATCCGGATCAAGGCGCAACCCTTGACCGGGCGCCCGATTTCTGGCTTGCATGGCGCAAGCGTGAATAACCCACGAAGGGCGCGATGACGATTCCGGAGCCGGTGTTGCGGGAACTGCGCGACATCGTCGGGCCGGCGGGTTATCTCGACCAGCCGGACGAGATGGAACCCTACCTCGCCGACCATCGCCGTTTGTATCGCGGCGCGACGCCGCTGGTGCTGCGCCCGGATTCGACCGAGCAAGTCGCCGCGATCCTCGCGTTGTGCAATGAGCACCGCATTGGCGTGGTGCCGCAAGGCGGCAACACCGGCTACTGCGGCGGCGCCACGCCATCCGCCGACGGCTCGCAGCTCGTGCTCTCGCTTTCGCGCATGAAGCGCATCCGCGCGCTCGACGCGCTGGACTACTCGATGGTGGCGGAAGCCGGCTGCGTGCTGGCGCAGGTGCGCGCCGCGGCCGAAGCGGCCGATCGCCTGTTCCCGCTCAACCTGGGTTCTGCCGGAAGCTGCCAGATCGGCGGCAACCTCTCCACCAATGCCGGCGGCACCGCGGTGCTGCGCTACGGCGTGATGCGCGAGCTGGTGCTGGGCGTGGAAGTCGTGCTCGCCGACGGCCGCGTGCTCGACCTGCTCGCGCCATTGCGCAAAAACAACGCCGGCTACGACCTGCGTGATGTCTTCATCGGCGCGGAGGGCACGCTGGGCGTGATCACTGCCGCCAGCCTCAAGCTGTTTCCGCGGCCGCGCACGGTGGAAACCGCGCTGGCCGCCCTGCCCGGCACCGAGGCCGCGATCGAACTGCTCGCGCGGCTGCGCGATGCGAGCGGCGACCTGGTGACGAGCTTCGAGCTGCTGCCGCGCGTCGCCGTGGAGCTGGCGCTCATTCACGTGCCCGGAACCGCCGACCCGTTCGATCGTCCCTACCCCGCCTACGCGCTGATCGAGCTGGCGTCGGCCCGCATCGATCCCGAGCTGCGTCAGGTGCTGGAGCGCACGCTGGCGCAGGCCCTCGAAGCCGGGCGCGTGCTGGACGCCGCGCTGGCCGCGAGCCTGGCGCAGCGCGAAGCCTTCTGGCGATTGCGCGAGAGCATCCCGAAAGCGCAGCGCCGCGCAGGCGCCAGCCTCAAGCACGACGTCTCGGTGCCGGTCGGCGCGCTGGCGCGCTTCGAGCGCGAAGCGACGGCCGTGGCGCTCGCGATCTGCCCCGGCGCGCGCATCGTGTCCTACGGCCACGTCGGCGACGGCAGCCTGCATTTCAATCTCAGCCCGTCCGCGAGCCTGTCCGCGCAAGCGCTGCTCGCGCGCGAAGAACAAGTGCGGCGCGCGGTGCACGATCTCGTCGCGCGCTACCGCGGCAGTTTTTCGGCGGAGCACGGCATCGGCCAGCTCAAGCGCGACGAACTGGCGCGCTACGCCGACCCGGTGCGGCTGGCGCTGATGCGCAGCCTCAAGCAGGCGCTGGACCCGAACGGGATCATGAATCCGGGAAAGGTGCTTTGAGTCCGACGGCAAAGTTCAAGAGCGCAACTCGCGTACGATGGCGCGCTTGAGCGGCGCGACGCGCTCGCCCAGACCGAGCATCAGGCTGCGCAGCGCGCGCGCCGGCGGCGCGTCGAGGGCGTACAGCGTGGCGATGGCGTTGGTCGCCTGGTACAGCGGCCAGGTGCGGCGGAGGTGCGCGCGTTCGTAGCGCGCCAGCGCAGCGTCGGAGCCTAGCTCGCCTCCGGCGCGTCGCTCTTCGGCCAGCGTTTCGGCGAGCAGCTTCTGGCTGCACAGGCCGAAGTTGAAGCCGTGCGCGGTCACCGGGTGCATGCCGACCGCGGCGTCGCCGACCAGGGCGAAGCGCGGACCGACGAAGCGCCGCGCGTACACCGCCACCAGCGGATAGCGGTGCACGCCGCAGGTCAGATGCAGCTCGCCGAGCCGGCCGTCCAGCCACTGGTTGAGCCGCGCTTCGAGCGCCGCGGGTTCGGCGGCGGCCAGCCTTTCGGCTTCGAATCCCGGCAGAGTGAGAATCAGCGAGGACTGCCGACCGCACAGCGGCAGCGTGGCGATAGTGCGGCCGAAATCGAACCACTCCATCGCGACGCCCTGGTGCGGCCGGGAGTGCGCGACGCGTGTCACCAGCATGGTCTTGCCGAAGTCGTGCGCAAGGGCGCCGATGCCCATCGCACGCCGCGTCTCGGAGTGGCGGCTGTCGGCGGCGACCAGGAGCGCCGCGCGCAGCGCGCCGTCGGCATCGGTTTCCACGGCCACTTGTCGTGGCTCCGCCCGGCAGCTCAGGACGCGCCGGTTGAACAGCAGTTCGATGCCCGCCCGACTCGCGGCGCAACGGTACAGCTCGCGGCGGATGCAGTGATTGGCGACCAGATAGCCCAGCGGGCCGGAGTCGCCCGCCTGGCTGTGGAAATCGAGAAAGCGCGCCGAGCGGCCGTTGTACACGCGGGCGGCACGGATCGGCGAAATCTCGGATACGCTCCAGCCCTGCGCCGCGCCGAGCGCGCGCAGGATGCGCATCGATCCGTGGGTCAGCGCGATCTCGCGCCCGTCGTCCGCCGGCGCCGCCAGCGCCTCGCGCGGCTGGCGCTCGATCACCGCCACGCGCAGATCCAGCGCCGCCAGCGACAACGCCAGGCTCAGGCCCGCCGGGCCCGCGCCGATCACGATGACGTCGTGCGTCTTAGCGCCGGTTTTTCCGCTCATGCCAGAATCTCGTCTCGAGCGCATGCTAGCGATGTGCCGCAAGCGCGACTTTGACCCAGGTCATTGCCACGGCCGCCATTTGGCGCTACTGGTTGGAAAACCCGGGAGGGTCGCGAATGAACGGCGGCGACATCATCGGCAAGACGCTGCAGGCCCACGGCGTGCGTTTCCTGTTCACGCTGTGCGGCGGGCACATCTCCCCCATCCTGGTCGGCTGCAAGCGGCTGGGCATCCGCGTGGTGGACACGCGCCATGAGGCCACCGCGGTCTTCGCCGCGGACGCGGTGGCGCGGCTCACCGGCGTCCCCGGCGTGGCGGCGGTGACCGCCGGCCCCGGCGTGACCAACACCCTGACCGCGGTGGTCAACGCACGGCTGGCGCAGTCGCCGCTCGTGCTGCTCGGCGGCGCGACCGCCACCGTGCTGCGCGGCCGCGGTGCGCTGCAGGACATCGATCAGCTCGCCCTGATGCGTTCGAGCGTCAAGTGGGCGGTGCGCGCCTCTCGCGTGCGCGACCTCGAGCCCCTGCTGCACAAGGCCTTCCGGGTGGCGGCCGAAGGCACGCCGGGTCCGGTGTTCGTCGAATGCCCGGTCGATCTGCTGTATGACGAGGGACTGGTGCGGCAGTGGTACGCGGCGAAATCGCAGGCGCGTCCGGGTGCCGGCCTGCCCGAACGGCTGCTGGCCTGGTATCTGCGGCGGCACTTGCGACGGCAGTTCGCCGGCGTCGAACCGGGCGCCGCTCCGGTCGAAGCGCCGCTGGTGCCGGAACCCGACCGTTCCGCGGTCGCTGCCGCGGCAGAACGTCTGGCGCGAGCCAGGAAGCCGCTGCTGCTGGTCGGCAGCCAGGCGATGCTGGATGTCGCCGGCAGCAGCGCGCTGCACAAGGCGATCGAGCACCTGGGACTGCCGACCTACCTCTCCGGCATGGCGCGCGGCCTGCTCGGCGCGCAGCACCCGCTGCAACTGCGTCACAAGCGCCGCGAAGCCCTGCGCGAAGCGGACCTGGTGATCCTGGCCGGCGTGCCCTGCGACTTCCGCCTGGATTACGGCGCGCATATCCGCGCAAGCGCCTGCCTGATCGCGGCCAACCGCAGCCGGAGCGACCTTCGCCTCAACCGGCGCCCCCAGGTCGTAGCACTGGGCGACGCCGGACACTTCCTGCGCGCACTCGCTGAAATCGCTGCCGCAGGCGGCAAGCGCTGGGCGTCGTGGCATGCGCAACTGCGCGAGCGCGAGCTGCTGCGCGAAGCGGAGATCGAGACGCAGGCGAGGGAAATCCCGGACGAAGGGATCAATCCCTTGCGTCTGTGCCGGGAGATCGATGCGGCGTTGCCGGACGACAGCCTCGTGGTCGCCGACGGCGGCGATTTCGTCGCTACCGCCTCCTACCTCCTGCGACCGCGCGGACCGCTGCGCTGGCTGGACCCCGGCGTGTTCGGCACGCTCGGCGTCGGCGCCGGTTTCGCCTTGGGCGCCAGGCTATGCCGGCCGCAGACCGAGGTGTGGGCGCTGTTCGGCGACGGCGCGCTGGGCTACAGCCTGATGGAGTTCGACACCTTCGTGCGGCACGGCGTGCCGCTGATCGCGGTGGTCGGCAACGACGGCTGCTGGAGCCAGATCGCCCGCGAGCAGGTCGTGGTCCTGGGCGACGACGCCGGCTGCGAACTGGGGCGCAGCGACTACCATCTCGCCGCGGCCGGCCTCGGTGCCGACGGCCTGCGGCTCGCAGCGGATGCGGACATCGCGACGACGCTCGACTCCGCGCGTCGGGCCGCGGCCGCCGGTAAACCGGTGCTGGTCAATGCCCTGCTGGCCCGATCGGACTTCCGAAAGGGATCGATCTCCATGTGATCCGCGTCAGCGCGGCACGTACCGATGCGCAAGGCATCCACGTCTGCCTCGATGCAGCGCGGCCAAGGGCCTGCGTCCAGCTTGCCGAGCAACGGGCGGCCGCGCGAGGCCGCTTCAGCGGGTGTCGGCGGCACACCTTGCCACCCGAAGCGGCGAGGGACGAGATTTAAGAGTGGCGCGCCCGGAAGGATTCGAACCTCCGACCCCCTAGTTCGTAGCCAGGTACTCTATCCAACTGAGCTACGGGCGCGCGGTGAAG
The DNA here is from genome assembly GCA_019689635.1 of Nevskia sp. Lineage (GTDB taxonomy): Bacteria > Pseudomonadota > Gammaproteobacteria > Nevskiales > Nevskiaceae > Nevskia. Next base: position 373 of record JADGHB010000055.1, on the reverse strand, counting down.
CATATTTTCACACAGAGCCATCCGTGGCGCCGCAGCCCGGCCCGGCCCTCCATGGCCGGTCGTTCGACTTCGCCGGCGATGACATCAAGTCATCGCCGCGGCGCGAAGTCTCACCCAACTGAGCTACGGGCGCGCGGTCAAACGCATTTTCTCACAGAGCCATCGCTGGCGCCCGGAGAAAGCAAGCGCGGCCGCCGGAAGCGGCCGCGCCCATGAAACTGCGCCTGTATTTTAGCGCAGAAATTGAGCACTTGTTTCAGCCGGCGCCCCTTGCTGTAGAGAGCAAATAAACTGTCCGGACTTGTAGCACGAGGTTTGTCCGGTTTCATAGGCACGCAGGAGGTGCCTGATGAGACGGACGGAGTTGCTACAG
>JADGHB010000054.1 GCA_019689635.1 Nevskia sp. | reverse complement strand
ATTCGGCCGGCCGGCCGCAGAAGGCGCGCTACCAGGACCACGGCGACTGCACGACCCTGTCGATCTTCGACTGCTTCACCGCCACGCTCGCTTTTCCGGCGGGCACCGTGATCGCCAAGACCTTCGCCTTCCGCGACGGCGCCGAGGAGAAAGTGATCGAGACGCGCCTGCTCATCAAGCGCCAGAAGCAGGACGGAACGGTGTATTGGGTCGGGCTGCCCTACGAGTGGACCACGGACGCCAGCGGCAAGCCTTACGCCGCGCTCAAGCTCGAAGGCGACACCGTCAGCGTGCGCTACGACTACGACGATCCCGATCCCGCCGTGGTCGATGCCCAAGGCCAGCGCGTGCACTACGGCCCGGGCACGGTGTCCGCCTATCAAATTCCCAACGCCGGCGCTTGCATCCTGTGCCACAACGGCGACGATCTGGAGCCCGGCTCGCCGCCGATCGGTCCCAAGGTGCGCAACCTCAACAAGGATTACACCTATCCCGACGGCACCACCATGAACCAGCTCGCCTATCTACAGAGCCGTGGCATGCTGGACCTGCCCGCCGATCCGTCCCAGCTCGAGCGCCTGCCCAGGTGGAACGTGCCCGGCGACAGCGGCGAAACGGCGGATTCGCCGGCCGACATCCACCAGCGCGTGCGCGCTTATTTGGAAGTCAACTGCATGCACTGCCACAACCCGGCCGGCAACGCGCAGAACTCCGGTCTGTCGCTGGATTCCTTCGTCGAGCCCATGGACGAGGGCCACGGCATCTGCAAGCCGCCGATCGCCGCGGGCAAGGCCGCCAATGTCGGCAACTACGACATCCAGCCCGGCGACTCGGCGCAGTCCATCCTCGCCGCGCGCGTGGCCTCCAGCGAGCCGGGCATCCGCATGCCGCCCGTGTCGCGCACCGTGACGCACACCGAGGCCGCCAGGCTCATCGCCCAGTGGATCGACCAGGACGTGGAGCAATTCGCCAATCCCGACGACGCCAAGTGCGCCAAATCCGGCGGGCTCCTCGACCGCGGCTTCCTGCCGATCGAGCTCATGAAACCCGTGCCGGTGCCTGCCGAAGATCAGGGCAAGGTGCGTACCGCGCCCTGGGGCTGAGCGTCCCGCAAGAGTAGGACCAACACTACGTGAGGCGGATCGGACGGGTTCGGAAAACCGGCGGCGCGACACCCATCCGGCTCGCGTTGCGCTGCGCAACGGGGGTCGTGCGCCGGCGGTGGTCAGGGTTCAAATCTTCGCTGGGCTGGGATCGAAGGCGTTGAGTTCTAGGAGATAAGAGCGGTTGTCGTGGTCCCAGGGATGGAAGCGGGGGTGGAAGTAGTCGAGCCAGGGTTTGACAAGCTTGCGCAGCGCGCCGTAGCGCCCGAACAGGAAGTCGATCAGGCGCAGCCAGCCGCGCAGGCCGCGCGCCTGCGGGTCGGCGCGCAGCAGGCGCAGGTGGAAGCCGAACACCAGCGGCCAGAAGATCAGCGTGGCCCCGATGAGGCCCGTCACGCGCACCAGATAAGCGCGCAGGCCGCGGCCGTACACGCTCGTGTAAACGTCGAAGGCGACCGCCTTGTGTTCGGTTTCCTCCAGGGCGTGCCAGCGCCACAGCCGCGCGTAGTGCGGCTCGGCGCCGGCGAGGATGCGCGGATCGGACAAAAGCACGTTGGCCATGATGGCGGTGAAGTGTTCCAGCGCGATGGTCGCGGACAGCTGCCGCATCGGCGAGAGCACTTTCTTGAGCCGGGCGAGGAAGCGCGCGACGAAGCCGACGAGAGCCGAGCCGGGCAGGCCGGCGCGGTCGAGCAGTTCGTTGTATTCCTCGTGCTCGCGGCCGTGCATGGCTTCCTGGCCGATGAAGCCGGCCACCGCGGCGGACAGTTCGGGATCGCCGATGCGCTCGCGATAGTGGCGCACGGCTGCGATGAAGAAGCGCTCGCCGTCGGGGAAGAACAGCGACAGTGCGTTGAAGAAGTGGCTGACGTGGCGGCCCAGCGGATGCCAGTCGCCGATGCGCTCGGCGGGCAGCTCGAAGCGGTAGTCGCGCCGGATCGGGGTTCGGGTGGGCAGCATGTTCGCCTCCGCAGTTCCGCAGGGATGCAAGCCTACTTTGAAACCGGCCTCCGGCGGCGTCACTGGCCGGCGCGCCCCTGATATGTTGCAGTGCGGTCAAGTCGGCGCGTTCCGGCGCGCCTATACTGGGAGTGCGACGCACGCCAGCGCGGGAGGTCGACATGAAAGGAATCCTCGGCGATAGCCGCCTGCCGGCTTTGATCGCGCTCGGTCTGCTCGCGGCTTGCAGCGGCAGCCAGGATCCCGGCACCGATCCGGGCACCGACCCCAGCCGCTTGACCCAGAACATTCCGGTGACGCGCAGGGCGTGCACGCCGTTCGGCAATCCGCCGCGGCCGCTGCAGGCGGAGAACGCGCTGTTCCATCCCACTTGTTTGCTGACCGGCAAACGGCTCACCGATTACACCGACGCAGAGGGCACTCCGCGCCAGGCGTGCTTGTTCGAGCCCGCCGCCGCGGCGCCGGACCACAAGCTGCCCTTGGTCGTCTTCATCCATCCCTCGATCGCGGGGCCGGACATCGCGGGCACCGCCACCGAGATCCGGCTCAAGCTGGATAGCGCCGACCTGACTGGGGATCCGAACCGGCCGGGCTTCATTTTGCTGGAGCCGGCCGGCCGCGTGACCGAGCGTTACTACCCGGTGCCGGATCAGGGTGACTCGCCGGGTTGGGACAACTGGTATCGTCAGCTCGCCTCGGGTCCGCGCACGGTCAACGGGCAGAGCTATCCCGAAAACGTGGACGCGGCGACCATCGACCATTTCATCGCCGAGGAAGTCGCCACCGGCAAGGTGGACGAAAAACGCATCTACGTGATGGGCTGGTCCAACGGTTCGGCCATGGGTATCCTCTATGCGCTCAACCGGCCGAACATCGCCGCTGCGGCGGTGTATTCCGCTCCCGATCCGCTGGCCGCCTTCAACGATCCCTGCGAGCAGACGCCAGTGGCCGGTCCGCCCAAGGACGACACCGAGCTGCAGCTGCTCAATCCCGGGCTGCCGATCTTCCACATCCACAACAGCTGCGACATCGCCGGCCTGTGTCCCAACGGCCTGCGCCTGCAGAGCCGCCTCACCGCCGCGGGCGTGCCGTTCAAGGGGCTGATCCTCGACAACCGCAAGCAGCCCACGGACGCCTGTGAGGCGATCTGCGGCACCGATCCCAACGCCACTCCGGCGGGCCTCGCCGATCCCACCGGCTACCTCACCAATCTGCCGGGCTATACGCTGGGCACGCTCAACCACCTGACCTGGCCCTATTCCTACACCGACTCGATGTTCGAGTTCCTGCGCGAGCACCCCAGGCCGTAGACGCGGCTAAGGGCCGGTCAGGTGGAGTTCGCTCTCCTTCGCGGCCTGGATTTCCGCATCGGTATAGGGGAAGCGGTACCAGGCTTTCTGCGAATAGGCGCGGGTGAAGTCGGAGAAGTGCGGGTTGGCCGGGTCGGTGGATTCGGAATAAGTCACGAAGCCTTCCGCGTGCACGCGCGGGGTGCCGTTGGCGTCGGGTTCCCAGGTGACGGTCTGGATGTAGCTGTTGCCGTAGGGCACGCGGTAGCCGTTCTTGTCCAGCACGTTGGTGTCGTCCACCACGGTGAAGGCGCCTTCGAAATCCTCGCCGCCGAAGATCGGGATGGAAGGATCGATGCAGCAGGGATGCTGGATCGTGCCGAAAGGCGCGTCGAAAGCGAAACCGGAGGCCTTGACGGTGTTGACCGCGTCGCCGAAGGCCTGCTGCACGGTGGGCAGGAGCACGTCGAGCGTGTTGGGCGTGTTGACCGGATCGGAGGCCGAGAACGGCACCAGCCAGTAGCCCGGCCCGAGCACCGGCAGGGATAAGGGCGAGGGCGGGCTGCCGACCAGGTTGCGCCAGAACTCGCGCCAGATATGGCCGCCCTGGGAGTCGAGATTGTCGGCGAGGTCCCAGTTTTTCAGCGCGGCGCAGGCCTCGGAGACGTCCACCGGGCCGGAGCTGGAGAGCACCGTGCCGAGCGCGCAGAGCCGATTGACCACGCTGTCGCGCGCCAGCTCGGCGCTGTAGATGTGCGAGGACAGCACCAGGTTCTGGAAGGTCGGCAGGTCGAGCTTGCCCTGCGCGAGCTGCCGCTGGAGTTGCAGGATGGCCAGGCGCGGGCGCAGGCCGATGTCGCAGTTCTCGCAGCCGATGATGCGGTTGTAGCCGGTCAAGGGTTGCGCCGGATTGGTCAGCCAGTAGCTGTCGTTGCTGTTCTTGACCCAGTCGTCGCGTTGCAGCGTGGGTAGATGCGAGGGGCCGAAGATGCCGGGCGCGGGCGCGTCCGGATCGCTGCCCCACTGGCAGTCGGCGCGCGAACCGTCGAGCACCGGCAGCCCCGGCTCGAGCTGCGCGAGCACGGTGGCGATGGGCTGGGCCGAGCAGCGTTGCACCTCGGCATCGGTGACGTTGGGCACCACCGAGACGTCGCCGTAATAGGCTTTGCCGCCGGGCCCGGTGGCCACGGTGTTGACCCAGGGAATGCCCAGCACCCTCTTGTGCAGGGCGATGAACTCGTCCAGCGACTGCGCCAGGTTCCATTCCGCGAACTGGTTGATGAGGCGGTCGTTCTCGGCGTTGGCGTCGCGCAGGGTGTAGGCCTTGAGGTTGTTCCAGCCCAGCACCGGCACGCCCGAGGCCGTGAGCACCAGCATCGGCCCGTACTGCGAGCGGTACAGCGTGCGCGTCTGCGTGCTCAGGCTGCCGTCGGCGTTCTTGACCTCGATGGTCACCGGCACCCGGGTCATGGGCACGAACTGGCCGTTGTACAGGTACTGGGTGGGATCGCCGGGATTGAGCGTGAGTTCGTAGAAGGTGAAACGGAACGCGGTGGAGACGGTGTGGCTCCAGGCGAAATGATCGTTGAAGCCGATCAGGATCGCCGGCACGCCGTACAGCGAGGCGCCCATGATGTCCATGTGCTGGGACGGCATCTCCAGGTGCGACAGATAAAGCCGCTCGGTGCCGATCCAGGGGAAGTGCGGATTGCCCAAGAGCATCGGCTCGCCGCTGGCGGTGGAGTCCTTGCCCAGGGCGTACATGTTGCTGGCGAAGCCCGCGTGGGCACCCAGCCGCGCCAGCGGTCCCGGATCGGCGCGCAGCGCGGCGGCGAGCCGGGCGGCGTCCGGTGGCGCCGCCGTTTTGCTCCGCGCATGCGCCTGGCTCAGCAGCGCCGGCGGCTGGGCGTTGACGATCTCGTTCTCGAACACCGAGGAACTGGCGATCAGCGCGAGACGGAAATAGCGCCGGTACAGGTCGTCTTCGGTGATCGGCACCAGCCAGTCGGCCTTGGCGCAGCTCTGGTGGCGGCCGGGGTGGGCGCCGGCCTTGAGTTCGGCCAGGTAACGGTTCCAGCCGTCCACGAAGCCGCGCGTCACCGCCTGGAACGAGGGCAAGGTGTGGTTCTTCAGCGGCGCGATTGCCGCGTCCGTGGCAGCGAACTTCCAGAAGAAATCGCTGGTGACGTTGTCCGCGGTGACGCCGTTGGGATAAATCGTGTAGCTGCCGTTGGCCCCGAAGTAACGGCTGCGCTGCCCGCGGATGGTGATGAAGTCCTCTTGCAGCACGCACAAGTTGTCCTCGGCCAGGGCATAGCCGTAGCCGTAGCCGAGGCTGGCGAAGTCGTTGGCCTTGATGTGCGGAATGCCGTAGGTGGTGCGGGTGATGGTGACGTCGTAGCTTGCGCCGCCGCCCGCGGGCGGCGGCGAACCGCTGCAGGCGGTGAGCAAGGCGAGGGCCGCCCCGATGCCGATCCGCGAAAAGATTTTCATGATCGCTCCCCCGAGACCTCGCGCGGTCTTGCGCCGCCATGGCGCGCAATGTAGCGCGAAACGATCTGCGCCGTGGATGCCCTGGGCGCGCGGCGTTTGGGCCTATACTTTGTGCAACCGGCGGCAGACCGGATTTCGGAGGAGGGCTCATGAACCAGAATGTGCTCGTCGCCGCGGCGGCGCTCGCGGCTGCTGCGGTGCTCGCCGGTTGCGGCGGTTCTTCCAATGCGTCGCATGCGCTCAACGGCGGCGGGACGAGTTGCGCCAATCCCTCGCCCGCGACGGTGATGAACGAAACCCTCACCGACGACATTCCCACCGACTTCGATCCCAGCGCCAATCCGCAGCCTCAGACCACGATCGCGTTTTCGGTCTTGCTGCCGAGCCGCTGCCCCGGCGAGCGCTTCCCTCTCGTGCTGCACAGTCACGGCTATGGCGGCTCGCGCCTGACCAGCGAGGCGGCCAACGGCGATCTCAAGCCGAACGATCCCTTGTTCGCTTCCATGGACGAGCTGGCGCAGGCCTTGCCGTTCCACGGCTACGTGGTCATCAGTTTCGACGAGCGCGGCCACGGCCAGTCCAAGGACGCCAACGCGCGCATCATCGATCCCGCAGCGGAGACCCAGGACGCGCGCGCCATCCTCGACTGGGCCTACGACCATGCCGCGCAACTCCAGCTCGTGACCGAGCCGGACAGCGGGATCCCCAAAGACCTCAAGGTCGGCACCATCGGCGGCAGCTACGGCGGCGGCTACCAGTTGACGCTGGCAGCGCTGGATCCGCGCGTGGACGCGATCGTGCCCATCGCCACCTGGCACGACCTGCTCTACAGCCTGCTGCCGGGCGACGGCGTCAAGCTCTCGTTCGACGGCCTGTTGTGCCTGGAGGCGAGCATCAATCAGGTGGCGAACACGCCGCTGGTGCAGACGCTGTGCAACACCGTGGGCGTGCAAGGCCCCCTGGCCGACGACATGCGCACGCGCGCGGACCTGGTGAACGCGGTGGGGCTGCCCACCGCCCAGCCGCGGCCGGTGGCGGAATCCGAGCTGATCCCGTTCTTCTACACCCACGGCATGGGCTATTTCCGCGCGCAGCAGCTCGCCGGACAGAGCTGGGGCAGCCCGCCGTACGCCGGCGCGTCGCCGCCGCTGCGCAAAATCCCCGCGCTGTTCTTCCAGGGCAACCGCGACGTGTTGTTCAATCTCACCGAGGCCTACTGGAACTGGCGCTATTTTTCCGAAAACGGCGGCGACGCGCGCCTGATCTCGACCGAAGGCGGGCACATGAATCCGCTCGCCAACCAGAGCGAGGGCAATGCCGACTGCGGCGGCGTGGTCGGCGTGAACGCGGCCCTGGCTTGGTTCGATCACTATCTCAAGGGCAAGGACACGCCGGACTACGCGGCGCTGCCCAAGCTCTGCATTTCGGTGGCCGACACCGTCGGCGCGCCGAACGTGCCGGCGGTGGGCGTGACGCTGGATCGCTTCCCGGTGGGCTCCCTGTCGGGAACCGGCGCGGTTCCCGCACAGCTTCCCACGCTGTCCGCCGACGTGCCGCTCACCGCCACGGGGCCGGTCTTCGTGCCGGTGGCGACGATCCACGGCAGCGGCCAGGTGCTCGCCGGCGCGCCCACCCTCGGCAGTCTCACGGTCACGCCGGGCACCGGGGCTTTGCCGCTGCACGGCATCAATGCGCTGGTGGGCGTGGGCATCGTGCGCGGCGGCAACACCATCCTGGTGGACGACCAGGTCACGGCCTTCACCGCGGGCGATCACCACGACAACCGCAACGTGTCGGAGGATTCGCGCATCCTACTGCCGGCCGTGGGCGAGCGGCTGCAGGATGGCGATCAGGTCGGCCTGCTGTTCTATCCGCAGCACATCCAGTACGCGGCCGTCGTCAGCGCTGCGGGCTTGAGCGGCGCCACCGGGATCGTCAGCTTGCTTGCCGGCCAGCCGATTCCGCCGATCACCTCGGCGCTCAACCCGGTGCTGGGCATCCCGTACGACAATCCCTACAGCGTCACCGCCAGCGACGTCGAGTTGCCGATCTTCATTCCCGGCCAGTATCCCGGCAGCGCCTTGACTCAGCCGGCCAATTGATTGCGCCGGCCGCGCCGTTCCGGGGCGGTGGGGCCCAGGGGGCACGTTATACTGCGCGCCCCTTCCCACCCGACTGACGCAAGACCGAGAAGATGAGCGCCCACGATCTGCGCGACGCCACGCGCCCCGATCCCGATTCCGTCCTGGTTGCGATCGCCGACTACGTCGGCCGGCCGCCGGCGTTTTCTGCCGAAGCGCTCTCCACGGCGCGCTACTGCCTGATGGACACGCTGGGCTGCGGTCTGCAGGCGCTGACCTATCCGGCCTGCACCAAGCTCATGGGCCCGGTGGTGCCCGGCGCGACCATGGCGCTCGGCGCGCGCGTGCCCGGCACCAGCTACGAACTCGACCCGGTGGCCGCGGCTTTCAACATCGGCTGCATGATCCGCTGGCTGGATTTCAACGACACCTGGCTCGCCGCGGAGTGGGGTCATCCCTCCGACAATCTCGGCGCCATCCTGGCGGTGGCGGACTGGCTGTCGCGCCGGAACGTCTCCGAGGGCCGCCCGCCGTTGACGATGAGGACCGTGCTGGAAGGCATGATCATGGCGCACGAGATCCAGGGCGTGCTGGCGCTGGAGAACGCCTTCAACCGCGCCGGTCTGGATCACGTGCTCCTGGTGCGCGTGGCCTCCACGGCGGTGGTGGCGCGCCTGCTCGGCGCCACGCGCGAGGAAACCATCTCCGCCGTGTCGCATGCCTTTGCGGATGGCGGCGCGCTGCGCACCTACCGCCACGCGCCCAACACCGGTTCGCGCAAATCCTGGGCCGCGGGCGACGCCACCAGCCGTGCGGTGCTGCTGGCGCTGCGCATCCTGCGCGGAGAGATGAGCGTGCCCACCGTGCTTTCCGCCAAGACCTGGGGCTTCCAGGACGCGCTCAACCGCGGCAAACCGATCACCCTGGCCCGGCCCTTGGGCAGCTACGTGATGGAAAACGTGCTGTTCAAGATCTCCTTCCCCGCCGAGTTCCACGCCCAGACCGCGGTCGAGTGCGCGATGAAGCTTCATCCTCAAGTGCAGGGCCGGCTCGACAAGATCAAGAACATCACCATCCGCACCCACGAATCGGCGATCCGCATCATCGACAAGAAAGGCCCGCTGGCCAATCCCGCCGACCGCGATCACTGCATCCAGTACATGGTGGCCGTGCCGCTGATTTTCGGCCGGCTCACCGCCGCCGACTACGAAGACGGGATCGCCGCCGATCCGCGCATCGACGCCCTGCGTGCCAAGATGGTGTGCGTGGAGGATGCGCAGTTCAGCAAGGATTATCTCGATCCCGACAAGCGCTCCATCGCCAACGGCTTGACCATCGAGTTCGAGGACGGCACCCGGCTGCCGGAGGTCGTGGTCGAGTATCCGATCGGCCACCGCCGCCGGCGCCAGGAAGGCATTCCGCTGCTGGTGGAGAAGTTCCGGCACAACCTCGCGCTCAAGATCGCGCCCAAGAACGCGGCTCGCATCCTGCACCTGTGCGAGGACCAGGCGCGCCTGGAAGCCACCCCGGTGCCGGAGTTCGTGAGCCTGTTCGTGGTGTGAACGCCGCCGGCGCTCGAGCTTCGGCCGACGGCGCCCGGCAACGCCTGGCGTCCGGGATCGTCGCCTTGGGCCTCAAGGTCTCCGACTCGGCGCAGGACTCGATGCTGCGCTATCTCGACGAGCTGCGGGCGTGGAACCGAGCCTACAACCTCACCGCCGTCCGCGATCCCGCCGAGATGGTCACCCGCCATGTGCTGGACGCGCTGGCGATCCTGCCCTGGCTCGAAACCGGCTCGCGCCTGCTGGACGTCGGCTCCGGCGCCGGCTTGCCCGCGGTGCCGCTGGCGCTCGCCGCGCCGCGGCTGGCGGTGACGGCCTTGGACAGCAATGGCAAGAAAGCGCGCTTCCTGCGCCATGTCCAGCGCACGCTGCCCCTCGCCAACCTGGAGGTGATCGAGGCGCGGGTGCAAGACTACCGGCCCGCTCAGGCTTTCCCCGCGGTCGTCTCGCGGGCTTTTGCGGAACTTGGCGATTTCCTGCGCCAGACGGCGCCGCTCGTGGCGGAGGATGGCCGCTGGCTGGCGATGAAAGGTAAAGTGTCGTCTGCCGAACTCGAATCCCTGCCGCCCGGCATGCGCATCGAAGCGATCCATCCGCTGCACGTCCCCGGCCTGCGCGCGGCGCGCAGTCTGGTGATCGTGCGCCGCGAGCCTCGTCCGTGACTCACGTCATCGCCATCACCAACCAGAAAGGCGGCGTGGGCAAGACCACCACCGCGATCAATCTCGCCGCCTCGCTGGCCGCGACCAAGCGGCGCGTGTTGCTGGTGGATCTCGACCCGCAGGGCAACGCCACCATGGGCGTGGGCATCGACAAATATCGCTTGACCCACAGTGCGCGCGACGTGCTGCTGGAGCAAGTGCCCTGCGCCGCCGCGATCCAGTTTCTTCCGCGGCTCGGGTTCTCGGTGCTGCCGGCCAACGGCGATCTCACCGAAGCCGAAATCAAGCTGCGCGACCTGCCGGCCGGGGACTTCGCCCTCAAGACCGCGCTCGCGGAAGTCGCTGCCGACTACGATTACATCCTGCTCGACTGCCCGCCGGCGCTGTCCAAGCTCACCGTCAACGCCCTGGTCGCCGCCGACGGCGTGCTGATCCCCATGCAGTGCGAGTACTATGCGCTGGAGGGTCTCACCGCCCTGGTCGATACCGTCAACAAGATCAAGCGCGTGATCAACCCCAAGCTCGAGATCGAGGGCCTGCTGCGCACCATGTACGATCCGCGCAACAACCTTTCCAACGACGTGTCCGCGCAGCTCGTGCAGCATTTCGGCGACAAGGTCTACCGCACCCTCGTGCCGCGCAACGTGCGCCTGGCCGAGGCGCCGAGCCATGGCCTGCCGGTGATCGGCTACGATCCTTCCTCCACCGGCGCGAAGGCCTACCTGGCGCTGGCGGGCGAACTGCTGCGCCGCCATGACGGCGGGCAGATGTCATTGACCTGAAACCCCTCGCCAGGACCCGACGCCGCTTCGACAGGCCCCTGACCACCCGCTACCGCTCATCGTGTCCTACGTCGACCACAATCTGCTGCCGGGGGAGACCGTGACTTATCGCGGGCGGCTGCACTGGATCGTCTATCACCGCGCCCTGGTCCTGGTCGCGCTGGGCCTGCTGCTGCTCTATCCCTGGACTCCCAACCTGCCCAAGCTGTGGATCTTCGGCGGAGTGGCGGTGGCGGTCGGCGTGCTCGCCGCGATCCCCGCCTGGCTGGCGCGCTGGTCCACCGAGCTCGTGGTGACCAACAAGCGCATCGTGGCCAAGCGCGGGCTGATCCGCCGCGACACCGTGGAAATGCTGCACAAGAAAGTCGAGAGCATCGCCGTGCATCAGAGCATTCTCGGCCGCTTGCTCGGTTACGGAACGCTGGCGATCCACGGCACCGGCGGCGGCGTGGAGTGGGTGCCCCAGGTCGCGCGGCCGCTGGCCTTCCGCAACGCGGCGCTGGCTGCCTCCGACGACCAGGCGGGTGCGGCGTGACGACCAGAAAACGCGGCCTGGGTCGAGGCCTGGACGCGCTGCTCGGCAGCGTCTCGCCGGGTCAGGCGGAAGTGGGCGAGGAATTGCGCGAGCTGGAGCTGGACTCCATCGCGCCGGGCCGCCATCAGCCGCGGCGCCACTTCGACGAGCCGGCGCTGGCCGCGCTGGCCGACTCCATTCGCGCCCAGGGCGTGGTGCAGCCCATCGTGGTGCGCGGCGTGGGGCATGGCCGCTACGAGATCGTGGCCGGCGAGCGCCGCTGGCGCGCGGCGCGTCTGGCTGGGCTCAAGACCATTCCCGCGGTGGTGCGCCAGCTTCCCGATCGCGGCGCGATGGCGGTGGCGCTGGTCGAGAACATCCAGCGCGCCGACCTCAACCCGCTCGAAGAGGCCGAGGCGCTGCGCCGGCTGATCGACGAATGCGGCCTCACCCACGAACAGACCGCCGAGGCGGTGGGCCGCTCGCGCGCCGCGGTTTCCAACCTGCTGCGACTGCTGGAACTGGAAAACGAAGTGCAGGAACTGGTGCGCAACGGAAAACTCTCGCTGGGCCACGCCAAGGTGCTGCTCGGAGTCTCCGGCGCGCGTCAGATCGCGCTGGCGCGCCAGGTGGTGGAGCGCGAGCTTTCCGTGCGCGCCACCGAACAGCTGCTGGCGCACAAGCCGGCATCCAGGCCGCCCGCGTCCCGGCGCCCCGGCGCGCTGGAGCAGGAACTGTCCCAGCGCATCGGCTTGCCGGTGCGGCTGCGGCAGAGCGCCTCCGGCCGCGGCTTGCTGAGCATCGCGTTTGCCGGCCAGCAGGAGCTGGAGCGTCTCCTCAAGCTGTTGCGCTGAAGTCCGGCTCGGCCGCGGATGTCCCGGATCGGGAACACCGTGGGTCGCGGCGAGCACCGGAACGAGGCACAGACCCGGTGCGACGTGCACCGTTTGACCGCGATTCGAGCCGCCCAGTAGAATCGCCTTCCCTCCGGTGAGGGAATCAGGGCGGTGCGGCCCGTCGTCATCCGGCGGTCAATCATGCGTAAACCCATGCGCGGCGCGGCAGTCGCCAGAGCCGTGTGCCTGACGCAACTGGGAACGCTGGCCGCCGTGGCGGCGCTTGCCGCGGGCCTGGCCGGACCGGCGCAAGCCTTGGCGGCGGCGTACGGCGGGCTGGTGGCGCTGGTGCCCACGGTTTATCTGGCATGGCGCGTGTTCGCGCGCAGCGAGTCGCGCACCCCGGCGCAGGCTGCAGGCGCTTTTTACCGGGGTGAGTTGGGCAAGTATGCGCTGACGGCGTTGATGTTCGCCCTTGGCGTGAAATTGTTCGGGAGTCAGTTTCCGGCCTTGCTGGCGAGCTACGCCGCCTGCCTGCTGGCGTACTGGGTGGGTGCCGCGCGCATGGCTTTCGGCGGTTGGGACGGATAGACGAGTTGAGCGTTATGGCGGCGGAAGGCCACGAAGACATCGGCAGCTACGTTCAGCACCATCTGACCAATCTGCAGCTCGACCTGCAGACCCTGCAGATCGTGCAGAACTCCGGCAAGTTCTGGGTGCTGAACCTGGACAGCGTGATCTTTTCGCTGTTGCTCGGCGCGATCTTCTTCGTCCTGTTCCGCCGCGTGGCGCGCACGGCGCACTCCGGCGTGCCGGGACCGCTGCAGAACTTCGTCGAAATGCTGGTGGAGTTCGTCGACAACCAGGTGCGCGAGACGTTTCCGCATCCCAGCCGCTTCGTCGCGCCGCTGGGGCTGACGGTGTTCGCCTGGGTGTTCTTGATGAACCTGATGGACCTGATCCCGGTGGACTGGCTGCCGTGGGTGGCGGGCAAGAGCGGCGTGGGCCATCTGCGCGTCGTGCCTTCCACCGACGTCAACATCACCTTCGGACTGTCGGTCAGCGTGTTCTTCCTGACGCTCGCCTTCAACTTCAAGTACAAGGGCGCCGGCGGTTTCGCCAAGGATGTGCTGACCCATCCGTTCGGCAAATGGGGCATGCCGGCCAACGTGCTGCTGCGCGTGGTCGAGGAGCTGGCGCGGCCGATCTCGCTGTCGCTGCGACTGTTCGGCAACATGTTCGCCGGCGAGCTGATCTTCGTGCTCATCGCCATCCTGCTGGCGCAGGCCTTCAACGGGCTCGGCGGCGCCCTGCTCGCGACGACCGGCATCGGGCTCGATCTGGTCTGGGCGTTCTTTCACATCCTGGTCATCACCCTGCAGGCCTTCATCTTCATGGTGCTGAC
>JADGHB010000101.1 GCA_019689635.1 Nevskia sp. | reverse complement strand
CTCGTGCCTCCGGCCAGGTGATAAGCGATCTGCATGTCGGTGACGTTGCGCACCATCTCTTGCGCGGTTGTTGTCGCAGTGGTGGTACTGGCATTGCTCCCCAGGGCGAGGCGGTAGAGGGATTTGCCTTTCTGCGGATTGTTACCGATGTACCAATCCACGGCTTGCAGCTTGCTGATCTGGGAATTGGGGCCGAAGTCGTATGAATTCCCGTTGGTCGTACAGACGGTGGGATAGCCAAGACCCTTGGAGCAATTTCCAGGGGTCGCGACGCCGTTACCGGTGTCGTGAACCAGGGTGACGTTCGAATTGTTGTAGTTCGTGACCTGGGCGATGGCGGCATGATCGGGATCGCAGACGATGATGACGTCTCCGGCTTGCAAGTCGCTCGTGCTTTCATTGAGCTTGAAATTGGCGGCAGGGGAGTTCTGGCTGGCAACGCTAAGACTGGTGGGTGCGGCACCGATCAACACGAGCGAGCTGGTCCCCGACACTCGTTGTGCGACCCCAGTGCCGGTGGTTACGGCAGGGTCCGTCTGACCGCCGTCGTAGCCATGGATTGCATTGTTGAAATCCGCCCACCAGTCCACGGTACCGCCGGCATTGGGGCCGTCGTTGAGCACATTCGCCACCCGTCCGTTGTCGCCGCATCCGGTCAGGCCCGCCTGGCGGATGTCCCGAGCGAGAAGCTCGAAGGCGACGCGCGAGTTGTCCTGGATTTCTCCGAGCGCCGTGTTGGTGCCATACGATTGTTTGCTGGAGAGGAAGATGGCGATGACGCTGCCCACCACGATCAGGCCGAGCGTCAGCGCGATCATCAATTCGACGAGGCTCAAGCCGCGCTGGCGGGTGGCGCCAAAAACCGGAATTCGCCCGTGAACGCGCTCAGGAATCGGCTGGTTCATAGCTGCGCCTGAGTGACGACTTGTTGAGTGCCGGTGCCGAGCGTTTCTTTCATCAATTGCGTGGCGCCACTGCCGCCGGTGCCGATACGGCTATCGTCGAACTGGACGGTGATCGTGCAGTTTCCGCCGTTGCACGTCACCTTGCCCTGAGTGGTGCTGAACGCGCCGAGCGTCTGGCCGAGGTAGGTGCACCACTGTTTGAGCTGATATTTGGCCAGCGTGCTGATATCGGTGGGGCAGTTGTTCGCCGTGACCGTGCCGTTGTAAGCGCCGGCTTGCGCATTGGCGCGGTCGGCGCGCATGGCTTCCAGGATGGAATAACTCATGACCACGGCCATGGAGCGGGTGAACGAACTGTTGTTGCTGGCGAGCGCACGGGTCTGCATCAGGGCGATGCCCAGGGCGCCGATAGAGAGCACTAGCACGGCGACCAGGATCTCGATGAGTCCCACGCCGCGCTGACGCCGTGAGCGCTGTTGCCGGGCGCGCGCGATCCTGTCAACAGGAGGAGGTCGGTTCATTGGCAGGACACGCGCTGCTGCAGGTGTGGGTGCTGACGATGCTGCCGGTGGTCAGATACACGCAGGCATGGTTGTTGGTGCGAATGCGCTGGCTGTAGATGTCGGCCACCAGACCCGTGTAGGGGCCGCCGCCTGAAGGCGCGCTGGCCACGCCCGTGCCGTCGTAGCGCAGGGGGTTGAGGCTGCCGAGCGTCACATCGGACGGCAGGAGCAAAGCGTCGCGGATCAAGGTCGAGCTGGTTCCCGCGGGATCCAGCGTCCTGACCGCGCCGGTAGCGCTGGCGCAGTCGCCACCCAGTTGATCGGAGCCGTTGTTGGCTGCCCCGCAGAACTGCGTCAACTGGTTGCGGCGGATCGCTTCGAGCCGGGCTTGGCTTAAGGCCGCCGTCACCTCATTGGCGCTCGTGCTCAGGCGGGCGGAAACCAGAGTGCGGGTAAAACTGGGAATGGCGATCGAAAGAAGAATGGCCGCCACGGCGACCGTGACGACCAGTTCGACCAGGGTGAATCCGGGGGTAAACCCCGGGGCAAATCCCGAACTCCCTTTCATGTTCTTGCGCTCACGGGATCACATACGCTCGCGTCTGGAGGCCGTGAAAGACATTGGGCTGCCGACCAACGGTAGCTCCATGGCGACGAACGGACGGT
>JADGHB010000100.1 GCA_019689635.1 Nevskia sp. | reverse complement strand
TTTCATACACCCCCTCGTTCTGTTCGCGTTTGGCGTAGTGGGCGGGGTCGAGTTCGGCGAGGGCCTGTGCGGAATGGCGGATGGCGGGATTCCACAGGCCTTGAGTGACGCGTTTCAAGTTGGCTTCGTAGGCCTTGATCGCCTGATCGTCGAAGGGCTGGGCCTGTTCTTCGAGCAGCAGCTGGTACTGGGTGATCGCATCGCCTTTGAGCTTGGGCGGGGGCGGGGAAGCGGCCAGGGCCTGGGCGAAGTCGTGATAGACCGTGCCCAGGGCGTCGGTGGCGGCGGTGGTGGTGTCGGTGAAGCCGTAGGCGGCGGCGCGGTTGAGGGCGGCGATGGCCTCTTCGGTGGCTTTCTTGCGCGCCGGCAGGGTTTTGGCCACCGGCGCGGCGATGGCCAGGCGCCGGGCGTCTTCGGCGGCCGCCTGGCCGAGCTCCAGACTGGCTTGGGCCGCGACCAGGCGGGTTTGCTCGGTGCGCGCGCTGCCGGCGTTTTCATCCGCGGTCACGATGGAGCGCAACTGGGCCAGATATTCGGCCCGCTGGCCCTGACTGCGGGCGTAGTCCGCCAGCTTGCGGCGGGCGGTCAACGCCCGGTCCAGAGGCTGCGGATAGGCGTTCAGATAGCGCCGGTAGGCCGCCGCCGCCTGAGCGGCTTCTCCGGCCTGGTCGTAGAGCGTGGCCGCGAGCCAGGCCGCTTCCTGGCGCGTGTCGGCCGACTCGCTGGCGCGCGCGGCGATGCGCAGATTGGCCGCGGCCGCGGCCGCCGGCTGATGGGCCTGGGTATAGGCCAGCACCAGTTTCTTGTCCACGTCGGCGGCCAGGGCGTGATCGGGATACCGTGCACGGAAGGCCTCCAGGGCGGCGATCGCCGAGGGCCAGTCCTTGAGTTCCACCAGGGCCGCGGCGGCGTCGTAATCGGCATTGGCGCGCAGCTTGGCTTCCGGGGCCACCGCCGCCACACGCGCGAAGTCCTTGGCGGCGGTACGCCAGTCTCCGGCGGCGCGCGCGGCCTCGCCCTGCTTGTAGATCGACGCCGCCAGCTGCTCCACCAGCGGGGCGTGGAGCTTGTCGTCGGCCGGGGTGAGCGCCAGCAACTGGGTGTAGGCGGCCTCGGCATCGGCATAACGGTTCTGGGCGAAGCGCGCATCGGCCACCACCCCCAGCGCCTGGCGGCGCAGCTCGGCGGACACCGGGGGCTGGAGGGCGAGCACCTGCTGGGCGAGATCCACCGCCGCGTCCAGATCCTGGATCGAATACAAGTCCTCGGCCGCCCGGGTGAGCACCGCCGCACGCTGGGGATGGGTCGGGAAGACCTCGGCCAGCTTGCGGCTGTCGGCCACCGACTGGCGCAACACCTCGGCTTTCTGCGCAGCCGGCACTTCGCCGGCCAGGCGCTGATCGGCCTGCACGACGGCATAAGCGGCTTCGGGTGCGTGCGGATTGCCGGGCATCTCGTAGGCCAGCGCACGGTAGGCCGCCGCCGCCTCGGCGGTCTGGCCGGCGTCGTACAGTGCGTCCGCCTCGTGCAGGGCGAGATCCGCCCGCGCCGGATCCTGCGGATACAGCGCCAGAATCTTCCGGTACCACTGCGCCGCGGCCAGGAAGTCGGCGCGGCGGTCGGGAGCGTTGGCCGGCGCGGCTTGTGCCCGTGCCTGGTGATAGGCGGCGAGGTCTTCCAAGTGCGTGCGAAGCTGCCCCATCACCTCCGGAGTCGGCGTCTTGCCCTGCCAATAGGCTGCGGAAGGTTCATAGGCCAGGACGTAACGCTCCTTTTCCTTGATCACCAGATCAGGGAAACCGCCATCCCGATAGGCCTGGATGACTTTGGACTGGAAGTCCGGGGCGAGCGGGCTTTGCGGATGGCGGGTGACGTAGGCGGCGTAGACGTTGGCGGCGTCCGTGTAGCGGCGCTTGTCGAGCAGGGCGGTGCCCAGGGCGTTATACAGCAGGACCGCGAAGCGCGGTTCGCCGTGCTGGTCGAAATAGGCGTTGAGCGCGGGTCCGCCGCCCAGGGCGGTGAGGGCGAGGTTGGCGGCGCGCAGGCTGTCGCGCACCAGGTCGGACTGGGTGGGCGCCACCTGGGCCAAGGCCGCTTGCGGATCGG
>JADGHB010000053.1 GCA_019689635.1 Nevskia sp. | reverse complement strand
GCGTAGGTCCGCCGCCGCACCTGACTCAGACACCCTTCCCAGTAAAAAAGCGGACAGTTTATGTGCTACGAAACCGGACAGTTCTATTTGTTGGCAACAGTCCCGGGCCGGTCGGCGCGCCGGAGCGCACCGATCCGGACATCGGACTGAGCGAAGCGGAGGCGGCACGGCGCCTTGCGCAGTACGGCGAGAACGCGCTGGCCGAGCGGCACACCAGCGCCGTCGCCCGGCTGCTGGGATATTTCTGGGGGCCGATCCCCTGGATGATCGAGGTGGCCGCCGTATTGTCGGCCGTCGTTAGGCACTGGGCCGATTTCGCCATCATCGCGGTGATGCTGGTGCTTAACGCCGGCGTCGGCTTCTGGCAGGAGTTCAAGGCCGACACCGCGATCGCTGCGCTCAAGCAGCGTCTGGCATTGAAGGCGCGCGTCCTGCGCGAGGGGCGCTGGCGGGAGATCGCCGCACGCGAGCTGGTGCCCGGTGACGTGGTGCTGATCCGCCTGGGCAACATCGTGCCCGCCGACGTGCGCCTGGTCGGCGCCGGCTATCTGAGCGTGGACCAGTCGGCCCTCACCGGTGAATCCTTGCCGGTCGAGAAGAAAGCCGGGGATCTCGCGTATTCGGGCTCGGTGGCCAAGCTCGGCGAGATGAAGGCGGTGGTCAGCGCCACCGGCATGAATACCTACTTCGGCAAGACCGCGCGTCTGGTGCAGAGTGCAGGCACGGTGTCGCATTTCCAGCGCGCGGTGCTGCGCATCGGCAATTTCCTGATCCTCAGCACCGTCGCTCTCGTCGCCCTGATCCTGACCGTCGCACTGTTCCGCGGCGATCCGCTGGTGGAGACCGTGCTGTTCGCGCTGATCCTCACCGTGGCGGCGATTCCAGTGGCGTTGCCAGCAGTGCTGTCGGTGGCGATGGCGGTCGGCGCCGAGAAGCTGGCGCGGCTCAAGGCGATCGTTTCGCGACTGGTATCGATCGAGGAACTCGCCGGCCTGGATGTGCTGTGTGCGGACAAGACCGGCACCTTGACCCAGAATCGCCTGACCCTGGGCGAGCCCGTGGTGTTCGAGGCGCACGACAAAGACGAGCTGCTGCTGGCCGCGGCGCTCGCCTCCAAACGCGAAGGTGCCGACGCCATCGACCAGGCGATCCTCGACGGACTGGGGCCGGCCCAACCGAGCGCGGAATACCGCGTCACCGAATTCGTCCCCTTCGACCCGGTGCGCAAACGCGCCGAGGCCACGGTCGAGCATGAAGGCGCGCGCCTGCGGGTGGCCAAAGGTGCGCCGCAGGTTATCCTCGAGCTGGCCCGTTGCGAGAAGGCGCTGGCCCTGCGCGCGCAGGACACGATCGCCGCGCTGGCGGCGAAGGGCTACCGCACGCTCGGCGTCGCGCGCAGAGACGAGGGTTCCGGCGGCTGGCGCTTCCTCGGCCTGCTGCCGCTGTTCGATCCGCCGCGCGAGGATGCCGCGGCGACCATCAAACGCGCCCGCCGCATGGGCGTGGACATCAAAATGGTGACCGGCGACCACCTGGCGATCGCGCGCGAGATCGCGGGCCGGCTCGAGCTGGGACAGAACATCGTGCCGGCCAACCAGGCATTCACCAAGAGCGGCGCAGCGCTCGATCCGGCGGCGATCGAAACCGCCGACGGCTTTGCCCAGGTGTTTCCCGAGCACAAGTACGCCATCGTCAAGGCGCTGCAGGCGCGCAACCACATCGTCGGCATGACCGGCGACGGCGTGAACGACGCGCCGGCGCTGAAGCAGGCCGACGCCGGCATCGCCGTGAGCGGCGCCACCGACGCCGCGTGCGCGGCGGCGGATCTGGTGTTGACCGCGCCCGGCCTGTCGGTGATCACCACCGGCATCGAGGAGGCGCGGCGCATCTTCGAGCGCATGACGAGCTACGCGCAGTACCGCATCGCCGAGACGATCCGCGTGCTGCTGTTCATGACGCTGTCGATCATCGTGTTCAACTTTTACCCGGTCACGGCGGTGATGATCGTGCTGCTGGCGCTGCTCAACGACGTGCCGATCATGATGATCGCCTACGACAACGCGCCGGTCGCTGAACGACCGGTACGCTGGGACATGCCCGTCACGTTGACTATCTCGGCGCTGCTCGGCGTACTGGGCGTGGCCTCTTCTTTCACCCTGTTCTGGATCGCCGAGCACTATTTGCACATGGCGCGGCCGATGATCCAGTCGCTGATCTTTCTCAAGCTGCTGGTCGCGGGCCATATGACGATCTACCTGACGCGCAACCGGGGTCCGATCTGGCAGCGTCCGCTCCCGGGCTGGAAGCTGATCGCCACCTGCGAGACTACGCAGGTTGTCGGCACGCTGGCCGCCGTCTACGGCTGGTTCATCACGCCCATCGGCTGGCGCTACGCGGGGCTGGTGTGGGGCTACGCGCTGATCTGGTTCCTGATCAACAGCGGCTTCAAGATCCTCGCTTACCGGCTCCTCGAACACCGCGGTCCGCGTCAGGCCGCCCACCTCGCGCGCGCCGAGTCCTGGCTGGCGAGCCATGTGCCGCGTGTGCACGGACGTTAAGATCGGAGGCTCTTATGAACTGCATCCTGGTGGCGACGGATGGTTCGGGAGGCGCGAGCCGGGCGCTGGACTATGCCGCGCGGCGGGCGAAAGAAACCAAAACCGATCTGCTGATCGCGAACGTGATCGGCGGCTACGGACTTCCCGACAAGGTGCTCAAGCAGTTCACCCGCGCCGAGCACGCGTGGTTCAAAGAGATGCTCGACTCCTTGTCCGCCGACCTGCTGGCGCAGGCGCAGAAGCGCGCCCGCCAGCTTGGCGTGGCGAACGTCCGGCTGGAGTCGCGTCAAGGCGAGGTGGCGGAAACGCTGATCGAGATCGCGCGTGAAGCGCGGGCGGAAGCGATCTACGCCGGCAAGCGCGGAGCCGGGCGGATCGAGGGCCTGCTGCTCGGCAGCGTGTCGCAGAAGCTGGTCAGCCTCGCGCCGCTGCCGGTGACGATCGTGCCTTGACAGCCTGCCGAAAAAGCCTTTCCACGGGCTTTTTCAGGTCGCTCCAGACGGAGCGTGGCTTTTCGACGTTCCCGGCCCTCAAGCGCGGGTAACGCTTGAGGGCGGCTGGCGCCTCCGTGCGCCAAACACCAGCCGCTGAAAAACGGGTTTCGGCAGCCTGCTAATCAATCGCGATCCGGCGGCTGCGCGCGGTCGGCGTGGCGGTTTTCGGCAGGCGGATGTGCAGCACGCCATCCGTCATCTTCGCGGTGATCGCCTCGGAGTCGGCGTCACCGGGCAGGGCGAAGGTACGCGAGAAATGGTCGTAGAGGCGCCCGATCCCGCGATGCGTCTCGCCAGCGGCGGTTTCCGGTAGGGGGCGACGGCCATGCACGCTGAGCATGCCTTCGTACAGCGACAGATCGATTTCCTGCTTGTCGACACCGGCCAGGTCGATGTCGATCAAATAGGCCTGCGGCGTCTCGCGGATGACGGTCGGCGGCTGCCAGTCGGAGGGCTGAGCCGTGACGTGTGCCGGCTGGGCGGGCAGGTGTTTCGGGTCCACGCGATCGAGCAGACGCTCGAGATCTTCAAGCAAGTTCCGGCGGCGCGGTGCGTTCATGATGCGGTTCCTCGGCGGGAGGCCGGTTCGGCATGGACCGCAAGCCTAAGGGGCAGGCGCGAGCGGCGCATTGATCGAGATCAATCGCTCGAGCCGATCGAGAAAGGCACGTTGACTCTTGAGCAGCTTGATCCGCGCCTCATCCAGCGCAAACCAGGCCGCGCGATCGACTTCGGGATATTCGCGCATCCGGCCGGAGCGGGGCGGCCATTCCAGGGTGAAGGGGTTGCTGCGCGCCGCCGACGCGTCGAAGTCCGCGGCCACGGCCCAGGCGTGAACCGTCTTGCCGCCGCGCTGCTTCACCGGTTCCAGCGGATGGAATTCTCCCTGGATCGAAAAACCGGTTTCTTCGCGGAATTCGCGCCGGGCGGCGTCGAGCGCGGATTCCCGTTTCTCGTCGAACTCGCCCTTGGGGATCGACCAGGCGCCAGCGTCTTTCCTCGCCCAGAACGGGCCGCCGGGATGAACGAGGAAGACCTCGATTCGCCCGGCCCGCTTGCGGTAAACCAGCAGCCCCGCACTGCAATTCATCGGGCCACCAGCACCAGCGGGCAATCCAGGCGCTGGGCAAGAACGTACAGTGCCTCCACCGGCACGGCCGCCGCCGGCGCGACGACCAGCGCCGGACGCAGGCGCTGGCCGGCGGCAACCAGGGTCTCGACGTCGGTCCATGGCAGGTATTCGGTCCGTGTCGCGGAACCCGCGGAGATCAGCCGTTCGACGAGTGCGGCGAGGGTTGCGGCGGTTGCCGCGTCCGTCTGCAGGATCACGATGCGTTCGCCAGAGTCTTGCCGGTGGCGGCGCGCGGTCCGCGACGCGGCCAGCACGGTCAGCTCGGCGAAGGGCGCGGGCCGCAACAGCGGCTGGAATCCCGGGCCGCGTAGCGTGTGGAAGGACAGGGTCACGCCTTGCTCCTGCGCCCGCCGCTCCAGTTCGGCCCGCACGCGGCGCGCGCGCTGCTGCAGGCGCAGCCGCAGGGCTTCGGCATCGAGCTCGCGTTCCTCGTCGGTGTGCCAGAGGAGTTCGCGCGCGAAGGGCAGCGCCGCCGCGCGCAGCAGGTTGGTGTCCTCGATCAGGGCGCCGGCGAGCTCGGCGTCGAGCCGCCGCGCCAGGCGCAGGGCCAGCTCGACTGCCGCAGCCGGCAGATCGGACTGCGTCAGTGCGAGCGCCACGCGGCGCAGGTGCTCACTCGTGGCCATCGGCTGCGCGCTCCGCGCGGTCGTGCCCTTCCTTTCCGAAGCGGCTGCGCAGTTGCGCCCACTCGGTGAGGCGCTGCGCCGCGCGCGCGTTGACGCTGTTTTCGGGAAAGCGGCCCTGCGCGTCCGGCGCGCCGGCCGGCATGCCGCTGAGCAGTTCGAGCGCTTCGTCGATGTGCGTCACGGCGTGGACGTGGAAGCGTCCCGCGCGTACCGCTTCGACTACGTCCTTGCGCAGCATCAGGTGCACGACGTTGGACGCGGGGATGATCACGCCCTGGGCGCCGCTCAAGCCGCGGGCGCGGCAGATGTCGAAGAAGCCTTCGATTTTTTCGTTGACGCCGCCGATGGGCTGGATCACGCCGTGCTGATTGACCGAGCCGGTGATGGCGAGGTCCTGGCGCAGCGGCATGCCGGACAGGCTGGACAGCAGCGCGCACAGTTCGGCGGCGGAGGCGCTGTCGCCGTCGACCCTGCCGTAGGACTGCTCGAACACCAGGCTGGCGGAAACCGACAACGGCTGGGTCTGGCCGAAGCGCTGGGCGAGGAACGAGGACAGGATCAACACGCCCTTGGAATGGACCGGCTGGCCAGCTTCACCTCGCGCTCGATGTCGATCACGCCGCCGTCGCCCAGGCGCGCGGTGGCGGTGATGCGCGAGGGATGGCCGAAGCTCTGCTTGCCGAGCGCGGTCACCGCCAGACCGTTGACCTGGCCGACCGCGCGGCCGGACGTGTCGATCAGGTGCAGGCCGCGCAGGATCGCCTCCTGCGCGCGCTCGCGGAACTGGCCGGCGCGCTGCTGCGCGGCGTCCACCGCCTGTTCCACGTGCGCGGCCGCGACGCATTCGGCACCGGCCTGGCGCCCAGTGATCGGACTCGCGCAGCAGGTCGAGGATGCCGCCGACGTCCAGCGAGAGCTTCTCGCTGTCGTCGGCGCGCCGCGCGGCCTGCTCGATCAGGCGCGCCACCGCGTCGCGCTGCAGCGGCAGGAGTTTCTCGCGACGCTGCAGCGTGGCGATCAGGCGCGCGTACAGCGCCATGCTCTCCGCGGTGCGCGGCATGTCCTCCGAGAAATCGGCCTCGACCTTGAACAGTTCGGGGAACTCGGGATCGTACTGGGCGAGCAGGTAGTACAGCAGGCGCTCGCCGCACAACACGACTTTCACGTCCAGCGGGATGGGTTGCGGCTCGAGCGAGATGGTGCTCGCCAGGCTGAGCATCTGTTCCAGCGACTGGATGCGGACCTCGCGCGCCTGCAAGGCGCGCTTGAGCGCGTCCCAGGCGAAGGGATTGGACAGAAGCTTGTGCGCGTCCAGCACCAGGCTGCCGCCGTTGGCGCGGTGCAGGGCGCCGCCCTTGATCAGCGTGAAGTCGGTGATCAGGGTGCCGAATTGCGCCAGGTGTTCGACGCGTCCCATCAGGTTCTGGTAGGTGGGGTGGTCCTCGTGCACCACGGGTGCGCCGCGCGTGGCGCCGTTGTCCACCAGCACGTTGACGAAATAGCGGTTGAACGGCGTCAGGCGCTGACCGTCCAGCGGAGCCTTGTTCTCGGCCGCGAACTGGCGGATCTCGTCGGTGCGCTGGAGGATGTCCTGGCGCACCTCGGCGATGAAGGCGCCGACTTCGGGTACTTCGGCGTAGCGGTTCTGCAGATCGGCGAAGTGCAGATCCACCTGGTGGCGCGCCACGTCCTCGTTGAGCCTGGTCAGACGCTGTGCGTGCTCGCGCTGCAGCGCAACACCCTGCTGCATCGCCTGGCGCAGGCTTTGGCGCACGGTCTCGGAGGCCCGGCGGATCCTGTCCTGCTCCGCTTGGGGCAGCTTCTCGAACTCGGCCGGCTCCATGACTTCGCCGTCCTTGACCGGCGCGATGGTGTAGCCCACCGGCGTGTGGATCAGCACCAGCTTGTTCTGCGTGGCCTCGTCCGCCACGCGGTTGAACATCTGTTCCTCGCGGGCTTTGAATTCGTCGTTGAGCTCCTGCACCCGCGCGCGGTATTCGTCCGTTTCGAATGCGGCGGGCAGCACCGCGAGCAGGTCGCGCACCAGCTGGTACATGTCGCGCTGGAGCCGGCTTCCGGTACCGGGCGGCAGGCGTAGGGCGCGCGGCTTGTGCGGGGCGGAGAAATTGTTGACGTAGCACCAGTCCGGCGGCACCGGCGCCGCGGCGGAGCGCTCGTCCAGCACGCGGCGCAGCGTGTGGTGCTTGCCCAGGCCGGGCGAGCCCATCACGTACAGGTTGTAGCCTTCGTGGCGCATGCCGAGTCCGAAGGCGAGCGCGCCGAGCGCGCGCGTCTGGCCGAGCGTGTCGTGCAGGTCTTCGAGCTCGGCGGTGGTCTGGAAGGCGGGCAGCGCCGCCAGATCGCAGTGCCGGTACAGGCGCTCGGCCGGCAATTCGAAGGAGGTCGTCATGCTTGCGATTCTCCCCGGTGGTTGCGGTTCTGGCTTTGATCCAGCTCCGCGGCGGCATCGAATTCCTGCGCGAGCCGCTTGAGGCCCGCGGAGATCTCGACCGGGTAAGGCCGAGCCTCGTCCAGCGAGCGCAATGCCGAAGGCAGGCGCGAGAGCTGCTCCTGGAGCCGGGCGCGCGCGGCTTGCAGGGGCGGGTCGGGTCGTAGCCGGCGTCCTCCGCGCATGACCGGCTCGATCAGCGCGCTGCCGTCCTGCGCCTCGCCTTCGAGCGCGACCGCGTCGCCCGCGGCCATGCCCGCCGCGTCGTAGCGGCGCCAGACCTGCTTGCGTCCGGGCCACGAAGCCTTGCCTTCGGAACGCTTGCGCCGCGCGCGGCCGGCGTATTCCTGCAGCTTGTAGGCGCAGTCCAGGTAAGGCGCGTCGGCGGAAACGTCCATGCGCGTGCCGACGCCGAAGCCGTCGATCGGGCTGCCGTCGCGCAGCAGCCGCGCGAGCTGGTCTTCGTCCAGGTTGCTGCTGGCGAAGATCGTGACGTCTCGCAGGCCACCGCGGTCGAGGATGTCGCGCACCCGGCGCGCGTGCGCGGCGAGGTCGCCGCTGTCGATCCGCACGCCGCCCACCCGGATGCCGGCGCGCCGCAAGCGCGGCGCGAGCCGCACGACTTTTTCCGCGGCCGCCTCGGTGTCGTAAGTGTCAAGCAGCAGCACCGCGTTTTGCGGCAGGCTGTGCGCGAAGCGCTCGAAGGCCGCGGCCTCGTCGTCGTGGGCCTGGACGAAGGAGTGCGCCATGGTGCCGTACAGCGGAATGCCGAACCGCGCGCCGGCGAGCACGGTGGCGGTGCCGTCGAAGCCGGCGAGGTAGGCAGCGCGCGCCGCCAGCAATCCCGCCTCCGCGCCGTGCGCGCGGCGCAGGCCGAAATCGACCAGCCGTCTGCCCGGCGCCGCCAGCACCGAGCGCACCGCCTTGCTCGCGATCAAGGTCTGGAAATGCAGCAGGTTGATGAGCCGCGATTCGACGAGCTGCGCCTCGGGCAGCGGCGCGCTCACCCGCAGGATGGGTTCGTTGGGGAAGAACACCGTCCCTTCGGGCATGGCGTGCACCTCGCCGCTGAAGCGCAGGCGCGCGAGGTAATCGACGAAGTCCGGGCGGAAGGCGCCGTGGTGGGAAAGCCACTCGAGCTCGGCGGCTTCGAACCGCAGGCCTTCCAGGAAATCCAGCGCCTGCGCCAGTCCGGCGGCGACCAGGAAATTGCGCCGCGGCGGCAGCTCGCGCACATAGAACTCGAACACCGCCGGCGCGAACATGCCGCGGTCGAAATAGGCCTGCAGCATGGTGAGCTGATAGAAGTCGGTCAGCAGCGCGCCCGAGGGGGGCAGGGCGTCGGTGTTCATGCGGACTGCGCAGCGTTGCGGTGAAGGCGGGCGCCCAGACGTCGCAGTTCCTCGAGCGCGCGCGCGCCGGCGCCCGGCTGAGCGTCGATGGCGCGCACCGCGTCGAGCAGCAGGACCACGGCGTAGCCGTGGCGCAGGGCGTCCTTGGCGGTGTTCAGCACGCAGTACTCGGTCGCCAGTCCGCCGACGAACACGCGGCGCACGCCGGCCGCGCGCAGGCGCGCGTCGAGGTCGGTGCCCTCGAACCCGGAGTAGGCGTCGCGCTCCGGCCGCTGCGCCTTGGATACGATCTGCGCGGACGCCGGCAGTTCCAGCGCGGCGGCGAAGCGCGCGCCTGCGGTGCCGGCGACGCAGTGCGCCGGCCAGGGACCGCCCTGGGCGCGGAATGAGCAGTGGTCCGGCGGGTGCCAGTCGCGAGTGGCGAACACCGGCAATTGCGCTGCGCGGAAGCGCGCGATGTAGCGGTTGAGCGACGGAACCACCTGATCGCCGTGCGGCACGGCCAGGGCGCCGCCGGGCAGAAAGTCGTTTTGCACGTCGACGATCAATAAGGCGTCGCCGGGCCGTGGTGCATCGGCAGATTCCCGGGGGCCGGTGTCTGGTTGCATGTCCGTGGCATGGCTGCAAGACGTACGCCAATGCTGCGCGCAACGCCGATTTTCTGGCAATGGGGAAAGGGCCGATTGATCCAGATCAAGGCCGGCCGCGGCGGATCGCAGGCAGACTTCCGACAGGCCATCGCGTGGCGAAGTCATGACCGCTGTTGGGCGCATGCGTTTCCGCGACCGGCACCAGGCCGGCGCGCTGCTGGCGAGGGCGTTGGTACCGTACCTCGAGTCGCCCGCCATCGTGTATGCCTTGCCGCGCGGCGGGGTTCCGGTGGCCGCCGAGGTGGCGCGGCGCTTCAAGCTGCCGCTCGACCTGGTCATCGCGCGCAAGATCGGCCATCCCTGGCGGCCGGAATACGCCATCGGGGCGGTCACCGAAACGGGCACGGCGGTATTCAACGAAGAAGAGCGCGCGAGCCTCGATCCCGCCTGGGTCGAAAAAACGGTCGCCGCCGAGCGTGCCGAAGCGCGTCGCCGGCGCGAGCGCTACCGCGCCGGCCGCGAGCGCACCTCGGCCGCAGGACGCTGCGCCATCCTGGTCGACGACGGCATCGCCACGGGCCTGACCCTGCGCGCCGCGGTGGCGGAAGTGCGCGCCGACCGGCCCGCGCGCCTGATCGTCGCGGTGCCGGTGGCGCCGCGGGAGACGGCACGGGACTTCGCCGGGCTGGCCGACCGTTTCGTCGCGGTGCTCGTGCCGGACGAGTTCATGGGGGCGGTCGGCGCGTACTACGAGGACTTCCGCCAGATCGGGGACCAAGAGGTCATCGAGGAGCTGGCCCGCTGCGCGCGGAACGCCGTCGCAGCGCGGGCCGGCGCCCGAGGAAAGCCGTGAACGTCGAACGCCGCTTGATGCTGGAGCTGCCGGACGTGCGGCTGCCGGGCGACCTGGTTCTGCCGCCGCGCGCGCGCGGCTGGGTGGTGTTCGCCCACGGCAGCGGCAGCAGCCGGCGCAGCGTGCGCAATCGCGCCGTCGCCGCGGCTTTGCAGCGGCGGCGTTTCGCGACCCTGTTATTCGACCTGCTGACCGAAACCGAAGACCGGGATTACGAGAAGCGCTTCGACATCGAGCGGCTGGCGCGGCGCCTGCGCGAAGCGACGCTGTGGCTGCGCCGGCAGGACGCCCTGGCCCCGCGCCTGCCCATCGGTTATTTCGGGGCCAGCACCGGCGCGGCAGCGGCGCTGTGCGCGGCGGCGGAGCTGGGCGAACGGATCGCGGCGGTGGTCGCGCGCGGCGGGCGGCCGGACCTGGCCGGCGACCAGGTGACGCGAGTGCGCGCGCCGACCCTGCTGATCGTGGGCGGCGACGACTTGCCGGTGCTCGAACTCAACCGCGCGGCTTATGCGCTGCTGCCTGCGGCGAAGAAACTGGCCATCGTGCCCGGCGCGAGCCACTTGTTCGAGGAGCCGGGCGCGCTGGAGCAGGTGGCGAAACTCGCCGGCGACTGGTTCGCCGACTATTGCGTCGCGGGGGCTGATCCAGATCAATGAGCACCGAGCGCCGCCCGCTTAGACTATCGGCACGGAACCGGAGCCGCAATCCATGAAAGTCGGAGAGTGCTGCACCCGCAAGCCGGTCGTCGCCACCGCCGCCACGCCGATCGAGGAGATCGCCAGGCTGATGCGCGAGCGTCATGTCGGCGCCATCGTGGTGGTGGAGAAAAATGGCGATGGCAACCGGCCGATCGGCCTCGTCACCGACCGCGACCTGGTGGTGGAAGTGCTCGCCGCCGGCGTCTCGCCCGCCGCCCTGACCGCCGGCGATCTGATGGGCGAGCAGATGCTGGCGGCCTGCGTCGACGACGACCTCGACGCGACGCTGGCCAGCATGAGCGAGCTGGGTGTGCGGCGCGCGCCGGTGGTCGATGCCGGCGGTACGCTGGTGGGAATGCTGACGCTGGACGACGTGCTCGGCGTCGCCGCCCAGTCGGTGAACTACATGGCGCAGCTCGTCGCGCGCGAGATCGCGCAGGAAGCGCAGCGTCGGCAGTGAACGAGACCGCGACCCAACGGCACCGGAAATACGCGGCGCTGATCCAGGCCTGCCAGGGGTTGCCGCCGCTGCGCACCGCGGTCGCCCATCCCTGCGACGAAAGCGCGCTGCGCGGCGCGCTGGAGGCGCGCGCCGCCGGCCTGATCGAGCCCGTGCTGGTCGGTCCCAAGGCGCGCGTCCGTGCGCTGGCCGCGAGATTCGGGCTGGCGCTCGACGGCGTGGAACTGATCGACCAGCCGCACAGCCATGCCGCGGCCGAACGCGCGGTGCGGCTGGTGCGCGAAGGCGCGGCGCAGGCGCTCATGAAAGGCAGCCTGCATACCGACGAGCTGATGGCTGAAGTGGTGGACCCGCAGCGCGGCCTGCGCACCGGCCGCCGCATCAGCCATGTGTTCGTCATGGACGTGCCGTCCTATCCCAAGCCCTTGTACCTCACCGATGCGGCGGTCAATATCGCGCCCACCTTGGAGGACAAGGCCGACCTCGTGCGCAACGCCATCGAGCTGGCGCGGGCGCTGGGCGTCTCGTGTCCGAAAGTGGCGATCCTGTCGGCGGTGGAGACGGTCAGCTCCAAGCTCCGCTCGACGCTCGACGCCGCGGCGCTGTGCAAGATGGCCGAGCGCGGCCAGATCGAAGGCGCGCTGCTCGACGGCCCTCTGGCGCTGGATAGCGCGATCGACCGCAGCGCGGCGCGCATCAAGCATCTGAGCTCGCCGGTCGCCGGCGATGCCGACATCCTGTTGGCACCCGACCTCGAAGCCGGCAATCTGCTGGCCAAGGAGCTGAGCTTCCTGGCGCACGCGGACGCCGCCGGCATCGTGCTCGGCGCGCGCGTGCCCGTCATGCTCACCAGCCGCGCCGATCATCTGCGCGCGCGCATCGCCAGTGCCGCGATCGCGCTGCGCTACGTGCATGGCCGTAGCGCCACGCCGGCCGTCCGCGATGCGTGAGCCGCTGCTGGTCATCAACGCCGGTTCGTCGAGCATCAAGTTTTCGCTCTACGCGACCTTGCCGGATCGTACGCTCGCCGCCGGTGTCCACGGCCAGGTCGAGAAGATCGGCGCGGACGCGCGTCTTGCGGTGCGCGACGCGCAGGGCGGCAGGCTCGCCGAGGGTCCCGTGGCCGCCGCGACGCACGAGCAGGCCATCGGCGCCATCCATCGCTGGCTGAGCGGCCACATCGGCGCCGAACGCGCGCTCGCCGGCGTCGGCCATCGTGTGGTGCACGGCGGGCCGCGCCTGACCCTGCCGCTGCGCGTCGACGCCGAAGTGCTGCGCGAGCTGGAGGCGCTGACGCCGCTCGCGCCGCTGCACCAGCCGCACAGCATCGCCGGCATCCGCGCGATCGCGCGGCTGGCGCCCGAGGTGCCGCAAGTGGCCTGCTTCGACACCGCGTTCCACCGCAGCCAGCCGGAACTCGCGCAGCGCTTCGCGCTACCGGGCGCGCTCACCGCCAAGGGGGTGCGACGCTACGGCTTCCACGGACTGTCATACGAATCCATCGTCGCGGCGCTCGCCGAGCGCGCGCCGGCGCTCGCGCGTGGCCGGCTGGTGGTGGCGCATCTCGGTAACGGCGCCAGTCTGTGCGCGATCCGCGCGGGACGCAGCGTGGCCAGTACCATGGGCTTCACGCCGCTCGACGGCCTGGTCATGGGCACGCGCGCCGGCGCCCTCGATCCCGGCGTGGTGCTGTACCTGTTGCAAGAGGAAAAAATGGACCTCGCCGCGGTCACGGAATTCCTCTACCGCCGGTGCGGTCTGCTGGGCGTGTCCGGCCTCTCCGCCGACATGCGCACCTTGCTGGCCAGCGATGCGCCTTCGGCCCGGGAAGCAGTGGACTTGTTCGTTTATCGCATCGGCCGCGAACTGGGCTCGATGGCCGCGGCGCTGGGCGGCCTCGACGGGCTGGTTTTTACCGGCGGCATCGGCGAACACAGCGCCGTCATCCGCGCGCGGGTCGCCGCCGAGGCGCGCTGGCTGGGCGTGCGCCTCGCCGCGACGGCGAACGAGTCCGGCGCCGCGCGCATCTCCGCACCGGATTCGGCGGTGGCGGTGTGGGTGCTGGAGAGCGACGAGAACGGCGTGATCGCCCGCCACACGCGCCGGGTGCTCGACGGTTGAGCGACGCGCGTTTCACGGCCCCGCCGCCGACAAGCGTGCGGCGATGTGGCGCTGGATGCGGTCGAAGGGCTCGACGAACTTGCGCAGGCCCTCGTCCTCCAGTTGCGCCGCAATCGCTTCGAGCTCGATGCCCAGCGCGGCAAGTTCTGCGGGCAGGGCGACGGCGCGATCCAAATGTTCTTCGAGGCGCGGCGCGGGCCGGCCGTGATCGCAGTAGGCGGTCAGCGTGGCGAGCGGCAGGGTGGTGACGGTGTCGCGACCGATCAGGGCCTCGACGTATTTGATGTCGGAATAGCGTGCCTCCTTGGTCGAGGTGGAGGCCCACAGCAGCCGCTGCGGCCGCGCGCCGCGCGCGGCCAGCGCCTGCCAGCGTGGCTGGGCGCTGAGCTTGAGGAAGTGCTGATAGGCCAGGCGCGCGCAGGCGATCGCAGCCTGCCCGCGCAGCGCGGCCGCGCGCGGCGCGCCGCAGGCGTCGAGCCGGGCGTCCACTTTCGTGTCGATGCGCGAGACGAAGAAGCTCGCCACCGAACTGACGGCGTGCAACGGTTGCCCCGCGGCGTGGCGCGCTTCCAGCGCGTCCAGGTAGGCCTCGGCCGCTTCGGCGTAACGCGCGACGCTGAACAGCAGCGTGCAGTTGACGTTGATGCCCTCGGCGATCAGGCGTCGCAGGGCGGGCAGACCTTCGCGCGTGGCCGGCACCTTGATCATCAGGTTGGGCCGGCCGAGTTCCGCCCACAGCCGCTGTGCCTCGCGCACCGTGGCCTCGGTGTCGTGCGCCAGATGCGGCGAGACTTCCAGGCTGACGTAGCCGTCGCGGCCTTCGGTCCGGTCGTAAACCGCGCTCAGCAAGTCGGCGGCGGCGGCCACGTCCTCGCGCATCAGGCGGTCGCCGATCTCGGCGGGCGTGGCATCGCGGCGCGCCGCGGCGCGGAGCGCCGCGTCGTAGTCGTGGCCCTCGACGATGGCCTTCTCGAAAATCGAAGGGTTGGTAGTCACTCCGGAGACGCCGTCGTTTTCGATGAGCCGGCGCAGAGTGCCGTCGCCGAGCAGCCCGCGGCGGATGTCGTCGAGCCAGACGCTCTGGCGGTAATCGGCCAGATCGAGCAGGGGGTTGTCGGTCATGGAGTGCCTCC
>JADGHB010000052.1 GCA_019689635.1 Nevskia sp. | reverse complement strand
GGTCAGCGCCGCCGTCGTCGTGGTCTTGCCATGATCTACATGCCCAATCGTCCCTACGTTAACGTGCGGCTTGCTCCGCTCGAACTTTTCTTTGGCCATCGCTGTTTACCTTCTGTGCAGGTCGCCTTGCGGGCGACGACAAACGACACTCTCGCCGGGCCGCGGCCCGTCCTATTTCTTGATCAAGCCAGCCGCAACATTGGCCGGCGTCTCCTGGTATTTCTTGAATTCCATGGTGTACGTGGCGCGGCCCTGGGACATGGAACGCAGGGTGGTCGAGTACTGGAACATCTCGGCCAGGGGCACCTCAGCCTTGATCGCCTTGATGCCGCCCACGTCCTCCATCCCGAGGATCACGCCGCGCCGGCGGTTGAGGTCGCCCATCACGTCGCCCATGTAGTCTTCCGGCGTTTCCACTTCCACCAGCATGATCGGCTCGAGGATCACCGGATTGGCCTTCAGCGCGCCTTCCTTGAACGCCATGCTGCCGGCGATCTTGAACGCCATTTCGTTGGAGTCGACTTCGTGGAAACTGCCGTCGAACACCGTGACCTTGACGTCCACCACCGGATAGCCGGCGAGGACGCCGTTCTTCATCGCCTCCTGCACGCCCTTGTCGATCGCCGGGATGTATTCCTTGGGAATCACGCCGCCGACGATGGCGTTGACGAACTCGTAGCCCTTGCCCGGCTCCTGCGGCTCCAGCCGGAGCCAGCAGTGGCCGTACTGGCCGCGGCCGCCGGACTGGCGCACGAAACGGCCTTCGCTTTCCACCGACTTGCGGATGGTTTCGCGGTAGGCGACCTGCGGCGGACCGACGTTGGCCTCGACCTTGTGCTCGCGCTTCAAGCGATCGACGATGATTTCGAGGTGCAGCTCGCCCATGCCGGAGATCACCGTCTGGCCGGTTTCCTCGTCGGTGTGCACGCGGAACGAAGGGTCTTCCTGGGCCAGCTTGGACAGGGCCACGCCCATCCTTTCCTGGTCGGCCTTGGTCTTGGGCTCCACCGCCTGGCTGATGACCGGATCGGGGAAGTCCATGCGCTCCAGCACCACCGGCTTGTTCTGCGCCGCCAGGGTGGTGCCGGTGTAGACGTCCTTGAGGCCGACACAGGCGGCGATGTCGCCGGCGCGCACCTCCTTGATCTCCTCGCGCTGGTTGGCGTGCATCTGCAGCAGGCGGCCGATGCGCTCGGTCTTGCCGTTGCGCGAGTTGTACACCGAATCTCCGGACTGCAGCACGCCGGAATAGACGCGGATGAAGGTCAGCACCCCGACATAAGGATCGGTCATGATCTTGAACGCCAGCGCGGCGAACGGCTCGTCGTCGGAGGCGCGACGTTCGACGATCTTCTCGTAGTCGTCGGGATCGTGGGCGCGCACCGGTGGGATGTCCACCGGCGACGGCAAGTATTCGATCACCGCGTCGAGCAGCGCCTGCACGCCTTTGTTCTTGAACGCCGAGCCGCACAGCATCGGGAAGATCTCGCGCGCGATGGTGCGCTTGCGCAGGCCGCGCTTGATCTCCTCCTCCGACAGCGCGTGGCTCTCCAGATATTTGTGCAGCAGCTCGTCGTCGGCTTCGGCGGCGGCCTCGATCATCTTTTCGCGCCACTCGTGCGCGAGGTCCTTGAGGTCGGCAGGCACTTCCTCGTAACGGAACGACACGCCCTTGTCGTCGTCGTTCCAGAGGATCGCCTTCATCTTGACCAGGTCGACCACGCCCTTGAAATGGTCCTCGGCACCGATGGGGATCTGGATCGGCACGGGGTTGGCCTTGAGACGCTCGCGCATCTGGCGATAGACCTTGAAGAAGTCGGCCCCGATGCGGTCCATCTTGTTGACGAAGGCAATGCGCGGCACGCCGTACTTGGTGGCCTGGCGCCACACCGTCTCCGACTGGGGCTGCACGCCGCCCACCGAGTCGTAAAGCATCACCGCGCCGTCGAGCACGCGCATCGAGCGCTCGACCTCGATGGTGAAGTCCACGTGTCCCGGCGTGTCGATGATGTTGATGCGATGCGGCTCGAACTGCATCCCCATGCCTTTCCAGAAGCAGGTGGTGGCGGCGGAGGTGATGGTGATGCCGCGTTCCTGCTCCTGTTCCATCCAGTCCATGGTGGCGGTGCCTTCGTGCACCTCGCCCATCTTGTAGTTCACGCCGGTGTAGAACAGGATGCGCTCGGTCGTGGTGGTCTTGCCGGCGTCGATGTGCGCGGAGATGCCGATGTTGCGGTAGCGCTCGATGGGCGTTGCGCGGGGCACGGTGAAATTACCTTCGGGCTGATGATGCAGTGGGTTGGCTGAGCGGCTTACCAGCGGAAGTGGGCGAAGGCCTTGTTCGCTTCCGCCATCTTGTGGGTGTCTTCGCGCTTCTTGACCGCCGCGCCGCGATGCTCGGCGGCGTCCATCACTTCGGCCGCCAGGCGCGCGGCCATGTCCTTTTCGCCGCGCGCGCGCGCGGCCTCGATGATCCAGCGCATCGCCAGCGTGGTGCGACGCACCGCGCGCACCTCGACCGGCACTTGGTAGGTGGCGCCGCCCACGCGGCGCGACTTGACTTCGACGCTGGGACGCACGTTCTCGAACGCGGCCTCCAGCACGGCCAGCGGCTCGGCGGTCTTCTTCTTGGCGGCGATCTGGTCCAGCGCGCCGTAAACGATCTTCTCCGCCACCGACTTCTTGCCCGACTTCATCACCATATTCACGAACTTGGTGAGCGTCTCGCTCTTGTACTTGGGGTCGGGGAGGACGACGCGGCGTTCCGGACTGCGGCGACGGGACATGGGGATTAAGATCCTGCGAAAGTGAGCGCGGGTTATTTCTTGGCGGCGGCGCCGTCCTTGGGACGTTTGGCGCCGTATTTGGAACGGCCCTGGCGGCGCTTGTCGATGCCGGCGCAGTCCAGCGCCCCGCGGATGGTGTGATAGCGCACGCCGGGCAAGTCCTTGACGCGGCCGCCGCGGATCAGCACCACCGAGTGCTCCTGGAGGTTGTGCCCCTCGCCGCCGATGTAGCTCGTCACCTCGAAACCGTTGGTCAGGCGCACGCGCGCGACCTTGCGCAGCGCGGAGTTCGGCTTCTTCGGGGTGGTGGTGTAGACGCGCGTGCACACGCCGCGCTTCTGCGGGCTGGCGCCGAGCGCCGGCACCTTGTTCTTGGCGGCCCGCGTCACGCGGCCGTTGCGCACGAGTTGATTGATGGTCGGCATCTGGACTGGTTCCCGCCGTGACAAAGAGAATGGCGGGCCGAGAAGTGATGGGGGACTGCTCGGGCCCGCCGCGTTAGGGGCGCGAATTTTAATTTCGCGCACCCGGTTTCGTCAACGCACTGCGCCGGCCTCGCCGGCGGTCATTCGCTTTCGCCCTCGTCGGCGCCTTCCTCGTCGCCGGCCGTGCTCTCGGCGCGCGCCGGGCCTTCGAACACGTCGGTGATCGGCGCGCTGCTGCTGGCGACCTGCAGATCGGCCAGCAAGGAGCCGCCGCGCGCCTTGCGCCGCTGCTCGTGGTGCGCCAGACCGGTGCCGGCCGGAATCAGGCGGCCGACGATGACGTTCTCCTTCAGGCCGCGCAGTTCGTCGCGCGAGCCGCGCACCGAAGCCTCGGTGAGCACGCGGGTGGTTTCCTGGAACGAGGCCGCGGAAATGAACGACTCGGTGGACAGGCTGGCCTTGGTGATGCCCAGCAACTGGCGCTGGAACTGCGCCGGACGCAGGTTCTTGCCCTTGAGTTTCCGGTTCTCGGCCAGCACGTGGAAGATCTCCGCCTGCTCGCCCTGCAGGAACTTGGTGTCTCCCGGATCGGTGATCTCCACCTTGCGCAGCATCTGACGGATGATCGTCTCGATGTGCTTGTCGTTGATGCGCACGCCCTGCAGGCGGTACACGTCCTGGATTTCCTTGACCAGGTAGTTCGCCAGCGCGGTCACGCCCTGCAGACGCAGGATGTCGTGCGGGCTGGGCTCGCCGTCGGAAATCTGTTCGCCGGCCTCGACGTGCTCGCCCTCGAACACCGTGATCTGGGTCCACTTCGGGATGAGCTGCTCGACTTCCTCGCCGTCGGGCTTGACGATCTTCAGACGCTGCTTGCCCTTGGTCGCCTGGCCGAAGCGGATGGTGCCGGAAGCCTCGGCCAGCACCGCCGGATCCTTGGGCTTGCGCGCCTCGAACAGATCGGCCACGCGCGGCAGACCGCCGGTGATGTCGCGCGATTTCGACGCCTCCTGCGGAATGCGCGCGATGATGTCGCCGACCTTGACCTCGGCGCCATCGTCGATGCTGACGATGGCCTTGGGCGGCAGCGCGTAGGCCGCGGGAATGTCGGTGCCGGGGAAGGTCAGTTCCTTGCCGCGGCCGTCCACCAGCGTCACCACCGGCCGCAGGTCCTTGCCCGCGGCGCCGCGCGTCTTCGGGTCGGTGATCACCAGCGTGGTCATGCCGGTGATGTCGTCGGTTTCGCGCGTGACGGTGATGCCGTCCTCGAAGTCCTGGAACTTCACGAAGCCGGCGATCTCGGTCACGATCGGGTGGGTGTGCGCGTCCCAGCGCGCCAGACGTTCGCCCGCCTGCACCGCCTGGCCGTCGGCGGCGAGCAGGATCGCGCCGTAGGGGATCTTGTAGCGCTCGCGTTCGCGGCCATGCGCATCGACCACGCCCAGCTCGCCGGTGCGCGACACCACCACGCGCTGGCCTTCCTTGTTGGTGACGGTCTTGAGGTTGTGCTCGCGCACGGTGCCGGCGGCACGCGCGTCGACGCCGTCGGCCGACACCGCGCGCGAGGCGGCACCGCCGACGTGGAAGGTGCGCATGGTGAGCTGGGTGCCCGGCTCGCCGATCGACTGGGCGGCGATGACTCCCACCGCCTCGCCGATGTTGACCAGATGGCCGCGCGCGAGGTCGCGGCCGTAGCACTTGGCGCAAATGCCGAACGGCATTTCGCAGGTGATCGCCGAGCGCACCCACACCTCGTCCACCGACAGCTCTTCCAGCTTGGCCACCCATTTCTCGTCGAGCAGGGTGCCGGCGGGGATCGCCACCTTGTTGGAGCCGGGCACGTGCACGTCGCGCAGCAGGGTGCGTCCCAGCACGCGGTCGCGCAGCGGCTCCAGCACGTCGCCGCCTTCCACGATGGGACGCATGATCAGGCCGTGCTCGGTCCCGCAGTCGTCGGCGGTCACCACCACGTCCTGGGCGACGTCCACCAGGCGGCGCGTGAGATAGCCAGAGTTCGCGGTCTTGAGCGCGGTGTCGGACAGACCCTTGCGCGCGCCGTGGGTGGAGATGAAGTACTGCAGGACGTTGAGGCCTTCGCGGAAGTTGGCGGTGATCGGCGTTTCGATGATCGAGCCGTCCGGCTTGGCCATCAGACCGCGCATGCCGGCGAGCTGGCGGATCTGGGCCGCGGAACCGCGTGCGCCGGAATCGGCCATCATGAACACCGAGTTGAAGCTCGGCTGCTCCTTTTCGCCGTCCTTGGTCTGCACCTTCTCCTTGCCGATCTTGGCCATCATCGCCTTGGCGATGTCGTCGTTGGCCTTGGACCAGATGTCCACCACGTGGTTGTAGCGCTCCGAGCCGGTGGTCAGACCCTGCTGATACTGTTCGTCGATCTCCTTCACCCGGCGTTCCGCTTCGGCGAGAATCGCGGCTTTCTCCGGCGGTACCACGATGTCGTCCAGGCAGAAGCTGATGCCCGCCTTGGTGGACATGCGGAACCCGGTGTACATAAGCTGATCGGCGAAGACCACCGTGTCCTTCATGCCCACACGCCGGTACACGTAGTTGATGACGCGGCCGATCTCCTTCTTGGTCAGCGTCTTGTTGATGACGCTGAAGGGAATCGTCGCCGGCAGGATCTCCGACAGCAAGGCGCGGCCGCAGGTGGTCTCGGTCAGGCGGAATACCTCTTTGCCCTCGTCGTCGTAGTCGCGCAGGCGCACCTTGATCCGCGCCTGCAGGTCGAGGTGGCCGCTTTCGTAAGCGCGGTGCACTTCGGCGACGTCGGCGCAGACCATGCCCTCGCCCTTGGCGGCCAACCGCTCGCGCGACATCCAGT
Organism: Nevskia sp.; assembly: GCA_019689635.1. Classification (GTDB taxonomy): domain Bacteria; phylum Pseudomonadota; class Gammaproteobacteria; order Nevskiales; family Nevskiaceae; genus Nevskia. The sequence continues at coordinate 8,533 of JADGHB010000052.1, read as the reverse complement.
ACAAACCCAGCACCACGTCCTGCGAAGGCACGATGATGGGATCGCCGTTGGCCGGCGACAGGATGTTGTTGGAGGACATCATCAGCACGCGCGCCTCGAGCTGGGCTTCCAGCGACAGCGGCACGTGCACCGCCATCTGGTCGCCGTCGAAGTCGGCGTTGAAGGCGGTGCAGACCAGCGGATGGAGCTGGATGGCCTTGCCTTCGATCAGCACCGGCTCGAAGGCCTGGATGCCCAGGCGGTGCAGCGTCGGCGCGCGGTTGAGCAGGACGGGATGCTCGCGGATGCACTCCTCGAGGATGTCCCACACCACCGCTTCCTCGCGCTCCACCATCTTCTTGGCGGCCTTGATGGTGGTGGCCAGACCCTTGCGCTGCAACAGCGAGAACACGAACGGCTTGAACAGCTCCAGGGCCATCTTCTTGGGCAGGCCGCACTGGTGCAGCTTGAGCGTGGGACCGACCACGATCACCGAACGGCCGGAGTAGTCCACGCGCTTGCCGAGCAGGTTCTGGCGGAAGCGGCCCTGCTTGCCCTTGATCATGTCGGCCAGCGACTTGAGGGCGCGCTTGTTGGTGCCGGTGATGGCGCGACCGCGGCGGCCGTTGTCGATCAGGGCGTCCACCGCCTCCTGCAGCATGCGCTTTTCGTTGCGCACGATGATGTCCGGCGCGGTCAACTCGAGCAGGCGCTTCAAGCGGTTGTTGCGGTTGATGACGCGGCGATACAGGTCGTTGAGATCGCTGGTGGCGAAGCGCCCACCATCCAGCGGCACCAGCGGGCGCAGGTCGGGCGGCAGCACCGGCAGCACGGTCAACACCATCCACTCGGGCTTGTTGCCGGAGGCGATGAAATACTCGATCAGCTTGAGGCGCTTGCCGAGTTTCTTGACCTTGGTATCGGAGCCGGTGCTGGCGATCTCCTCGCGCAGCTTGGCCGCTTCCTTGTGCAGATCGAGGTTCTTGAGCAGATCGTGGATCGCTTCGGCGCCCATGCGCGCGTCGAAGTCGTCGCCGTATTTTTCGACCGCGTTGAGGTAGTCCTCCTCGGTCAGCAAGGTGCCGCGCTCCAGCGGCGTGAGCCCCGGATCGACGACGATGTGCGCCTCGAAATACAGCACGCGCTCGATGGCGCGCAGCGGCATGTCGAGCAGCAGGCCGATGCGGGACGGCAGCGACTTCAAGAACCAGATGTGCGCCACCGGGCTGGCCAGCTCGATGTGGCCCATGCGCTCGCGGCGCACTTTGGCCACCGTCACTTCCACGCCGCACTTCTCGCACACCACGCCGCGGTGCTTGAGGCGCTTGTACTTGCCGCACAGGCACTCGTAGTCCTTGATCGGCCCGAAGATCTTGGCGCAGAACAGGCCGTCGCGTTCGGGCTTGAAGGTGCGGTAGTTGATGGTCTCCGGCTTCTTGACCTCGCCGAAGCTCCACGAGCGGATGGTCTCGGGACTCGCTAGCGAGATCTTGATCGCGTCGAAGTCCTCGAACTCTTCCGGGGCCTTCATCAGGTTAAAAAAGTCTTTCATCGCCATCTCCGTGAATCTCCGCGGCCCATGACTCAGGTGTTCCGCTCCAGCTCGATGTTCAGACCGATCGAGCGGATTTCCTTGACCAGCACGTTGAACGACTCCGGCATGCCGGCGTGCATGCGGTGATCGCCGTCGACGATCGCCTTGTACATGCGCGTGCGGCCGTTGGTGTCGTCCGACTTGACGGTCAGCATTTCCTGCAGCGTGTAGGCCGCGCCATAAGCCTCCAGCGCCCAGACCTCCATCTCGCCGAAGCGCTGGCCGCCGAACTGCGCCTTGCCGCCCAAAGGCTGCTGGGTGACCAGCGAGTACGGACCGGTCGAGCGCGCGTGCATCTTGTCGTCGACCAGGTGGTTGAGCTTGAGCATGTACATGTAACCGACCGTCACCGGGCGCGAGAATGGCTCGCCGGTGCGGCCGTCGATCAGCTGCGCCTGGCCGGAACGCGGCAGTCCGGCGAGCTCCAGCAGCTCCTTGATCTCGACCTCGGAGGCACCGTCGAACACCGGCGTGGACACCGGCAGGCCGCCGGTCAGGTTGCGGCACAGCGCGACCACGTCCTCGTCGGAAAGCTGGTCCAGCTCGACTTTCTGCTGGCCCTTGCCGATCTTGTTGTAGACCTTGTCGAGGAACTTGCGCAGCTCGGCCACCGCTTTGTGGCTGCGCAGCATCTCCTCGATCTTGGCGCCGATGCCCTTGGCCGCCCAGCCGAGATGGACTTCCAGCAACTGGCCGATGTTCATGCGCGAGGGCACGCCCAGCGGGTTGAGCACGATGTCCACCGGCGTGCCGTCCGGCAGGTGCGGCATGTCCTCCACCGGTACGATCTGGCTGATCACGCCCTTGTTGCCGTGACGGCCGGCCATCTTGTCGCCCGGCTGGATGCGGCGCTTCACCGCCAAGTACACCTTGACCATCTTGAGCACGCCCGGCGACAGCTCGTCACCCTGCTGGATCTTGCGTTTCTTGTTCTCGAAACGCTTGTCGAACTCGTGGCGCTGTTCCTTGAGCAGTTTGGCCGCCCCTTCGAGTTGGGACTGGGCGTCTTCGTCGTGCAGGCGGATCTCGAACCACTTGTCGCGCTCCAGGCCGTCGAGATAAGCCGCCGTGACTTTCTCGCCCTTCTTGAGCTTCTGCGGACCGCCATCGGCCACCTTGCCCAGCAGCAGCTTGCGCAGGCGGTCGTAGATGTCGTCCTCGAAGATCCGCAACTGGTCGTTGAGATCCTTGCGCACCTGGGCCAGCTCGGACTCCTCGATCGACAGCGCGCGCTTGTCCTTTTTCACGCCTTCGCGGGTGAACACGCGCACGTCGATCACCGTGCCGTCCATGCCGGCCGGCACGCGCAGACTGGTGTCCTTCACGTCGGAGGCCTTCTCGCCGAAGATCGCGCGCAGCAACTTTTCTTCCGGCGTCAGCTGCGTCTCGCCCTTGGGCGTCACCTTGCCGACCAGGATGTCGCCGGCCTTGACCTCGGCGCCGATATAGACGATGCCGGACTCGTCGAGCTTGCGCAGCGCGGACTCGTTGACGTTGGGGATGTCGGCGGTGATCTCCTCGGGACCGAGCTTGGTCTCGCGCGCCACACAGGCCAGCTCCTCGATGTGCACGGTGGTGAAGCGATCCTGCTCGACCACGCGCTCGGACAACAGGATCGAGTCCTCGAAGTTGTAACCGTTCCAGGGCATGAACGCGACCAGGATGTTCTGGCCCAGCGCCAGCTCGCCCAGATCGGTGGACGGCCCGTCGGCGAGCACGTCGCCGCGCGCCACCACGTCGCCCGGCTGCACCACCGGCTTCTGGTTGATGCAGGTGTTCTGGTTGGAACGCGTGTACTTGATCAGGTTGTAGATGTCCACGCCCGCCTCGCCGGGGACGGTCTCCTCGTCGTTGACGCGGATCACGATGCGCGCGGCGTCCACCTTGTCCACCACGCCGCCGCGCTTGGCGACGATGGCCACGCCGGAGTCGATCGCCACGCGCCGCTCCATGCCGGTGCCGACCAGCGGCTTCTCGGAGCGCAGGGTGGGCACCGCCTGGCGCTGCATGTTGGCGCCCATCAGGGCGCGGTTGGCGTCGTCGTGCTCCAGGAACGGGATCAGCGCCGCGGCCACCGACACGATCTGGCGCGGCGACACGTCCATGTACTGGATCTTGTCGGGCGTCATCATGGTGAACTCGTTCTGGTAGCGCACCGAAACCAGATCGGCGGTGAAGCGACCATGCTTGTCGAGCTCGGAGTTGGCCTGCGCGATGACGTAGCGGCCCTCCTCGATCGCCGACAGATACTCGATCTCGTCGGTCACCTTGCCGTCCACCACTTTGCGGTACGGCGTCTCCAGGAAGCCGTATTCGTTGGTGCGCGCATAGCAGGCCAGCGAGTTGATCAGACCGATGTTCGGGCCTTCCGGCGTCTCGATCGGGCACACGCGGCCGTAGTGGGTCGGGTGCACGTCGCGCACCTCGAAGCCGGCACGCTCGCGCGTCAGGCCGCCCGGTCCCAGCGCCGACACGCGGCGCTTGTGGGTGACCTCGGACAGCGGGTTGTTCTGATCCATGAACTGCGACAGCTGGCTGGAGCCGAAGAACTCCTTGATCGCCGCGCTCACCGGCTTGGCGTTGATCAGGTCCTGCGGCGTCAGGTTCTCGGCCTCGGCCAGCGCCAGACGCTCGCGCACCGCGCGCTCGACGCGCACCAGACCAGTGCGGAACACGTTCTCGGTCATCTCGCCCACCGCGCGGATGCGGCGGTTGCCAAGATGATCGATGTCGTCGGTGGTCTGCTCGCCATTGCGGATGGCGATGATCTCGCGGATCACGTCCACGATGTCCGAGGTCTCGCCCTGCTCGGCCACCAGCTTCTGCGCGAAGGCGTCCTTGGTCAGGGTCTTGAAGTACTGATGGTCATACAGCACGCCGGGCCCGGTCACCGTCGGCCGCCGCAAGCGGCGATTGAACTTCATCCGCCCCACGGCCGACAGGTCGTAGCGCTCCAGGGTGAAGAACAGGCCGTGGAACAGGGTTTCGGCGGCGTCCTTGGTCGGCGGTTCGCCGGGGCGCATCATGCGATAGATTTCGACCAGCGCCTCCAGGCGGGTGCGCGTCGGATCGATCTGCAGCGTGGTGGAAATGTAAGGGCCTTTGTCCAGTTCGTTGACGTACAGCGTCGGCAGCTCCTCAACGCCGGCGGCGCGGAACTTGGGCAGCAGCTCCTCGGTGATTTCGCTGTTGGCCACGGCGAGCACTTCGCCGCTGTCCTTGGCGACGATGTCGCGCGCCAGGATCTTGCCGATCAGATACTCGTCGGGCACGTCCAGATGCTTGAGGCCCGCGTCTTGAATCAGCTTGATGTGGCGGGCGGTGATCAGCTTGCCCTGCTCGACCAGCACGGTCTTGCCGGCGCGGATGTCGAACTGCGCTTTCTCGCCCTTGAGCCGCTCCGGCACCAGCTTGAGGCGCGCACCCTCGGGGGCGAGCTCGAACACGTTGATCTCGTGGAACAGCTCCAGCATCTGCTGGTTGTCGTAGCCCAGGGCGCGCAGCAGGATGGTCGCCGGCAGCTTGCGGCGCCGGTCGATGCGCACGAACAGGTTGTCCTTGGGATCGAACTCGAAATCCAGCCACGAGCCCCGATACGGGATGATGCGCGCGCTGTACAGCAGCTTGCCCGAGGAATGCGTCTTGCCCTTGTCGTGGTCGAAGAACACGCCCGGCGAACGGTGCAACTGGCTGACCACCACGCGCTCGGTGCCGTTGATGATGAACGTGCCGTTGTCGGTCATCAGCGGCACTTCGCCCAGATAGACCTCCTGCTCGCGGATTTCCTTGACCTTCCTCTCCTTGGATTCGCGGTCGTAAATGACCAGCTTGGTCTTGACCTTGAGCGGCGCGGCATACGTCAATCCCCGCACCCGGCATTCCTTTTCGTCGAACACCGGCTCTTCCAGCCGGTAACTCACGTACTCCAGCGCGGCGGCGTTGTTGTACGACACCATCGGAAACACCGACTTGAACGCGGCGTGCAGGCCGATGTCGCGGCGCGCGGCGGGCGCCACGTCGGCCTGCAGGAACTCGCGGTAGGAGTCGAGCTGGGTCGCCAGCAGATAGGGCACTTCTAGCGTCTCGACCTGCTTGCGGAAGTCCTTGCGGATGCGCTTCTTTTCGGTGAACGAATAGGCCACGATCTCTACCCTCGCTTAGGCGCGCGTCGCCCGAAGGGCGGCGGCGCGGATGAAAACCACACTCGTTTGAGCGCGCCCAAACGGCTGCGGTTTCAAGGCAACGGCAGAAGGCCGGCGGCTCGCGCCGCCAGCCTCTGCATCCGACTTATGCTGCGAAGTATCGGTCAACGAAAGCTCTTACTTGAGCTCCACCTTGGCGCCGCCTTCTTCCAGCTTCTTCTTCATGTCCTCGGCCGTCTTCTTGTCCACGCCTTCCTTCACGGTCTGCGGCGCGCCTTCGACCAGGTCCTTGGCCTCCTTCAAGCCCAACCCGGTGAGCTCGCGCACCACCTTGATGACGTTGACCTTCTTGCCCGGATCGGCCAGCGCGCTGAGGATGACCGTGAACTCGGTCTTCTCGGCCGCGGCCGGCGCGGCGGCGGCGCCAGCCGCCGGGCCCGCAGCCACCGCGACCGGCGCGGCGGCGGTAACGCCGAACTTCTCTTCCATCATCTTGACCAGCTCGACGATGTCCATGACGGACTTTTCGGCGATCGCGTCAAGGATTTCCTGATTGGACAGTGCCATGTGTTTACCCTCTCAATTCCAGTGTGTGAAAACCCAGCCCGATGAACCTGCTTTCGGAAGCGAACTCAAGCCGCCTGCTTCTGGTCGCCCACGGCCTTGACCGTGCGCACGAACTTGGCAGTCGGCTCCGCCAGGGTGGCGACGAACTTGCTGATCGGCGCCTTCATCACGCCCATCAGCATGGCGATCGCCTGCTGCTTGGAAGGCAGCGAGGCCAGCCGTTCCAGATCCTTGGAGCCGTACAACTGCCCGCCGATCGAAACGGCCTTGACCACCAGCTTGTCGTGGTCCTTGACGAAGTCCTTGACGACGCGCCCCACCGCGCCCGGATCCTCCAGCGAGAATCCCAGCACCAGCGGACCGGACAGCGCCGGCGACAGGCACTCGAACGCCGTGCCCGCGAGCGCGCGCTTGGCCAGCGTGTTCTTCACGACATGCAGGTAGATCGCGTTCTCGCGCGCCTTCCTGCGTAGTAGATCGAACTCGCCGGCCGACAGCCCGCGGTATTCCGCGGCCACCGCCGACAGCGCCTTGGACGCGACTTCGTTCACTTCCGCAACCAGGGCCTTCTTGTCTTCCAAACGAAGCGCCATTCGAACGAACTCCTGGATGCTCTTTGCCTACGGGCCCTCGCGCTGGGCGCTCGGACCCACCTTACGGGTCATCCCTCGACTCGCGTCTTCGGGATCCACCGTCTGCGTAAGCGGCCTTGCGGCCTTTGAACCGCGCCTTCGAAAGGCGCGGTACTTACGGTCTTGGACGGTGTGGTTCACACCACACGGTCAAGCTCTTGTGGGCGGGCAGGCCATCGGCCCGACCCGCCCGAATCTCTTACTCCGGCAACGACGCCACATCGACCCGGATGCCCGGACCCATGGTGGTGGAGATCGTCACCTTCTTGATGAACTGTCCCTTCGACGAGGCCGGCTTCTGGCGGCGGATGTCGCGCAGCACGGCCAGCAGGTTCTCCTGCAGCTTGGCCTTGTCGAAATCCGCGGCGCCGATCGCGCAGTGCACGATGCCGGCCTTGTCGCTGCGGTAGCGCGCCTGGCCGGCCTTGGCATTCTTCACCGCCGTGGCCACGTCCGGCGTGACCGTGCCGGTCTTGGGATTGGGCATCAGCCCGCGCGGACCGAGCAACTGACCCAGCGCACCGACCACACGCATCGCGTCGGGGCTGGCGATGACCACGCCGAAGTCGAGATCGCCGGCCTTCATCTTGGCGGCGAGATCTTCCATGCCGACCTCGTCCGCGCCGGCGTCCTTGGCTTCCTGCGCCTTGGCGCCTTGCGCGAACACCGCCACGCGCACGCGCTTGCCGTTGCCGTGCGGCAGGGTGGTCGAGCCGCGGATGTTCTGATCCGACTTCTTGGCGTCGATGCCGAGGTTGATGGCCACATCCACCGATTCGCGGAACTTGGCGGTGGCACAGGCTTTCAGCAAATCCAGCGCTTGCTCCAGCGGATAAGCCTTGCCCGGCTGCACTTTCTCGGCAAACTGCTTCTGCCGCTTGCTCAGGCGCACGCCGGCGGTCTTGACGGTCTCGTTGGCCATCAGACGCCCTCCACTTCCACGCCCATCGAGCGCGCCGAACCGGCAATCAGGCGCACGGCCGCCTCCATGTCGGCGGCGTTGAGATCGGGCCACTTGGTCTTGGCGATCTCCTCGGCCTGCTTGCGGGTGATCTTGCCGACTTTCTTGGTGTTGGGCGTGGCGCTGCCGGACTCGATCCCGGCGGCTTTCTTGATCAACACGGTGGCCGGCGGCGTCTTGGTGATGAAAGTGAAACTACGATCCGAATAGACCGTGATGACCACCGGAATCGGCAGCCCCGGTTCCAGCTTCTGCGTGGCGGCGTTGAACTGCTTGCAGAACTCCATGATGTTGACGCCGTTCTGACCCAGCGCAGGCCCGACCGGCGGCGAGGGGTTGGCCTTGCCGGCGGGAATCTGCAGTTTGACGTAGGCCTGGACTTTCTTTGCCATTCAAGTGCTCCAGTGTGGGTGCTAGCGCCGTGAGGCTCCCCGGAAAAACAACTTCAGTTCACAACCGCCATCCCTGGCGACTCGGTCCCGCCCGGACATCCTGTCCGGGCCTTGCGCCGGATCGACAGTCCGCTGGATTGTCGACAATTCCCGTCTCAAGCCTTCTCGACCTGTGAAAACTCCAGCTCCACCGGCGTCGAGCGGCCGAAGATCAGCACCGCCACGCGCAAGCGGTTCTTCTCGTAGTTGACCTCCTCGACCACGCC
>JADGHB010000051.1 GCA_019689635.1 Nevskia sp. | reverse complement strand
CCCCTGGATCCACGGCGGGCCGCATCCGCGTCGGGCCGGCGTCAATGCCTTCGGCTTCGGCGGCATCAATGCGCACGTGATCCTGGAGGAATACCGCCGACCCCGCCGCGCCCACAACAAGCTGCTGGCCGCGCCGGGCCGCGGCGAGCTGGTGGTGCTGGCGGCGGAATCGGCCGCCGCGCTCGGCGCAACCCTGGAACGGCTGGCCACGCGCTTGCGCCAGAGCCCGGCGCCCAGCCTCGCCGAGGTGGCCAAAGCCGCCGCCGCGCAGGCGCAAGGCCCGCACCGCCTGGCGCTGGTGTGCGACGACTCGGCCGATCTGCTGACCAAGCTCGATCAGGCGCTGGCCAAGCTCAAGACCACCGATTCGCCCTCGCCCTTCAAGACGCGCAGCGGTATCTATTACGGCCACGGCCCGGCGCCGGGACGGCTGTGCTTTCTGTTTCCCGGCGAGGGCTCGCAGTACCCCAACATGCTCGCCGATCTCGCCATCCACTTTCCGCCATTGCGCGAGTGGTTCGACTTCGTCGAGGAAAACGCGGCCGCCACCTCGCCGCGCGCTCCGGTGCTGTTCCCGCCGCCGACCGCGCTGAGCGCGGACGCGCGTCAGGAACTGGCGGCCAAGCTCTACGACATGGACGTCGCCGCCGAGCTGGTATTCGCCGCCAGCCTCGGGCTGCACGCGGTGCTCGAAGACTTGGGCTTTCAGGCCGACGCCATGCTCGGCCACAGCACCGGCGAGAACACCGCGCTCACCGTCTGCGGCGTGCGCCGCTACGAACGGCGCGAGGAGATCGCGGAGTCCATCCGCAGCTTGAACCGCATCTATCGCCGCCTGCTGGAGTCCGGCGAGATCGTGCAGGGCGTGCTGCTCACCGTGGGCGCGCTGCGGCCCGATGCGCGCCGGCGCTTGCTCGAGGACCCCGCGCCCATGCGGCTGGCGATGGACAACTGTCCCAACCAGCTCGTGCTGTTCGGCAGCGCGTCCGAGGCCCGGGCGCTCAAGGAAAAGCTCACCGCGGAAGGCGCGGTGTGCGCCGAGCTGCCTTTCGACCGGCCCTACCACACGCCGCTGTTCAAGCCGGTGGCCAACGCCTATCGCGAGCATTTCGCCACGCTCGACTTCGGCCCCGGCAAGGCGCAGCTCTACAGCGCGTGCAGCGCCGCGCCCTTTCCCGACGATCCCGACGCCATTCGCGAGCTGGCGGTGGCGCAATGGGAAAACCCGGTGCGCTTCGTGGCGACGGTCGAGCGGCTCTACGCCGACGGCGTGCGCGTGTTCGTCGAAGTCGGCCCCAGCGGCAACCTCACCTCTTTCGTTTCCGACATCCTGCGCGACAAGCGCGACGTGATCGCGGTCGCGGTCAACAGCCGGCGGCGGCCGGGCCTGCAGCAGTTCCATCACATGCTCGCCCAGCTTCATGCCGCGGGCGTCGCCTGGCAGCCGGAACGGCTCTATGCCCACCGCGAGATTGCCGACGTCGATCTCGCCGCCCTGCCCCGTCTGCCCGCGCGGCCCAAGCTCAAGCTCAAGCTGGCCATGCCCTCCATGCGCGTGCCGCCGGACTGGAAGCCGAAGCATGCCGCCGCGCCCGCCGCCGCGCGCAGCGAAACGCCGGGCGCAGCGCCGGACCCGGTGGGCAAAGTCGTGCCGCTGCCGCGCAGCGCTGCACCAACCGCTGTCCAGGCGCCCGCTGCAGAAGGGACGTCAGCCCCGACGGTGACAGTCGGCACTGGGAGTGGAGGAGCTTCCGTCCCGACGGTCGCGGCTCACGCCGCTCCTGCCGAGGACCCGCGACTCCAGGCCCTCAAGGCGCACTTCGCGCTGATGCAGGAGTTCCTCGACAGCCAGGCGCGCGTGCTGGCGGGCCTGTCGGGCCTGGCCGCACACTCCGCGACCGAGGCCGCCCGCGCGCCCGATGCGAGCGGCGGATCGGGCTCGAGTCCGAGCTCCGGCGCGCCCCGCGAGATGGCGCCCGCCACCGTCACCGACCACGACCAAGCGCGGTATCCGCTCTTGGGCCGCATCGTCGAGCTGAGCCCGCACAAGCTGGTCGCCGAACGCAGCTTCGACCTCCAGGACGATCTCTTTCTGCGCGACCACTGCATCGGCGTGGCCCCCAGCCCGCGGCGGCCCGAGCTGCTGCCGCTGTCCTGCATTCCGTTCACCTTCAGCATGGAAATCCTGGCCCAGGCGGCTGCACGCCTCGCCGGCGGAGCGCTGAAGACGGTGAGCGTGGAGCATGCGCGCGGCTCGCGCTGGCTGGCGCTGGACGAAGGCCCGCTCACGCTGCGCATCATCGCGGAGCGGGCCAAGCAGACACATGGCCTGGAGCAGATCCAGGTGCGCTTGTTCCAGATTTTCCCCGACCGCCGCCCGCCGCAACTGAGATTCGAAGGGCTCGTCACCCTGGCCGAGCGCTATCCCGAGGCGCCGGCGCCGCATGCCTGGCGCGGTCAGAACGAGCGGCCGGCGCGCAACAATCCGGACGCCGAGCTTTATTCGCGCGGCATGTTCCACGGTCCGCGCCTGCGCGGCGTGCGGCACATCCGCCGCTGGGCGGACGACGCTATCGAGGCGGATCTCCTCACCCTGCCGGTCGATGACTATTTCGGCTTCACCGCCCGGCCGCGCTTCCAGACCGACGCCGCGCTGCTCGACGCCGCCGGCCAGCTCACCGCCTATTGGCTCACCGACAAGTACGACTGGAACCACGCGTGTTTTCCGTTCCATGTCGGCCAGTACACCCAGTACCGCGATCCGCTGCCGCCGGGCACGCCGCTCGTCTGCCGCGGCGCGCTGCGCCTGGTGCCGCAGGAACAGCGGCTTCAGGCGCGCTTCGAACTGATCGCGCCCGACGGACGGATGGTCGCGCGCGCGACCGGCTGGGAGTCGCGCACCTTCCTCATCCCGGATGCGCTGTGCAAGTTCCGGCTCGATCCGGTCAACCGCTTCCTGTCCCGCGCCTGGCCGCAGCCGGCCGCGCCCGGCGAACCGTGGATCGTGCGCGCCGATTACTTCCCCGAAGGCCTGCTCGACGAAGCCTGGGGGGTGTGGAAACGCGTGCTCGCCAACATGGTGTTGTGCGCCTCCGAACGCGAGCATTTCTACCACCGGCTGCCGGCAGCAGGCGCGCGCCGCGAGGAATGGCTGATGGGCCGCATCGCGGCCAAGGACGCGGTGCGCCTGTGGGCGAAGCAAAAGCACGGCGTGCAGCTCGCGCCGGCCGACGTGGAAATCGCCAGCCGCGACTCGGGCGAGCCGTACCTCGCCGCTTGCGCCGGTCTGCCGCCGGGCGCGTCGCTGCCCTCGATCTCGATCAGCCATTCCGGTCGCGCGGCGTTCGCCGCCTGCTGCGACGACGGCGCGATCGGGCTCGACTACCAGCGCCTCGGTGCGGCCAAGGTCGAGGATCTCGTCGCCGGCGCCTTCACCGAGGCCGAGCGCGTCCGCTGGCTCGCAGCGCTGCCGTCAGCCGAGCGCACGCGCGCCGCAGTGGCGCTGTGGTGCGCCAAGGAAGCCGCGGCCAAGGCGGCCGGCACCGGCCTCAAGGGCCGGCCGCAAGACTGGCAAACGACGGCGTTCGAGCGGGCGCACGCGCCGCGCGCACGGGTGCGCCACGAAGGACGCGAATACGAAGTGCAACTGCGCTTCACCGAAGACGGCGAAGTCCTCGCCTGGTGCCGCGCGCCCCATCTCTCCCGCCCAGGAACCGCGTCCGTCGCGCCCGTCGCCGCTTACGCCGCTCCGCCCAGCCCGGCCTGAACCGCACGCACAGCACGAGAACGACCATGTCCGCATCGCAACCCCCCCCGCAAACCCTGTTCATTGGCCTCGACGGCTGTACCTACACCATCCTCGACGAGCTCATCCGCGAGCGGCCGGGTGAAGGCCTGGTCATGCCCTTCCTCGCTGACCTGATCGGCCGCGGCGTGCGCTGCAAGCTGCGCTCCACGCCCAATCCGCTGACGCCGCCGGCCTGGACCACCATCATGACCGGCAAGGGTCCGGGCAGCCATGGCGTGTTCGACTTCATCCGCGCCGAGGACAAGGGCGGCGATGTCTATTGGACCTTGTACGATAGCCGCGACGTGGACAGCGAGATGATCTGGTCGATCGCCTCGCGCGCCGGCAAGAAGATCGCAGCGCTGAACTTTCCGCTGACCGCCCCGCCGCCCAAAGACATCAACGGCGCCATCGTGCCCGGTTTCATTCCGGCCAAGCACCTGCGCCGCAACAGCCATCCGCAGGGCCTGTTCGAGCGCATCAAGCAGGACGTGCCGGGTTTCGATCCCAAGGAACTCGCCTGGGATTTCGACAAGGAGAAGCAGGCGATGGAGACGCTCTCCGACGCCGACATGGAGAACTGGGTGCGCTACCACCTGCCGCGCGAGGAGCAGTGGTTCAAGATCGCGGAGTACGTGCTCACCCAGGAACGTCCGGACTTGATGGCGGTGATGTTCGACGGCACCGACAAGATCCAGCACCAAGCCTGGCAGTTCCTCGACCCGCGGCTGGCGCCGGCGCAGCCCTCCGAGCTTTACCGCCGCGTGCGCGGCGTGTGCCTGGACTACTTCCGCAACCTCGACCGCTACATCGAGCGCCTGGTCACGGCGGCCGGCCCGCAAGCGCAGGTGTATTTCGCCTCCGACCACGGCTTTACCGCCACCGTGGAAGTGCTGCGCATCAACAGCTATCTGGAAGACCTGGGCTATCTCAAGTTCGCGGCCAACGACGGCAGCGAGCTGGCGCGCCGCCGCGAGGCGGCGGACTTCGCCAACGTGGACTGGAGCCAGACCGTGGCTTACTGCCGTACCCCATCGTCCAACGGCATCCACATCCGCGTGGCTTCAAACCCGGGCGACGTCGGCATCCCCAAGAAGGACTACCAGCGCTTCCGCGACAAGCTGATCGAGCAGCTCAAGGCCCTGCGCAACGACCAGGGCGAGCCGGTGGTGGTGGACGTGCTCAAGCGCGAGGACTGGTTCCCGGGGCCGCACATGAAGGACGCCTGCGACCTCACGCTCGTGTTGCGCGACCACGGCTTCGTCTCCATCCGCAATCTCAAGCCCGCCGTGGTGCGGCGCCCCAATCCGATCGGCACGCATCACCCCGACGGCATCTTCATCGCCTGCGGTCCGGGCGTGAAGGCCGGCGAAACCCTCGCGCGCCGCCAGATCGTGGACGTGGCCCCCACCCTGCTGCACAGCCTCGGCCTGCCGATCCCCGAGGATTTCGAGGGCGCGGTGGCGGAGAATTTCTTCGAACCCGACTGGCTGGCTCAGCACCCGGTGCGCGCCGGCGCTCCCACCCGGCGCCGCGGCGAGCGCGAGCAGACCCAGGAGATGGACGCGCAGGAAAAGCAGCAGATCATCGAGCAGTTGCAGATGCTCGGTTACATGGAATGAGCGCCATGTCCGAGCGCGCGCCACTCCAGCCGACGGACCCGGCCGACGAAATCATCGAAGTCGCCGAACCCGCGCGGCTCGCCGACTTCGGCCTGGCGGTGGTCGAAGGCAAGCGCTTCGTCGGCACGCTCACCTACGAGCGCCCCGCCTACGTCTTCGATCCGCGCCGCATCAAGGACTGCACGGTCGGCGCCTACAGCATCTTGAACGGCTATCTCACCAACAGCCTCTACGATACGGACGTGGGCCGCTACTGCGGCATCGGCGAGAGCTCGGTGATCGGTCCGCACGAACATCCGCTGGATCACTTGAGCTCGCACCTGTTCGCGTTCACCCATCCCAAGCAGTATCCCGACCTCTACCGCCTGCCGGACTTCGCCAAGCTGGCGCCCGATGCCGACGCGCCCGAACCGCCGCCGCCGGTGCGGACCACCATCGGCCATGACGTGTGGGTGGGCGTGGGCGCGTTCGTCAAGCGCGGCGTCACCGTCGGCCACGGCGCAGTGATCGCCGCCGGCGCCATGGTCACGCGCGACGTGCCGCCCTACGCCATCGTCGCCGGCGTGCCGGCCAAGGTGATCCGCATGCGCTTCCCCGATCCGCTCATCGAACGGCTGCTGCGCTTCGGCTGGTGGCAGTACGACCTCGCCCCGCACAAACGCACGCTTGACTTCGCGCAGGTCGAAAAGGCGCTCGACCAGCTCGAGGCGCTGCGCGCCGCCGGCCGCCTGCACCGGCTCGACCCGCCGACCTATGCCTTCCAGCGGGCCGACGGCCGCTTCCGGCTCCGACGCCTGCCCCGTCCGCTTTATTGATCCGCTCATGAACGACCACAGCGAACCACTGCACGCCCCGACGGACGCCGAAAGCCTCGTCCCGCGCCTGGTCGCGCTGCTCGAGGACTTCACCCAGGACTGGGACCACGAACTCTCCGGACAAATGACCCGCGAGACCCGACTGCTGGCCGATCTCGGCTTCGAGTCCATCGACATCATCCAGCTCGTGGTGGCGATCGAGGAGGAGATTACCCACAAGAAAATGCCCTTCGACCAGCTCCTGCTGAAGGACGGCCGCTACGTGGACGACCTCTCCATCGGCCAGATCGCGGACTTCCTCGCGCGGCATCTTTGAAATTTCGGTTTCCTCCCCTTGCGGGAGAGGGCGAGGAAGGGGCGATGGACGTCTCAAGTTGTCGTTGCCCAAGCCGCGGGGTATCGTTGGAGAACCATGAACGCCACACTGGAAAAAATCGCACGGGATGCACTGCAGCTTGAACCGGCGCAGCGGGCGGAGCTTGCGGAATTGATGGTGGAGAGCTTGGATTCGGCCTCGCTCGCCGAGATTCAGCGGCTTTGGATCGGCCAAGCCCACCGCCGCCTCGCCGAGATTCAATCCGGCAAGGTGAAAACAATTCCCGGGGAAGAGGTTCTCTCCGAAGCGCGCCGCATCATCCAACGGTAATGCGCTTCGAGTTTCATCCCGAAGCACGCATTGAATATCTCGAAGCCGTTCGTTACTACGAAGAACGCCAGGCGGGTTTGGGCGCACGCTTCGCACTCGAGATTGAAGCTACGATCCAGCGCGTTGTTGAAGCGCCGCAGCGGTGGCACCCGATCGAAGGAGAAATCCGGAGATGTCTAGCACACATCTTCCCCTATGGCGTGCTCTATTCCGTGAAACCGGACCGGATCTTGCTGCTTGCGATCATGCGCCTCAGCCGCGAACCAGGATACTGGCGCAATCGTATCCAGCCCGGTCCTGCGGCAAGCGGCAGTTGAAATAGCACGAATAACCCCATGGCCGAAACCCGCGTCAACGGCGTGCGCCTCGCCTATCAGCAGCTCGGCCACGGACCGGACCTGGTGCTGGTGCACGGACTAGCGGCCAGCCGCGCGTTCTGGTTCGGCGCCTACGCGCTACCGCTGGCGCGGCACTTCCGCGTCACGCTCTACGATCTGCGCGGCCACGGCTACAGCGAGCGCCCGCCGCACGGCTACGACGCCGTAACGCAGGCGCAAGACCTCGCCGCGCTGCTGGACCATCTGCGGATCGAACGCTGCGCGCTGGCCGGCCACAGCTACGGCGGCGCCATCGCGCTGGAATACGCCGCGCGCGCACCGCAAAACGTGGAGCGCCTGGCGCTGCTCGACAGCAAGATCAACGCGCTGCAACCCTACCAGCGGCTTTCCGACTCGCCGCATCTCACGCCGTTCGAGAAGGAGATCGCGCAGCAGGCCGCGCGCAACTGGGCCATCGATTGGGATCGAGAACCGCAGCTCGGCCTGCGCTTCCTGGAAGTGATGGCACGCTGGCGCCTGGGCAACGGCAGCGCGCAGACGCGCGACGTGTACACGCCCTTCGGCGAAGGCCGCGGGGCATTGCGCGGCGCGCGGCAATGGCTGGACCTGCTGGAGCAGACCGCGGCGCCGGAGGAATTCGTCCAGCCCGGCGCGCCGGCCGAGCGCCTCGCGGGTCTGAAGATGCCGCTGTTGCTGATCTACGGCGAGCGCTCGCGCTGTCTGCCTTCCTGCCGCGCGCTGCAACAGCTGCTGCCGCAGGCCCGGGTGGAAATCGTTCCCGGCAGCGGCCATTTCTTCCCCGCCACACATGCCCGCGAAACGCTGGGCTGGCTGGCCGGGTTTCTGGGTGTGACCGATCTCACTCCCGAACAGGGCGCCGCCGATCCAGCAGCGATCGGCGCTCGGCAGGCGTAAGCACCCCCAAAGAAATGCCGCACGTGCTGCGCCACGCCGTCCAACTAATCTACTTTCCAGGGATCGAACGTTTTAATGCTCGTCGGTAAGCGGTGCCAACGCGGCGGTTCGAATTCGATCTCACGCGCCAGGCGCCGACAGCCGACATCTTTATTAACCGCATGTAGTCCGGAGCTATCAGCGCAGGACCGGTCCACTCAGCGTCCGGAAAAACGCTGCCCGTAGATGGAGTATTGACTGCCCGTATTATCGGGAGTCGAAGCCCACACAATGACGTAATCGCCATCGGCATCCGTCACGGCAAGGGACGGCAAACTCTGGATACCTGTCGTCGTGGTATTGACCAGGGCATTGCCGCCTTGCGGCGTGCCATCCGCCGCGTAGTTCTGTGAATAAATGTTTCGGCTGTAGGGTGGTGTGGGGTCGTTTCCATCCCAAGCGAACAAAAGTCCGCCATCCGGGCGAACCACCGCGCAAACCGCTGAATACGGTCTGGCTGTCCGTGCGCTGACATCTGACGCTGGCCCCTGGGCTATGCCGATATTGTTATAGCGGCGCATTCTGACGGCTGTCCTGTTTAGAGTTAGCGGGTCCGCGACGATATCCATCCAACCGACGGCGAAAGAATCGTCCGCGCCCAAAGCCACGACTGGCTGGGTGATCCAGCCCGGCCACGTCGCAGCAACCCGTTGCTTGACGCCAAGCGGAAGACCCACGGCACTGAATCGCATTACGTTGACCGCCCCGTCGATCAGTCCGCTACCGCTGATCAGTCCACTATCGCTGATCACATCCTGCCAAGCGATAACAAATCTCCCTCGACTGTCCATCGCTATACCTGGGGCTGCGACTGTAGGCTGACCGCTCACCGCCTCCAATACCTGTACAAAAGGCACGTCAACCAGGAAAGCAGACCCCTTCGCTCGGCCCTCAGCGTTGTACAACCTGGCGTATACCGAACTCGTTCTCAACAACTGAAAAAATACCGCACCAACCGGTACATCGAGTTCCGATATTTGGCGCCATGCGACTACAAAGTCGCCGGCAGCATCCATCGCAACGGATGGCGCCGCACCGTAATAGGCTTGTTGCGGCGCAGCGACCTGAATGACTGCCCCGTCCGCCGTGCCATCGGCTAAATACCGTTGTGCGTTGATAACCTCATGGGTCATGTCACTCGAAGTAGCCCAGACCACGACAAACTTTCCGGAGCTGTTCATCGCTACGGATAGCTTGCCATCGAAAATCGGAGGTGGCACGGAGATTTGAGCTAATGGAAATTCGTCACCTTTCGGCAATCCGTCGCTCCCATAGAACCGCGCATAGATCGCGTCGTGTGTGGCCCAGACGACAACGAAATTCCCTGCACCGTCACTCGCGACCGCCGGCCGCAACGGCTCAGTGCCGATGTGAACTTGGAATTCCGCACCGATCTGATCCCCTGTAGCGGCCCACGCTGCGGGTGCTGCCAGCAAGGTGGCGAAAACAGTAACGAGTCCGAAATGCAGTCCACTCCGCTTGAAGCGCGATGTCTTCATGACGATTCCCCCTGAACCTGCAGCCGCATTAGACTATGTGCAGTTTTTCTGTGCAAGGGAAAGGCCGGCGAGGAAACTTCAGCCATTCCCTGAAGTCGTAGTCCCTGCCCTAAATCGTGTCTTGGATTTCCTCGCTGCGGAGATCAAACGATGTCTCAACTGCGCTGTCATCCCCTGCTGCGGTCCTGCGCCACGCTGCTTTGTACCGGCGTCCTACTGTTCCCGGCCCTTTCGGAAGCGAGGCTTTTCGGTTCCATGCGCAACAACACCGACGAAGTCCCCAGTAATTTCCCCGCCAAGGGCAATCCCGACACCGCCCAACAACGAACGATCATGGCTGGCGGCCTGGAACGCACCTACCTGATCCAGAAACCCGCGGGCAACGGACCTTTCCCGCTGGTCGTGCTGTTGCACGGCGGCACGCAGACCGCAAGCCAGGTGTGGGCGGAGACCAGCCTGCCCACGCTCGCGGCACGCGACAATTTCATCCTCGTAGCACCCAACGGCGTCAACAAGCACTGGAACGATGGCCGCGGCGCCGTGCTCGGCGGCTCCGGTTCGACGGCAGACGACGTCGGGTTTCTGCGCAGCGTGATCTCCCAAGTCGTGGCCCAGGACCATGCCGACCCACGGGCGGTATTCATGGTCGGTCCCTCGAATGGCGGCTTCATGACGCAATACTTCGCCTGCCAGTCGGCGGAGACTCTACGCGCGGCGGCCAACGTGATCTCCGACCTTCCGGTGAGCATCGCGCAGAAGTGCAAGCCCTCCAAGGCGCTGCCCTGGCTGTCGATCAATGGCACCGCCGATCCATTGATCCCCTTCGCCGGCCAAGGGGAGGGCGTGGTCAAGAATGGCCAGGAGCAACCCGCGCTGCTGTCGGCCGATCTGACTTTCAAGTTCTGGGCTGACCATGCCGGCTGTTCGGCACAAGTGGAGACCACGCGCTTCCAAGGCGCCGACGGCAAGTGGGTGGAAAAGCGTGTGCGTCGCGGCTGCAACGGCGCTCCCTATTCCGTGCAGTACGTCTGCTACGGCTCCGGCCACGTGTGGCCCGGCACGCCGATCCGGCTCGCATTCATCCGCCGCATCATCGGCCAGCCGACCATGGCCTTCGACTCCGGCACCGTGATCTGGGATTTCTTCAAATCCACGTTGGGGCGCTGACCGGCAGCACAATCGCAGTTTTATCCCTCATGAAGAAACTCTTATGTTCCTAAATTCAGGCGGCGCCCAATGCATTTCGACAGGCAAACTTGACTATCAAAAAAAATGTTTATAAGGAGTCGCCGGCAAATAGCTGACTCGAGGGAGGGAGTGGACGATGCACACGAAATCGTGGCTGGCGACTTCGGCCTGGACAACTTCGAGTTGGCTCATCGGCGCCACAGTGTTCTTTTATGCAGCCACCTCGTCGGCGCAGACAGATCAACAGCGCCAGACGGCGGCTGAGGACGCTGCCGCAAGTTCGGCGTGCCAGGATTCGTCGAGAAACCCCCTGAACTTTTACTGGGAGATCGGCGATCAGAATGGGCGGCGCGGATATGGATCCGTCGGCAGCAGCCCGCCAACGCAAACGGACGTGTTGTACATCGCATCGGCCGGGAAATGGTTGTATGGCGCTTACGTCGCCGAAATTCGCAGCGGGAGCTTGGACTCCCAGCTCGACGTGCCTTTTCTGACGATGAAGATGGGCTACGAGTCGATGAATACCAGCCTCTGCACCTTGCTCGATACGGTGAACACCTGTTTCACACGCCTCAGCAACAACAATCAAAACAGCAACGACAAGACGGTGTTCAACGCCGGTGGCTCGGTACAGCAGTACGGCAGTTTTTACTACAACCCAGGCAACTTGCAGGCGCACGCGGTAAACGTGATGGGCTTGGGTTCAAAGGGTCGGAACCCACTCGCAGACGCCGTCAACGCCGCGCTGTTCGGTAACCCCCTGCCGAGCGGTGTGACCGGCGTGAGCTACTACGTCCCGTCGCTGGGCGGTGGCGCCAAAATCGATGCCGCCGACTACGCCCTCTTTTTGCAGAAAATACTGAGTGGCGCTCTCAAGATGCACGATCTGCTCGATGCCGACGCGGTATGCGCAAACCTTGCGAGCAACCCCAATACCGGATTGCCGTACTGCGATATTTCGAGCGATCCGAGCGACATGAATCCGAACAAAGTCAGCGCCGCTTCCGGCTCGGTACCGATGGACCCCGGTAATACGCTGCTACCTTCAAATTACTTGGACTGGCAATACTCGATCGCGCATTGGATCGAGCCCGATCCCAACAACTATGCGGGCGACGGCGCATATAGTAGCCCTGGTGCCAAAGGTTTTTATCCTTGGATCGACAAGACCAAAACCTGGTATGGAATAATCGCTCGAAGTGATACTACTGGCGAGACTGCGGCCGAACAATCCATCAATTGCGGTCGCGCAATTCGCCAGGCTTGGTTGACAGGAAGATACCCGTAAATTTTCTACCCGTAAATTTTCAACGCATCTCAAACGCGGTCCTTAGTGCCGACGGGCTAAGCTCCGGCAAAGGACACCCCGGCGCGAATCGAGCGAACAACTCGGCGTTGTATTCTCCGAGATCGGGGCCTCGGCTGTGCCATTTCGCCCCGCCATCGCGGAAGCGAAACGGCACGCCAGGATAGACGCCATCCGGCGTGCGCCAAAACCAACCCCGTGCCGCAAGGTGCGGATCGGCGGCGAGGTCGGCAGCAGTGCACACCACGCCGGCGGGGATGCCGCGCGCCTGCAGCTCGCGCATCGTCTCGTAAGCCTCGCGCTGTCTCGTCCAATCCGCAATCAGCACATCCAGCTCGTCATGGCGCTGTTGCCGCGCCGCGACCTGCGCATAGCGAGAGTCGAGCGCTTCGCCGCCCAAAAGCTCGGCCAAGCGCTTCCAGGCACCATCGTCGCGCACGGTCAAAGCCAGCCAGCGATCCTGGCCGGTACAGGGATAACAGCCCTGCGGCGCGAATCGCGGATGGCGATTGCCGCGCACCGGCGGCTGCCCTTCACGCAAAGCCTGCGTGAAGAATTCGCCGATGTACCAGATGCAGCCCTCGTACTCGGAAAAATCGATCCACTGCCCCTCGCCGGTCCGTGCGCGATGCCAGAGCGCGGTCAACAAGGCGCAGGCGCCGAAGATGCTGTTCAGAACGTCCATCTCGCGCACGCGGTAGCGCGGGCCCGATTCTTCGTAGCCCGTGAGCGACTGTAAACCGCTTTGTGCCTCTAACCCGCCACCGTAACCAGCCCAGTGCGCTCGTGGACCGTCGGCGCCGTAGGCCGACATCGACAGCATGATGAGATCGGGCTTGAGCGCCCGCAGGGTTTCGTAACCGAGGCCAAGCTTGGCCATGACTCCCGGCCGCGAATTCTCCACGACAATGTCGGAAATACGAATCAGCTCCCGGCAAACCCGCAGGTGGTCGGGATTTTTCAGATCGAGCGCGACCGAACGCTTGCCGCGGTGCAAATGCCAGAAGCGCGGGTGCTGGTTGACGCGGTCGGTGAAACCGCCGCGCATGCTGTCCAGCAGTTTCGGATATTCGATCTTGACCACTTCGGCGCCAAAGTCTGCAAGCAGACGCGTAGTGTGCGGGCCGGCCCAGTCGTGAGTGAAATCCACGATGCGCACGCCGGCCAGTGGCGCTGTGCGTTGCTTTGCGGTACGGGTCGCCGGCTGAGCGCGTGCTTTGGTTTGATCCACGATAGCAGCCGCAGGAATTGCGTGTGCCGGGGCAGGCGCATCGCGCCAGTTCACGTGCGGTCCTCGGAACGGCGCGCCAGGCATGCGGTAGGTTTCCCCATCCAATTGGTGCTCGATGAAAAATCCGCGCGCACGTAGCTGCGGATCTTCGAGCACTTCGGGCAAGGTCGCAAGCCAGGCCCAGGCCATGCCTAGCGCCTGACCGCGTTCGACGATCTCGCGTTTGCCGTGTGCTTGCAGATATGGCCGCAACAATGCCTCGAATTCCGCACGCTTCTTGATGCGCTCGGCCATGTGCGCGAATTCCGGTGTCAGCAGCCGCGGTTCGCCAAACAGCGGGGCGGCATCCAGCCACTTGCGCACCGGCCCGCCGATCAGGGCCACTACGCCGTCGGCGCAGGGATAGGTGCGCCAGGGCACATAAGGATGGTCGTCGCCGTTGCGACGCGGGAGTTGCTTGAGGTGCAAGTGATGCGTCAGTGCGAGCTCGTAGTTTTCGAGCGCGGATTCGTGGACGGACAGATCGATCACATCGCCCAAGCCGTCTCGCTCCCGGCGCAGCAATGCCATGAAGCAAGCAACGTAAGCATGCAAACCGGCGGTCAAGCGCGCGATCTTCGCCGCAGCGTTGAGCGGTTCGCGCGCACCGTCGCCGGTGCTGTGCATGAGACCCGCCATCGCATACAGCGTGATGTCCTCGGCCGCGAAGTCACGGTACGGGCCGCTCGCACCGAAAGGGGTAATCTGGCAATAGATCAGATGCGGGAAACGGTGGGTCAGCAACTCGGAGTCAAATCCCAGCGCAGCCAACTCACCCACGCCCCAATCGTCGATAAGAACATCGCAGTCGGCGATCAAATGTTCGAGTGTGGCGGATGTCTCGCCCGGTTCCAGACTCAATTCACGTTTGCCGGTATTGAACCATGCGTGTTCCTCGGGCGTGAAGAACGTCGGCGTGTTTGGTCTGCGCAGATAATCGACCTGCGCGCCGAGCCCGGCGAACAACTTGCCGGCATAGGCAGCGGAGGCGCTGCTGCTCAGCTCCAGTACGCGTAGTTCTGCGGTGCTCTTCATCGTCGTCTTCCCTGAAATCAGCGATATCCGAAATGCATCGCCAACTCGCGCACTTCGGCGGCGAAACCCGCGCGGTCTTCGCGCCAGGGCAGCGGCGCATCCAGGCCGAAGCCATCGAGCGTCGGCGCGGAGCCGCT
>JADGHB010000020.1 GCA_019689635.1 Nevskia sp. | reverse complement strand
ACGTCGGGCGTGATGCCCTCGGCCTGGATCGAACGGCCGGACGGTGTGTAGTAGCGCGCGGTGGTGAGCTTGATCGCGCCGCCGTCGGCCAGCGGCAGCACGGTCTGCACCGAGCCCTTGCCGAAGGTCTTGGAGCCGATC
Source organism: Nevskia sp. (assembly GCA_019689635.1). Taxonomy (GTDB): domain Bacteria; phylum Pseudomonadota; class Gammaproteobacteria; order Nevskiales; family Nevskiaceae; genus Nevskia. The sequence goes on along the minus strand of JADGHB010000020.1, from coordinate 46,163 downwards.
AGCACGGCGCGATGATCGTCCTGCAGCGCGCCGGCGACGATCTCGGCCGCCGAAGCCGAGCCGCCGTTGACCATCACCACCAGCGGCTTGCCGTCCAGCTCGTCGCCGGGGGTGGCGTCGAACTCGTGATTGGCGTCGGGATCGCGGCCGCGGATGCTGACGATGGGGCCCTTGGTGAGAAAGGCGTCGGAGACTTCCACCGCCGCGTTGAGCACCCCGCCCGGATTGTTGCGCAGGTCGAGCACCAGGCCCTTGAGTTCGCCGCCGGCCTGCTTCTTGAGCTTGGCCAAGGCCTCGTCGAGGCTCTTGCCGGTGTCGGTCTGGAACTGCGCGATGCGGATGTAGCCGTAGCCGGGTTCCAGCATGCGGCTGCGCACGCTGGCGACCTTGATGATGTCGCGCTTGATCTCGAAGGTCAGCGGCTGCTGCGCGTTCTCGCGCACCACCAGGAGCTTGACCTTGGTGCCGGGCTCGCCGCGCATCTTGTTGACCGCGTCGTTGATGCTCATGCCCTGCACCGGGGCGTCGTCGATCTTGACGATCAGATCGCCGGGCTTGATGCCCGCCTTGGCCGCCGGGGTGTCGTCGATGGGCGAGATCACCTTGACCAGCCCGTTCTGCATCTGCACCTCGATGCCCAGGCCGCCGAACTTGCCGGTGGTGGCCACGCTCATGTCCTTGTACTCGTCCTTGTCGAGATAGGCCGAGTGCGGATCGAGCCCGGAGAGCATGCCGCGCAGCGCGTTCTGCAGCAGGGTCTTGTCGTCCACCGGCTCGACGTAATCCGCCTTCACCTTGTTGAGGATCTCGACGAAGTTGCGCAGCTCGTCCAGCGGCAGGCTTTGCTGCGCGGCCTGCAGCGGGATGACGACCTTGCGCTCGGCGAGCACGCCGTGGGCGAGCGAGAGGCTGGCGCCGAGGACGATGCCGGCGGCCAGAGCCAGGGTGACGCGAAAGGAAGACATGGGAGGAGAATGAATGCCGGCGAGGCAGTAGAAAAAGTCGCGCAAAAGATACCACAGCCGCCACGCGTAAGACTTGCCGCAAGCCCGGGAGTTCGCGCCAGCCGCGGTTCAGCGCGCCAGCCAGCGTTTGGGATCGAGCGGTTCGGTGCCCTTGCGCAGCTCGAAGTACAGGCCGCTTTGCTCGTAACCGCCGGTATTGCCGGTTTCGGCGATCACTTCGCCGGCCTGCACCCATTCGCCCACCGCCTTGCTCACGCGGCTGTCGTGGCCATAGAGGGTGAAAAACCCCTGGTCGTGCTGCAAGACCACGATCAGCCCGTAGCTGGTCAGCCAGCCGACGTAGGCCACGCGGCCGGCGGCGGCGGCGCGCACCGGTGTGCCTTCCGGAGCGGCGATCCACAGGCCTTTCCATTGCAAACGGCCGCCGGCTTTGGGGTCGCCGTAGTCTGCCAAAAGGGTGCCGTGCAGCGGCCAGATCAGCCGGCCGCGCAGCCTCGGGAAGGGGGCCTGGCCGCCGGGGGGCGGTGGAACCTCGGCGAGCGCGCGCTTGAGCCGCTCCAGCAGGTCCTGCAATTGCCGTTCGTTGGCCTTGAGCGTTTCCAGGCGCTGCGTCTTGCCGGCCAGGCGCTGCGCGACTTGCGCCAGCGCCTGGCGGCGCGCGTCGTGCTCGATCTCCAGCTTGGCCAGGGCCTCTTCGCGTTGCGCCTGCAGCGCCGACAGTTTCTGCAGCTCGGCGCGGTAGCGCGTCTGCAGTTCGGCGAGTTGCTCGATCTGGCGATCGATCGCCGCGATCGCCTCCTGCCGCGCGCGGTTGAGCCGCTCGTAGCCGACCCGGAGACGGTCGCTGCGCGCCGGTTCGTCGAGGCCCAGCAGGAGCGCGGCCTGGCCGTTGTTGCCGAGCATGTAGGCGGCGCGCAACTGCTGAGCCAGCGCCTGGCGCTGCGCGGCCAGTTGGCGCTCGGCGGCGGAGCGTTCCGCCAGCGCCTGGTTCAGGCGCGCCTGCTGGGCTTGCGTGGCGCCGTCCAGCTTGCGCAGCGCCGCGCGGAGGTCGGCGATCCGGCGTTCGGCCGCTTCCACGTCGGCGCGCAGCCGGTCGTGGCGGTTTTTGTCGTTTTCGATGCTTTGGCTGAGCGCTTCGATTTTGGCGCGCAGTTTTTCGAGCTGCTCGGCGCTTTGCCGGACCCGGTCGTCGGCCGCCACGGCGGCGGCGAGCGCCAGCGCTCCCGCGGCCCAGGCGGTCACGAGCAGGCGGGCACGGCTCGATTCACATTTCGCAGTCATGCGGTGAATGCGATAATGACAGCGGCAGATGTCCGGCGCGAGCTTTCCTAAGGCCCATGGCGCAGTTCCTCGAATTTTTTCACCATCACGTCTATCTGTTCGTCGCTCTGGGCGTCCTGCTGGTGCTGTTTCTCGCCAACGAGCTGCACGGCCACTTGAGCGGCGGGGTGCGGCTCGGCCCGATCGAAGCGGTGCGTCTGATCAACGACCGCGAGCCGCTGGTCATCGACGTGCGCGCGCCAGCGGATTACAAGAAAGGGCATTTGCTCAATGCCGTCAACCTGCCGCTCGCCAAGCTGGAGGAGCGCATCGGCGAGCTGGCCAAGGAGCGGCAACGCCCGGTGCTGGTGTATTGCGCCTTGGGCGGCGCGGCGCTCGAGGCGGCGCAGAAGCTGCGCAAGCTCGGCTTCGTCGAGGTCTATCCCCTGCGCGGCGGCCTCAATGGCTGGCTGAACAGCAACCTCCCGGTCACCTCGAAGTAAAGCGCCCGTGAAGCCGGTCCTGGTTTACAGCTCGCGCATCTGCCCCTATTGCATGCTGGCCAAGCGCCTGCTGGCGAACAAGGGTGTACCCTACGAGGAAGTGCTGATCGACGCCGACGCCGCGCGCCGCGCCGAGATGCTGGCCCGTTCCGGCGGTCGCCGCACGGTGCCGCAGATCTTTGTCGGCGAGCATCACGTCGGCGGCTACGAGGACCTCGCCGCGCTGGAGCGCCAAGGCTTGCTCGATCCGCTGCTGCGCGGTCCCTGAGCGCGCATCTTTTTTCTTCTTTCGACGACGAGACCCTATGGCCGAAAACACGCCTCCGCCCCAGCGCCAGGTGCTGCTGCAGCGGATTTATCTCAAGGACGCTTCCCTGGAAGTGCCGCTGGCGCCGCAGGTTTTCGCGCGGCCGTGGAACCCGAAGATGGACGTGGAAATCGGCACTTCCGCCAATGCGCTGGGGGACAACCTCTACCAGGTGACGCTGAAGGTCACGGTGACCGCCAAGCTGGACGAAAACGCGGTCGGTTTTCTCGTCGAAGTGCAGCAGGCGGGCGTATTCCAGTTGCAGGGCTTCGCCAACGAGCGGGAGACCCAGGCGGTGCTGGCTGGCCACTGTCCAGGTGTGGTGTTCCCCTTCGCGCGCGAGACGGTGGCGGACCTGGTGCAGCGCGGAGGTTTCCCGCCGCTGCTCTTGCAACCGATCAACTTCGAAGCCCTGTTCGCCGAATACGCGGCGCGCGCGCAAGCCGGCGCTGGCAAACCGGACGATGGCGGCATCGCCCACGTCCAGTAAGCCGGTTGCGGTCATCGGCGCGGGCGCTTTCGGCACCGCGCTCGCCATCCACTTGACCCGCCGTGGCGCGGCGGGATTTCTCTGGGGTCGCGACGTCGCCGCGATGGCGACTTTGCAGGCCTCGCGCGAGAACGCCCGACGCCTGCGCGGCTGCCCGTTCCCCGCTTCGCTGGTTGCCACCGCCGATCTCGAGCGCGCGGTCGCCGCATCCGGCGACCTTTTGATCGCCACGCCCAGCGCCGCGCTGCGCGAGACCTGCCAACGCCTCGCGCCGTGCCTGCGGCCCGAACAGGGTGTGGCCTGCGCCTGCAAGGGTCTGGAGCCGGGCAGCGGCAAGCTCGCCCACCAGGTGATCGCCGAAACGCTCGGCGATCGGCGGCCGATGGCAGCGGTGTCCGGCCCGACCTTCGCGCGCGAGCTGGCGCTGGGTCTGCCCACCGCGGTGACGGTGGCCTCGCGCGACGCCGGCTTGGCCGAGCGCCTGGCGCAACGGCTGCACGGCGATGGTTTCCGCGCTTATACCTCGGACGACGTGATCGGCGTGGAGATCGGCGGCGCGGCCAAGAACGTCCTGGCCATCGCGGTGGGCATCGCCGACGGCCTGGGCCTGGGCGCCAACACCCGCGCGGCGATGATCACGCGCGGTCTCAACGAGCTGGCGCGGTTGGGCGCGGCGCTGGGCGCGCGGCCCGAGACCCTGATGGGCCTGTCGGGTCTGGGCGACGTGGTGCTGACCTGCACCGACGACCAGTCGCGCAACCGGCGCTTCGGACTGGCGCTGGGCCGCGGACAGCCGCCCGAACAAGCGCGCGCCGCGATCGAGGGCGTGATCGAGGGCGTGCGCGCCGCGCCGGAAGTGGTGCGGCTGGCACGCGCGCACGGCGTGGAGATGCCGCTGCACGAAGTCGCCGCCGAAGTGCTGGCGGGCGGACTCACGCCGATGGAGGCGCTGCACCGGCTGGTGCAGCGGCCGCCGCGCTCGGAACTCGGTTGAGGATTTCGCGCGCGGCGGCGCGCAGCTGCGCGGTGGCCAGGCCGTACAGGGCGTCGCGCGGAGCCGCGTCCGGCGCGATCAGCACGCGGTACTGCGCTCCTTCGGGAATCCATTCCTTCTCGCCGCGGTGATGGCGGAACCAGGCCAGCGCCGGGGCGCCGGTCATCATCGCCAGATGCAGGCTGCCGGTGTCGCCGCACAGGTTGAGCGCGCAGGTCTGAATCAGCGCGGCGAGCTGGTCGATGCCCAGGGTGCCGGCGAAGATTTTCCAGGGCGGGCTTTGCAGACGCCCGACCAGCTCCGCAAGCCGCTCGCGCTCGCGCTCGCTGGGCGCGCAGGACAGCGCCAGGCGCAATCCCGGAAAATCCGCGCGCAAGGCCTCGATCAGCTCGGCGAGCTGGGCGATGGGCAGCTCGCGTGCGGGGGCCGTGGTGCAGGGGCTGAGGTGCAGATAGCCATGCTCGTCGTCCGCGCCGATGCCCAGCTCGCGCCGCAGCCGCGGCTCGATGACGAAGCGGAACTCCGGTCGTTCGCCGGCGCAGCCGAGCTGTTTGACGCAGCGCCATTTTTGCCAATACATCGGTTCGGTGTAGTAAGGCGTCTGTACCACGCGGTGGAACAAAAACCGCCAGCCCGGCGGTCCGCCGTCGGCCGGCCGGCGGCCGATGCGCAGACGCGCGCCGCTGAAAAACGTCAGCAGCGAAGAGCGATCGGTGGCCTTGAGGTCCAGCGCCAGGTCGTAGCGCTCGGCACGCAAGCGGCGCGCCCAGCGCCGCCAGTCGCCGAATCGGCGCGTGCGCGGTTTGGCATAGCCCCACACGCGGTTCACCCAGGGCGTGAGCTTGAACAAGCCCGTGACATGGGCATTGACCAGGACGTGCAGTTCGGCCTGCGGCCACTGGTTGCGCAGCGCCCACAGCGCCGGCAGCAGGTGGACCTCGTCGCCCAGGCCGCCCAGGTCCAGGACCAGCAGCTTGCGCGGCGGCGCCATGCTCAGCGGCGCCAGCCACAGTAACGGGCCAGGAGCGAGACGCTCAGCTCCAGGCGTTTGAACAGTCCGTACGGCGAGCGCCATACCAGCCGCAGATAGACCTTGAGATCCTGGGCGGTCGGCTGCGGTTTGGTTTTGAATTCATCCTTGACCAGGCGCAGGCTCTCGCGATCGAAGCCGCGCGCGCGCGCGTAATGCGCGATCAGGCGTTGGACCCGGTAGAGATGGCGCAGGTCGTGGAGCGGGTCGGCGCGCCGCGCCAGCGAATCGTTCTGGCCGTGGATGCGGTAGAGCACGGTCGGCGCGGCGAGGAATTTTTTGTGCGCACCCAGAATCCCGGCGCCGTGGATCAGAAGATTGTCGGTGCAGTTGAGCCAATCCGGATCGAAATCCTGCGGCAGATCGAGCACGCGCAGCGCCAGCTCGCGTTTCAGCGACAGCGCGGAGGTCGGCGCCCCGTACCATCCGCGCAAAAAGACCGTCGCCAAGGCGGTCAGGCCGAGATCGCGGTCTTGGCGCGGGCTGAGAAACAGGCCCTCGCGCAGTCCGATATAACGCAGATTGGTGAACACGAAATCCGGCGCGGGCACGCTGCGATAGGCCCGGGCGAGGGCTTCGAGATGGCCGGGAAGCCACAGGTCGTCGGCATCGAGGAAGCAAATCACCTCTCCTCGGCAGGCCGAGACGCCGTTGCGGAACGCGCGCAACACCCCGCCATTGTCCTGGAACAGCAGCCGGACTTTGGGATGTGTGCCGTAGGCGGATTGCAGCAGGGCGCGGGAGCCGTCGGTCGATCCGTCGTCCACCACCACGATTTCCAGGGGCGACAGCGTCTGCGCTAGCGCGCTGTCCACCGCTTCGCGCACGTAGCGCTCGTAGTTGTAGTTGGTGACGACGACCGAGAATGAAGGTTCAGCGCGGGCTGCCGCCGGAGTGCAGGAGACGCTCAATTTCGTCCACCATCAGTGGAATGCCGTTGACCAGTGACAGCGCACCCACGCGCGCTCGTAGGGCGGCGCGCGCGGCGGCATTGTGCAACAACTCGAGGGCGGTTCGACACAAATCTTCTGCCCGGGGCGGCGCCGCCAGGATCCAACCGCGTCGCGCATAAACCGCGATACGCCCCGGCTGATCGTCGCCGCCCAGCGGAGCGCACACGCACACGGCGCCCGCCGCCAGGGCCTGATGCAAGCCCTGGCCGCCGTTGGTGATCACCAGTTGGGCGCGACGCAGCAGTGCGAGGTACAGCGGTTGAGGAAGCGTCGGCCGCGCGAGAGTGTGGCGCGCCTGTGCCGCCGTTTCCGGGGTCAGCGCTCCGGTCAGGGTCAGGCATTCCACGCCGCAGGCTGCGTGCAGGGCTTCTGCGGCGTGCAGAAAAATCTCTCCGACCGGCCGGCCCTCGACGCGATAGCCGCCGCCGCCCGGCGCGAACAGGACGAACGGTCGTTGCAGCCGTTGGCGCCAGGGCTCCGGCAGCGCGTTCCAGTCCGCGCCTTCCTCCGAGCCGCACAGGTCGAACGCCAGCCGGCGCGCGCGACCGAAGCGGGCGAGGAGACGCTGCGTGAGGGTGAATGCCGGCGCCGTCAACAGCTCGCGCTGATGCCAATGCGCATCCAGCAGCGGCAGCCAGTCGAGCCGGAAGGCCTTGCGGCGGGTGCCGGCGCGGTCGCTGACGTACGCGCTGCGGATGCCCAGACGACGGCAGCAGCGCAAGGTGGCCGTGCGGCAGCCGGAGTCGAAGATCGCCAGATCCGGCCGCAAACGCGCCAGCGTGGCGCGGTCGAATTCGCCCTTGGTCTGCGGCGGGCCATCGTGGATGAGATGGGGAAAGGGCACGTCGTGGCGCGTGCCCGGCCCGCCCGGCAGCAGGAATTCGATGCGCGTGCGCGGCGCGCGCCGGGCCAGCGCCTGCGCCAGGCTCACCGCCCGCACGAACTCGCCGGTGCCGCCGCCGCCGTACAGCGGGACGAACAGGACCAAGGGTTCAGGCACGCAGGCCGGCGGCGGAGCGGTGCAAGAAAGGTTGGAGCTGAGCCACGATCTGCGCGTAGTCGCGCAGCTGCGCGCGGATGCGGTTTCTCAATTCGATTCCGAACATTCGTTCGAACTTGCGGATCGGCGGCCGTACTTTGCCATCCACCGCGGCGGACTTCCAGGGTTGTCGCTCGATATCCGCGACGTTGCGCCAGTTCCAGCGCCCGTCCGCCGCGCCGGGCGGCAGTCCGAGGAAATCGCAGGCCGCGCGCATCGTCGCCTGCGGCCGCACCAGGAAATCCTCGAGCGGCAGCACCCAATGCCCCGGCTGGCCGGCGTAACGCAGACTGGTCGCCACGGCGCGGTTCCAGCGTTCGATCCAGTAAGCGATGCCGCCGCGGAAGATGCCTGCGTCCGCATAGCGGGTTTCGGCGTCGATCACCGAGGCGATCACGTCCTCGCCGTTGCGCAGCACGTGCACGAAGCGGGCGTCGGGGATGAAGCGGCGGATGTATTCGATGTAGGCGAGGTGATCCGGCGATTTCTCGATCCAGCCGCCGTAACCCAGCCGCTGCGCGGCCTGGTCCATCAGCGGGGCGAAAGCGCGGGCATAAGCGGCACCGCGCAGGTGACGCCGCAGGCGCAAGCCGAGTTCGGGTTTGTCGAGGATGAAGCCGAGATCGCGCCGCATCTCGCGGTGCGTGCGTCCGCGGGCGAGCCGCAGGCGGCTGCGCACCTTGCGCTGGAAGGCGGCCTCGTCGCCCTTGACCCATTCCTCGATGCCGCCGAGCAGGTCGAGGAAGTAATGCGTCTCCGGCAGGGTGAACAGCCCGCTGGCCCGCGCCAGCGCGGATTGGATGACCGTGGTGCCGGAGCGCTGGCAGCCGACCACGAACACCCGCCGGAAGGTGGGCGGTTCATGCTCGTGCTCGAATCCCGGACGGCTCGTCATCGCTCAGGTCGGCCATCGCCGGCGGTCAGGAAATCTCGGGTAACTATAAGGCGCGATCGAGCCTTACGTGCCGCGCCGAAGTTTAAGTAAGGTAAAGTCGCGATTGACACTGCGCCATGCCCTGCCTAGTCTGCCCGGCGTGGCTGGCGTTGCGGTCGGAGGGGAGGGAAGACGGTATGTGGGCTAATAAGTCGCTGGGTTTCAAATGCTTCGGCGCGTCGGCGCTGTTGGCGGTCTGTGCGGCGGCGGTCGCGCAGCCGATGGCCAACGACGAATACGACACCACGCCCTCCGCCACCGCGATGGCCGCCGACCTCGTCGTGCTGCGCCCGCTGTCCTTGGCGGGCACCGTGCTCGGCACGGTGGTGTTCATCGCCGGTCTGCCCTTCGAGGCGATTTCCGGCGACGTTTCCGGACCGGCGCGGCGCCTGGTGCTGGAGCCGGCGGAATTCACCTTCACCCGTCCCCTCGGCGAGGCGCATTAACGTATCCGCTCGCCGTCGGCGTCCAGGACGGCGGGTTCGCCCAGGTTCAGCGCGCGCACCGAAGCTTCCACGCGTGACAGATCGCCGACCACCACCCAGGTGAGATCGGCCGGTTTGACCATGTCCGCGGCCGCGCGCTGCAGCGTTTCGGCGCTCAAACCCTCCACTTCGGGGACGTAGCGATTCCAGTAATCGTCGGGCCGCTGGAATTCCACCAGCTGCGCGATCGCGCCCAGCACTCCCGGCGTGCTCTGAAAATCGCCGGGCAGGCTGCGCACCAGCGCCTGCTTGGCGGCCTCGATTTCCGCCGCGGTCAGCGGTCGGCTGCCGAGCAGCGTGCTCAGCTCGTGCTGCATTTCCTTCATGGCGTCAGCCGTGTGGTCGCGCTCGACGTTGGCGTAAGCGAGGAAGATCTGCGGCCCGCGCGCCTCGACCAGCGCGGCGGCGGCGCCGTAGCTCCAGTGCTTTTCCTCGCGCAGCTTGAGGTTGAGGCGCGAATCGAACATGCCGCCGAGCGCGGCGTCGACGGTCTGCATGGCGAGCTGCTCGGGACCGTTGCCCGGCGGCGCCAAATCGGCGGCCAGCACCAAGGACTGCGTGGCGCCGGGCCGGTCGATCAGGAACACGCGCGGGCCTTTGGGCGCGACCACCGCCGCGATGTTTTTCTCGGGCGGCGGTTCGGCGGGCGCGCGCCAGGAGCCGAAATAGTTTTCCAGCAGCGGCTTGATCTGCGCCAGGCTCGTGTCGCCGACGATCACCAGCGTGGCACGGTCCGGTCGCAGCCAGCGCTGCCGGAAAGCGACCAGGTCCGCGCGCGTGATGGCCTGCACGTCGCGTTCCAGCCCCAGACCGGCATAAGCGTAGGGATGATGCTCGCCGTAGAGCAGGCGCGAGAGCACGCGCCGGGCGGCGCCGAAAGGTTCCGATTTTTCTCGCGCGATCGCCGCCAGCAGGCGCGTCTTGACGCGCGCGAGTTCGGCGTCGGGGAAGCTGGGCTCGGTGACGAGTTTGGCGTAGAGCGCGAGCGAGGGCTGCAACTGCGAGGACAGCGCCGACAGACTCACGCGCGAGATGTCGCGGCTCAAGCTCACCTCGATGGCGGCGCCGAGCTGCGCCTGGCGGCGCGCGATGGCGAGCGCGTCGAGCTCGCCGGCGCCTTCGTCGAGCATGTCCAGGGTCAGCGCGCTGGTGCCGGATTTCGCGCCGCTGGCGGCGTCGGCCGCGCGTCCCGCGTCGAACAGCAGTTCCAGGTCGACTTGCGGCAGGCCGTGGCGTTCGGCCAGCACGATCTTCATGCCGTTGGACAGCACGTCGTGTTGCAGCGCCGGCAGCTTGAGCGCCGGCGGCGCGGACAGCGCCGGCAAGTGGCTGCGATCGGCGTCCGCGGGCGCGGCGGCGAGCTCGGCCTGCGGCAGCACTTCCAGCGTCAGATGTCCGTGGCGCAGCCAGCGCGCCGCGGCCTCGCGCACGTCGGCGGGCGTCGCCTCCCGTTCCCAGCCGAGCTCGATGCGATAGTGGCCGGGATCGTCGTGGAACGTCTGGTTGGCGGCGAGCAGCGCGGCCTGCCCGTCGAAGCCGCCGACCTTGTCCAGCCCGTGCACCATGCCGGCGTAGGTGGAGATCTTCACCCGCTGCAGCTCGTCGGGGGTCGGGCCTTGTTCCAGGATGCGGCGCATTTCTTCGTCGATCGACCGTTCCACGGCGGGCACGGCGGCGGCGTCCTTGGCGGTGGCCACGATCATGAGCTGGCCGCCGATCTCGTTGGCGTCCACCGCCGCGCTCACGGCCACCGCGCTCTGATCGCGGTGGACCAGGCGCTGATAGAGGCGGCTGTCCTTGCCGCCGCCCAGCACCTGCGCCAGCATGTCCAGCAGCACGGTGTCGCGCCGGCCGTCGCCCGGCACGTTCCAGACTTCGTACACGCGCGGCGCAGGGACGCGGTCATGAATGCGCAGCCGCTTGTCCGCGGACAGCGGGGCCGGCCAGTCTTTCACGTGGTCCACCGGCGGGCCGGGCGGCAGGGCGCCGAAGTAGTGCTCGACCTTGGCCTTGATCGCGGCGGTGTCCACGTCGCCGGCGATGGCCAGCACCGCGTTGTTGGGCCCGTAATAGCGCGCAAACCAGGCTTTGACGTCGTCCAGCGTGGCGGCGTCGAGGTCGGCTTTCGAACCGATCGTGGTCCAGGAATACGGATGCTGCGGCGGATAGGTTTCGCGCGCGATGAGTTCGTCGACTTTGCCGTAGGGCTGGTTTTCGTCCTGGCGCTTCTCGTTTTCCACCACGCCGCGCTGCTGGTCGAGCTTGGCCTGGGTGATGGACTGCGCCATGTAACCCATGCGGTCGGATTCCAGCCATAACGCGCGATCCAGCGCCGAGGTCGGCACGGTTTCGAAGTAGTTGGTGCGGTCCACGTCGGTGGTGCCGTTCATGTCGGTGGCGCCGGCCGGTTCCAGCGCCTGGAAGTAGTCGCGGTCGAAATGCAGCGAGCCTTCGAACATCAAGTGCTCGAACAGGTGGGCGAAGCCGTGGCGGCCGGGCGGCTCGTCCTTGCTGCCGACGTGGTACCACACGCTGATCCCCACCACCGGCGAGCGGTGATCCTCGTGCACAATCACGGTCAGGCCGTTGTCCAGCGTGAAGCGCGTGTAGGGCAGCTCGAGGTCCGGCAGCAGCCGGGCGCCGTTGCCGCGCGGTGTGTTGCCGAGGCCGGCGCAGGCCGCAAGGCAAAGCGCGGCCGCCAATGGGAGAATGAGGCGCATGGGTTTCCTTGGTCTTGTTGTGGCCAGTGTAAAGGGCGCGAGCGCATGGCGCAGATGAACATGCTAGACCGCGGCGATGCGCCGCGCGTTCCGCGCTTCGCGGTGGATCGCGACAGCGGTCGGCTCGCGCCGGCGCTATGGACGCCCTCCTGCCATGCCGACGAGCGTCCGGATGGCAGCGACATTTCGCTGCTGGTGGTGCACGCCATTTCGCTGCCGCCCTGCGAATTCGGCGGGCCGTGGATCGACGATCTGTTCCTCGGTCGGCTCGATTGCGCGGCGCATCCCGAGTTCGAGAAACTGCGCGGGCTGCGTGTGTCCGCGCACTTGTGCATTTTCCGCGACGGCCGCGTGAGGCAATACGTCGCCTTCGACCGCCGCGCCTGGCACGCCGGGGAATCGAGCTATGCCGGGCGCGCGCGCTGCAACGATTTCTCCATCGGCGTGGAGTTGGAGGGCTGCGACCAGCGACCCTTCGAAGACGTGCAATACGCCACGCTCGCCGGCGTGGCGCGCGCGCTGATGCGCGCCTATCCGGGCATCACGGCGCAGCGCATCGCCGGGCACAGCGAGATCGCGCCCGGCCGCAAGACCGATCCGGGGCCGTTTTTCGACTGGACCCGTTTGCGCAGGCTACTGGAGTGTGCCGCATGAAACTGCTCGCCATGTTGCTCGCGCTGGCGGCCGAGCGGCTGTTCTCGCCGCACCGCGACGCCGCGATCCAGACCCGGCTGTGGGACAAGCTGCAGCAATGGCTGCCCCTGCCGGCGTTCTGGCGCTCCGCCGCCACGCCACCCTTGCTGGCGGCGCTCGGCGCCGGGCTGACTTACGAGCTCTGGCGCGCGTTGCCGTCCGAACCGCTGCGGCTGCTGTATTCGGCGCTGATGCTGTTTTCCTGTCTGGGACCGCGCGACCTCGCCGACGACGTGCAACGCCTGCGCGCGGCGCGCGCGGCGGGCGACGCCGCCGAGATCGCGCGCCTGACTCGCGCCTTGCAATCCGGGCCGGAACCCGATGCCGACCACAAAAGCCTGATCGGCGCGCTGTTCATCCAGTCGCACGAACGCTTGTTCGGCACGCTGTGGTGGTTCCTGGCGCTGGGGCCGGGCGGCGCGGTGCTCTATCGTCTCGCCAGCCGCCTGGCGCTGTTGATCGAGGACGCGCATGGGCCGGCCGCGCGCAGCGCCGCGGCCCTGCACGCGCTGCTCGCGTGGATTCCAGCGCGCTTGACCGCGCTGCTTTATGCGCTGGCCGGCAGCATGGACGACGCGCTCTCCGCCTGGCGGCGGCTTGGCGACGATTTCGACGGCGACTGGCGGCAGCGCAGTTGGGCGGTGCTGGCGGAAACCGCCGGCGCCGCGCTCGACTGGGAAGATCGCGGCGGCCCGGTGGTCGCCTCCTCGCTGGACGCGGCGCTGGCCGAGGTCTTGCGCATGCAGACGCGCGCCGAGCTGGTGCTGCTGGCGGTGACCGCGCTGCTCACCGCCGGCGTATGGCTCGCTTGAAAATACTGGCGGCCGCCTGGCTGGCCGCGGGATTGGCTTGCGCTGCCGCGGCCGCGCCGCGCGTCGTGACGCTGGCGCCGCATCTGGCGGAACTGGTGTGCGCGGCCGGCGCCTGCGAGGACCTGGTCGGCGTCTCGGCTTGGAGCGACTTCCCCGCGACGCTGGACCAGCTGCCGCGCATCGGCGACGCTCAGAGCGTCAACCTCGAAGCGGTGCTCGCGCTCCGGCCCAGCCTGGTGCTGGCCTGGGATGGCGGCACGCCGCCGGAAACCGTCGCGCGCTTGCGCGGACTGGGGCTGCGCGTGGAACGCTTGCGCGTGCGCGATCTGGACGACGTGGCCGCCGCCCTGGAAACGCTCGGTGCCTGGCTGGGCACGGAAAACCTCGCGCGCCGGGCGGCGGCCGATTACCTCGCGCGGCTGGCGCGCCTGCGCGCGCGCTGGCAAGGCGCAGCGCCGGTGCGCGTGGTCTATCAGATCGAGACCGCGCCCGCCTATAGCGTCAACCGCGACAGTCCGATCAGCCGCGCGCTGGCGGTGTGCGGCGGCGTCAATGTCTTCGCCGATCTGCCCACGCTCGCCGCGCCGGTTTCGGCCGAGGCGATGCTGGCGGCGCAGCCCGAGGCGGTGTTCTATGGCGCCGAGGAAAACGCCCAGGCGATGCGCGCCTACTGGGCCAGGCTCGCCGCGACGCCCGCGGCGCGCGCCGGCAATCTCTTCGCGGTTCAGGCCGACCGTCTGGCGCGCGCCACGCCGCGGCTGCTCGATGGCATCGCGCAGGCTTGCGCCGATCTCGATCTCGCCCGCAAGCGGCTCAGCGCCCTGCGCGCTGCCAAATGACCTCCCTGCCGCCCGCGCGGCGGGCCAGGACGCGCGCGCACACGAACAGCAGATCCGACAATCGGTTGAGGTAGCGCGGGGCGCAGGGATTGAGCGGTTCGACGGCGTTGAGCGCCCACAGCGTGCGCTCGGCGCGCCGGCACACCGCGCGCGCCAGATGCGCGATGGCCGCCGCTTCGTTGCCGCCGGGCAGGACGAATTCCTTGAGCGGCGGCAGGTCCTGGTTGAGCGTCCGCACGGCGGTTTCCAGAGCCTCGATGGGCGCCTCGCCGAGGACTTTCGCTCCGGGCAGCGAGAGTTCGCCACCCAGGTCGAACAGCTCGTGCTGCACGCGCGTAAGCGGCCCGCAGACCTCCGCCGGCAGCTCGCGGGCGAGCAACAGGCCGAGCACGCAGTTGAGTTCGTCCACCTCGCCCAGCGCGGCGACGCGCGGCGCGGATTTGGGCAGGCGCGAACCGTCGGCCAGCCCGGTTTCGCCGGCGTCGCCGGTGCGGGTGACGATCTTGCTCAGACGATGGCCCACGCTTGAGCTTAACGCCGCCGGCGGCTGCTTGCACCCGCTCAGGGCAGGGCGTAGCGCAGTGTGGCGTAGAGCGCGCTGCCCGGTTGGTTGTACCCCGCCGCGGTCTGGTAGTGCTTGTCGAGCGCGTTGTCGAGCCGCGCGTCCAGGCTCAGGGCGCGGGTCAGCCGCACCCCGGCGCCGAGGCTCAGCAGCCCGTAGCCACCGTCGGTGGTCGGTGCCCCGTCGATGGCGCCGACGTCGGGGCGATGCGTGGTGCTGTAAAAGCTGGCTCCGACCCGGTAACGGCCGAAGGTGCGGGTCAGCTGCGCCGAGCCGGCGAGCCGCGCCCGGCGCAGCAACTGCGTGTGCGCGTCGAGATTGCGCGGGTTCTGCCACAGACCATCGAGGCGCGCCTGCCAGCCGTTTGCGAGGTACTCCCAGGAAAGTTGCACGCCTTCGCTTTGCGCCCGGCTGACGTTCTCCACGCGGTTGACCGCGCCCAGGTACTGGATCAGGTCGCGCACTTCGGTGCGGAACAGCCGCAGCTCGGCGTGCTGGGCGAGGCCGAACCGCTGGCGCACCGCCAGCTCGTAGTTGCGCGCCTTTTCCGGCTTGAGATCGGGATTGCCGCCGAAACCGAAGCGGTCGTTGGCGGTGGGCGTGTGGAAGGCGGTGCCCGCCGAGGCGAGCAGGCGGGTGGTGGCGCTGAGGGCGTAGCCGTACTCCGCGTTCCAGTCGAAACGTTCGCCGAAGGCGGCGTCGTGCAGATAATTCACCGCCAGCACCGCCTGGTGCGGGCCGAAGAACAGCTCGTCCTGCAGCACGCCGTAATCGCGGTCTTGCGCATAGGCGATGCGGCTGCCGAAGGACAGGGCATCCACCCGCTCGCGCGCCGCGCGGGCTCCGAAGGACAGCCGTTGGTGGGGGTCGAGCGTCAGCACGTTGTGCCAGTCGAGCTCCGGACGGATCGTGCGCACGAACCCCGGCGGCAGGCCGGCGGCATCGGCTTGCAATTGCGCGAGTCGATCGAGGCTGCGGCTGGCGGTGAGGCTGGAGCGCCAGTTCGAAAGCAGCCGCGCCCCGGCTTCCAGGGCCAGCACCTGGTGGTGGAAGTCCTCGGCGGCGGGCGTGAAGCCGGCGAAGTCGAAATTGCTGTCGAAGGCGAGATTCTGATACTGAGTCTGCCCCTGCGTGTCGTAGGCACGCGCTTCCAGCGTGAAGCCGCCGATGGCGAGCGCGCCGCGTCCGCTCAGGCTGCGATTGCGATAAGCGCTGTCGAGGTCGCTGCCCTGGAAGGTGGGAAAGCCGCTGCTGTGGGCTTGCTGGCCGGCGAGCGCCAGTCCCCAGGGCAAGCCCGCGACCGTGCCCTGGTCGCGGGCGGCAAGGCCGCCATAGGTCGTGTCGTAACTGCCGCCGCCGACGTTGGCGGAAACCCGCGCGGGCCCCGGTGCGCGGGTGATGAGATTGACCACGCCGCCGATGGCGTCGGGCCCGTAGAGCGCGGCGCGCGGGCCTTCGATCACCTCGATGCGCTCGAGCAGTTCCGGACTCAGATCGGCCAGCGGCGGCAGACCGCTGGTGGCGTCGTTCAGACGCACGCCGTCGATCAGCACGATCACATGGTTGCTGTTGGCCCCGCGCACGAACAGCGTAGCGGGCTGGCCGGGCCCGCCGGTACGCGCCACCTCCAGTCCGGCATATTCCTGCAGGATTTGGGCGACGTCGGTGGCCTGGCTGCGTTCGATCTGGGTGCGGTCGATGACCAGCGTCGCGGCCGGGCTGTCCTCCAGCGCGCGCGGCGTGCGCGTCGCCGTCACGGTCACCGGCGCCAGCACGGCGGCCGTTTGCGGCGGCCAGGACGGGGAAAGGTCTTGAGCGGTGGCGAGCAGGGGCAGAGCGGCGAGCCCCGGCGCCCAACGGGCGAGGTCGATCATGGAAGTCTCCGTGCCTGCGTCCCCGCAGGCGATGGGTCAGTGTTCCCGGCGCGTTGCCGGACCTCGCACAGGCCGGTCTCCGGGCTCGTGGGGCAGGGAGAGCTTCCCTGTTGGTCGGCGGCGCCTTCCCGGACCGCGAAGTCCAGTGGCCTGTGCCGCCGGCTCACCCACCTACCGTTGCGGGGGCAGCGCCGGAATTGCGGCGTGGGGTGCACGCCGCGCACCGGCTTCCCGTTTCACCCGCGCCGCGAGCGGCGGCGCGGACACCTGCGCGACGCGCAAGTGTAAGGCAAGCGGCTAAGATGGCAAGCGTTCCAGCCTCATTGCCGGGTCGTCATGCCGAACTTGTTCGTCGCCGCCGCGCTCGAAGCGGCTCAAGCCGCCGCTCAAGTCATCCGCGAGGCCTATCGCAGCGGTTGCCAGGTGCGCTACAAGGCGGACACGAGCCCGGTCACGGAAGCCGACGTGGCTGCGGAACGCGCCATCAAATCGGTGTTGAAGGCGCGTTTTCCCGAGCACGGGTTCTACGGCGAGGAGCTGGGGCGCGAGGGGGCGAATGCCGAATACCTCTGGCTGATCGACCCGATCGACGGCACCAAGGCGTTCGTGCGCGGCTATCCCTTGTTTTCCACCCAGATCGCGCTACTGCACCGCGGGGAAATCGTCGCCGCGGTGTCCTGCGCGCCGCTGTGGAACGGCGGGGCGGGAGAAACCGTGTGGGCCGAACGCGGCGCCGGCGCCTGGCTGGGGAGCGAGCGCCTGCGCGTGGCGGACACGATGGCCATCGAGCGCGCGACCCTGTCCACCGGCAATCTCGCGCGCCTGGCGCGCGGTCCCGGCTGGGCGCGGCTGGGGGCGTTGATCCCGCGGCTGCACCGCATCCGCGGTTACGGCGATTTCCTGCACTACCACTGGCTGGCCGCGGGCAAGCTCGACGCCGTGCTGGAGTCCGACGTCAACGTGCTCGACATCGCCGCGTGCAGCCTGATCGTGCGCGAAGCCGGCGGCGTGTTCACGGATCTCGCCGGCCGAGCGGTGGGCCTGGACACCACCAGCGTGCTCGCCGCCACGCCCGCCCTGCACCCTCAGCTTCTGGCGGCCCTGAACGCCAAGTCTGCCGAGTCCGCCGAGTTCATGGATACTTGAGAACCGAAGGAAACCCACGCATGGGACGCTCCGCCTTGCCGATCTGTTGGCTCGTGCTGCTCGCCGGCTGCGGCGGCCAGGCGCCGCCGGCGGAAGCCCGCGCGGCGCGCGAGGCTGCGGCGATGGCGCAGATGCATCATGACCGCGCCGCTGCCTAGCCCTGTGGTGGCGCATCCACCGCCGTCCGGTTCGGTGCAAACGCGCACGGTGACTTACGGCAGGATCGGCACGGACGAGCTGAAAGGCGATTTCGCCGAACCCGCGCACGACGCTTGGGGACGCAGCTTGGAGTTCCTGGGTCGGACCTTGAAACCCTGAAGTGCGGCTGGCAAGCCGAACCACAAGCCGAACGAGGAAAAGCGCCGGTCGCGGGAACGACCGGCGCTCGCGCGTTCAAATGACGGCCACGTCCTCGGCTTGCAATCCCTTCTGTCCCTGCACCACGTTGAAGGACACCTGCTGGCCTTCCTGCAGCGTGCGGTACCCCTCGCCGCGGATCTGCCGGAAGTGCACGAATACGTCTTCGCCGGCGGCTCGCTGGATGAAGCCGTAGCCCTTGGCGTTGTCGAACCACTTCACGGTCCCCGTTTCACGATTAGCCATAAAGCAAAAGCCTTCCTTCTCTCGAAACGACCCCAAGGCCGCTTGAATTCTATTTGCGGCTTTTAACCGCTCCCCGGGCCTAGCGCCCAAGCCTAATTTACAAGATTTGCGGTTCCGGCGGCGGCGAGTCCCGGCCCAGGTTAAAATCGCCGCAGTTCGGCGGCCCGCATCGAAACCGAGTCTCATCGTGCGTCAGGGATGGATTGTTCTGGCGGCCTTGTCGTGCGCGGCCTGCGCGACCTCGCCGCTGGGCCGCAGCCAGTTGAACCTGGTTTCCGACGAGCAGATGGCCCAGGTCGGAGCGCAGGCGTTCCGCCAGATCGAGCAAAAAACGCCCGTGACGCGCGACGCCCGGCTGAACCGCTTCGTCACCTGCGTGGCCGACGCGGTGACCACCGCCATCCCCGGCAATACCACGCCCTGGGAAGTGAAGGTCTTCGACAGCCCGGAGATCAACGCCTTCGCGCTTCCCGGCGGCCACATCGGCGTCTATACCGGCTTGCTCAAGGTCGCCACCACCCAGGACGAGCTGGCCGCGGTCATCGGCCAC
The DNA here is from genome assembly GCA_019689635.1 of Nevskia sp. GTDB lineage: Bacteria > Pseudomonadota > Gammaproteobacteria > Nevskiales > Nevskiaceae > Nevskia. The sequence goes on along the minus strand of JADGHB010000020.1, from coordinate 27,404 downwards.
GAAGTCAGCCACGTGCTCGCCCACCATTCGGCGGAGCGCTATTCGCAGGCGCTCGCGGCCAACCTCGGCGCCGGGCTGGTCGGCGCGGTCACCGGCGTGGATCCCAACCTGGTCGGCGACGCCTCGACCCTGCTGCTGCTGCACTTCTCGCGCGAGCAGGAATCCGAGGCCGATCTCCTGGGCCTGGACCTGATGGCGCGCGCGGGCTTCGATCCGCAGGGTGCCATCGCGCTGTGGCAGAAGATGTCACGGCTCGGCGGGGCGCGCCCGCCGGCCATCCTTTCCGATCATCCTTCGGACGCCAGCCGCATCCAGCAGCTCCAGGCGCGCGTGCCGCAGGACATACCCGTGTACCAGCAGGCGCGCGCGGCCGGCCGCCGCCCGCAGTGTTCGGGCTGAATTTCTCCTGGAAATCAGCGGCCGCGCCGCAGCGCTCGCCACCAGCAGCCGGCGCCGAGCGCGACCAGCGCGGCGTCGAGGATTTGCACCGTCTGCGGCGGCTGGCTGTGGGCGGTCAGGCCGTAGAGCAGAATCGCGCCGAGCCAGGCCGTGGCGCCGGCGGCGGCGTATAGCGTCCGGCGGTTGGCGGCGCGGATTTCCTGGCGCAAGGCGAGCGCGCTTTCCTCGTTGACGGCGGGCTGGGGTCCCTGGGCCAGGATCTTGAGCGCCCGAGTGGCGAGTTCGGGCAGGGTTTCGGCCAGCGTCGGCGCCTGGTCGCGCAGGCGGGCGAGCTGGGCGCCGGGGCCGATACGGTTCCACATCCAGTCTTCCAGGATCGGCTTGGCGGTCTTCCACAGGTCCAGCTCGGGATAGAGCTGGCGGCCCAGCCCTTCCACCTGAAACAGGGTCTTTTGCAACAGCACGAGCTGCGGCTGGACCTGGTAGTTGAAACGCCGCGCGATCTGGAACAGGCGCAGCAGGAAGAAGCCGAAGGAAATGTCCTTGAGCGGCTTGTTGAAGATCGGCTCGCACACGGTGCGGATGGCGGATTCGAAGTCCTCCACGCGCGTGCCTTTGGGGATCCAGCCCGATTCCAGGTGCAGCTCGGCGATGCGCTTGTAGTCGCGGTTGAAAAAAGCCAGGAAGTTCTCCGCCAGGTAGCGCTGGTCCGAGGCGGTGAGGCTGCCGACGATGCCGAAATCCACCGCCAGATAGCTCGGCCGGTGCGGATCGGACACGTCCACGAAAATGTTGCCCGGGTGCATGTCGGCGTGGAAGAAGTTGTCGCGGAACACCTGCTTGAAAAAAATCTCCACGCCGCGCTCGGCCAGCACTTTGAAGTCAACCCCGGCCGCGCGCAGGCGGTCGAGCTCGCGGATGCTGATGCCGTCGATGCGCTCCAGCACCAGCACGCGCGGCCGGGTGTAGTCCCAGAACACGAGCGGGTGGTAGATCAGTTCGCTGCCCAGCCAGTTGCGCCGCAACTGCGAGCAGTTGGCGCCTTCGCGCATCAGGTCGAGTTCGTCGTAGACGATGCGTTCGTATTCGTCCACGATGGCGCGCGGTTTGAGCCGCGGGCCGGCGGGATGCCAGCGCTCGACGAATTCGGCCAGGGCGTGCAGCAAGCCCAGATCGCGCTCGACTTGTTTTTCCACGCCCGGGCGCAGGACTTTCACCACCACGTCCAGTCCCTGATCGTCGCCGGCCGCCGCGCCAGCCGCCGGGGCGCGCAGGCGGGCGGCGTGGACCTGGGCGATGGACGCTGCGGCCAGCGGGGTTTCGTCGAAATGTTCGAACAATTCCGCCACCGGCCGGCCCAGCTCGCGCTCGACGATGGCGCGCGCCTCGGCGCCCGGAAACGGCGGCACGCGGTCCTGCAGCCGGGCCAGCTCCTCGGCGACGTCGGGCGGCAGGATGTCGGGACGGGTGGACAGCGCCTGGCCGAATTTGATGAATACCGGCCCCAGTTCTTCCAGCGCCAGACGCAGGCGCGCGCCGCGCGGCTGCGCGGCCGCCGGCGTTTTGCGGCCGAGGAATTCGCCCAGGCGATACTTGTGCGCCACGCGCAGGATCTGCACGGTGCGCGACAGCCGGCGCAGCGGGCGCATCACCGTGCGCCTTCCGCCTGCGCTTCGACTCGGGCCAGGCGCGCTTCCAGACGGTCGCAGTCCTCGCGCAGGCGGTCCACCGCCTCCATCCACTCCTCGACGTCCGCGGTGCGCGCGAGATCGCCGGTTTCCTCGACCAGGTATTCGGCGGTGTCGCGGCCGAGCCGCTGCGCCGCATGGCGGCCGAAGTCGAACAAGCCGCGCAGCGCTCCGGCGGCGCGGTGCGCCATGCCTTCCGGTAGCCAGGCGGCGAGCCACTCCTCCGCGTCGAAGCCGACGCGCGCCAACAGGCGCCGGAAACTCTGCAACAGCTCGCCGTCGCCTTCGACCTCCAGGCCGTCGGCCAGCGCGCTCTCGCCTTGCACGGTCGCCAGCGCCAGTCCCAGCAGGCGCAGGCTGCTCGCCCGCACCCGCACGTCGGCGACGGCCGGGCGCTCGCCGGTCACGCGCAGACGGCCGTCGGCCAAAGGCTCCAGCACGAAGGTCCAGCCGAGATCGCGGATCTCGAAGGCCAGGCGCTGGCCGGCCAGCCGCGCGCCATCCGCGGCCGCGGACGGTTCCAGCCGGAGGTAGCGGTTGAGCGCGATTTCCAGCGCCGCGCAGGCCAGTTCGGGCGTGGTCCCGAGTTCCGGACTCATTCCAGACGCCAGCCCCGGTGCACGGCGACGATCCCGCCGGTGAGGTTGTAGACCTGCACGCGCCCGAGGCCGGCTTCTTCCATCATGCCCTTGAGCGTTTCCTGGTCGGGATGCCGGCGGATGGACTCGGCGAGGTAGCGGTAGGCGCCTTCGTCGCGGGCCACCAGACGCCCCAGGGTGGGCAGCACCTTGAAGGAGTACTGGTCGTAGAGCTTCGCCAGACCGGACGAGCGCGGCTTGGAGAATTCCAGCACCAGCAGGCGTCCGCCGGGCTTGAGCGCGCGCGCCATGGAGCGCAGTGCCGCGTCCTTGTCGGTGACGTTGCGCAGTCCGAAGCCGATGGTGATGCAGTCGAAGCTGCCATCGGCGAACGGCAGGCATTCGGCGTTGGCCTGCACCAGGGGCAGTTCGACCAGTCCGCGGTCGGTCAGCCGGGCGCGGGCCTGAGCCAGCATGTCCGCGTTGATGTCCGCCAGCACGACGAGGCCTGGGCTGGTCGCGGAATCTCCTTGCCTGAAGACCTGCGCCGCGAAGGCCGCGGCCAGATCGCCCGTGCCGCCGGCCAGGTCGAGCACGGACTCCCCCGGCCGCACCGCCGCCAGATCCACCACGAAGCGCTTCCACAGCCGGTGGATGCCCAAGGACATCAGGTCGTTCATCAGATCGTAGCGGCGCGCCACCGAGGAGAACACCGCGCCGACGCGGGCGCGCTTTTCGGCGATCGGCACTTCCTCGTAGCCGAAGTGGGTGTATCCCTTTTTTTGCGAACGGCGGTTCTGGGACATGGTGCGCCTCGGATGGGCGGCCATTATGGGGCGTTCGATCTTTTTTCGCGCGTCTTAAGCCGCGCTCCGGCAGCCGAGGAGCGACGGGATGGGAGTGTTACCGCCGCGGTTACCGTTGTAAGATGCCGCGCGCGCCGCGGTCTGGGCCGCCCGATCCCGAAACGATCATGAAAAAGCACGTCCGCGTCCGCCACTTCTTCGTTTTGAGTCTGTTCGCGGTCTGCACGGCGCAGGCCCAGGATTCCGGCCACTTCACGGTGCTGGAGGAAAACGACGGCATCGTCAGCCACAAAGACCGCTATTACACCCAGGGGCTGCAGCTTTCCTATCTGACCCCGGCCATCGAAGGCGGCTGGCTCGGCAAGGGTTTCGACGCGCTCGGCCGCTGGCTGCCGATGTACGCGCCGCAGACGGTGGCGCAGCGCCGCGTGGCCTGGATCGTGCTGGCCCAGACCGAGTTCACGCCGGAGAAGCTCGATCTGACGCCGCCCGATCCGCGCGACCGTCCCTACGCCGCCTGGCTCTACACCGGCGCCCATGTCTTGCAGGAAAACGGGCGCCGCAGTCTGCATGATCTCGACGTGCAGCTCGGCGTGGTCGGCCCCGCGGCGCTCGGGCGCGAGGCCCAGGACGGCTATCACGCGCTGGTCGGTTTCCACAAAGCGCAAGGCTGGAGCCACCAGCTCCACGACCGGCTCGCCGTGCAGTTTTCCTATGATTACGCGCACCGTTTCCCGTTGTCGCTGGGCAACGGCTATGCCCTGGACCTGGTGCCGGGCGCGGGTGTGAGCCTCGGCAACGTCTATCGCTACGCCCAGACCGGCCTGTGGCTGCGTGCGGGCAATGCCTTGGACGTGGATTACGGTCCCGAGCGCATCCGCCCGGCCTTGTCGGGCGACGGTTTCGCCGACTGGCGGCGGCTGGGATCCGCGGCGCTGCATTTCGAGGTCTATGCCGGCGTGCAGGCGCGCTATCTGCAGTACGACCTGTTTCTCGATGGCGCATCTGAAGTGGCGCCCGGAGCGAACCTCGGCCGCTTTCCTTTCGTGACCGACGCAGTCGCCGGTGCCACGCTGTTCTACCGGCGAGCGCTGCGCGCGGATTTCGTCGTCGTCCGCCGCAGCAAACAGTTCAACGACCAGCACGGGCCGGAGGTGTACGGCGGTGTCAACCTCGGTTTCCCGATCTGATCGGAGACGCCGTTGCGCACGCGGCGGGCGTCAAGCCGCGATTTATTCTTCGAGAGCCGGCTGGCCGGGAAACAGCACCTCGGTGTAACCGAAGCGGTGCAGGTCGCGCATGCGCATCGGATACAGAATGCCGTCCAGGTGGTCGCACTCGTGCTGCACCACGCGGGCGTGGAAGCCGGCGACTTCGCGTTCGAAACGCCGTCCGTGCGCGTCGAAACCGGCATAACGCAGGCGCGCGTGGCGCGGGACCCAGCCGCGCAGGCCGGGCACCGAAAGACAGCCTTCCCAGTCTTCCTCCATTTCCTCGCCCAGCGGCACGAGCACCGGGTTGCACAGCACGGTGAAGGGAACTTCCTCGGCGTCCGGGTAGCGCGGATTTTTCTGCACGCCGAAGATCACCACGCGCAGGGGTACGCCGATCTGCGGGGCGGCCAGCCCGGCGCCGTTGTGGGCCTCCATGGTGTCGCGCAGATCGCGTAGCAGCTCGAACAAGGCCTGAGTGCCGAAGTTTTCCACCGGCGCGGATTTTTGCAGCAGCCGGGGATCGCCCATGCGCAGCACTTCGCGGATCATGCGCCCCCCTTGGGCGTGTACTTCCTGGGTTCCAGCGCGGAGAGCTTGACCACCTCGGAGTCGCGCGACATGCCGTGCTCGGCCAGGCGCTCGAGATAGCGCGCCCACAGCCGGTCGTGGTTCTCGCCCAGCTCGCGCAGCACGTCCCAGGAATACAAGCCGCTGTCGTGGCCGTCGGTGAAACGCAGGCGCACGGCATAGCGACCGACCGGCTCGATCGCGGCGATGTTCACCTCGCGCTTGCCAGGCACGAGCTGCGGTTCGCCGCCGCCATGGCCGCGCACCTCCGCCGAAGGCGAGTACACGCGCAGATATTCGCAGGGCAAGGCGAAGCACACGCCATCCGGGTAGTGCACTTCGAGGACGCGCGAGTTGCGATGCAGCCTGATGGTTTGCGGCGCCGGTGCGGTCATGGCGCTACAGAATAATCCTCACAGGATGTAGCGCGACAGGTCTTCGTCGCCGGCGAGTTTTTTCAGCTTCTGATCCACGTACGCCGCGTCGATCACCAGCCGTTTGTCGCCGGCGTCCGGCGCCTCGAAGGCGGCGTCTTCCATCAGCCGTTCCATCACCGTGTGCAGGCGTCGGGCGCCGATGTTCTCGGTGCGCTCGTTCACCTGCCAGGCGACTTCGGCGATGCGTTTGAGGCCGTCCGCGCTGAATTCCAGCGTCACGCCTTCGGTGGCGAGCAGGGCCTTGTACTGCTCGGTGAGCGAATGCCGCGGCTCCGACAGGATGCGCACGAAGTCCTCGGTCTTGAGCGCGTCGAGCTCGACGCGGATCGGCAGGCGGCCCTGCAGTTCGGGGATCAGGTCGCTGGGCTTGGCCATGTGAAAGGCGCCGGAGGCGATGAACAGGATGTGATCGGTCTTGAGCGGGCCGTATTTGGTCGAGACGGTGCAGCCTTCCACCAGCGGCAGCAGGTCGCGCTGCACGCCTTCGCGCGAGACATCGGCGCCCAGGTACTCGCCGCGCTTGCACACCTTGTCGATCTCGTCGATGAAGACGATGCCGTTGTCCTCGGCGTTCTTCAGCGCCTCGGCGCGGATCGCCTCCTCGTCGATCAGCTTGGCCGCTTCCTCGTCGATCAGCAGCCGCAACGCCTCCTTGATCTTGAGCTTGCGGGTCTTCTGTTGCCCCTGGCCCAGACTCTTGAACATGTTCTGGAGTTGGGCGGTCATCTCCTCCATGCCCGGCGGACCGACGATTTGCATCTGCGGCTGCAGGGCTTGGAGCCGGATTTCGATCTCGGTGTCGTCGAGCTTGCCTTCGCGCAAGCGTTTGCGGAACACCTGACGCGCGGCGCTGTGCTCGGCCTCGCGCTGGCTGGAGGCTTCGCCAAAGTCACGCGGCGGCGGCAACAGCACGTCGAGGATGCGCTCTTCGGCGGCTTCTTGGGCACGATCGCGCACCCGCGCCATCGCCTGTTCGCGGGTCTGTTTGACGGCCACATCGGCCAGCTCCCGCACGATGGTGTCCACGTCGCGGCCGACGTAGCCGACTTCGGTGAACTTGGTCGCCTCCACTTTCACGAACGGCGCATTGGCGAGCTTGGCCAGGCGGCGGGCGATCTCGGTCTTGCCCACGCCGGTGGGGCCGATCATCAGGATGTTCTTGGGCGTGATCTCGGCGCGGATGTCCTCCGGCGTTTGCTGGCGGCGCCAGCGGTTGCGCAGCGCGATCGCCACCGCGCGCTTGGCCTGCGCTTGGCCGACGATGTGCTTGTCCAGCTCGGCGACGATCTGGCGTGGCGTCAATGCGGCCGCGGATTGCGGGGCCGTCGCGGGATTCGTTCCGTCCATACTGGGGCCTGGGGAGTTCACGGTCGCTTCACGCCGGCAGGGTTTCCAGCGTCAGATGGTGGTTGGTGTAGATGCAAATGTCGGCGGCCAGGTGCAGCGCTTTTTCGACGATCTCGCGCGCCGGCAACGGGGTGTTCTCCACCAGCGCGCGCGCGGCGGCCGCGGCATAAGGACCGCCCGAGCCGATGGCGATCACGCCGTGCGCCTCCGGTTCCATCAGATCGCCGGTGCCGGAGATCATCAAGGTCGTCTCGCGGTCGGCGACCAGCAGCAGCGCTTCCAGCCGCCGCAGGTAGCGATCCGAGCGCCAGTCCTTGGCCATGTCCACCGCCGCGCGCGTGAGGCTGCCGGAGTGTTTCTGCAGCTTGCCCTCGAAACGTTCGAACAGGGTGAAGGCGTCGGCGGTGCCGCCGGCGAAGCCGGCCAGGACCTGGCCGTCGTACAGCCGGCGCACTTTGCGGGCATTGCCCTTGACGCGGGTGTTGCCCATCGACACCTGGCCGTCGCCGCCGATGCAGACGACCCCGTCGCGGCGCACGGCGAGGATGGTCGTGCCTTCGAAGGTTTGCAAGTCGTTCTCCACGGTCTTGGCTGGCGCGCTGCGCCGCCGGATCGGCTTAAACTGGGGACAGCGAGGCGGGATTCAAGTTCGCGAGCGCAGGAATCACGATTTGTGGTCCGCGTGCTTGGCGCGCGGATGCGCGCGATCGTAAACCTGCGCCAGGCGCTGCCAGTCGAGCTGGGTGTAGATCTGGGTGGTGGAAAGGTTGGCGTGGCCGAGCAGTTCCTGCACCGCACGCAGGTCGCCGCTGCTTTCCAGCACATGCGTGGCGAACGAATGCCGCAGCTTGTGCGGGTGCAGGTGCATCGGCAGCCCGGCGGCGCGCGCCCAGCGCGCCAGCCGCAGCTGGATCGCGCGCGGCGACAGGCGGCGGCCGTTGCGGCCGACGAACAGCGCCGTCTCGCGCGGCGCGGCGAGGCTCGCGCGCACCGCGAGCCAGCGCTCCAAGGCCGCGCGGGCCTTGCCGCCGACCGGCACGAGGCGTTCCTTGCGGCCTTTGCCGAGGATGCGCAGTTCCTCCCCGACGCGGCCGCCGGCGGGTACGTCGAGCGTTTGGAGCTCCGCCAGGCGCAGGCCGGAGGAATAAAACAACTCCACCATCGCCTGGTCGCGGATCGCCAGCGTACCCTCCGGCACCCGATCGAGCGCACGGCCCAGATCTTCCGCCGCGATCACCTTGGGGAGCACGCGCTTTCCTTTGGGCGCGCGCACGCCGGCCACCGGGTTGTGGACGACGAGGCCGCGTTGCAGCGCGTGACGAAACAAGCCGCGCAGACTGGACAGCGCGCGGCGCAGGCTGGCCGGCTGCAAGCCCCCGCGATGCCTTTCGGCGACGTAGGCGCGCACCCGGTGCACGTCCACGCGCGCGGGATCCTCGATGCCGTGGGCCGCGCAATAGGCGGCGAAACGTTCCGTGTCGCGGCGCAGCGCGGCGAGCGTGTGGGGCGAGGCGTTCTTCTCGACGCGGAGGTAGCCCAGGTAATCGTCCAGCAGCGCTGAGAATGCGTTTGCCGGGTTCATGCCATGCGCGCGCGGATCGCCGCCGCCACCAGCCCGGCCAGCATCTCCAAAAACAGCTTGCCCTGGCGCGGCTGAAAGCGTTCGGGTTCGCGCGAACCCAGCGCCAGCAGGCCGAGGTTCTTATCTTTTTCCAGCGGCACGACCGCGGCCGAACGCACCGGGTGCTGCGCCTTGGGGAACAGCAGGCGCGCGCGCTCCTCCTCGATCGGCCCGCATTCGATCAGCCGCGTGCGGATGAAATTGTCGTAAGCGCGCGCCAGCGCGCCCTCCGGCTGCAGCGGCGCGATCCCTTCGATGTCGTGGCGGGTATAGGCGTTCGCGTTGATGCCGATGAACACCTCGTCCACGTCGAAGTCCTCGCGCAGGGAATGGCGCAAGGCGGCGGCGATGCTGGCCAGCGAGGGCGCACGGATCAACGCCCGCGCCAGGCGCAGCACGCCCTCGGTGCGCTTTTCGTTGGCGCGCGCGGTTTCGATCAGGCGCTCCAGGCGCGCTTCCAGCCGCGCGTTTTTGGCGCGCAGCACTTCCACCTGGCGCTCGATCAGCGAGACCGCCGAGCCAGCCGCGTGCGCCAGCTCGAGCTTTTCCAGCGCACCGGGATGTTCGGTCAGCAATTGCGGGTGCGCTTGGAGATATTCCAGCACCTGCGCCGCATCGAGCGTTTCCGCCGCTTTGTTCACTTCGGCCACCTGAAGCATCCTTCGAACACGGTCTGCGCCGGCCCGGTCATCCATAAGGATTCGCCGGCGCCGGGCCATTCCAGCGCCAGCCGGCCGCCGCGAAGCTGCATTTCGGCACGCGCAGCCAGGCGGCCCCACAAGCGCCCGACGGCCATCGCCGCGCAGGCGCCACTGCCGCAGGCCAGAGTCTCGCCTGCGCCGCGCTCGTACACCCGCAAGCGGGCGCGCGTGCGGCTCAGGAATTGTACGAAGCCGACGTTGACTTTTTGCGGAAAAGCGGGGTGTTCCTGCAGCGCGCGGCCGATGCGCTCGACCGGCGCGCGCTCCACGTCCTTCGTCTCGATCACCGCGTGGGGGTTGCCGAAGCCGACCGCACCATAGACCAGCGTTTCTCCGTTCGCAAGGCGCAGACGGTAGCGCGTCTGACGGGGGGTCGCGGCCAGCGGAATGTCGCGCGGTTCAAAGCGCGGTTCGCCCATGTCGGCGCGCACGCGACCGTCGGCCAACAGCTCCAAGGTCATGGTCGTCGTCGCCGTGCGCACGCGCAACCGCTTGCGCCGCGACAGGCCGTGTTCGCGGACGTAACGCGCCAGGCAGCGCGCGCCGTTGGCGCACTGGCCGGATTCGCTGCCGTCGGCGTTGAAGATGCGATAGCCGAAGTCGGCATCGGAGTCCGGGGGCGGATCGATCACCAGCACTTGATCGCAGCCGACGCCGTAGCGGCGGTCGGCAAGCGCGTGCAGCAGGGCCGGCGGCGGCGCGCGGAACAGACGGGACACCGGCAGCCGCGTGGCGTCGATCACCACGAAGTCGTTGCCGAGCCCGTGCATTTTGGCGAAGGGCAGGTGCATGCGCACAGTTTAGCCCTTGGTTCGAACCGCGCCGCTTTTCGCAGTTCGCGGCGCGCCAGGAACGAGGGCACCGTGAAGCGCCGGCGCTCTGTCTTGCGAATGAGAATGTTTCGCATTAACATCATCGCCCGCTTTGACGCCAAATTCGAACTCTGGGGAAACATCGAACGTGTCTTCGCACTTGCACTCGCCAAGCGTCGCCGCGCTGCTGGCCGCGCTCTGGCTCGCCGCGTGCAGCAGCGGCAGCGGGACGGGCTTAAGTTCGCTCTCGCCTGCTGCTCGGCTCGGGGAGCGCTTGTTCGAGGACACGGCGCTGTCCGCCTCCGGGCAACAATCCTGCGCCACCTGTCACGTGGCGCGATTCGCCTTCGCCGAAAACCCCGGCCTCGACGGACCCGACCGCGGTTCGCCGGTGCCCTTGGGCGGTCCGGAGATGGATCGTCCGGGATTCCGCAATACGCCTTCGTTGAAGTACGTGTCCTACACGCCGGCCTTTCATTTCGAAGCCGACGGCACGCCCGTGGGCGGGTTTTTCCGCGATGGACGCGCGGCCAGCCTCGCCGAGCAGGCCCAGCAGCCTTTCCTCACGTCCTTCGAAATGGCCAACGCCGATGCGGCGGCCGTGCTGGACAAGCTCAAGACGCGGCCTTATTTCGCCGAGTTCGTGGCGTTTTACGGGGCGCAGGCCGGGCGCGATCCGCAAATCGCGCTGGCGCGCATCGGCGCGGCGATCGCGGCTTACGAGCTCGAGGACGAGGATTTCCATCCCTTCAGCAGCAAATACGACTACTGGCGGCGCGGTCGAGCCGCCTTGTCGGCGCAGGAGCTCGAGGGTTTGCGGCTGTTCAACGATCCCACCAAGGGCAACTGCGCGGCCTGCCATCCCAGCACCTCGGCCGACGGGGTGACGCCCCCGCTGTTCACCGATTTCACCTACGACAATCTCGGCCTGCCGCGTAATGCCGCGATCGCCGCCAATCGCGACGAGGAGGCGCCCGAGTACACGCCCGCCAACGGCACGGACGGGGTGCACCGCTACTACGATCTCGGTCTGTGCGGACCGTTTCGCACGGATCTCGCGCAACGCAGCGATCTGTGCGGTGCCTTCAAGGTGCCGAGCCTGCGCAACGCCGCGCTGACCGCGCCCTATTTCCACAACGGCGCATTCGCCACACTGGCCGAGGCGATCCGCTTTTATGTACGGCGCGATACCGATCCGGCGCAGTGGTATCCCGCCGCGGCGCACGCCTCCGAGATCGTCAAGTTCGACGATCTGCCGGCCGCTTTCGGCGGCCACTTCGTCGTCGATCTCGACGTCGCCGGCAGCGATGCCGGTTACCGCGGCAACGTCAACACCGTCGAGGTGCCCTATGACCGCCGGCTCGGCGACTCGCCGGCGTTGAACGACGAAGAAATCGCGAAGGTCGTCGCGTTCGTCTGCACGCTGACCGACGGCTACGACCCCGACCATCCCGAGGACTACGCCGCGCTGTTGCCCGCGCAGTGTCCGCAGTCCGCTGCTGACTCCATCCCCTGAGACCACGACCATGACCCACCGTCTCGCAAGCTTCGCCCTGGTCTTTTCTGCGCTGGTCGGCTGCGCCGCACGGGCCGACGAAAGCGCGCCGCCCGCGGCCTCCGCCGAGGCTCGCGCCCAGTCTCTCGAGCGCAAGATCGAAACGCTGTCGCGCGAGCTGGACGCGCTCAAAAACGAGCTCAAGCAGGTCGAAAACCAGAACGAAGCACTGGCGGCCCAGCAGCAGCAACAGGCCGTGCTGGCGCAACAGCAGAGTGCCGTGCAAAACGGCGGCGGGCCGTGGGACCGGCTCAGCCTGTGGGGCTATGGCGAAGTGAACTACTACCATCCGCAACACCGGCCCGAGGACACGCAGGCCGATTTGGCGCGGGCGGTGTTCGGCATCGGTTACCGCTTCGGCGAGCGCACCGTGTTCAACTCCGAGTATGAGGTCGAGCACGCGGTGAGCTCGGCCGACGATCCCGGCGAGTTCGAGGTCGAACAGTTCTGGGTGGACCACCGCTTCGCCGGCTGGGGCGCGGTCAAGGCCGGTTTGTTCCTCATGCCCTTCGGCTTGCTCAACGAGCACCACGAGCCGACCAACTACTACGGCGTGCAACGCAACTTCGTGGAGACTCTCATCATTCCCAGCACCTGGCGCGAGGGCGGCGTGGGCCTGCACGGCGACACGGTCTCGGGCTTGGGCTGGGACTTGGGGCTGACCACCGGTTTCGACTTGTCCAAATACGAACTCAATCCCGAAACCCCGCTCTACGGACGGGCCAGCGAACTCAAAGAAGCCTCGCCGCTACAGGCCACGCACCAAGAGCTCGCCTTGGCGAACGCGCAACACCTGGCGCAATATCTCGCGCTCAACTATCACGGGCTGCCGGGGTTCTTGTTCGGCGCGGCGGTGTTCACCGGCAACGCCGGCCGGGTGGATCGGTCGGCGCATCTGCCCGATTCGCGCCTCACCTTGTGGGAAGCCCATGCGCGCTGGCGCCCGGGGCGCGCGGATTTCGCGGCGGTCTTCGCGCGCGGCACGCTCGGCGACACGGCGGCCACCAACGCGCTCAATCCGGGAGCATCCAATCCGCTGCCGGGCTCGTTCTTCGGCTATTACCTGCAGGGGGCTTATGACGTCTGGCGGCGCGATCAGACGCGCCTCGCGCCGTTCCTGCGCTGGGAACGTTACAATGTCGGCGCCAGTTACGCCGGCCTTGCAGCGGGATTCGCGGCGGTGCCGGCGGGATTTCCCCAGCCCTACGACCGCGTGTGGACCTACGGGATGAACTTCTATCTCAATCCGCATGTGGTGTTCAAGGCCGATTACCAGTCGTTCCAGAACAACGCCGACTTCACGCGCTTCGATTTGGGTGTGGGGCTGAACTTCTGATGCGCGGACACGGGGCATGGCTGTGGCTGCCGCCGCTGGCGGCGGTGGCCGCCTACGCCCCGGCGCAGGCGGTGGTGTACCTCACCGTCGAACAGGCCCAGAAGGAAATGTTCGGGGACGAGGCCTTGACGTCGCTGCCGCTGGTGCTCAGCGCCGCGCAGATCGCGGCGATCGAGCGCGACTCCGGCGTCAAGGTCGCGAGTCCCATCGTGCGCGTGTGGAAGGCGCCCAGCGGCTATTTCTTCGCCGACGCGGTGATCGGCAAGCACGATCTCATCGAGTACGCCGTGGGGCTGGACGCGAACGGCCGCGTGCGGGGCGTGGAGATCCTCGAGTACCGCGAGGCCTATGGCGGAGAGGTCCGCAACGCAGCCTGGCGCGCTCAATTCGACGGCAAGCGCCACGGCGATGCCCTGCGTCTGGGCGAGGACATCCAGGGCATCAGCGGCGCCACGCTCTCCTGCCAGCATCTCACCGACGGCATCCGGCGCTTGCTCGCCACCTATGCCGTGGCCATCGCCCCGCGCTGAGCGTCGCCGAACGTCGTGCTCAGCGCGCTGCACCGCCGGATCGCCTATGCCGTGCTCGCGTTGGTTTTCGTCAGCGGCGTGGCGCATTTCGTCGTGCACGACGATTTCCCGGTCCCCGGGCCTTTCGGTCCCACGCCCAATCCCCTGGAACCCTGGCTGCTCAAATTGCACGGCGCGGCGGCGATGGCCACGCTCATCGTCTTGGGCAGTTTCGTTCCCACCCACATCGCTCGCTTTTGGCGGTCCGCCCACAACCGCGTGCCCGGCATGATGTTCCTCATCGTGATGTCGTTGCTCGTGGCCACCGGCTATGGTCTGTATTACTTCGGCGGCGACGAATTGCGGCGCGTGACGCGCAGCGCGCACATCGCCCTGGGCCTGGCGGCGGCACCGGTCTTCGCGTTCCATGTCTGGCGCGGCTGGGTGCTGCGGCGCGAGGAGCGCAGGCGGGCGGCCCTCCGGCGCCATCCGAGTTTTCATCCTCACCGCCAATGAAAGCGCCTCGGGCGCGCGGCGCGCAGCATCAAAAGCCGTAACTCAAGCCGGCGGACAGGAGATAGCGCGGCGCGAGCTGATAGCCGGTGTAATCCTGATACAAAGGCCATTGGGCGAATCCATACGCGTTCCAGCGCGGGGCGAGCCGCCAGGTTGCCCCCGGCGTCAAGTAGAGCGCGCGGCTGCCGCTGTTGGGGTAGTCCGATTGGGCGCCGATTTCGCGGCCTTCCCAGCGGAAGTTGAGCTGGAGCTGCGGCAGCAGCGTTTCCCCGAGGCGGTAGCGCAGGCCGAGATTGACGAAAGCCTGCGGGCTGGGCCGGAACTGCTCGCGCGAGTTCAGCGCGACGCGGTACTGCACCTGCTCGAAGCGATCGAAGCGCTCGCCGAATGCCCCGGTATCGTAAAGGCCCACGATGAGGTCGGTCGTGCCGCTTCCCAGTTGTAAGCCCCGATCCAGCGCTTCGCCAGTCCGCGGGCCCGTGTCGAAGCTTTTGTGGAAGCGCCCCGTGGGCAGCTTGAGTCCGAATTGCACGCCCACGGCGTCGCGGTCGAAGCTTGCCTGGTAGCGGCCGATCAGGCGCAGGTCTCCCAAGCCGCGGTCGTCGGTGGCGCTGACCCGCGGGTCGTCGTCCTCCGCGACGGTTTCGTGCAGGCGCACCAGGAAGGGGGCCTGCAGATTCAAGCCCCAGTGCGGACCGAAGACGTAATCGGCACCCAGCGTATAAAAATTCGTGAGCGTGCCGCGTTGGATCTCGTTGTCGATGTCGGCCGTGGTCAGGCCGGCGGTGGATACCGGGCTGCGTCCCAGCCGGAGCTGGTTCTGGTTGACGAAGTCGTAGCGCAGATCCAGGGCAAGGCCAAGGCCGCGCGCTGCGGCGCTGGCGAACCATTCGGTGCCGGCGTTACAGCCGCAACTGGAGCAGGCCAAAATGCGAAACGGAAACATCGCCGCGACCGCGACGAGCGCGGCGAACGCCGCGCGTGAGCTTGCGTACATTTGTCATCTCCCGAACGATGAACGGAAAAAAACACCGCACCGCGTGCGGCGTGGTTTCTTCAGCGGTTCAGGAGAGCGCCGGGGGCGCGCGGGCAGGTCCCCAGCGCCAGTGCTCGGTCTGAGTTGCAAAAAGCGTCTGCGTCGCGGGAGCGACGTGCCGAGCGCGCAGCGCCGGAAGCGTGCCGATGGCTGGCGGCAGCGCCGGCGCCGCGGCCGCGGCGAAGGGACATTGAACCTCGACGTGGGTTTGCGGCCGGGAGGGGTCGGAGGGATCGTGCGCGCCGATCGTCTTTAGCAGACCGCCCGAGCACAGCACCAGGATCGCGCCGCCACGCGCCTGCTCGGCATTGGCCGGCATGAAGCCAGCGGGGATCAGCGCGCGATAAAAGACCGCGGCCAGCGCGAGCCAGGCGATCCAGTGTGCAGTGCGGCGGCGAAAGAGGGGCAAGTGCGGGAACTCTTGCGCGAACGATTCGGATTATACAAAGGGCCGCCTCGTCAACGAGGAGCAGCGCTGCGCGCTGTCACGAAACCGTGGGCGGCTTTTGCTACAGTTCGCGCGGTTCCGGGCTCGGGGTAAACCATGCGAAGCAGCGATTTGACGCGCCGCGAGTTTCTGGAAGCGTCGGGCGCCGCGGCCTGGCTGACGCTGGCCGGCGGATTGACCGGCTGTTCCGGCAGCAGCGTTCCGGCGGCGCCGGCGCGCGGGCCGAATTCGCTGCCCGACCCCAGGCGCCCGGCCGGCAGCGCGGATCCGGCGCTGCCCTTCGATCACGTCGTGGTGGTGATGATGGAGAACCACTCCTTCGACAACTATCTCGGCATGCTCGCGCGCCGCGGTCAGCCGCGTGCCGATGGCTTCACGTTCGACGCGAACGGCGCGCCGCTCGACCGCAATCCGGTGGACGGCGGTTTTCAGCACGCTTTTCATCTCCAAGGCACCTGCCAGCCCGGCAGCGTGACGCAGAGCTGGAACAGCACCCACCGGCAGATCGACGGCGGCAGGATGGACGGCTTTGCCGCGACCTCGACCACGGCGATGGGCTACTGGGACGAAACCGATCTGCCGTTCTACTACTCGCTGGCCAAGACCTTCTGCGTGGGCAATCGCAGCTTCGCCTCCGCGCCCTGCCAGACCTATCCCAACCGGCGTTTTCTCTACGCCGCGACCGCGCAGGGTCTGATCGCCACCGATGCGCAGACGTTTTCGCTACCGCCCCCGGCCAACGGCACGCTGATGGACAGGATGAGCCAGTACGGCGTTTCGTGGCGCAGCTACTTCACGGATCTGCCGGCGCTCGCCATCATCCCGCAGACACTGGAGCAGCATCCACTCAACTTCGCCACCCTCGCGCAGTTTTACCTCGATTGCGCCTTGGGCACCTTGCCGGCGGTGTCCTTCGTGGATCCCGAGTTCAACATCGTCAGCACCGTCGGTGCGCCGTTGTTCGATTTTCTCAAGCCCGTGGTGGGCAAGATCCCCGGCTTGCCGGCGGAGGTGGTCACGACGATCCAGAGTCTGCAAACCAAGATCGACGCCCAGGGCGGATCGGAGGAGAATCCCGACGACGTCGCCATTGGCGAGGCTTTCGTGGCCAGCGTCGTGCAAGCGGTGATGAACTCGCCGGCCTGGCCGCGCACGCTCCTGGTGTGGACCTACGACGAACACGGCGGTTACTACGACCACGTGCCGCCCGTGCCCATGGTCAAACCCGACGACATTGCGCCCATGCTCGCCCCGGGCGATGCGCCGGGCGGTTACGACCTTTCGGGCCTGCGCGTGCCGACCGTGGTCGTTTCGCCCTACAGCCGGCCCCAGGCGGTGACCGACGTGGTGCATGACCACACCTCGATCATCGCCACCATCGCCGCCAAGTGGAACCTGCCGGCGCTGACCTATCGCGACGCGCAGGCCCATCCGCTGTTCGATTTCCTGGACCTCGCCTCGCCGCCGGCGTTTCTTCGGCCGCCGACGCTCGCCGCGCCGGCCGCACCGACGCTGGGGCTGTCGGGCTGTCCTGGAACTCCGCCGCCGCCGGTCATCACGCCGGGCTGAGGCGGCGGTTTTGACCGTCTCGGAACGCCGTGATACAAACCCGCGAATCGCGACTGGGGAGAGTTCCGCGCATGCGCATCCTGGGGGCGGACATCGGTTTTGGTTACACCAAGGCGACCGACGGGCGCCAGTTTCAAGTCTTCAAGTCCATCGTCGGCGAGGCCCACCCGATCCAGTTCGCGGAAACGCTGCTGCCGGCGCAAGCCAGCCAGCCGCGCCATTTCGTGATCGGCAACGAGGAAGTCTTCGTCGGCGAACTCGCCGAGGCGCAATCGCGCGGCCGCGGTTTCACCCTCGACCACTCGCAATTCCTCGCCAAGTACGCGCGCACCCTGGCTCTGGCCGCGCTCTCGCCCTTCGCCGAGCATGGTGATCCGGTGCGCCTGGTCACCGGATTGCCGATCAGCTTTTTCCGCAAGTACAAGGACGCGCTGACCACGCTGTTGCAACAGCGTCACGAACTCAGCGTGATCCACGCCGATGGCAGCCGCCAGGACAAGCAGATCTACATCGAGAAAGTGCGCGTCATCCCGCAGCCGTTCGGCTCGTTGTTCAACCTCATGCTCGACGCGCAGGGCAAGACGCTGCAGCAGCGCTTCGTGACCGAGAAGATCGGCGTGATCGACGTCGGTTTCCGCACCACCGACTTCACCATCTCCGACAAGACGCGCTATTCCGAACGCGGCAGCCTGTCCACCGACTCCGGGATCTCGCTGGCTTACAACGCCATCGCCAATCTGCTGCACGAAAAAAGCGGCACCCAGGTGGAGCTCTATCGCCTGTACGAGCCCGTGACCCGCGGCGTGATCAAGATCAAAGGTCACAAATACGATCTGACGGGCATCGTGCAGCAGGCCTTCGGCCAGCTCGCCACGCGCATCGCCACCGAGGCCAACCGCTTGTGGGCGGACGATTGGGACATCGACGCCATCGTCCTGACCGGCGGCGGCGGCGCCGCGTTGGCGCCCTATCTGCAACCGCTGGTGCAGGGCGAAGTGCTGCCGATGCCGGCGGATCAAGACGCGCGGCTCAACAACGTGATGGGCTACTGGAAGTACGGAGCGCACATCTGGCCGATGTGAGGCTTGCGCTGGCGACGCGCTGCGGCCGGACGATCGGCTTGCCGGATCGAAGCGGGTTTTTGCTAAGCTTCCTGATCATTCGTTCAACGACCGGCGCCCGAGTCCGCGTCGGGGAGGCCGCTAGCCATGAGCACCGCCGTTTCGTTTCTTCCCAGCGCTGCCAGCACCAATCAGGACGCCGAGATCCGGCGCGTGTTCGAGCGCCAGCGCGAAGCCGCGCTCCGTTTGCGGGCCTCCACCGCCGAGGAGCGCAAGGCCAAGATCCGCCGGCTCAAAGATGCGGTGCTCGCGCACGCGGAGGACATCCGCCGTGCGGGTGAGGCGGATTTCAAGAAGCCCCCGGCGGAGGTCGAGCTCACCGAGATCCTGCCGGTGGTCGCCGAAGCCAACGACGCGCTGCGCAAGCTCAAGAAATGGATGAAACCGATGCGCGTGTGGCCCTCGCGCGCGGCGGTGGGCCTCAAGGCCTGGGTGCAGTACCAGCCCAAGGGACGCTGCCTGATCATCTCGCCGTGGAATTACCCGGTGAACCTGAGTTTCGGCCCGCTGGTCTCGGCGCTCGCCGCCGGCAACGCGGCGATCCTTAAGCCCTCCGAGATGACGCCCAACCTGTCGGCGGTGATGGTCAAGATCGTGCGCGAAGTCTTTCCCGAGGACGAGGTGGCGATCTTCGAAGGCGATGCGCGCGTGGCGCAGGCGCTGCTCGAGCTGCCCTTCGACCACATCTTCTTCACCGGCTCGCCCGCCATCGGCAAGGTGGTCATGGCCGCCGCCGCCAAGCACTTGGCCAGCGTCACGCTGGAGCTGGGCGGCAAGTCGCCGACCATCATCGACGAGACGGCGGACCTCAAGGCCGCGGCGCGCAACATCCTGTGGGGCAAGTTCACCAACGATGGCCAGACCTGCATCGCGCCGGACTACATCTACGTTCACGCGACGGTCAAAGAGGCCTTCGTGCAACACTGCCGCCAGACGCTGGAGGCGAGCTACGGCGCCGATCCGCAGGCCTGGAAGCGTTCGCCTTATCTGGCGCGCATCGTCAACGCGCGCCACACCGCCCGGATCAAGGCGCTGCTCGACGACGCGCGTGCGCGCGGCGCCCGAGTCCTGACCGGCGGCGAAGTGGACGAGTCGGCCTGCTACGTGGCGCCGACGCTACTGGATGGCATCCCCGAGGATGCCAAGATCATGGAGGAGGAGATTTTCGGACCGCTGTTGCCGATCATCGCCTACGACGACCTCGACGAGGTGATCCGGCGCATCAACGCACAGCCCAAGCCTCTGGCGCTCTACATCTGGAGCCGCAATCGCGCCCATATCGACAAGGTGATGACGCTGACGTCTTCGGGCGGCGCGTGCATCAACAACACCGTGGTGCACTTCCTGCACGGCAATCTGCCGTTCGGCGGGGTCAACAACTCCGGCATCGGCAACGCGCATGGGCACTGGGGTTTCAAGGCCTTCTCGCACGAGCGCGCGGTCGTGCGCACCCGGATCCCGCTGGCCGCGATGTTCTTCCCGCCCTATACGGACTGGACGCGGCGCATTGCGCGGCTTCTGATCAAGACGGTTTGAACGGCGCGGTTCAGGTCGGCAGCGGTTTGGCCGCCGCTTTCGGCGGGGCGGTGTGCGAGCGGCGCTGCCAGAGCATGGCGCCCCCGACGGTGGCGATCACCGCGGCGAAGAACAGCATCTGCATGCCGCTGGGGCGCGCATCGTAACCGATCAGCGCGTGCAGCACGCGGCCTGGCGCGCTGCCGTTGGCGATGAAGCGCGAGCTATCCCACAGCGGCGAGGCCAGCGACGGCAGCCAGTCGGCCTGGATCAGGAAGCGCGCCCCAGTGGCGGCCATGCCGGCGGCGATCAGGAGCAACAAGCCGTTGGTGGCGGAAAACATCTTGCCCGGCGGAATGCGCAGCAATCCGAAGTACAGCGCCAGCCCCGCAGCCACGCCGATCGCCAGACCCAGCAGGCTGCCGCCGACCAGACCGGCATAGCCGGTGCCTCCGGCGGCAAGGCCATAAAGGAACAGCACCACCTCGGAGCCCTCGCGCAAGATGGCGATGGCCACCACGATCACCAACGCAGAAGGCGGGCGCGAGCCCTGGCGTACCGCCGCGCTCACTGCGCCGAGATGGCGGGAGAGCTCACGGCCGTGGCGCGACATCCACAGCACATGCCAGGAGATCATCGCGACCGCCACGAACAGCACGCTGGCATTGAACAACTCCTGGCCGGAGCCGCTGGCCAGCCGCTGGATGCTGCCGGCGCCGGCCGCCACCAACAGGGCGCCGAGCACGCCGGCGCACACGCCGCTGCCGATGGTGCGAGCGCGGCCGGCGAGGCCCCGTGTGGCGGCGGCGACGATCGACACCACCAGCGCGGCCTCGAGAACTTCGCGGAACACGATCAACGCGGTGCCGAACATCGTCTTCTCCTACTGCACGATCACTGCGCCTTGTGCGGTCTGGGCGTGGAACTCGCCCATGAAGGGATAGCGCCCGGGCTTGAGCGGTCCGATCACCACCGCGCCGCTGGACTTGCCCGGGACCACTTTCTCGCGACCGAGGCTGTCGCTGTCGAATTCCTCGGAACTATCGTCGCGGTTGTCGATGACGATCCGTACCTTGCTTCCTGCCGGGATGGTGATCTCGCTGGGCGTGAAGCGATGATCCTGGAGCACCAAGGTGTGTTCCGGCAGCTTTTCCTGGCTACAGGCGGTGAGCCCGGCGCCACAGGCGAAGATCAAGGATGAAAAGAAGCGGGGCATCGGAAATCCGGTTTGCGCTTGCGGGCTACAAGCTAAATGATAACGATTCGCATTAAACTTGTAAACACCGCCGCTCGTCCGGCCATGGAGGCTTACGCGTCGCTGCCGATGCGGACCACGGTGCGGCCGATCAGCTTGCCGGCGATGATTTCCTCGCACAGGCGCGGCACGTCTTCCAGCGCCAAGGTGCGCGGAGCGAGCCGCGCGAGCCGCGACGGTTTCCACGCGCCGGCCAGCTTTTCCCACAGCGCCAGCCGCCAGGGGCGCGGGCACTCCACCGAGTGGATCCCGAGCAGGCTCACGCCGCGCAGGATGAAGGGCATGACCGTGGTGTGGAGCTCGGCGCTCTGTGCCAGGCCGATGCAAGCGATATTGCCCCAGGGGCGCACCGTGCGTGTCAACCAGGCCAGCGTGTCGCCGCCGAGATTGTCCACCGCGCCGCCCCAGCGCGCGGACTCCAGCGGTTTGCTCCCGGGCGCGCCGAGACTCGCGCGGTCGAGGACTTCGGCGGCGCCGAGCGCGCGCAGATAGTCATCCGCTTCCGTCCCCTTCTTGCCGCTGAGCGCGGCGACGGTGAAGCCGAGCTGGCTGAAGAGGTTGATCGCCACGCTGCCCACGCCGCCGGTGGGGCCGGTCACGGCGATGGGTCCGAGTTCCGGCGTCTGGTGGTTTTCCAGCATGCGCCGCAGGGCCAGCGCCGCGGTGAAGCCGGCGGTGCCCAGCGCCATGGCCTCCCACAGCGAGAGTCCGGGAGGCAGCGGCACCACCGCATCCGCCGGCAGGCGCGCGTATTCGGCGAGGCCGCCGTCGAGCGCCTCGCCGATGTTGCAGCCGGTGACCAGCACCCGGTCGCCGGCCTGGAACGCCGCCGCGCGGCTTTCCTCGACCACGCCGGACAGATCGATGCCGGCCACGCAGGGGAACTTGCGGATGATGCGGCCCTTGCCGGTGATCGCCAGCGCGTCCTTGTAGTTGAGGCTGGAATAGGCCACGCGGATCACCACCTCGCCTGCGCTCAGATCCTCGAGCGCGATCCGTTCCAGACGGGCGCTGGTCGCCTTGTCGGCCTGGTGGACGCGCAGCGCTTTGAACGTGCTTGCCATGACGACTCCTCGATCGGGCCAGCATTGTAAGACAGGCGACGAGCGGAGCGCTTACACTGCACGGTACCGTGGCTTGCGTTGTCGAACATGCAATACGAGCGGAATCCGCCGCTGGACGAAACCGGCTTGCTATCCGATCCCGTGGCCCAGTTCGAACGCTGGCTGGCGGACGCACAAGCCGCCGGGCTGGTCGAGCCGACCGCGATGGCGCTGGCCACGGTAGCCGCCGACGGCAAGCCCAGCCTGCGCATGGTGTTGTTCAAGGGTTTGCACGAAGGCGGGTTTTGCTTCTACACCAATTATGAATCCCGCAAAGGCCGCGAGCTGGCCGCGCGCCCTTATGCGGCGGCGACGTTCTGGTGGGACCGCCTCGAGCGCCAGGTGCGGATCGAAGGACGAGTGGAGAAACTCCCGCGCGAACTGTCGGAACGCTATTTCCACTCGCGCCCGCGCGGCTCCCAGCTTTCCGCCTACACCTCGCGGCAGAGCGCGGAGCTGGCTACGCGCGCAGCGCTGGAAGCGCGCGTGGCCGAGAACGCGAAACGCTTCGAAGGACGGGACATCCCGCTGCCGGAATCTTGGGGCGGCTATCGCCTCGTGCCGGAAGCCATCGAGTTCTGGCAGGGGCGTCCCGACCGGCTGCACGACCGCCTGCTCTACCGTCGCGATGCGGGCGGCTGGCGCCGCGTGCGCCTGGAGCCCTAATCCCCCGTCGGTTCTTCAGTTTGCGTTGCCGTCTGGCGCAGGCTGATCACCGGCCAGCCGCGGTGCTGGGCCTCGGCTTGCAGCCGTGGGTCGGGATCCACCGCCACCGCGCGGTCGGCGAAGCACAGCAACGGCAGGTCGTTGTGGGAATCGCTGTAGCAGACGATGTGCGCATAGCTTTCCGAACGCTGTTCCAGCCACTGGCGCAGGCGCAGCACCTTGCCTTCGCGAAAATTGGGATGGCCGGCGATACGCCCGGTGTAGCGGCCATCGACCCTCTCCGGCTCGGTGGCGAGCAGATTGCCGATCTGGAGCAGCTGCGCGATCGGCTCGGTGATGAAGCGGTTGGTGGCGGTGGTGATGAGCAGCGTGTCGCCGCGCGCGCGGTGTTGCTGCAAAAGACGCGGCGTTCCGGGCGCGATGCGCGGAACGATTTTTTCGAGGACGAAGCGCTGGCGCAGCGCGTTCAGCTCGGCCGTGTCCAGCCTTGCCAAAGGCGCCAGGGAAAAGCGCGCGAACTCCTCGATGTCCAGCGTGCCGGCGAGGTACTGCTGGTAGAACCGCCGGTTCTCGCGCTCGTAGCGCTCGCCGTCCACGCGGCCCTGCTCGACCAGGAACTGGCCCCACAGGTAATCGCTGTCGCCGTCGAGCAGCGTGTGATCGAGGTCGAAGACGGCTAAATCCATACGCGCATGTTGCCATGCCGGCGACGCCGGCGTGCTCCGTGGCGCGTTGCCCGGCCCGCGCGGGGTATGAAACAATTCTTGCCGTTGAGTTTTTGTGACGTGGGATCGCCGTGATCGACGCGGACGGCTTCCGTCCCAATGTGGGCATCATCTTGGCCAACGCGGAGGGCGAAGTGCTCTGGGCGCGGCGCGCGCGCGGCGGCGGGGGCTGGCAGTTTCCGCAAGGCGGCATTCAGCGCGGCGAAACGCCGGAGCAAGCCTTGTACCGCGAGCTGGAAGAAGAGATCGGACTCAAGCCCGACCACGTCCAGATGCTCGGCGTGACCCGCGACTGGCTGCATTATCGCCTGCCGCAGCGGCTGGTGCGGCGCGGTCGCCATCCAGTGTGCATCGGCCAGAAACAGCGCTGGTTCATGCTGCGCCTGGTCGGCGACGAGTCCCAGGTGCGCTTGAATGCGAGCCCCCACCCCGAATTCGATGGCTGGCGCTGGGTCGATTACTGGCGTCCGCTGGACGAGGTGGTGGCGTTCAAGCGCGAGGTGTATCGCCTCGCCCTCAACGAGCTCGCTCCCTTGCTCGGGCACACGCCGCGCGAACCCGTGCCTGGTTAACGCCTCCACGCGTCGCTGACCTCCGGCTTCGTCGTGGCTGGCCGAGATCGGTCCTCGATCCGGCCCTCTCAAAACGGCTTCACCACGGCCAGAATCACGATGGCGATCAAGAATAGCGCGGGCACTTCGTTGGCGATCCGCCAATAGCGCGCGCTGTTCGTGTTCTGCCGCGCGGCGAATTTGCGCAAATGAATTTTCAACCAGCCGTGATAAGCCGACAGCAGCACCACCAGCGCCAGCTTGGCGTGCAGCCATCCGGCATGCAGATAGAACGGTTCCAGCGCCAGCGTGCCGAGACCGAAGAGCCAGGTCCCGACCATGCCGAGCGTGGTGATGCCGTAGAGTCTGCGCTCCATGATGCAGAAGCGCTCGTGACCTGCCTCGTCGGTCACCTCGCAGTGATAGACGAACAGCCGCGGCAGGTAGAACAAGCCCGCGAACCAGGCGACGACGAACATTACGTGAAACGCTTTGATCCACAGCATGGGGGTGCGGCGCTCGACCGTGCAGGCGCGGTATTATCGCCGCCCTTGGACCTTGCGGGCATGAGTACGTGATCGAAGTCGGCATCGTCGGCGGCACCGGTTATACCGGCGCCGAATTGCTGCGCCTGCTGGCGCGGCATCCCCACGCGCGAGTGACGGTATTGACCTCGCGCCAGGAAGCCGGCCAGCGGGCCGATGCCTTGTTTCCCGCCCTGCGCGGCTTCTGCGATCTGCGTTTTTCGGGGCCGGAGCCCGAGGCGTTGGCGGCCTGCCAGGCCGTGTTCTTCGCCACGCCGCATGGCGTCGCCATGGAGATGGCGCCGTCGCTTCTGGCCCGCGGCGTCAAGGTGATCGATCTGTCGGCCGATTTTCGTCTCAAGGATCCGGCGGTTTATCAGCGCTGGTACCGGCGGCCGCACGCCTGCCCCGAGCTTCTTGCCGAGGCGGTCTACGGGATACCGGAACTGCGCCGTCACGAGATCGCGCGCGCCCGCTTGGTGGGCAATCCCGGCTGTTATCCCACGGCGGTCCTGCTCGGTCTGCTGCCGCTGCTGGAGGCCGAAGCGGTCGAGGTCGACGGGCTGATCGCGGATTGCAAATCCGGCGTCAGCGGCGCCGGCCGCGAGCTCAAGCTCGGTTCGATGTATGGCGAGGTGGCGGAAAACTTCCAGGCGTACGCCCTGGGCGGGCATCGCCATCAGGCGGAGCTCGAGCAGGAAATCGTCGCGCTGACCGGCGGCCGCGGTGGCCTGGTCTTCATCCCCCATCTGCTGCCGATGTTCCGCGGCATGCAGGCGACGATTTACGCGCGGCTCACGCGCATCGATCTCGATCTGCAGGCGCTCTACGAACGGCGCTACCGCGGCGAGCCTTTCGTGGACGTCCTGCCGGCTGCGGCCGTGCCCGACACGCGCTCGGTGCGCGCGTCCAATGTCTGCCGGCTGGCGGTGCATCGTCCTGCCGGCGGCGCGATGGCCGTGGTGCTGTCGGTGATCGACAACTTGGTCAAGGGTGCCGCCGGCCAGGCGCTGCAAAACTTCAACCTGATGTTCGGCCTCGACGAGCGCGCCGGTCTGGATACGCCGCCGTTGGCGCCGTAGCGCGACTGCCGTGGATCTCCGCCATCGCATCGTGATTGCCCGCCACCGTCCGTGGCGGCGTTTCGCGCTGGTGGCCGCCGGCGCCGCGGGCCTGGCCTTGGGCGGCTTCGCGCTTTACCGCTACGCGCGCGCGACCACCGTCTCCGATTTCGAGCACGCTCAGCTCGAGCGCGAGCAATTGCGCGCCGAGAGCCGCGATTTGTCGCAGAAACTGCGCGCCGCCCTCAACGAAAACCAGCGGCTGCACGACCAGCTCGCTTATCTGAACCGTTCGCAACAGATCGAGGGCAGCGCCTGCGACAACGTCAAACGCTCGCTGTCCTCGCTGCAGAGCGAAAACGCCGATCTGCGCGAACAGCTCGCGTTCTACCGCGGGATCGTCTCGCCCAGCGAATCGCAGGCAGGCGTGCGGGTCTTCGAATTCAAGGTCCGCAAGACCGGGCAGCCGGGCACTTACCGTTACGACCTGGTGCTGATTCAATCGGTGCGCCACGACAAGCGCACCGACGGCACCGCGGAGATCAGCATCGAAGGCTACCGCGGCGGCCAGAAGCAGACGCTCAAGCTCGCGGACCTGGCCACCGACAACAACCGAAATCTGGTATTTTCGTTCAAATATTTTCAGGAATTCAGCGGGAGTTTTCGCCTGCCCGAGGGCTTCAAGCCCCAGCGCGCCGCGATCAGCCTGGTGGCCGACGGCGCGCCCAAGATCGACGACGATTACGACTGGGCCAAGATCGTGCAGGAGAGCGCGCCATCATGAAATTACTCGGCGGCGGCAGCAGCGACGGTAGCAGCGGCAAAGGGGGGGGCGTGGATACCCTGATCGGACGGCATACCGAGGTGCTCGGCGACGTGCGCTTCACCGGCGGCCTCCATCTGGACGGCAAGATCAAGGGCAGCGTGATCGCCGTCGGCGACAAACCGGCCACGCTGTCGGTCAGCGAAACCGGTTCCATTGAAGGCGACGTGCGTGTCCCCAGTATCGTGCTCAACGGTTCGGTGATCGGCGACGTGCGCGCCAGCGAGCGGCTCTCGCTGGCTCCCAAGGCGCGGGTCAACGGCAACGTGCATTACAAAGTCTTGCAGATGGAACCGGGCGCGATGATCAACGGTCAGCTCCTGTACGAGGGCGCAGAGCCGCTGGCGGCACTGCCCCACCACAAGCCCGGCGAAGCCAAACCGGCCGAGGCTCCGGTGGCGGGCGTGCCTGAAAATCGGCGCGCCAAGCTCGGTTGAAGGTTTGAAGGTTCGAGGTGGACCATGGCAGCGGATGAAAACACGGCGATCGAAGCGGCCCCGCAAGTGATCCTGACCGACGCGGCGGCGGCCAAAGTGCGCGAACTGCTGGACGAAGAAGCCAATCCGGCGCTCAAGCTGCGCGTGTTCGTCACCGGCGGCGGCTGCTCCGGGTTCAAGTATGGCTTTACCTTCGACGAAAACGTGGAGGACGGCGATCTGGCCGTGGAAAACGGCGGCGTGACCCTGCTGGTCGATCCCATGAGCCTGCAATATCTCGGCGGCGCGGAGATCGACTATCGGGACGATGCCTCCGGCGCGCAGTTCGTGATCCGCAACCCGAACGCCGTCACGACTTGCGGCTGCGGTTCTTCTTTCACCGTCTGAGAGCTTGTGAATTTTTCAAGCGCTCAGGCCGGCCAGGGAGGGCCGGACGCGAATCAGGCCCGCAGAAGCTTGATTCGCGGGAGCAAGTCCGGGCGTG
>JADGHB010000099.1 GCA_019689635.1 Nevskia sp. | reverse complement strand
GTACGAGGGCCTGCTCAAGAAGGCCAACCTCAAATCGCTCAGCCGGGAGGAGAACTCCTCGCTGCCGCGGCCCGGCTTCCGATCGCTGGGCAAGTCCGAGTCCCGCGCCGGTTCGTCGCGCTGAGGCGGGTGTTCGCGTTTTCATTCGAGAGCCGTCATGAAAGTCCGTACTTCCGTCAAGAAAATCTGCCGCAACTGCAAGATCATCCGCCGCAACGGAGTGGTGCGCGTCATCTGCACCGACCTGCGCCACAAGCAGAGGCAGGGGTGAGGCCGCGCGTTTCGCGAAGCCCGGTGGGCTTCGCGGCGCGGCCGAACGCCGCGCCAAGGATGGCCGGGCCGGGGTTTAATCGGCACGCCACGGCCTCGCCAGGGACGGCAGCAGCGAGATGACGTGTAACAATGCTTTTTGTTTGAAAGAACTTAACCGCTTCCGCTATACTTCGAAACTTTCCGCGCTGTCGCTGAATCGAGCAGAACACCATGGCACGCATCGCAGGCGTCAACGTCCCGGCCAACAAGCATGCAGTGATCGCGCTGCAGGCGATCTACGGCATCGGTCCCACCCGCGCCCGCCAAATCTGCGCGGCGGCCCGCGTCAATCCCGCCGCACCGGTCAAGACCCTGACCGAGGGCGAACTCGACAGGATCCGCGCCGAAGTGGCCAAGTATACGGTCGAGGGCGACTTGCGCCGCGAGGTGTCGATGAGCATCAAGCGGCTCATGGACATGGGCTGCTATCGCGGGCTGCGCCATCGCCGCGGCCTGCCGGTGCGCGGTCAGCGCACCCGCACCAACGCCCGCACCCGCAAAGGTCCGCGTAAAGCGATCCGTAAGACTTCCTGACGCCCGATCTTCGAAACCGCCACCGATCCCACCAGCATGGCCGAACCCAGTCCCGCCGCCCCCGCCGCCAAGGCGCGCAAGCGCATCAAGAAGAACGTCACCGATGCGGTGGCGCACGTGCACGCCTCGTTCAACAACACCATCGTGGTCATCACCGATCGCCAGGGCAACACTTTGGCCTGGAGCACGGCCGGAGCTTGCGGGTTCAAAGGCTCGCGCAAGAGCACGCCGTTCGCCGCCCAGGTCGCGGCCGAGCGCGCGGCGACCGCCGCCGCCGAGCACGGCGTCAAAAGCGTGGAAGTGCGCATCAAGGGCCCCGGACCGGGGCGCGAATCGGCGGTGCGTTCGCTCAACGCCGCCGGGATCAAGGTCACCAACATCACCGACGTCACGCCCATCCCGCACAACGGGTGCCGTCCGCCCAAGCGTCGCCGCGTTTGAGGCAAAGAAGCAAAGAAGAGGACTCGGATCATGGCCCGTTACCTTGGACCCAAGTGCAAACTCTCACGCCGCGCCGGCGCGGACCTGCTGTTGAAGAGCCGCGGCCGTTCGCTGGAGACCAAGTGCAAACTCGACACGCCGCCGGGCCAGCACGGCGCGCGCAAACCGCGCTTGTCGGATTACGCCTTGCAATTGCGCGAGAAGCAGAAGCTCAAGCAGATGTACGGTGTGCTGGAACGCCAGTTCCGCAACTACTATCTCAAGGCGACCCGCGGCAAGGGTTCCACCGGTCTCAACCTGCTGCACATGCTGGAGCAGCGCCTGGACAACGTGGTCTATCGCATGGGCTTTTCCGCCACCCGCGCCGAGGCGCGCCAGCTCGTCGGCCACAAGGCGATCCTGGTTAACGGCAAGACCGTCAACATTCCCTCATACACGGTGCAAGTGGGCGATGTGATCGAAGTGCGGGAAAAGGCGCGCAATCAAACCCGCATCGCCTCGGCATTGTCGATCGCGGCGCAGGTCGGCTTTCCCGAGTGGGTGGACGTGGACGAGAAGGCGTTCAAAGGCACGTTCAAGGCGCTGCCCGAGCGTGAGCAGATCGTGCCGGACATCAACGAAAATTTGGTGGTCGAGCTGTATTCGAAGTGATTCTGTGCTTGTAGGGCAGGCTGGCGCGCAGGCGCGTCGCCCGCCATCCGATGGCCGATGACGCCGCAGCGCGGCGCATCCGCCCACCAGCAGTGGTTGGTTGAAGAGGTATTCCTATGCAGACTTCCGTCTCCGATTTTCTCAAGCCGCGCGTGGTCGAGGTCGAGCAGCTTTCCAGCACCCGCGCCACCATCACGCTGGAGCCGCTGGAGCGCGGCTTCGGCCACACCCTGGGCAATGCGCTGCGCCGCATCCTGCTGTCCTCGATTCCCGGTGCCGCCATCGTCGAAGCCCAGATCGAGGGGGTGGTGCACGAGTACAGCGCCATCGAAGGCGTGCAGGAAGA
>JADGHB010000019.1 GCA_019689635.1 Nevskia sp. | reverse complement strand
CGGCCATGGAGGGCCGGGCAGGGGCCTGATCGGCGTGACGTCGTCTCGCCAGGGATGGCAGTGATAAAGTCGATCCGCCTGCGTTGAAGCGCATCGCCGGCGAGGCCGAACGCCCGGCCATGGAGGGCCGGGCAGGGGCCTGATCGGCGTGACGTCGTCTCGCCAGGGATGGCAGTGATAAAGTCGATCCGCCTGCGTTGAAGCGCATCGCCGACCATCGCTGAAATCCGTGGAATCTGTGGTTGAGAGTTTTTTCCGAACGGCATGAGATGCCGCCATGACCAAAGCCGAAGCCCATCCATCCCTCTCCGATCCGCTCACGATC
Organism: Nevskia sp.; assembly: GCA_019689635.1. Taxonomy (GTDB): domain Bacteria; phylum Pseudomonadota; class Gammaproteobacteria; order Nevskiales; family Nevskiaceae; genus Nevskia. The sequence goes on along the minus strand of JADGHB010000019.1, from coordinate 47,750 downwards.
GCGGGCCGGTCTTACCGCTCGCGCCTTCTGGTGGGCACCGGCAAATACAAGGACCTGGACGAAACGCGTCGTGCGGTCGAAGCCAGCGGCGCGGAGATCGTCACCGTCGCCGTGCGCCGGACCAACCTCGGGCAGAAAGCCGGCGAGCCCAATCTGCTCGAGGCGTTGTCGCCCCAGCGTTACACGATTCTGCCGAACACCGCCGGCTGTTACACCGCCGAGGACGCGCTGCGCACCTGCCGGCTGGCGCGCGAGCTGCTCGACGGCCACGCGCTCGTCAAGCTGGAGGTGCTGGGCGATCCGAAAACGTTGTTCCCGGACGTCGTGGCCACGCTCAAGGCCGCCGAGCGACTCGTCGCCGAAGGGTTCCAGGTCATGGTCTATACCAGCGACGATCCCCTCGTCGCGCGCAAGCTGGAGGAAATCGGCTGCGTGGCGGTGATGCCGCTGGCGGCGCCGATCGGCTCGGGTCTGGGCATCCAGAACCGTTACAACTTGCTGGAGATCGTGGAGAACGCCAAGGTGCCGGTGCTGGTGGATGCCGGCGTGGGCACGGCCTCGGACGCCGCGATCGCCATGGAGCTGGGCTGCGACGGCGTGCTGATGAACACCGCCATCGCCGAAGCGCGCGATCCGGTGCGCATGGCGCGCGCCATGAAGCACGCGATCATCGCCGGCCGCGAGGCCTTTCTCGCCGGGCGCATGCCGCGCCGCCGTTTCGCCTCGGCCTCCTCGCCCGAGTCCGGATTGCCGTTCTGAACGAAGAGGCCGCGATGCAGCCCGCCGCAACGCTGGACCGGCATCGTCAAGTGCGTTCCTTCGTGCGCCGCGAAGGACGCATCACGCCCGCGCAGCGCGCGGCGCTCGAGCGCCTGTGGCCACGCTACGGCATCGACTTCGGCGGCACCCCGTTCGATCTCTTGGCAAGCTTCGGGCGTGCCGCGCCCCTGGTGCTGGAGATCGGCTTCGGCAACGGCGAGACCCTGGTGGCTCGGGCCAAGGCGGAGCCGGACAAAAATTTCCTGGGCGTGGAAGTGCACCGGCCCGGCGTCGGACGCTTGCTGCTGAGCGCCGAAGCGCTGGGGCTGGAGAATCTGCGCATCGTCTGCCACGACGCGGCCGAGGTCTTGCGCGCGGCGCTGCCGGAAGCCTCGCTGGACGAAGTGCTGATCTACTTCCCCGATCCGTGGCCGAAAAAACGGCACCACAAGCGGCGGCTGATCCAGCCGGAGTTCGCGCGCCTGCTGGCTTGCCGCCTCAAGCCCGACGGCGTCTTACGTCTGGCCACGGATTGGGCGGATTATGCCGAGCACATGCGCGTCGTCTTGAATGCCGAACCCCTCCTGCGCAACGAATCCCCGCACGGCGGATTCGTCGCGCGGCACGCCGCGCGAGCGCCGACGAAATTCGAGCGGCGCGGGCAGGGGCTCGGGCATCCCGTCTTCGACCTGGCCTACCGCCGTGTCCGTTGAGCGCTATCGTTCGCTGGGGGCGAGCCGCATCCAGGTCAGCGAACTGGCGCTGGGGACCATGACCTGGGGCGAGCAGAACACGGAGGCCGAGGCGCACGCCCAGCTCGATTACGCGCTGGATCAAGGGGTGAATCTGATCGACACCGCCGAGATGTATCCGGTGCCGCCGCGCGCGGAAACCCAGGGCCGCACCGAGCGCTATCTCGGCACCTGGCTCAAATCGCGCCGCTGCCGCGAGCGCGTGGTGATCGCCACCAAAGTGATCGGTCCCGGCGAGTTTCCCTGGATCCGCGGCGGCCCGCGGCTGACGCGCGAACACGTGCTCGCCGCCTGCGAGGCGAGCCTCGAACGCCTGCAGACCGACTACCTCGATCTTTACCAGGTGCACTGGCCGGCGCGCAGCACCAACTATTTCGGCCAGCTCGGCTACCGCCCGGTCAAGGACCGCGCCGCCACGCCGATCGAAGAAACGCTCGGCGCCCTGGCGGAGCTGGTGCGCGCGGGCAAAGTGCGCGAAATCGGCATTTCCAACGAGACGCCCTGGGGCGCCGCGGAATACTTGCGCCTGGCGCGCGAGCGCGGCTGGCCGCGGCCGGTGACGATCCAGAATCCCTACAGCCTGCTCAACCGCAGTTTCGAAGTGGGCCTGGCCGAGTTCGCGCATCGGGAAAAGCTGGGCTTGCTGGCCTATTCGCCGCTCGCCTTCGGCGTGTTGTCGGGCAAATATCTCGACGGCGCGCGTCCGCCGCAGGCGCGGTTGACGCGGTATTCGCGCTTCACGCGCTACAGTCATCCGCAGGCCGAGGCGGCGACCCGCGCGTACGTCGCGCTCGCGCGCGAGCACGGCCTGGACCCCGCGCAGATGGCGCTGGCCTACGTGCGCACGCGGCCGTTCGTGACCTCGACCCTCATCGGCGCGACCACCATGGAGCAGCTGCGCAGCAACCTCGCTTGCGCGGAACTGACCCTGTCCTCCGAAGTGATCGAGGGGATCGAGGCGATCCACCGTCGCTACACGATTCCCTGTCCTTAAGTGGGTTGATCGGGGCTTACGCCCCTGCTGCCGAGGGAGTCGGCCGGGGCTCATCGCGGCGAGGCTTTTCAAACTCGACTCAATGGCGGAAGTGGCGCACGCCGGTGAAGACCATCGCCAGGCCGTGTTCGTCGGCGGCGGCGATCACCTCGGCATCGCGCAGCGACCCTCCGGGCTGGATCACCGCGCGGATGCCCAGCGCCGCCGCCGCGTCGATGCCGTCGCGGAAGGGGAAGAACGCATCGGAGGCCATGACCGCGCCGCGCACGTCCAGACCCTCGTCGGCGGCCTTGATGCCGGCGATGCGCGCGGAATAGACGCGGCTCATCTGTCCGGCGCCGACGCCGATCGTCGCCCGATCGCGGGCATAGACGATGGCATTGGACTTGACGTGCTGCGCCACGCGCCAGGCGAACAGCAGATCGCGCAGCTCGGCGGCGTCCGGCGCGCGTTTCGTCACCACTTTCAGCTCCGCCTCGCACAGGCGGTGGAGATCCGCGTCCTGCACGAGCAAACCGCCGCTCACGCGCTTGTAATCCAGCGCCGGCGCCGGTTGCGCGGGCCACGCACCGGTCTCCAGCACGCGCACCTTGGGCTTGGCCGCCAGCCGGTCGCGCGCCTCGAGTGAAACGCTGGGCGCGACGATCACTTCGACGAACTGACGCTCGAGGATCGCTTGCGCGGTGGGCGCGTCGAGCTCGCGATTGAAGGCGATGATGCCGCCGAAGGCCGAGGTGGGATCGGTGCGGTAGGCCAGATCGTAGGCGCGGGACAGGCCCGCTTCGCTGATCGCCGCGCCGCAGGGATTGGCGTGCTTGACGATCACGCAAGCCGGTTCGTCGAAGCACTTGACGCATTCCAGCGCCGCGTCGGCGTCGGCCAGATTGTTGTACGACAGTTCCTTGCCCTGCACCTGGCGCGCGGCGGCGATGCTCCCCGCCGGCGGCGAGCGTTCGACATAGAACGCCGCGCGCTGATGGGGATTTTCGCCGTAGCGTAAATCCTGTTTTTTCTCGAACTGCAAGCCCAGCACGCCGGGAAAGAATTCCCGGCCGCCGTGCTCGTCGAGCGAGGAGAGATAGCCGGCGATGGCGGCGTCGTAGCGCGCGGTGTGCGCGAAGGCCTTGATGGCCAGCCGCAGGCGCTGGGCGGGCGTCACTCCGCCCTCGCCGAGCGCCTCCAGCAGCGCCGCGTAGTCCGCCGGATCCACCACCACCGCCACCTGAGCGTGGTTCTTGGCCGCGGCGCGCAGCAGGGCCGGGCCGCCGATGTCGATGTTCTCGACGGCGTCCGCGAAGGCCACCTGCGGATCGGCCACGGTGCGCTCGAAGGGATAGAGATTGACCACCACCAGATCGATGGGCGCGATGCCGAGTTGCTGCATCACCGCGTCGTCGAGGCCGCGGCGGCCGAGGATGGCGCCGTGGATTTTCGGATGCAGCGTCTTGACGCGGCCGTCCATGATCTCGGGAAACCCGGTTAGCTCCGCGACTTCGCGCGCGGGCAGGCCGGCGTCGCGCAGCATCCGGAACGTGCCGCCGGTGGAGATCAGTTCGACGTCCTGCGCCGCGAGCCGCGCGGCGAATTCGGCCAGGCCGGTCTTGTCCGACACCGACAGCAAGGCGCGGCGCGGCACCAGCCGAGTCATGCTTTGGCGCTGATCTTGTACTGGGAGAGTTTCTTGCGCAGCGTGGCGCGGTTGATGCCCAGCAGCATCGCCGCGCGCGACTGGTTGCCGTCGCAGTAGCGCAGCGTGGCGCGCAACAGCGGCGGTTCGACCTGTTCGAGGATGGTGTCGTACAGGTGGCGCGGCGCGTGGCCGTTGAGCGTGCGGAAGTACTCGTCGAGGCAATCCGCCACGGAGTGGCACAGCGGTTTGATCTCGGGTTTAGGAGACATGCGCGTTGCGACGCTGCCCTGCTCGTCTTTGTTATGCGAAACGGACAGCGATCTTACTCAGATCGCGCCTGCGGCGGAAGCGCCGTTCGTCACATCGTCGATGCCGAATTGCGCACGCCCTCGATGCGCACCCACTCTTCGCGCGTGGCGCCCGGCGCGCAGTCGAACCACGGCGCGTAAGCGGCGCGCACTTCATCCGCCTGGTGCAGGAGCAGGCCGGACAAGGCGATGCGTCCGCCGGCGCGGGTGGCGCGCGCAAGCCGCGGCGCCAGTTCGATCAGCGGCCGCGCGAGGATGTTCGCCAACACGATGTCCACAGCTTCCTCCATGCATTGTTCAGGGGTGGCGCAGGACAGGCGCGCGCTCACCGCGTTGCGCCGCGCGTTTTCACGCGCCGCGAGGAGCGCCTGCGGGTCGAGATCGACGGCCAGCGCGTGCGCCGCGCCGAGCTTGAGCGCGGCGATGGCGAGGATGCCGGAACCGCAGCCGTAGTCGAGCACGCGCCGGCCGGCAAGCTTCTGCCCGGCGAGCCACTCCAGGCACAGCGCCGTGGAAGGATGCGCGCCCGTACCGAAGGCGAGCCCCGGGTCGAGCTGCACCACGACCGCGTCGTTCTGCGCCACGCGATGGCCGCCGGGCACCACCCACAGGCGCGTACCGAAGCGCAAGGGCTGCGCGTGCTGGCGCCAGGCTTCGAGCCAGTCCGCGTCTTGCACCTCGCGTTCGGCGAACTCTAGATGCGGTTCGTCCGGCAGTTGCGCGCGCAAGGCGGCGCGCACGGCGGCAAGGTCGGCAGCGGCGCAAAACAATCCGCGCACCCGAGTGCGCGGCCACAGCGGCGTCTCGCCGGGCCGGGGTTCCAGCACCGGGTCGTCTGCGGCGTCGACGAAAGTCACCGCAGCCGCGCCGTGCGCGAACAGGAGTTCCTCGGCGAACTCGGGTCGGTGGCAGACCAGGCTCAGTTCCAGCCAGCGTGGCGCGGCAAGCTTGCGCCGCGGCGCGGAACGCATCAGGACCATTCCGCAAGCCGCTCGCCGAGATAGTGGATGTGGTGCGTGCCGCGGCAGAAGCCTTCGTCGGCGAGGATGCGGGATTGCAGCGGGATGTTGGTCTTGATCCCTTCGACGATGGTCTCGGACAGCGCCGTGCGCATGCGCGCGATCGCCGACTCGCGCGTCAGCCCCCAGGCGATCAGCTTGCCGATCATGGAGTCGTAGTACGGCGGCACGCGGTAGCCGGCGTACACGTGCGAGTCCATGCGGATGCCGGGCCCACCGGGGGCGTGCCATTTGGTCACGACGCCGGGCGAAGGCACGAACTTGTAGGGATCCTCGGCGTTGATGCGGCACTCGATCGCGTGGCCGCGCAGCACGATGTCTTCCTGGCGGTAGGGCAGCGGTTCGCCGGCGGCCACCATGATCTGCGCGCGGATCAGGTCGAGCCCGGTGATCATCTCCGTCACCGGATGCTCGACCTGAATGCGCGTGTTCATCTCGATGAAGTAGAACTGGCCGCGGTCGTAGAGGAACTCCATGGTGCCCGCGCCGCGGTAGCCGATGCGCTTGCAGGCCTCGGTGCACAGGCGGCCGATCTCCGCGCGTTGCGCCGCGCTGATGCCGGGCGCCGGGGCCTCCTCGACCACTTTCTGGTTGCGGCGCTGCATCGAGCAGTCGCGTTCGCCCAGATAAACCGCGTTGCCGTGCTCGTCGGCGAGCACCTGGATCTCGATATGGCGCGGCGTCTCCAGATATTTCTCCAGGAACACCGAGCCGTCCTTGAACGCCGCCTGCGCCTCGGTGCGCGCCAGACCGATGGCGGTGACGAGGTCTTCCTCGCGGTGCACCACGTGCATGCCGCGGCCGCCGCCGCCGGCCGCCGCCTTGATCAGCACCGGATAGCCGATCCGCCGCGCAATCTCCCGGCAGCGCGTTTCGTCATCCGGCAGCACGCCCTCCGAGCCGGGCACGCAGGGCACGCCGGCGGCGAGCATCTCCGCCTTGGCGGAGGTCTTGCCGCCCATCAGACGAATGGTCTCCGAGCGCGGGCCGATGAACACGAAGCCGGACTTCTCCACGCTTTCGGCGAAGTCCGCGTTCTCGGACAGAAAGCCGTAGCCGGGATGGATGGCGTCGGCCTGGGTGATTTCCGCCGCGCTGATGATCGCCGCCATGTTGAGGTAGCTGGCGGAGGCCGGCGGCGGGCCGATGCACACCGATTCGTCGGCCAGCTTGACGTGCTTCAAGTCGCGGTCGGCGCTGGAGTGCACGGCCACCGTCTTGATGCCCAGCTCGCGGCAGCAGCGCAGGATGCGCAGCGCGATTTCGCCGCGGTTGGCGATGAGGATTTTGTTGAACATGCCGCGCGCCGGTTACGGGTTTTTCTCGATCAGGAACAGCGGCTGGTCGAACTCCACCGGCTTTTCGTTCTCGGCCAGGATCTCGAGCACTACGCCGGCGACGTCGGACTCGATCTGGTTGAGCATCTTCATCGCCTCGATGATGCACAGGGTCTGGCCCTGGCGCACGGTCTGGCCGACCTCGACAAAGGGTTTGGCGCCGGGCGAAGGTGCGCGGTAGAACGTGCCCACCATCGGCGCGCGCACGACGTGCCGGTTGGCGGCCGGCGCCGGGGCTTCCTCCGTCGCCGGCGCAGCTGTCGGGGCGGCGGCTGCCGGTGCCGCGGATGGGGCGGCTGGGGGCGGTGCGGCTGCCGCCGCGGGCAGGGCCGGCGCATAGAACTGCGCCGGCAGCGCGGGTGCCGCCACCGTCGCGTGGCGGCTGATGCGCACCGATTCTTCGCCTTCCTTCACTTCCAGTTCGGCGATGCCGGATTGTTCCACCAGTTCGATCAGCGTCTTGATCTTGCGCAGGTCCATGCCCGGCGACTCCCTTAAGCTGTGACGGAGAATCAGTTTTTATGCAGGCGCTCGTGAATCGCGGCGAGCGCCAGACGGTAGCCGAGCGGCCCCAGGCCCACGATCACGCCGGCGGCGATGTCGGAGAAATAGGAACGCCGGCGGAAGGCTTCGCGCGCGTAGACGTTCGACAAATGCACTTCGATGAAGGGGATGCCCACCGCGAGGAAGGCGTCGCGCAGGGCGATGCTGGTATGAGTGAACGCGCCGAGGTTGGCGATGATGTAGGCCACGCCCTCGGTCTTGGCGCGGTGGATGCGCTCGATCAGCAGACCTTCCTGGTTTTTTTGTTCGCACAGCAGTTCATGGCCCAGACGGCTGGCCTCGGCGCGCAGTTCGTTTTCGATTTCCGCCAGGGTCTGCGCGCCATAGAGCTCGGGCTCGCGGCTGCCGAGCAGATTGAGATTGGGGCCATGCAGCAGCAAGAGTCGACTCACGCCCGCCTGCCTTCGTCGTGCTTACCCACAGAAGCAGCAGGCATTGTGCACGAGTCGGCGGTCTGAGACAAATTAGGCGAAGTTCGCGCCGCGATCGCGGGGGTTAATCGAAATTTTTTGGTGCGCCCGGAGGGGATCGACTCGCCGCCGCGGCGCGGTTGCTCATTGGGGAAGGTATTTACGGAGCAGGCTTTCGAGCTCCGCGGGCGTGAATTCACCGAGCCGGCGTTCCAGGATCTTGCCGTCCGGGCTCACTAGGATCGAAAACGGCAAGCCGCCGGGGCCGTTGCCGAGTTTTTCCATGATGCCGATCATGTCGTCGGGCGTGCCGGTCATCACCGGATAGTCGATGCCCAGCGGGCGCACCATGCTGCGCACCGAATCGGGATCGTCCACCGCCGGGCCGATGATCTGCAGGCCGCGGTCGGCGAATTTCTTCTGCAGTTTCACGAGCTGCGGGATCTCGTGCAGGCAGGGCGTACACCAGGTCGCCCAGAAGTTCACCAGCAGCAGCTTGCCGCGCCAGTGGTCGAGGCGGTAAGCGTGGCCGTCGAGGTCGGTGAACTGCAGGTCGGCGGGCAGGGGTTGTTCGATCGCGGGTGCGCCGCGCTGCCCGGCGTAGCGGTAGGCGCCGTAGCCGGCGAGCGCGGCGACGAGTCCCGCGACGATGAAGAAATGAACCCTGCGCATCAGCGGGAGAGATCCACGACGTCCACCAGCTGCGTCTGCGGCGGATAGCACACGCCGACCTCCGCACAGCCCTGATACGCCACGCTCAGGCGCTGCGGCGCGTCCTCGCCCGGCGGCCAGCGCAGCGCGACCTTCAAGTGGCCGCGATAGATTTCCGCCTCGCCCTGGAAGGCGTCGTGGATTTTCTCGCCGCGCGGGAGGGCGGGCGCGTCGAGCCGGCCGTCGGCCGGAGTGACCACGTCAAAGCGCAGGCGCTTGCGGTAAAGGTAGTAGCCGGGCGCGATGTTCCACTGCACGATCACCGCGTCGCCCTGCCGCTGCGCGCCGAGCAACTGGAAGGCCTGATCCGCCTTGAGCAGATGGCGGCCGCCGACCGCGTCTTGCGCGCCGCGATGCCAGAAATCTTCGGCCGCCCCGGCCCACGGCAGCGCAGCCGCGAGCAGCGCGGCGCAGACGAACGGAGTGCGGGTCATCGTGTGGACTGGGCGAGCCACTGCAGATAGGCGGGTAAACCGCATGACAGACTGACCGCCACGATCTCGGGAAGTTCGTAGGGATGGCGCGCGCGCACCGCGGCTTCGAGCTGCGCGTAGCGCGCGCGCGTGGTCTTGGCCAGCAACAGGCTCTCCTCGGCGCTTTCCACCGCGTCGCGCCAGCGATACACCGAGCGCAAGCCGTCGATCCGGTTCACGCAGGCCGCGAGTCTTTGTTCCACCAGCGCGCGCGCCAGCCCCTCCGCCGCTTCGGGCGGGCAGGTCACCAGGACCAGCAGGGCTTCTTCCTCGGACATGCGCTGCGCTTGAACGCGGGAAGTCTAACAGTTCGACAAACTGCTAGATTGCGCCCCGATGGGAAGTCTTGCGACGACGCGCGCCGGCGAGCGCCGGGTTTTGCCGCCGGCGGCGATACTGGCGCTGGCCCTGCTGAGCGCGCTGGCGGCCGGCGGCGCCGCGACGTGGACGGCGCTGCACCAACCTTGGCTCGGGCTGACGCTGCAAGGCGTCTTTGCACGGGATGCCCCGCCGCGCATCGTGGAGGCCCGAGGCCCGGCGGCGGATTTACCGGTCGGCGCCAGTCTTTCGGCCTTGGGTACCGGGCAGGGTGCGGCGCTGGCTTTGCGCAGCGACGATCTGGTGCCGGAACCCGACGCCGTGCACGCCTCGTATCCGCGCTGGAATGCGTTCTTCGCGCGCCAGGCGCGGCTGGCCGCGCTTTTGCGCCAGCCGCGGCTGCAGGCCTTGCTCGCCGACGGGCGCCAATACCCGCTCGTGCCGCAAGCCCGGCGACCGCTGTCCATGCTGCCGGCCTTGTTCTGGTTCCAGTTCCTGTGCGGCGCCAGCAGCCTGATCGTCGGCGCCGCCATCCGCGCGTTCCGGCCCGAGCACGCCGCCGCGCTCCATTGTTTCCTCGCCGGTCTTTTCGCCATGCCCATGGCCATGGCGGCGGCGGTTTACAGCACGCGCGAACTGGCGCTGCCCGCCGCCGAGTTCCGGGCGCTATCGGCGCTCAACCATTTGAGCGCGATGCTGTGCTGCGTCGCCTTCGTCGCGGTGTTGTGGCTGCATCCGCGTGCGCTGGGCGGGCGCGCGCCCGTGGTGGGCGCTTATCTCCTGGCCGTGGCGCTATGGGGCGTGGAGACCGCGCAGTGGTCACCGGCCGGCGCCGCGACCGCCAATCTGTTCATTACCGCCGGCTACGGCCTGGCGGTGTTGCTGTCGGTGCTCCAGTGGCAGCGCGTGCGCGGCGACCCGCTGGCGCGCGCCGCCTTGCAATGGTTCCTGCTCTCCTGGCTGCTCGGCGGCGGCGCCCTGGTGTTCCTGATCGCCTTGCCGCCGCTGGCCGGCGTCGGCGGCGGCGCCCTGCAATCCTACGCCTTCGGGTTCCTCTTGCTGCTGGAATTGGGCCTGGCGCTGGGCATCGCGCGCTACCGCTTGTTCGATCTGGAGCTCTGGTGGTTCCGCGCCCTGATGCTGATCTTCGGCAGCTTCGCCGTGCTCTTGCTCGACGCGCTGTTCGTCTTGGCGTTCCGGCTGGATACGACCGCCGCCCTGGTGCTGGCGCTGGTCCTGGCCGGTTGGCTGTATTTCCCGGTGCGGCAATGGCTGATGTCGCGCCTGTTCACCGGTGCGCGGCGCCTGCGCCTGGACGACGTGCCGGCGCTACTGCAGGACGTATTGGCGCGAGACTACCAGGCCGCCGAGCTGTTACCCGAAGCGCTGCGCCGTTTGTACGCGCCCTTGGTGATGCGCCCGCTACCCCAAGCGCAGTCCCAAGTCGGCATCGCCGAGCACGGCCTTGCGCTGCGCGTCCCGGGGATCGGCGTTTATCCCGCCTGGGAGGCGCGCTTTCCCGGCCAGGGGCGCCGGCTGTTCACGCGCCGCGACGCGCAAGTGGCCGGCGCGGTGCGCGCGGTCTTGGATCGCGTCGCCGCTTACCAGACGGCGCTGGAGCGGGGCATCGAGCAGGAGCGTGCGCGCGTCGCCCAGGACCTGCACGACGACATCGGCGCGCGCCTGTTGACGCTTTTGCATCGCTCCGAAGGCGAGGCCGCGCAGACTCTGCGCGATGCCCTGGACAGTCTGCGGCTGACGGTGTACGGCCTCGGCGCGCGGCCCCAGCCGCTGGCCGACTGCCTGGCGAGCTGGCGCGCGGAGGCGGCCGAGCGCTGCGAGGCTTGCGGTGTGCAGCTCGAGTGGCACGAGCCCACGCCGCTGCCGGCGCTGGCGCTGGACGCCGCCCAACAGCTCAATCTGTCGCGGGTGCTGCGCGAGGCGGTGAGCAACGCCCTGCGCCACGCGCGGCCGCGGCGCATTGCCGTGAGCGTGGCCGCGCACCAAGAGCAACTGGAACTGACCGTGACCGACGACGGCGCCGCGCCGCCGCCCGAGCGGTGGCGCGCCGGTCTGGGTCTGCGCGGCATGGACAGCCGTTTGCAACGACTCGGCGGCCACTTGTCGCTGGCCGCGGCCGAGGGCGGCGGCACGCGCTTGACCGCGCGGATCCCCGTGCCCCCCGTTTGAAGGGGTGACGCGCAGCTCATGTCGCGGGAAACTCTGAGGATGCAGGATGGATTGGTGGTGGAAGACCTCGCCGCCTCGGCGCAGTGGCTGGCGCGGGTGCTCGGCGAGGCGTTTCCCGGCATCCGCGCGCGCGTCGCCGAGACGCTGGAGGACGCGCGCCACGCCGCCCGCGCGCAGGCGCCGGACATCGCCTTGATCGATCTCGACCTGCCGGACGGCTCCGGCGTGGACCTGATCCGCGAATTCGCCCGTGCCTATCCCGCCTGCCACTGCGTGGTGACCACGATCTACGCCGACGACCGCCATCTGTTTCCGGCTCTGCGCGCCGGCGCGCAAGGTTATTTGCTCAAGGATCAGCCGACCGAACGCGTGGTGGCGGCGCTGCGCGCCATCGGCGCCGGCGAGCCGCCGCTGTCGCCGGCCATCGCCCAGCGCCTGCTGCGCGTGTTCGGCGCCGAGCAGCCTGCGCTGGCCGAGGACGCGCGCTTGACGCCGCGCGAACGCGAAACGCTCACGCTCATCGCCAAGGGCTTGCGCCTGCCCGAGGTCGCGCAGCAACTCGGCGTCACGCGCCATACCGCGGCCGGTTTCATCAAGGCGATCTACCGCAAGCTCAACATCAACAGCCGCGCCGAGGCGGCGCTGGAAGCCGCGCGCCTGGGGCTGGTGCGCACCGATCTGTAAACGCCGGCCGGGCTAGAATGCGGCGATGCAGGCCGCCGCACACGCAGCGTACTTCCTGTTTCCCGAACCGTCCCGGCAGCGCGACGCCTTGCGCGCGGCGCTCGGCGGGCTGTACCTCGCCGACGAAACCGCTGTGGTCAACCGCCTGCTCGCCGTGGCCGAGCTGCCCGAGGCGGCGAGCGCGCAGGCGACGCGCCAGGCAGCGGACTGGGTGCGGCGCGTACGCGCGGGCAAGGACCAACAGAGTCCGCTCGACGCCTTCCTGCGCGAATACGACCTCTCCTCCGAGGAGGGCGTGCTGCTCATGTGCCTGGCCGAGGCGCTGCTGCGCATCCCCGACGCCGACACCGCCGAGCGGCTCATCGCCGACAAGCTCAGCGCCGCCGACTGGCAGGAACACCTGGGCAAGAGCGAGTCGCTGTTCGTCAACGCCTCGACCTGGGGACTGATGCTCACCGGCCGCCTGGTGCGCGCGCCGGAGACGGCCGGCGGATTCCGCGCCGCCTGGTCGCGGCTTGTGAGCCGCACCGGCGAGCCGGTGATTCGCCTGGCGATCCGCCACGCGATGCGCCTGATGGGCAGCCAGTTCGTCATGGGTCGCACCATCGCGGAGGCGCTGGCGCGCGCCGCCGCCGGCGAACGGCGCGGCGAGCTGCATTCCTTCGACATGCTCGGCGAGGCGGCGCTGACCGCCGCCGACGCGCAGCGTTATTTCGACGCCTACCGGAACGCGATCGAGGCCATCGGCCGCGGCGCGGGCGGCCAGTCCGGCGCGCCGCCCAGCGTGTCGGTCTTCGCGCGACCCGGCATTTCGGTCAAGCTTTCCGCGCTGCATCCGCGCTACGAATACTCCCAGCGCGGCCGCGTGCTCGAGGAACTCACACCAAGGCTGCTCGCGCTGGCGCAGGCGGCCAGGCGCGCCCACCTCGGGCTCACCGTGGACGCCGAGGAGGCGGACCGCCTGGAGCTGTCGCTGGACGTGTTCGAGCGCGTGTATCGCGATCCCTCGCTCGCGGGCTGGGAAGGCCTGGGCCTCGCGGTGCAGGCGTTCCAGAAGCGCGCGCTCGCGGTGCTCGACTGGCTCGCGCCGCTGGCGCGCGCCGCGGGCAAACGCATGCCGGTGCGCTTGGTCAAGGGCGCGTACTGGGACACCGAGATCAAGCGCGCGCAGGAGCAGGGTCTGCCCGGCTATCCGGTGTTCACGCGCAAGCTCAACACCGATGTCTCCTATCTGGCCTGCGCGCGGCGGCTGCTCGCGGCGCGCGAGGTGTTCTATCCGCAGCTCGCCACCCACAACGCCCACACCGTCGCGGCGGTACGCGTTTACGCCGGCGATGCGCAGGGCTACGAGTTCCAGCGGCTGCACGGCATGGGCGAGGCGCTGTACCGCGCGGTGCGCGAGGATTGCCCCGTGCCTTGCCGCGTCTACGCGCCGGTCGGATCGCACGAGGACCTGCTGCCCTACCTGGTGCGCCGCCTGCTGGAAAACGGCGCCAACACCTCGTTCGTCAACCGCATCTTCGACGAGGAGGTCGCGCCCGAGACGCTCGCCGCCGATCCCGTGGCGGCGGTCAAGGCGCTGGCGGTCAAGCCCAATCCGAACATTCCCGTGCCGGCCGAACTGTACGGTCCGCAGCGGCGCAACTCCGCGGGAATCAATCTGGCCGAAGAAGGCACCGCGCTGGCGTTCGCGGCCGAACTCGCCGCGGCACGGCCGCCCACGCGCGCCGCATCCTTGCTCTACGACGGGCAGGCGCCTTTCGGCGATGCGCTGACCGTGACTTCGCCGGCCGACCGGCGCCACGTGGTCGGAGAGTGGTCGCAGCTCGCGCCCGGGCGCGTGCCGGAGGTGTTGGCCGCGGCGGCGGCGGCTTATCCGCGCTGGGAGGCCACGCCGGTGGAAACGCGCGCCGCGCTGCTGGAGCGCGCGGCCGAACGGTTGGAGGCGCGCCGCGCCGAGTTCGTGCACCTGCTGATCCTGGAAGCCGGCAAGACCGTGCCCGACGCCGTCGCCGAAGTCCGCGAGGCGGTGGATGCCTTGCGTTACTACGCCCATCAGGCGCGCCGGCTGCTGGCGCTGCCGCAGGAACTGCCGGGACCGACGGGCGAGTTCAACGAGCTGCAGCTCCACGGCCGCGGGGTGTTCGTGTGCATCAGTCCGTGGAATTTCCCGCTGGCGATCTACACCGCCCAGATCGCCGCCGCGCTGGTCGCCGGCAACCCCGTGGTGGCCAAGCCGGCGGAGCAGACGCCGCTGGTGGCCAGCGCCATGGCGCAACTGCTGCGCGAGGCCGGCGCGCCGCCCGAGGTGTTCCAGTGCGCGCTCGGCGACGGCAGTCTCGGCGCCGCGCTGGTCGCCGACCCGCGCGTGGCCGGCGTGGCCTTCACCGGCTCCTTCGAAGTGGCGGCGGCGATCCACCGCGCGCTCGCCGCGCGCCAGGCGCCGATCGCCACCTTGATCGCCGAGACCGGCGGCCAGAACGCGATGATCGTAGATTCCTCCGCGCTGCCGGAGCAGGTGGTCAAAGACGTGCTGGTGTCCGCCTTTTCCTCCGCCGGCCAGCGCTGCTCGGCGCTGCGCGTGCTGTATCTGCAGGAGGAAATCGCCGACAAAGTGACGGCGATGCTCGCCGGAGCGATGCGGGAACTCGTGATCGGCGATCCGCGGTGGCTCGCCACCGACGTCGGGCCGCTGATCGACGAGCCGGCGCGCGCCAGGCTCGAAGCGCACGCCGCCGAGATCGAAAAAACCGGGCGCGTGCTGGCGCGCTGCGCGCTGCCGGAGTCCTGCGCGCGGGGCACCTATTTCGCGCCGATCGCCGCGGAGATCGAAAGCCTGGCGCAGCTCACCGAGGAGCACTTCGGTCCTTTCCTGCACATCGTGCGCTTTCCGGCGCGGCGGCTGGACGCCGTGGTGGAAGACATCAACGCCAGCGGCTACGGGCTGACGCTGGGCATTCACAGCCGCATCGAGCGCACCTGGCGGCGCATCCAGCAGCGCGCGCGCGTGGGCAACGTCTATGTCAACCGCAGCCAGATCGGCGCGGTCGTCGGCGTGCAGCCCTTCGGTGGCGAAGGCTGGTCCGGCACCGGGCCCAAGGCCGGCGGCCCGCACACCCTGCTGCGCTTCGTCACCGAGCGCACGCTCACGGTCAATACCGCGGCGATCGGCGGCAACGCCCGCCTGCTCGCGCAGTCGGGCTGAAGCTCAATCTCGCCAGCGCGCGTCCAGACCGATCAGGACGCTGCGGCCCGGCCCCGGTTCGAAATAGCGTCCGTTGCCGTCGTCCACGATCACCGAGCCGACGTAGTCGGTGTCGAGGAGATTGTCCAGGCGCGCGAAGGCGCGCAGATTCCAGTGCGCCAGCGTCAGCACGTAACCGGCGTCCAGACCCAGCAAGCCATAGGCGGGCGCGTGGGCGGTGTTGTTGCTGTTGACCGGCACGCTGCTCAAGTACTGGCCGTTGATCCCGGCGTGCCAGCCGGTTTCGCCTCCGAGCCGCAACTCGCCGTAAAGCTGGTTCTGCGCCGCGCCGGGAATGCGCGAACCGGCGGCCACCGGCACGCTCGGCGCGTGGCAGGGCGAGGGCGCGCCGGTGCAGGTGAGATAGCCGGTGCGCACGGTGGCGTCGAGATAAGTGTAGGCAAGCTGCGAACGCAACCAGGGCGACCAGCGTTCATCCCAGGACAGCTCCAGGCCCTGGCGGCGCGTGCGGCCGATGTTGGTGTAAGTGGAGCGTCCGCCGGCGTTGGTGTCCACCGCCAGCTCGTTGCGCGTGAGCGCGCGGAAGACGGCGAAGTCCACGGCGGTGTCCTCGCCCCAGCGCAACTTGGCGCCGGCTTCCGCGTTGTCGCTGCGCGCTGGCGCGAGGCCGAGGTTGAGGCCGCTGCTGCCGTCCGGCCGGTAGGAAAGCTGGGCGAAGGTGGGCGTCTGGAAGCCTTCGCCGTAGGAGGCGTACAGATGCATCCAGTCGGCGGCGCGGTACATCAGCCCGGCCACCGGCGTGGTCGCGTAGTAGGCGTTGCGACCGCTGTCGTCGCCGTTGCCGGGGACGACGTAGTGATCGCGCGAGTCGAAGTTCACCTGGCTGTGGCGCACGCCGACCAGCGCGCTCCAGCGCTCGCTGAACTGCCAGTCCGCCTGCAGGTACTCGTCGAAGTTATATTCCACGTCGTCCTCGTCGCGGCGCAGCGCGCCCTGCACGCCGAGCTGCGTGCCGACGAAGTTGTTGTAGCCGCGGCGGCGCTCGTCCTCGGTGTCATAGGCCAGTCCGCCGACCAGGGTGAACGGCTGCGCCAATAGCGTGCCCTGCCAGGCGAGCCGCAGGTCGCCGCCGCCGAAGCCGTCGTGCAGATCGACCACGCCGCCGGCGCTGGTCGGCGGCGTCTGCGCGCCGACCGGGATGGATAGGAACTGCCGCACCAGCCGGCGGCCGTAATAACCCATCGCGCGCAGCTCCAGCGTGTCGGTCAACTCGCGCGTATAGATCAGCCCGCCGCGAGTCTGCTCGGCGCTCTTGCGCGTGTCGAAGGCCAGCGCCGCCGGACTCGCTTGCTTGGGGTCGGTTTCGAACTGCGCCCGCGTGAGCCCCTGCGGGTCCTGCGCCTCGGGGCCGGAAAAGCCGTTGAGCACCAGCGACAGCGTGCTGACGCCGTCGGGGTGCCAGTTCAGCTTGCCGTTGAAGATCTCGCGCCGCGCCGAACTGTGCGCGCGGTAGCCGCCGAAGCGGTAATGGGTGAAATCGAAGTTGTAATCGAAGGGCCCCGCCACGCCGTCGGCGCCGAGATCGCCGCGCACCGTGTTGTAGCTGCCGTAGGCCACGCCGCCGTGCACGCCGGAGGGCGCGTGCCCGTCGGCGGAAAAGAGCTGGATCACGCCGCCGGAGGAATTGCCGTACAGCGCCGAAAACGGCCCGCGCAGCACCTCGATGCGCTGGGCCGCTTCGAGATTGAAGTTGGAGACCTGACCCTGGCCGTCGGGAAAGCTCGCCGGAATGCCGTCGTAATACAGCCGCACGCCGACCACGCCGAAGGTGGCGTTGGCGCCGAAGCCGCGGATCGAGATCTGGTCGTCCTGCGCGTAGTTGTGCCGGTCGCGCGCCAGCAGACCAGGGACCGCGCCGAGGCTTTCGGCGATGTTGACCGCGGCGCGATCATTGCGGATCTCGTCGGCGGAAATGAGATCGATGGACGCCGGCACGTCGTAGGCCGGCTTGGCCACACGCGTGGCCGTGACTTCCACGCCGGGTAACTGCATGACGGTGCCGGTTTCGGCCCACACCGGCATGAGGTAAAACGCCGCCGACAGAACCGTCACGGCGGCGCATTCCCGCTGATACCCCGCCATCGGCTCCTCCTCGTCCAGGGATCGATCGCTGCGCCGTACGTTTTGTCGAGTGCCCTGAAAGACTAACGGCGCGCCGCGGCCGGAACAAATTGCTTGTGCGCATGAAGCGCATAACGCCTGGCTATGATGCGTGCCTGGCCGCGCCCATCCGCAAGGCCGCTCTTGCGCGGCACATCGGCAAGGCTATCTTGATCCGGATCAACGCGCCAGCGATCCGGGGGCGAGATTCGGCTCCGCCGGTTCCGGCCATTGCCGCAAGTGGCAATCCAGTTTCAGTCCCGGCGCGTCGTGCGGCCAGCACGCGTTCTCGTCGGGCGCGGCGGCGTGTGCTGCGGAAATGACGGCGACTCCTGACCTCGCCCATTGCAGAAGCGCGGACGAGCGCGCCAGACCGAAACCGCACAGCGCGCCGGCCAGGAATAGCGCACAGGCGCGCAAGCGACGTTCGCGCAAGCGCGCGCGCAGCAGTGTCTCGTCGTAGATCAGCAGTTTCCCCATGCCGGTCGCCTGCGGACTTTTTGCGTCGTCAGCCGTATCGTCGGAGTATGCGAGCGGAACCCGCTGTCGGCCGCGCCGACCGACCGGCGGGCGTGGCGAGCGGATGGATGTGCGCGGCGAGCGAGAGTGGAAAGGCGCAGCGACGACCGCGAGAATAGGCCGCTTCGGTCCTTTCTTTCGGCGCCGCGCCGAACCGCCCTTTGCCATGGTTGCCATTGTGCCGCGCGCGTTCCGCGAGGAAGTGCGCGCCAACTTGAAGCTCGCCCTGCCGCTGATCGCGGCACAGCTCGCCGCCGTGGGCATGGGCACGGTGGATACGATCTTCGCCGGCCGCCTCGGCGGCTCCGCCTTGGCCGCGGTGGCGGTCGGCGTCAATCTCAACGTGCCGTTCTTCGCTTTTTTCATGGGCCTGCTGATGGCGTGCTCGCCGATCGTGGCGCAGGCGCACGGAGCGGGTCGGCCGGCGGCGGAGATCGGCGCGTTCCTGCGCCTTTCGCTGCGTTTCGCCCTGCTTAGCGCCGTGCTCTGGTGCGCCGGACTCAACCTGCTGGCCGCGCCGGTGCTCACGCGCTTGAGCCTCGCGCCGGAAACCGCCGCATCGGCGGTGCGCTTCGCACACGCGCTGTCGCCCAGCAGCTTCGGCTTCTGCCTGTGGTTCGCTTTGCGCTACAGCGCGGAGGGTCTGGGCCGGCCGCGGCCGATTCTTTATGCCGGCCTGCTCGGCCTGGCGGCGAACGCGCTGCTCGACTGGCTGCTGCTGTTCGGCCACTTCGGCCTGCCGCGCCTGGGCGCGCCGGGTTGCGGCGTGGCCACGACGCTCTCCAGCCTGGCGATGGCAGCCGCCCTGGCCTGGTTTTACCGGCGCACGCCGGGGCTGCGCGAAGTGCGCGATGCCGCCTCGGTCGCGGGGCGCGCGATCGCGGACGGGCGCGAGATCCTGCGCGTGGGCGCCCCCACCGGGCTGATCCTGCTCGCCGAGACCGGATTGTTCGTGCTGGCCGCGCTGACCATGGCGCGCTTCGGCGAAACGGCGGTGGCCGCCTACCAGATCGCGATCAACTTCGCCGCGCTGGCCTTCATGATTCCGGTTGGCATCTCCTTGGCCACCACCGTGCGCGTGGGATACGCCGTCGGCGCCGCTCGCCCGCGCGCGGCGCGGCTGCGTGGCTTCGTCGGCATGGGCCTGGGTCTGGCCAACGCCTTCTCCAACGCGGCGATCATGGCGCTGTGCGGCGGGCTCATCGCCGCCGCCTACACGCGCGACACGGCGGTGGCCGCGCGCGCCGCGCATTTCCTGTGGCTCGCCGCCGCGTTCCAGTTTTTCGACGGCGTGCAGGTCACCGCCAACGGCGCCTTGCGCGGGCTCAAGGACACGCGCGGGCCTTCGCTGGTGACGCTGGCGGCGTACTGGCTGGTCGGCTGGCCCGCGGCCTGGGGGCTCGCCTTCCGTTCCGGCCTGGGTGCGGACGGATTGTGGTGGGGCTTGACGGCGGGACTGGGCGCCGCCGCGCTGGGCTTGTCGCTGCGGTTTCACCGGCGCACGCGGCTTGCGTCGCTTCGTTCTGAACTTATGGCTTGATTCGCGCGGCGGGCGGCGCATCATAGAGCGCTCAAGCGGCCGATTCGAGCGGCCCGCCGGCGCTCGCCGGCGCAAGGACGGAATGCAACGGAGACCAACATGACATTGCAAATCGGCGATACCGCGCCCGACTTCGAGGCGGAAACCACGCAGGGCAAGATCCGTTTCCACCAGTGGCTGGGTCATTCCTGGGGCGTGCTGTTCTCGCACCCCAAGGACTTCACGCCGGTGTGCACCACGGAGCTGGGCTACATGGCGCGCATCAAGCCGGAGTTCGACAAGCGCGACGTGAAGATCATCGGCCTGTCGGTGGACGCCGTGGGCGATCACGCGCGCTGGGCCAAGGACATCGAGGAAACCCAGGGCACCGCGCCGAACTATCCCATCATCGGCGATCCGGAACTCAAGGTCGCCAAGCTCTACGGCATGCTGCCGGCGTCGGCCTCGGGCGACGCCTCCAAGCGCACGCCCGCGGACAACCAGACCGTGCGCAACGTCTTCATCATCGGCCCGGACAAGAAAATCCGCCTGATCCTGATCTACCCGATGAGCGTGGGCCGCAACTTCGACGAAGTGCTGCGCGCGATCGACGCCCTCCAGTTGAACGAGAAGCACAAGCTCGCCACGCCTGCCAACTGGAAACCGGGCCAGGAAGCGATCATCCCGACCGCGATCTCCGACGAGGACGCCCAAAAGCTGTTCCCGAAGTTCAAGCGCCTCAAGCCCTACCTGCGCTTGACGCAGCCGCCGCAATAACGAAGCGCGACCTCTCGGTTACGCGGATCGGACGATCCGCTGCGATTGAACCGGCCCCCTGCGTGGGGCCGGTTCAATCGCACGGTTCCGATACCCCACCATCGGAAAGCCTGATACGCTCCGCATGTGTGCGTGATCGCGCATGGTGCACGTTCCGATACCCCACCATCGGAAAGCCTGATACGCTCGCAGGCATTGCCGCATTCAACGCCCAAGCCGTTCCGATACCCCACCATCGGAAAGCCTGATACGCTCCCTCGACGGCGTGGTAACGGCGACCCGCCCGTTCCGATACCCCACCATCGGAAAGCCTGATACGCTCCCATAGCAGCCGACATCAGCACAAATGCCCGTTCCGATACCCCACCATCGGAAAGCCTGATACGCTCAGGCGCATCGCATCATCCGTGCGGTCGTGCGTTCCGATACCCCACCATCGGAAAGCCTGATACGCTCGCTCGCCTCCGTAGGCGACCAAGCCAACGGGTTCCGATACCCCACCATCGGAAAGCCTGATACGCTCTGGATCATCATCGTGCATCAGCTGATGCAGGTTCCGATACCCCACCATCGGAAAGCCTGATACGCTCTGGTCGCCCGCAGGGCTTTGACCTGCGGGCATTCTTTTCAGATGAGCAACAGTTGTTCAGGCGCATCGGGACGGATTTTGCTGCGCTTGGGGCCGATGAATTCCTTGGTCATCCCGTACTGCTTATCGGTGATGAAGAAGAATGCCACGTGCGCGTCCGTGGGGATGTCGGTCCGCAGGCGCTCGATCTGTGCTTGCGCCGCCGCAATCGTGGGAAAGTGCTTCAGGTAGACCGAGAACTGATGCTGCGTGAAGTTTTCTTCGAGCAGCCGGCGGCGGAACACGCTGTAGTCATGGCGCTCCTCCTTTGTGCCGACCGGACAGTCGAAAGAGGCCAGAATCCACACGACGCGCCAACTGTTGATGGCCATGGGCAAAGTCGATCACGCAACCTTCTTGCGTGAAGGGGATTGGCGCTGTTTCAGCAGACTTTCGGCGGGAATGTCGAACTTCGTATGCAGACGCTCGATCATGCGCAGCGTCAACGGACGCTTGCGGCTCAGGATTTCGTACACGCGGTTGCGCCGCCCAATCACGCCCTCCAAGTCCTTCACGGAAAGCCCCTGCTGCTCCATGCGGAACCGGATGGCGTCCACCGCGTCGGGCAAGTCCATCGGAAAGTGGACGCGTTCATAGGCTTCGACCAGCGTCACCAGCACGTCCAGTCGGTCGCCTTCCCTGGTGCCGGGCGTAGCGGACATCAAAGATTCGATCTCCTTGAGCGCCGCTTGGTGATCCTTGCGGGTTTTGATGGGCTTGATGTTCATGACTCGTCTCAGATCGTTTGCGCGTCGATGGCGTCGTACTGGGCGTGGGTTCCGATAAAGCGGATGTACACCACGCGGTAGGAATAGTTGATCCACACTACGATGCGGTACTTGTTGCCGCCGATGTTGAAGACCACGCGACCGTCGCGCAGGATGCTGGCACTGCGGAACACTCGCTTTACGTCGGCCGGGGACGACCAGTCCGCCTGAACCACGTCGCGATACCAGGCGAGCGTTGGTCGCTCGGCGTCCCGGTGCTCCGGATACCGAGTCCAGAACCGCTTGAGCGTCGATAGTGCAATCACCCGCATGACGCAGTATAGTCCCAATATGGGACTGGCGCCAGGCATTTTACGTCAGCCGGGCAGGGCGAGTCCGCCGTTGCCGTTATCGAGTATCCGTGTGAAGCTTGCCACGCTCTCGCGGATTGCCGCCGGCAAGCGGAATTCCATTTCACCCAACCGCACTGTCTCCTTGATGATGCCCAGCAACAACAGGCGCGCCTGAGTGTTGAATTCGCTGAGTCGAGCCTGATGCTGCCGGACGCAGCGCTCGACCAGGTAGCGATACGGTTCCATGAAATCGTCGGCGAGGTTGAAGGGGTTCTCGTGGCTCATGTGACCGATACCCAGCATCGGGGTGAGACTCGCCGCCGCCAGCTCGCGCGCCACCAGGGCGCGGAGCACGGCGTAGCCGTAATTCAGAGAAACGTTGAGCGGATCTTCCGCCCCCTGCTTGTCGCGTTTGAAGTCCACGCCGAAGAAGCAGTCCCAGTAGTGCTTCGCAGCCTGGCCTTCGGCATGCGCGCGATCTCCCGGCTCGACTTCTCCGGCCAGTCGTTCGAGCCTCAGCGCGCCATTGAGTTTGAAGTGGCGTAGATTGGCCGCTTCGGTCCGAATGCGCGCTTGCACGATGGCCTGCCACAGCCGCGCTCGCGTTTCAGGCGCGAGGTTCATCTGCTGTTGTAAGCGCAGGCTAGCCTGCGGCAGCCCGTACATCGGCGTCAGCCAGCCGCTGGGGTGATGTTTGTCGTCCGTGACGAGCACGATGGCGCGGCTTTCTACGAGCGTGCGTAAAACCTGCGCGGTGAGTTCGACGGTGTGGTGATGCAAAAGCAGAACCGCAATGTCCGACGGCAACACGAAAACCTCTTGCTGTCCCTCCCGCTCGATGCGGATGCGGCCGAGATCCACAGAAAGTCGGGCAGGGTTTTCGATTAGAAGGATGCGGTGCTCAGACATCTATAATCGTGACGCTGGCGAGCGATTTGCCGCTGACCGATTTCTTCAACTCATGTGGCAACTCGTCGTGCGTGCAGGTCTCCGTAACCGGCACCAGACAAAGCGTTCCACCGTTTTTAGAAATAATTTTGCCGATGATGTAGCGGGCGCCGTTATACGAGATCGTGTCTTTCTTCCAGAAACGCCTTACCCCAGTTGGGGGTCGCAATCCCTTTTCGCGCATCGCCTCGAGTGGCTTGACAAGCCGCGGAGCACCGACCAGCTTGTTACCCTCGACGCGGATCTCCAGGTATGCGTTGCCGGCATGGGGATAACGCTTTTCGAGTTGCGTGCCATGACGGTTCGTATGGACTACCCGTGTGGCGGTGTCTTCGGAGTCGCCGAGCAGCCGTACGCGCCGGATCGGTGTTCCGAACTGCGGGTGCAGGATGGCTTCGTCGAATACCTGCTTGATGCTCGTTCCGGCGGCGATCCGTGAGTCGAAGGCCTTCAGAACGGTCGAGCGAGTGACATCGCTTTCGATATTTTCAAGCGCTTTGCGGGTTTTTTTGGCGCTGCCTTTGTTGTCAATCAAAGCCTTCAGCGGCTTGCTGATCGCGAGCTGCTGTTTGCCCTCCGCGTTCGGTTTGCGGCTCAAGCCATAAGCGCTTTGCTCGAACAGCGGACCATCGGGATAGCGATCCGGCTTATGCCGGATCTTGGCGTTGGTCACAATCTCGACGGCCAACTCGCGCAAGGAGCGAATAGGTGGCGCCTCGTACAGGCTGAGCTTGGCGCGTTCTCCGCGTCTTTCCTTCTCGCGCTCCTGCTTGTAGTTTTCGGCCATCTTCTGGAACAGTTTGCGGTCGGTGAGCGAGATCACCAGTGCGTCCACCAAGTGGTGGCGGTGATCTATGCGCTTGTTAGGCTTGCGCTCGGTCTCGATACCGCCTGCCTCTTTGCCGTGTCCTTCCCACCAGAGCTTATGGTGCCGGAATTCTTCTTCGGAGATCGGCTTGCCTTCCCGATCCAGCACCGGCAGCTTTTGTGCGAACCGCACTTCCGGGATGACGGTATCCAGCTTCCAGATGCGGCGCAGATGCGCGGTCAACTCGCCGCGCGAGACTGCGACATCCGCGCACACCGTGCGCAGCCATTGCGCGGTGAGTTTTGCGATCCACGAGCCTTCGTGGAACTGGCGATCAGTAAAATCCTGGATGGCCTTGTCGTCGAGAACCTCCTCTTCCCAATCCTTTAGCAGAAGCAGCCGTGCTTTGCCGAATTGTTTTTTCTCGCGCAATTGCTCCGCCCGCGTTTCGATGATCCGCCAGCGCTCCTCGTCATTACCGAACGCCTGCCAAGGCGTGCGATTACCCTTTTGTTGATTGCAGGTCCGATGGGCGAGTACCAACTGGCTACGCTTGCCACCGACCCGCGTCAAAGTGCGAGGCAGAATGTGCTCGCGCTCGGTTTCGGAGCCGAGCGCTTCGCCCAGCTCGATGCGACGATCGCAGTAGGGGCAGTAGTGCATCTGCTGCTCCCACAGCAGATAACGGTCGATTTTCTTGTCCGTCACCTGCTCGCCGTGCTCGGCGATCGCCTGGGCCGCCTCGCGGCGGGCTTTGTTATTGACGTTGATCTTCGTCTCGATCTCGCTGCGCTTTTTGATGCCCAGCGCCATGTCGCGCGAAAGCTCGACGATCACTTGTGACGGCGGGCCGTCGAGCGCTTTCATCGCACGATCGACAGCGCGATAGACCTGGCGCAGCGCGACGTCCACCACCGTGTTGCCGGTCTCCGGCGGCAGCGGCAGTTCGCACGACAAGGGCTTTGCCTTGAAATGGTCGGCGTAGGCGCGTTCCGCTGCCGCACGCTCGTCCAGACCTTGTTCCTGCATCAGTTCGGTAAGCTTTTTCAGCGCCTTGATGGAATAAGCCATGCGTCCACCGTCAAAACCCATCGACGATAGGCGCCCGAACTTGGGGCGCTGTCGCAGGTGATTGACGAAAGCGACCATAGCCGTGCTGAATTCCCGCTTCTTACGCTTGCCGGTAGCTGGGTCTTTCTGCACGGTTTCAAAATTCAGATGCCAGTCGTCGCTGTCCAGCGCGTCCGGCGAGCCGAGATCAGCGAGGAAGTTGATGACCTGAACTTGGGTCTTCTCGTCGAGCGCGTTCCACTCGGCGTCGAGCCCGAGCTTTCGAAATACTGCGAGTGTCGTGTTGCCCTTGAGACTCTCGCGGCTGGAGCGTTCCATATTGAGTCCACAGCCAGGCGGGCCGGGATGGCCCGCTTTGTCCAGCGCCTCGCGGATCGTACTGAAAGCGACTTCGCCCTGCGAGTTGAGCAGTTCGCGCACGATCGCTTTTTGCTCCGGGGATAACGGCTGTGCGCGCTTGCCCATGCCCCAGCGCAGATCCGCGATCTGCTTTTCGATGCGGAAGGCCTGGGCGGCCATCTGCGCCGCCGGCGCGCGCGGCAGGGTCGGTTCCAGCGGGCAGCGGCCCACCATCGGGGCAGGCGACTTGAGCGGGCGCTGAGCAAAGATCGCACCGAAAAATTGGTTGCGCACCGTCCGGTCCCGCATGACGGGATGAAATTGCGCCTGTGTATCCCAGATGCGATTGAACTCGTTTTCGAGCATGCGCCGGCTGGGATAGAGCGGACAGGGTTTCGCATCCGGTTTGCCGAGAATCACGCTTTCCCCACGTTCGCGGCGATAGTGCAGATACTGGCCCAGCGTGAGTTCGGTTTTGCCGAGTGCTTGCGCGGCTTCCCGCATCAGCTTTTCGAGCTCGCGCACGCCGCCGACGATTCCTTTCTTTTCTTCGGCTGCTTTCTTGTCCGCCTCGACGAGTGTTGCCACGGCCTCGTCGGCCAGGGCCGTTTCCGACGGGTTCTTTTTGCCGCGCTTGCCTTTACCTGACGTCTGCTCCGGCTCGGCATAGACCCAGGCACCGGAAGGTCCGCGGTTTTTGGCCATGCGCAGAAAAATGCGAAGCAGGTCGGCCAGCTCGACTCGTTGTTCGGCAGCGAGCGCGCGCAGGCGGTGGATGTCTTGGCCGCTGTCGGCTGGTACGGCGGAACGATCGAGGCCCAGCAAGGATGCCAGATGCGCGATGCGCCGCAGCCGGCGGGCACGACGGCAGATGCCCCGGCGCAACATTCGCGCGGCACGGCGGGCGGCTTTTTTCGGCTCGCCGGCGCCGCTGGATTTGAGCAAGGGTTCCGACCAGATGTCCAGCGAATGATAGGCCAACTCGGATGGCTGGCCCTGCTCATCCAGCGTCCAGGCGATCAGGCCGCAGGAGGCCGTTCCGACGTCGAGCCCCAGGCGGTAGGCCATGTTGCACCCCCCATAGTATTTCGTATAGCCTTCTCAACCGTATCAGGTTTTCCGATGGTGGGGACTATCGGCAACAAAGCTAAGGAATTTCGGTTCCGAAGCTACCAAACCGATACAACGGTACAACGGCCTCTTCGGGGGCCGTTTTAATTTCCGCCGGCTGATCAGCTCAGGCCGAGCGTTCTGGCAAGGTGGCTCCGGACTTTCGCCAGCACGGCCACGCCGATCCGGCCGAGCGGTTCCGCGTCGCGGCTTTCGATGGTGGCGATCTTGGCCGGGCGGATCACGGAGGCCGCAGGCAGGCCGGCCTGGGCGAGGGCGGTGATTTCGATGTCGTCCGGCCAGCGGCGATTCTCGGCGCTGGTGATCATCAGCACCCAGAGCAGGCCGTGATCTTCGGCGAGTCGGGCTACCGAGACCACCAGCGCGGGTCGGCGCTGGCGCGTTGCGCGGTCGGTATAGGGGAAGGGGACCTTGACGACGTGGCCGGGTTCAAAGCTTGGCATAGGCACGGCGGTCGGCTTCGGAGTTCCATTCGTCGAAGGTGCGGAAGGGGTCGTCCACCGCGGCCGGCCGGCGCTTGCTCAGGATCACGCGGCTGCCGTCGATTTCATAGACCAGCTCGTCGCCCGCGCGCAAGCGCAATGCGGCGCGCACCGGCTGCGGAATGGTGGTCTGCGCTTTGGTGGTGAGCTTGCTGGTGATCATGCCGTCAGTGTAAGGAAGTTCCTTACACTGGACAAGCCGGCGACGTCATTGGTGCTGGCTGCGTCTCAGCGGATGTACCGGGGCTTTGTTTCACGGGGCGCTTTCCGCCGTCTGATGTTTGCGGAGGGTGCTGACTGGTTTATGCTCGCGGCCTTCGAGGCCGCAATTCAACGAGCCACCATGTCAGACCCCCTCAACCGCCGCTCCAGGACCATCACCGCCGGCGTGCCGCGCTCGCCCAACCGCGCGATGCTGCGCGCGGTCGGGTTCACGGACGCGGATTTCGACAAGCCCATCGTGGGGATCGCCAACGGGCATTCGACCATGAACCCGTGCAACGCCGGCCTCGGCCCGCTGGCCGCGCGCGCCG
The DNA here is from genome assembly GCA_019689635.1 of Nevskia sp. Taxonomy (GTDB): domain Bacteria; phylum Pseudomonadota; class Gammaproteobacteria; order Nevskiales; family Nevskiaceae; genus Nevskia. The sequence goes on along the minus strand of JADGHB010000019.1, from coordinate 20,421 downwards.
AGGCGGCGCTGCGCGCGGCGGGCGCGATGCCGCAGATCTTCGGCTTCCCCACCGTCACCGACGGCATCGCCATGGGCACCGAGGGCATGAAGTATTCGCTGGTGTCGCGCGAGGTGATCGCGGATGCCATCGAGGTGGCGGTGCAGAGCCAGTGGATGGACGGCGTGCTCGCCCTCGGCGGCTGCGACAAGAACATGCCCGGGGCGATGATGGCCATGCTGCGCATGAACGTGCCGGGGATCTTCTGCTACGGCGGGACCATCAGGCCCGGCAACTGGAAGGGGGTGCCGCTGACCATCGTCTCGCCCTTCGAGGCGGTGGGCGCTTACACGGCCGGCAAAATGAGCCGGGAGGATTTCGAGGGCATCGAGAAGAACGCCTGCCCGAGCTTCGGCGCCTGCGGCGGCATGTACACCGCCAACACCATGGCCAGCGCGATCGAGGCCATGGGCCTGAGCCTGCCGTATTCCTCGACCCAGGCCAATCCCGATCCGGAGAAAGGCGACTCGGTGGCGGAATCCGCGCGCGCGCTGGTGAACGCCATCGCGCGCGATCTCAAGCCGCGCGACATCGTCACGCGCCCGGCGCTGGAAAACGCCATCGCGGTGGTGATGGCCACCGGCGGTTCCACCAACGCGGTGCTGCACCTGCTGGCCATCGCGGCGGCCGCCGAGGTGCCGCTTTCCATCGAGGATTTCGAGACGATCCGCAAGCGCGTGCCGGTGCTGTGCGAGCTGAAGCCTTCGGGCCGTTTCGCGGTCACCGACCTGCACCGCGCCGGCGGCATTCCGCAGGTGATGAAAATGCTGCTCGCGCAGGGCTTGATCCACGGCGACTGCCTCACCATCACCGGCAAGACCGTGGCGGAAAACCTTGCCGACGTGCCCTTGCAGCCGCCGGCCGGTCAGGAAGTGATCCGGCCCTTCGAGTGGCCGCTGTATCCGCAGGGACATCTGGCGATCCTCAAGGGCAACCTCGCCAGCGAAGGTTGCGTGGCCAAGATCACCGGCATCAAGCAGCGCCGCATCACCGGGCCGGCGCGGGTGTTCGATTCCGAGGACGCGGCGATGGCGGCGATCCTCGCCGATCGCATCCGCCACGGCGACGTGATCGTGATTCGCTACGAGGGCCCCAAGGGCGGGCCGGGCATGCGCGAGATGTTGAGTCCCACTTCGGCGCTGATCGGCAAGGGTTTCGGCGATAGCGTGGCGCTGATCACGGACGGGCGCTTTTCCGGCGGCACCTGGGGTCTGGTGGTCGGCCACATCGCGCCGGAGGCCCACGTCGGCGGCACGCTGGCGCTGGTGCAGGAGGGCGACTCCATCACCATCGATGCCGACCGTCTGCTGATCCGGCTCGAAGTGAGCGACGAGGAACTCGCGCGCCGCCGCGCGGCCTGGAAGCCACCGGCGCCGCGCTACACCCGCGGCGTGCTCGGCAAGTACGCGCGGCTGGTCGGCAGCGCCGCACGCGGGGCCTTGACCGATCAGGCTCCGCCCGACGGCGAACCGTAATAACGATATTCCTTTTCGTCGCGTACACTGCGCGACGTGACTCTGCTCGCCTTCACCGCGCTGATCGCGCTCGGTTCGTTCGTGGCCGGAACGGTCGGCGCGCTGACCGGCCTGGGCGGCGGCGTGATCGTGGTGCCGCTTCTGACCTTGGCCTTGGGCGTGGACATCCGCTACGCGGTCGGCGCCTCGCTGGTGTCGGTGATCGCGACCTCCTCCGGCGCCGCCGCGGCGTATTTGCGCGACGGCTACGTCAATCTGCGCGTCGGTTTGTTTCTGGAAATCGCGACCACGCTCGGCGCGCTGGCCGGCGGCGCCTTGGGGGTGTGGCTGTCCCCGGACCGGGTCGCGGTGATTTTCGGCATCGTGCTGGCAGTGTCCGCCGTTCTTTCGCTGCGCGCGCCGGCGCGGGTCGCAGCGTCCGCGAGTGATCGGCTTGCGGTCTTGCTGCGACTCGGCGGCCGCCTGCCGCCAGCCGCCGGCGGCGATGCGTATGCGGTGCGCGGCGTGCCGGGCGGATTCGCGCTGATGTTCGGCGCCGGCGTGGCTTCGAGTCTGCTCGGCATCGGCTCCGGGGCGATCAAGGTGCTGGCGCTGGATCGCGTCATGGGGCTGCCGTTCAAGGTTTCCACCACCACCAGCAATTTCATGATCGGCGTGACCGCGGCCGCAGGCGCCGGTGTCTATCTCAACCGCGGCTACATCGACCCGGCGCTGGCGATGCCAGTGATGCTGGGCGTGCTCGCCGGGTCCTTCCTCGGCGCACGGCTGCTGGCGCAGGCGCCGGTCGCCCGGCTGCGGCTCGTCTTCGCCGTCGTGCTGTGCTTGCTCGCTGCGCAGATGATCTACAACGGGCTGACCGATCATCATGTCTGAGGCCGCACTCGACGAAGGGCGGCTCGAACGCCGGCTCGGCGCACTGCTGCGCGCCGGTGTGCTGGCGGCGGCGACGCTGGTGCTGATCGGGGCCGCGCTGCTGTTGTGGCAGCACGGCGGCGAGCGGGTGTCGTTCGCGCACTTCTCCGGCGAACCGCGCGCGCTGCGCCACCCGCTGGCGATCGCCGCCGACGCCGCGAGCGGCAGCGGGCGCGGCCTGATCCAGCTCGGGGTGTTGCTGCTCATCGCCACGCCGGTGGCGCGCGTGGCCTTTGCCGCGGTTGCGTTCTGGCGCGTGCGCGATCGCTTGTATCTGGGCGTGACGCTGTGGGTGCTTGCGGTGCTGGCGTTCAGCCTGCTCGGGACGCGTTAGTCAGACGGAAGAAGCGCCGCGCGTTGGCCGCCGTTTGCACGGCAAGCCTGGCTTCGTCCTCGCCGCGCGCTTGCGCCACGCAGCGCAGGACCCAGGGCAGATAGGCCGGTTCGTTGCGGCGGTCCTTCGGCGGCGGCGCGATGGTGCGCGGCAGCAGGTAGGGCGCGTCGGTTTCCAGCAGCAGACGCTCGGCGGGGATGCGCCGCACCAGTTCGCGCAAGCCCAGGCCGCGGCGCTCGTCGCAGATCCAGCCGGTGATGCCGATGTGGCAGTCGAGCGCCAGGTAATCCTCCAGCGCCTGCGCCGAGTCGGTGAAGCAGTGCACGACGCAATCGGCGAGCGCCCGACGGTAGTCGCGCAGGATCGGCAGGAAGTCCGCGTGCGCGTCGCGCTGGTGCAGGAACACCGGCTTGCCCGCCTGCACCGCGAGACCGAGCTGGGCGACGAAGGCGCGGCGCTGCGCCTGGTGCGGCGCGTAGTTGCGGAAGTAGTCCAGTCCGCACTCGCCCAGCGCGACGACTTCCGGTTCGTTGGCGAGCAGCGCGATGCGCGCGGCGAGCGTTTCGTCCCACTCGGCGGCATGGTGCGGGTGCAGCCCGGCCGTGGCGTAGAGGAATCCGGGATGTTCGCGCGCCAGCCGTAGCGCCTGCTCGTTGCTCGCGCCGTTCGAGCCGGTGACGACGATGGCCTCGACGCCGGCGGCCCGCGCGCGCGCCAGCACCGCCTCGCGATCGGCGTCGAAGCTGTCGTGGGCGAGATTGGCGCCGATGTCGATCATCAGCCGTGGGCGTAAGCGCCCGGTTGCGGACCGGGGCAGGTGTGGTTGAGCAGCACGCGCTGCTCCACTTGCGGCGTCTGGCCGGGCGGCGGGGTCATCTCCAGCATATAGACGATCTTGAGGCTTTCGAGTTGTCGCGGCGGCGGATGGCTGCGGTTCCACTCGCGGCACAGGTAATCGCCGAAATAGGGCCGGTTGTCAGCAAAGCGCACCGCCCAGAGATTTTCCAGATACTTGTGCCAGCGGATGTTGGGGAAAGTGAGCGCGATAAAGCGCGGCTTGGCGTAGTCCACGCCGGCGCGCTCGGGATGCAGCAGATCGAGTTGGTTGCCGTCGGCGAGCCGGCCGGGAATCACGTACCAGCCGTCTTCCTTGGACGGGAAGGGCGCGAACATGTCCCAGATCTGATCCAGGCGCAGCAGCAGAAAGGGCGGCGTCAGCCAGGCATAGAGTCGATTGGGCAGCCAATGGAGCGTGCACAGGTTCCAGGCCAGCACCACGAACACCATGCACGCGGCGCAGAACTGCACCGCGATGCGTCGCGCGCGCGGATGCCGGCCGAGGACGATCGCGCCGGCGACGAGCAGCACGGCCAGCGCAAACCCGAAGATCCAGGCCGCGCCGGCCAGGCCCAGGCGCAAGGGCGCCATCGTCAACCACAGGTGCCAGAGGATGCAGCCGGCAAACGTCGCGCCGAACAGGCCGAGCGCGGCGGGATTCACCTCGAAACGCGGCTCGCGCCAGGGCAGGAGGCGTTCGCTGAGCGCGCCGAAGGCGCCGCGATGGCGGCCGACGAAGTCGTAGACCGCGTTGCCCGCCGCCACCAGCCGCCGCGCCGGGCCGCGTGGATCGAGCAGCGCGCCGAGCCAGAAGAACAGCGGCGAGCGGCGCAGCAGGCACACGAAGGCCGGCCACTTGAGATGCGCGCGGTCGTCGTGGTCGATCACCACCCAGGAGTAGTTCGCCTCCAGCAAGGCCTTGGCCCGCGCATGATCCTGGGCCGGCGCCACGATCGCGCGCGGCAGGACGAGGAACGTCTTGAACAAAAGGCAGCTCTTGAGGCAGAAACCGCAGTCGCGGTCGTAGTAGATGCGCAGCGGATGATCGCCGTGCCGGCTTTCGCGCCGTTGCAGGCGGCGGTCCGCCGCGTCCCAGATCCAGCCGCCGATCAGCGTGGTCAGCGAGGCGAGGCTGATGTAGGGAAAGGGACCGAGGGCCAAACAGAAGATGAAAGCCAGGTGCATGCCCATGAACAGCAGATCCATCGCCAGCCGCAGGGGACGGTTGAAGAACGGCGAGAACACCAGCAGCGAACCCCAGCGCTGCAGAAACAGGACGAAGTAGGTCAGCGCCGTGGTCAGCCAAAGAAAGTGGTTGAGCCACACGCCGAAAGGCAAGGCGTAATGGTCGAGGGCCAGCGCGTAATACACCGCGCTGCCGTCCGGCCACCACTCGCGCCCGGATTTGAGATAACCGCTGAAGAAATACACCGACATCACCTGCAGCAGCAGCCCGGCCGAGGCCCAGGACAGGTGCGTGGGCTCGCGCGGCGGCGAGGAGGACAGCGCCGCATCCACGCTGAAGCGCGCGGCAAGCGGCAGGAACAGGCTCCAGAACAGCAGGCACAGCAGCAGGATGTCGCCGCCGATCAGCACCAGGATGTTGCGGTTGAGCAGCGAGGCTTCCAGCACGAAGCACGACACCACGGCGAACCGCGTGCGCCAGCCCAGCGCCAGCATCGCGGCCGCCACCGCTTCGAGCGCCAGCAAGGTCACGGCGAAGGCGGTGGTGCCGTTGGCCATATACAGGCTGATGCGCCAGGGGCCGTTGAAGGTCACCAGCCAGTCGCGCGGCATCACGCCGGAATCGCTATAGAAGGCGCGCGCGTCGCCCATGCGTTGCAGCGCGTCCACGCACAAGATGGTGCCGAGCAGGACGCGGAACAGCGCCAGCGTGCGCACGTCGATGGCGAACAGCGCCGCGATGCGGTGTCGGAAGAAGTTCACCGGGCTCCCTTCGCAGGTCGATCGCCCAAAGCGTCTAAAACGTCTAAAACGTTTATCGAGGGGCTTGCGGATGACTGTCGAGCTGCGCGCCGCCTTCTTCGCCCTCCGGCGGCGGCGCTTGCGGCGGCACGCACTGGTGCCGCCACAGCACGAGTTGTTCCAGATGCGCGGTGCCGCCGGGCGGCGGCGTGCGCATCAGCATGTACACGATGTTGAAGGACAGGAGTTTCTTGTCCTCCGGCGCTTCGCGGTTCCATTCGCGGCACAGGTAGCGCGCCCAGTACAGCCGATGTTGGGCGAAGCGGTGATCGTACATGCGGTTTTCGTACACCTGCCAGCGCTGATTGGGAAAATCGAGGGCGATCGACCAGGGTTTGTCGTAGGACAAGGGCTTGCCCGGCCGCAGCACGTCCACCGAACTGCCGTCGGCGAGCTTGCCCGGCATGACGTACCAGCCGTTGTCGGTGAAGGGGAAGGGCGCGAACATCTGCCAGAACTGCTCGATGCGCAGCGGATAAATGATCGGCGTCAGCAGCGCGAAAGTGCCGAAGGGCAGCAGCGCGACCGTGGCGAGGTTCCAGGCCAGACAGGCGGCCATGAGCAAGGCGGCAACCCCCTGCGCGATGCGCCCGCTGGTGAAGCGCCGCTGGTGATAGGGCAGCCGCGCGTCGATCCAGCGGGCAAGACGTTCCTTGTGCCCTGCCAGAAAGTCGTGCAGCGCATCGGCTGCGCGGCGCAGACCGGCGCCGGACAGCAGCGCTCCGAGCCAGAAAAACGCCGGCGAACGCCGCAGCAGCGCGATCAGCGCCTGCCCTTTGAGCCAGGCGCGGTCGTTTTCATCGATCAGCACCCAGGATTTCTGGTTGCGCCACAGCGTTTCCGCGCGCGGCGCGGACTGCGCGGGCTGGAGCTGCATGCGCGGCAGGATCAGGAAGGTGCGCAGCAGCAAGGCGAGCTTCAGGCAGGCGCCGCACTGGCCGTCGTAATACAGCCGCACGCCCTCGCCCAAGGGCCGGCGGCGCGCGAGCCGCTCCCACACCCAGCCGCCCACGAGCACGGTGAGCGAGGACAGGCTCACCCACGGGAAAAAGCCGATCGCCAGCAACAGCAGAAAGCCGGTGTGCATGCAGGTCAGAAGGGCCATCACCACGAAGCGCAACGGCCGGGTGAAGAAGGGCGACAGCGCGAGGAGCGGCCCCAGCATTTCCAGCCAGTACACGAAATAGGTCAGCCCCTGCATCACGCGCGGGAAATGCAGCAGCCAGTGCGACCACGGCCAGGAATAACCGTCCAGCGAGAGCGTGTAGTACACGGCGGTGCCGTCCGGCCACCACTGGTGCCCGGTTTTCATCAGCGCACCGAAGAACCACACCGACAACACCTGGAGCGTGAGCGCGGCCGAAGCCCAGGACAGATGGCGGGTGTTTTCCAGGGGGGCCTGGGACAGCGCCGCATCCACGCTGAAGCGTGCGCCGATGGGCAGGAACATCGCCCAGAACAACAAGCAGGTGAGCAGGTAGTCGCCGCCGAGCAGGATCAGCGGATTGCGCGTGCACAGCGAAGCCAGCAGCAGCCAGCTCACGAACGCCGCCAGGCGCGCGCGCCAGCCGATCATCAGTGCAAACGCGGCCAGGACGGCGACGGCGAGCAGCAAGGCTTCGTACCACGCCCCGCCGCTGGCTGCGTGCAGGGAGAAGCGCCAAGGCCCTTCGAGCTGGGCGAGCCAACTGCGCGGCAGCACGCCCTGGTCGGTATAGAAGGCGCGCAGATCCGAAAAACGCCGGATCATGTCGATGAAGAGCACGGTGCCGACGCACACCCGGAACAAGGCCAGCGTGCGCAGATCGATGCCGAAGACTTCGTCGAGACGCGCGCGCACCAGCGGCCAGGCGCGGTTGATCACGCTGCGCAGCTCAAGAGGAGCGCGCGGACTGCCTTCGGTCGGCGGCATGGTTTACCGGGCGCGGCTGCGCGCCGCGGCGCGCGGGACGATCATGGCCGCGCTCCGATCGTCGCCCGGCCACGGCATCCCTGGCGCGGCCAAGCTCGGAGCTGGATCGCCCGGTCGCGCCATCCTTGGCGCGGCGTTCGGGATCGCTGCGAGTGCCACCGGCACTCGCGTAGCGCGCTTTCTTGCGTGCAGCGTCATCGCCGTCCCTGGCGTGGCCAAGCTCGGAGCTGGATCGCCCGGCCGCGCCATCCTTGGCGCGGCGTTCGGGATCGCTGCGAGTGCCACCGGCACTCGCAAAGCGCGATCCCTCACCCCCCGAGATCGCCCATCTGACCCGTGCCGCCGTCCAGCCATTTCTGATAGCTGGGATCGGTTCGATCCGGCGGGTCGAAGGGCAGCACGCCGGGCACGGTGCGTTGACCCGCGAAACCGTTGGTCGAGCCGGTGAGCACACCGGTGACGGTGTTGACCACGCCGGTCACGGTATTCACCACGCCGGTGACCACACCGGTGACGGCGTTGACCAGGCCGTTGGTGCTGCCGCCTCCGCTGTTGCTGGGCGGCGGGTCGGGGCTGTCGTGACCCTTGGTCGCCTCGGCGATCAGATAGCCGGCGCCGCCGACGCCGATGGCGAGCAGCGTCCAGTCGAAGAAGGTGAAACCGCCCTTGGAGTCGCCGCCGCCGGTCGTGCTCGAAGTGCCGCCGCCGTCGTCCTGGTTCAGGCGCAGGTTGCGGCCGGCGAAAGGCACGCCGTTGAACGAAGCCAGCGTTTCGCCGCGGTTGTCGAAATCGAGCTGGAACAGCGGCGGGGTCCAGGGCCGCGCGTCGCGCAGGCGGCTGTCGTGGTCGAGCTTCAAGCCGTAGTGCAGGGGCGCCGGCGCGTCGCGCAACGGCACGCCGCCGAAGCCGTAGCTGAGATAAGCACCCGCCTGCGGCTGATCGCGGAACTGTTCCTGCTGACCGTAGCCATCGGCCCAGACCAGGCCGAGACCGCCGGCGGCGATGAGGGCGATGACCGTCTGACGCATTCCGATGCTCACGATTGAATCTCCCCGCGCTTGCTTCGTCTTGTCGGACCGCAGCCGTGTAAGCTCAGCCGAGTGTCGGCGCCGACTTTTGCCCGCACTATATAGGCGAGCGGCACTCGCCGGCAAGAAGCGCAGCGCCATCCGCTGGCCGTAAACTTAAACATATGTCTCCTTTCGACGAGGCGCTGCCAGCCCCCGGCGCCGCCAAAGAGGTTTTCCTTGCCGGGCCTGCCGGGCGGCTCGAAGCGGTGATCGCCGCGCCGCGCAGCGCAGCTGCCGGCGTCGCCGTGATCTGCCATCCGCACCCGCTGTACGGCGGCGCCTTGTCCAACAAGGTGGTCTATATGCTGGCGTCGTGCGCGCTCAAGGCCGGACTGTTCGCCCTGCGCTTCAATTTCCGCGGCGTCGGCCGCAGTGAGGGGCAGTACGATGCCGCGCGCGGCGAAACCGAGGATGCGCTCGCCGCGGTCGCCTGGCTAGGAGAACGACGACCGGGGGCGCCGCTGTTGCTGGCCGGCTTCTCCTTCGGGGCCCATGTCGCGCTCAAGGCCGCCGCGCGTGCCCGCCCCGCGGCGTTGGTCAGCGTCAGCATCCCGTTCGGCCGTTACTTCGATGATGCCGCGCCGCCGCCGCATCCGGGCTGTCCCTGGCTGGCCTTGCATGCGCGCGACGACGAAGTGGTGAACTACGAGGAAACGCGCGCGGCTTTGCAGGCCTACCGTCCGCCGCCGCAGCTCGTGACGGTGGACGGTGCGGGTCACTTCTGGCACGGGCGGCTCGGCGACATCCAGCAGACGGTGCTGCCGTTCCTGGAACGGCATTTTGCTTCGGAAAGAAAGCCATGAGTGCGTCGCTTGCCCTCCTGGTCCTGGCCGCCGCGCTGTCCGTCGGCCCGCCGCCGTTTTCCCTCGTCGGGCTGCAAGGCTGGAAAGCGCAGGACGGCAAGCGCGACACGCGCTACGACCTCGTCGAGGACGGCGGCACGCGCGTGCTGCACGCGGTGTGCGACGACTCCGCTTCGGGCGAGAGCTGGCAGGGCACGGTCGATCTGCGCGCGACGCCGATCCTGCGCTGGCGCTGGAAGATCGCCGGCATCTATCCGGACATCGACGAGCGGGTCAAGGGCGGTTCGGATTTCCCCGCGCGGGTCTATTTGCTTGCGGGGCACCGCTGGCTGCCGTGGACGATCAAGGCGCTGGCTTACGTGTGGTCCAACGGCGCGCATCCCGATCCGCAGTCGCCGTTCCCGAGCCCGTATTTCAAGCAGGAGATGATCGTGCCGGTGCGCATCGGAGCGCAGGGCGTCGGCCAATGGCAGGAGGAAAGCCGCGACGTGCGCGCGGACTTCGCGCGCTATTTCAAGGCCGAGGTGGACAAAATCGGCGCGGTGGTGGTGATGACGGATTGCGACGATGCCCACGGGCGCGGCGAAGCCTGGTACGGCGACCTGCGTTTCGAGCCGCGCTGAGCACGGCGCTGGAAATCTGCAAAAGGAAGCGACGATGCCGAATCCGATCGTAGGCTGTGTAGTCGCGGTCAACCTGGTCTGCAATACGGCCAGCGGTGCGAGCGCGGCGATCGCCAATGCCTTGGACTTCCAGATCGTGCATCCCGACCAGGTCGATTTCCATCGGGTCGCCCAGGATCTCGCCGCGGCGGCCGACGACCGACGGCTCGCCCCCGCGACTGCCGAGGGCCTCTTGGGCTTCGAGCTCGGCGTGTTCGGCAGCCTCACGCCGACGCAGGACAGCGAGGCCTGGCAACGCCTGCTGGGAACCCCGGTGGACGAAATCGGCCTGGTCGGCGTGACGGTCGGCAAGGGGCTGCCGTTCGGTTTCGATCTCGGCGCGCGCTATGCGCGCCTGGTCGGCAGCGACGCGGCGATTTTCGGCGGCAGTCTGCGTTATGCCGTGCTCGAAGGATCCGCGGTGACGCCGGCGCTGTCCGTGCGCGGCAGCTACAGCGCCGCCGCGGGAACGCACGATCTCGCCTATCACGCCTGGGCTGCGGATCTGGAGCTGTCTCAGCGCGTGCTCCTGGCGACGCCTTATGCGGGTTTCGGCTACGCCGAGTCCACGTTGAAAGCCGCGCCCGAAAGCCAACTGGCCGACGAGCGACTGGATCGCATCAAGGGCTATGCCGGCCTGCGCCTGAGGCTGGGACCGGTCGCGGCGAGCGCCGAATACGAACGCTTCGGGGCAAACGATAGCTACGCCGCGAGCGTCGGTTTTTCGTTTTGATTGACATGTTCGATCGTTTGCGCGCGTTACTGGCTGGTGGCGAGACCGAACGCCAGTCACCGGCGGAATCCCTGTGCGTCGCCGTGCTGCTGCTGGAGCTGGCCCGCGCGGATTTCGAATTCGCGGGCCTCGAGCGCGAGGCGATCCGGGCGTTGCTGCGGCAGCGCTACGGACTCGATGCGGCACAGGCCGAAGCCTTGTTGAGCGAGGCCCAGGCGCAGTCCGAGGCGGCGGTCTCGCTGTACGACTACGTCGCCGCACTCAACGCGCGCCTGACGCCGGCGGACAAATTCGAGCTGCTGCGCATGCTCTGGCAGCTCGCCTACGCCGACGGCCGCATCGAGCCGCACGAAGAGGCGTTGCTGCGCAAGCTGGCCGGTTTGCTGTACGTGTCGGACGCGGACTACGTGCGCGCCAAGCTGTCCGTGGCCGACGCCGCGGATCCGCCTTGAGGCGCCGCTCGGGGGCGGCCGAGCTTGTAGAGCGCGATTTCGCAGAACAGGCCGGGGAATAGGGCGATCGCCGGGCCACGGCGATGGGCGCGGTCGAGCAAGGCGCGTTCCAGCACCGGCCAGCCGCGCTCCCGGCACAGCGCCTCGAAGTCCGCCACCGTGCACAGGTGGATGTTGCGCGTCTCGTACCACGCCGCCGGCAGCGCGGGGGTCACCGGCATGCGGCCGCGCGCCAGCGCCAGCCGTGCGCGCCAGTGGCCGAAGTTGGGAAAGGTGACGATGGCCTCGCGGCCCACGCGCAGCATCTCGGCGAGTGCGCGATCCGGTCGCGCCAGCGCCTGCAGCGCCTGGGTCATCACCACGTAGTCGAAGGAGGCATCGGCGAAGTCGGCCAGACCCTCGTCGATGTCGGCCTGGATCACGTTGACGCCGCGCGCCACGGCCGCGGCCACTTCCTCGGCGTCGATCTCCAGGCCGTAGCCGCGCACCCCGCGGGTGTGCGCCAGATGCGCGAGCAGCGCTCCGTCGCCGCAGCCGAGGTCGAGGATGCGCGCACCGGGCGCGATCCAGTCGCAAATCAAGGCCAGATCCGGTCGCAGCGCGGCGTTCATGCGCCGGCCTCTTGCGCCACGCGCGCGAGGTACGCGCCGAGCACGCGGTGATACTCCGGCAGCGGCATCAGGAAATCGTCGTGCCCGAGCTGCGAGGCGATGCAGGCGTAACTGACCTCGCGCTCGGCGGCGACCAGGGCCTTGACGATTTCGCGCGAGCGCGCCGGCGAAAAACGCCAGTCGCTGGAAAAGGCCAGCACCAGAAACTTGGCGCGCGCGCGGCGGAAGGCGGCGACCAGGTCGTCGCCGTAGTCGCGCGCGGGATCGAAGTAGTCCAGCGCCTTGGTCATCAACAGATACGTGTTGGCGTCGAAGCGCTCGACGAAGCTTTGCCCCTGGTGGCGCAGGTAGCTTTCCACCTCGAACTCGACTTCGTAGTTGAAGTTGAAGCGGCCGTCGGATTCGCGCAGCAAACGCCCGAAGCGGTTGCGCATCGCGCTGTCGGACAGGTAAGTGATATGGCCGAGCATGCGCGCCAGCTTCAAGCCGCGCGAAGGCACCACGCCGTGCTCGTAGTAGCGCCCCGCGTGAAAGTCGGGGTCGGAGAGGATGGCCTGGCGCGCGATCTCGTTGAAGGCGATGTTCTGCGCCGAGATGCGGGGCGCCGCGGCGATGGCCAGCGCGTGCGCCACGCGCTCCGGGAAGTCGATTGCCCACTGCAGCGCCTGCATGCCGCCCAGCGAGCCGCCGATCACCGCCGCCCAGCGCTCGATCCCGAGCGCGTCGGCGAGCAGCGCCTGGCTTTTCACCCAGTCGCGCACCGTGACGATGGGAAAATCCGGGCCCCAGTAACGGCCGGTGTCCGGGTTTATGGTGTTCGGCCCGGTGGAGCCGCGGCAGCCGCCGAGGTTGTTGAGACACACGACATGGAAGCGGCGCGTGTCGATCGGCTTGCCGGGGCCGATGGCCGAATCCCACCAGCCCGGCTTGCGGTCGGTGGCGGCGTGCACGCCGGCGGCGTGGTGATCGCCGGACAGCGCGTGGCACACCAGCACCGCGTTGCTGCGCGCGCGGTTCAGTTCGCCGTAGGTTTCCACCATCAGTTCGTGGCGCGGCAGGCAGCGGCCGCAGTCCAGCGTCAGCGGTCGCTCGATGACGAGCTTGCGCGGCGCGACGATGCCCACCGAGCCGGCGTGGTGTACGTCCATCTCAACGAAACGGTCCCAGAGGCAGCAGGCGGTCGAGGAACTGCAACAGCAGCATCACCGGAATCGGCGAGAGGTCCAGCCCGGCGATCGGCGGCAGGATGCGCCGCACCGGCCTGAGCAGCGGCTCGTTCAAGCTCCACAGCACGTTGGCGGCGGGATTGCTCACGCCGGGTCCGATCCACGAGACCACCGCGAGCGCGAACAGCGACAGGGTGTACAGATTGAGCGTACTGCTGACGAGCTTGAGGATCGCCAGCCAGGTCACCTGGCTCCACGGCAGGCGGCTCCAGCTCACGTCGAAGCTCGCCACCGCCTTGACGTACACCAGGGCCAGGACGAAGCACAGCAGCGCGGCGGCCGAATCCAGGCGCTTCCAGCGCGGCAGCCAGCGCGCCAGCCAACCGGTCGGGGGCTGGGTCAGGCGCCACACCAACTGCGAGATCGGGTTGTAGAAGTCCGCGCGGGTGAGTTGCAAGAGCACGCGCAGGATGAAGATCCACAGCGCCAGGTTGAGCGTGGCGGTGACGAGGAAGAACAGCGCGTTGGCGGTGGTGGCGATCACGGGGTTTCCCGTTCCAGCGCGGCGCCCAGCTCGCGCGAGCGCGCGCAGGCGGCGTGCAGCGCTTCGTCGAACAGCCGGCGCAGGCCGCGGTCTTCGAGAACGCGCAAGGCCGCCTCGGTGGTGCCGCCCGGGGAGGTGACCTGGGCGCGCAGCTCGGCGACGTCCTGGCCCGTTTCGGCCATGCGCGCGGCGCCGGTGAAAGTGCACAGCGCCAGGCGCGCGGCGGTGGCGCCCGGCAGGCCGAGTCGCGCGCCGGCTTCGCGCAGCACTTCCGTCAGCAGGAAGAAATACGCCGGGCCGGAGCCGGACAGCGCGGTCACCGCGTCGAGCTGCGCCTCGCGGTCCAGCCACACGCAATCGCCGGCGGTGCGCAGGATGTGTTCCGCCTGCGCGCGCGCGGCCGGCGTCACTTCCGGCGGCGCGTACAGCCCGCTGATGCCGGCGCGCAGCAGCGCCGGCGTGTTGGGCATGCTGCGCACGAACTGCGCCTGGTCGCCGAGACGCCGCCGCAGCCACGCCAGAGTCACGCCGGCGGCGATGGACAGCACCAGCGCGCCGGCTTTCGGGCGCCAACCCTGAAGCGCCGCGGTCATCTGCTGCGGCTTGACCGCCAGCACCAGCGCGTCCGCCTCCGCGGCGAGCTCGGCTGCGCGCGGCACCACGCGCACGCCGAACTCGCGCGCCAGCCATTGCGCGCGTTCCGGGGCGGTTTCCGCCACGGCGAGCCGCGTCCGCGGATGGCCGGCGGCGAGCAGGCCGCCGATCAGGCAGGCGGCCATGTTGCCGCCGCCGACGAAAGCGATGAGCGCGGTCTCGGGCGGGTGTGTGGGCTGCATGAAAACCATCGCCAAAGGGAAAGCAGGCGCTATGATACGCGACCCCTTGCCGATTCCGCGGCGTGACCGCCGCTTGGGTCTCGTGAACCGCAGTTCCTCCGCACCGGCGCTTGGCCATGGTTCGTCGCCGAGCCGCTGGCTCGAAACCTACCGCGAGCGGATCGCACGCGCGCGGGTCTATGACGTGGCCGTGGTCAGCGCCTTGGAGGAAGCGCCCAAGCTGTCCGCGCGGCTGGGCGCGCGCCTGCTGCTCAAGCGCGAGGACCAGCAGAGCGTGTACTCGTTCAAGCTGCGCGGCGCCTACAACAAGATGGCGAATCTGCCGCAAGCGGTGCGCGCGCGCGGCGTGATCTGCGCCTCGGCCGGCAACCACGCGCAGGGCGTGGCGCTGGCGGCGCGGCGGCTCGGCGTGCCTGCCTGGATCGTGATGCCGCGCACCACGCCGGGCATCAAAGTCGAATCGGTGAAGTTGCTCGGCGGCCACGTGGTGCTGCACGGCGATTCTTTCGACGAGGCCGCCGTTCACGCCGAGGCGCTGGCTGCGTCCAGAAAGTTGACCATGATCCCGCCTTACGACGATCCCGAAGTGATCGCCGGCCAGGGCACCATCGGTAAAGAAATTCTCGAGCAGATCGGCGCCGAGCGGCTCGACGCGGTATTCGTGCCGGTCGGCGGCGGCGGGCTGATCGCGGGCGTCGGCGCCTGGATCAAGGCGCTGCGCCCGGAGGTGAAGATCGTCGCCGTGGAACCGGACGACGCCGATTGTCTGGCGCAGGCGCTGGAAGCCGGCCGGCGCGTCAAGCTCGCGCAGGTCGGCCTGTTCGCCGACGGCGTGGCGGTGCGGCAAGTGGGAGCCGAGCCGTTCCGGATCGCGCGCCAAGTGGTGGACGCCTGCCTGCGCGTGAGCGTGGACGAGATCTGCGCGGCGATCCGCGACGTGTTCTACGAGAATCGCAGCCTGCCCGAACCGGCCGGCGCCTTGGCGGTGGCCGGCGTCAAGCGCTGGGTCGCGCGCCACGGCGCGGGCAGCTACGTGGCGATCGTGTCCGGCGCCAATCTCAATTTCGACCGTCTGCGGCACATCGCCGAGCGCGCCGAGCTGGGCGATGGGCGCGAAACGCTGCTGGCGGTGACCATTCCCGAACGGCCCGGCAGTTTCAAACGTTTCTTGAAGGAGCTCGGCCGCCGCTCGATCACCGAATTCAACTACCGCTACTCCTCGCCCACCGCCGCGCACGTCTTCGCCGGCGTGCACTTCCACGATGCCGCCGACCGCGACGCCGCGCTCGGCCGTCTGCGCGCCGACGGCTATCCGGTGCTGGACCTCTCCGGCGACGAGATGGCCAAGCTGCACGTGCGCTACATGGTCGGCGGCCGCTGTCCGGGCCTGGCGGACGAGCGCCTGTTCCGTTTCGAGTTTCCCGAGCGGCCCGGCGCCTGCCTGGATTTTTTGAACGCGGTGGGCAGCCGCTGGAACATCTCCTTGTTCCATTACCGCAACCACGGCGCCGCCTATGGGCGCGTGCTGTGCGGCCTGCAAGTGCCGCGCGCCGAGCGCGGCGAATGCCGCCGTGCGCTCGAGGCGCTGGGCTATCCGTATTGGGAGGAGAGCGACAATCCCGCCTATGCCCTGTTCCTGGGCACGGGACAGGAAAGCGAGGCGCCATGAATTTTTCGTCGCTGCGGAGTCTCATTCACGCCATGTCGATCGCAGTTGCGCTGGGCAGTCCCGGATCCGCCAAGGCCGCCGCCGATCTCGCGGCGCGGCTTGAGGCGCAGAACGCGCTGCTCGCCGAGCAGTGGGAATGGCAGCTTAAGGAGAACCCGGAGTTCGCCACCATCCTGGGCGACGACCGCTACAACGACCGCTGGAGCGATTACGCGCCGGAGCACTTCGCGAAACAGAAGCAAGATCTGGAACATTTTCTCGCCCGCTTCGAGGCCATCGATCCGGCCGGTTTCCCCGAACCGGATCGCCTCAATCGCGAGCTGATGCTGCGCAAGCTGCGCGACGCGCTGGACGGTCTGGCGTTCAAGAACTACGAAATGCCGCTGGACCAGTTCAACGGCGTGCACTTGCAGTTGCCGCAGCTCGTCTCCGTACTGCCCCTGGACAGCCTCAAGCACTACGCGGACTATCTCGCGCGTCTGCACCGGATTCCCGCGTTGCTGGATCAGGTCGCGCAACTGGCGCGGCTGGGCCAACGCGACGGTCTCATGCCGCCGCAATACCTGTTGGAGAAAGTGGCTCGTCAGTGCCGCGCCATCGCGCAGCCGGCGGGCGAGGCCAACGTCTTCGGCCGACCGGCGGTGCAGATCCCGCAGACGCTGCCGGCTGCCGAGCGCCAGCGCCTGCACGACGCCATCGTCGCGGCGGTGGATCGCGAAGTGCGTCCGGCGTACGCCAGGCTGGCGGACTTCGTCGAGAAGGACTACGCGCCGCACGGGCGTCGCGCGCCTGGGCTGTGGGCCTTGCCGGACGGGCCCGCGCGCTACCGCTACGCCATCCGCACGCAGACCACCACCGCGATGGATCCGGAGGCGATCCATGAGCTGGGCCTGAAGGAAGTGGCGCGCATCGAAGGCGAGATGACCGCCATCGCCAAGAAACTCGGTTACGCGGATCTCGCCGGTTTGCGCGCGGCGCTCAAGTCCGAGCGCAAGTATTACGCGAGTTCGCGCCAGCAGATCGTGGATTTGTATCGCAAGTACATCGCCCAAATGCAGCCCCGGTTGCCGGAGCTGTTCGGCTTGCTGCCCAAGGCGCCGGTCGAGGTGCGGCCGATGCAGGAATACCGCGAGAAAGAGGCCGCGGCGGCGGAATACCAGCAAGGCACCGCCGACGGTTCGCGTCCGGGAATCGTGTACGTCAACACCGGCGACTATGCGCAACGTTCGCTGGTCACGATCGAGGACACCGCCTACCACGAAGGCGTGCCGGGACATCACCTGCAGATCGCCATCGCCCAGACGCTGCCCTTGCCGCCCTTTCGTCAGCAGGCCGACTACACCGCCTATATCGAGGGCTGGGCACTGTACGCCGAGCGTCTGGGCAAGGACCTCGGTTTTTACCAGGATCCGGTCAGCGACTACGGCCGTCTGGCCGGCGAGCTGCTGCGCGCCAGCCGTCTGGTGCTCGACACCGGCGTGCACGACAAGCGCTGGACTCGCGAGCAGATGATCGCCTTCTTCCGCGCGCACACGGTCGAGGACGAACCGGACATCCAGGCGGAAACCGACCGCTACATCGCCATGCCCGCGCAGGCGCTGGCCTACAAGCTCGGCCAGCTCAAGTTCCTGGAACTGCGCGCGCGTGCCCAGCGGGTGCTGGGCGAGAAGTTCGACCTGCGCGCCTTCCACGACGAGATGCTCGGGGGCGGGGCCCTGCCGCTGGACGTGCTGGAAACGCGCTTCGATGCCTGGCTTGAAGCGCAGCGGGCGAAAGCGGCAAACGCCGGCTAAGTCTTTTCGAGCGAAAGAATGTAACGCCAGTGCGCTTCGCTCACCGGCATCACCGACAGGCGATTGCCGGGGGCGAGCAGGCGGAAGCCTTGCAGTTCCTTCTCGTGCCTGCGCAGTTCGGCGAGCGTGAGCGGTCGCTTGAGCTTGCGTTCGAGCCGCATGTCCACCAAATACCAGCGCGGCTGTTCGCGCCGTGCGGCGGGATCGTAGTGGTGATGCTGGGGGTCGAACTGAGTGGGATCGGGGTAAGCCTCCGAGGCCACGCGCATGAGGCCCACGATCGCCGGTTCCGCGCAGCTCGAATGGTAAAAGAACGCGAGATCGCCCACGCGCATGCGATCGCGGATGAAGTTGCGCGCCTGGTAATTGCGCACGCCGTCCCAGGGTTCGGTCTGACGCGGACGGCGCGCGAGGTCGTCGATCGAGAAGGAGCGGGGCTCCGATTTCATCAGCCAGTAGGAGGCCATCTCACTCACTGCGGCGGCGGCGGAGCCGGCGTGGTCGGCACCATGATGACCGGCGTGCCGGTGCTGCCGAGATCTTGCACGTCGGCCAGGAAATCGAGCACGGTCTGGCGCACCACCACGGCGAAGGCGTCCTGCGGATCGAGGGCGCGCCCGCTGTGCGTGGGCGGCGGCTGGCGGCCGGCGACGGTGATGATGGCGTGGCGGTAATGGCCGATGCGCGGCTCGCCCCCGGCACGGGTAAAAGTGAGCGTGAAGTCGTAGTCGTCGCGCACCTGGCTGGCGTACTGTCCCTCGGAAAGGCCGGTGAGCAGGCCGCGCTGGCGCGCCAGGGTTTCGTCGTAGCGATCGTCCACCACCACCTGGAGCGTGGCGTGGACGTCGCCGCGCGCCGAGATCATCACGCCGCTTTCGCGCAGCACGCGACTGACTTCGTTGTACAGATCGCGATCGGCCGGCGGATAATGTTTGCCGTTGTGCAGGAACTGCACGCTCAGTACGACCGGCAGCGGCGGATCCAGCCGCTTGAGGTCGTGATAGCCGGCTGCGGCGTGACCTTCCTCGACGTAGGAACGCACACTCACGCAGCCGGCGACGCCGAGCGCGAACGCAAAAACCATCGCCGCAGTGACGCGTATTGGCATGCGAAGCATCGTGATCGACGCGCGGTCGAGCGACCGCTTTGATTCCGCAGTGTGGCACGCGCCGTCGCGCCGCGCCAGCCTGCGGCGCTACCGCAGCCAGCGCAGGCCGCGTTCGGTGACCACCGCGTGCAAGCGGCAGTCGTGGCCCGCCACGGGGACTTCGGGCAGTTCCTGCACGGCGTAGGCGTAGCCCAGGCGCAAGGGACGGCGCGCAGCGTGCGTGGCGGCCAGGGCGCGGTCGTAATGTCCGCCGCCCTGGCCCAGGCGCGCGCCGCGCGCGTCGAAGGCCAGCAGCGGCAGCACGATCAGGTCGAGCGCGCGCGCGCTGCGCAGCGGGTGCGCCCGGGCGGGCTGCCATACGCCGAACGCGCCGCGCTTGAGCCGGGTGCCCTTGCGCAGCGGCGCGAAGCGCATGGCGCCGCCGGCCGCCGCCACCGGGACCCAGAGACGACGGCCCGCGCGGTGCAAGGCCGCGATCAGCGGGGCGGTGGACAGTTCCGCGGCCTTGGGCAGGTAAACGCCGATGCGGCGTGCGCGCCGCAGTGGCGCCCACCTCAGCAGCCGCGCCGCCGCGCGCCGCGCCGCGCGCCGCCGCTCGGCGGATGGCAGCTTGCGGCGCATGCCGCGCTGTGTCGCACGCAAGGCCTGTTTGCGCAGGCGCATGGAAGAAGGGGAAAGGGTGTCTCCCGCCTGTGCCGTCATCGGTCTTGGACCTTGAGACGTAGTCTCAAGTGGGCGCCGCGCCGCGTATTCGGGCTTTCCGCTGCGGTTGCGCGGACCTGCACTCCCTACGCGGGTGAGGCTCCCTGTGCATGGCAAGTAGGCTCAAGGGTACTTAAAGACCTATCACCAACACCGCAGGAGACACCGCCACCACCTTAGCACAACTCAGTCGGTGGTGGTCAGGGTGTGGTCGATGTCCAATCCGAGCTGGCGGATTTTCTCGAGTGCCTCGGCGTCCGGCGGCACCACGCCGGGATGGCCCTTGAGCGCGAGCAACTCGCGCGCCAGGTTGAGCGCGGTCATCACCGCGATGCGTTCGGCGCCCAGCGCCTTGCCGCGGCGGCGGATCGCGGTCATGCGTTCGTTGAGGTAGTCGGCGGAGGCCACCAGGGCCTCGTGTTCCTCCGGTTTGCACGCGACGGTGTACTCGCGGCCCATGATGCGCACCGTCACGGTCAGCGGATCCTGCTTGCGCGGTTCGCTCATGCCGTACGTCTAGGAAGTCTGGTCGGTTTCGAGCACCCGGATGCGCTCGACCACGCCTTCAATGCGCCGCTTGAGTTCGGCGTTGAGCGCGAGCAGACGGTCGCGCTCGGCCAGGGCGCGCTTGCGTTCCAGGCGCGCTTGGCGATACGCGAGGATCAGCCGCTGCACGCGCTCTTCCAGTTGCGCGAGTTCGCTGTGAAGCATGAGCGACCCGGGTGGTTCCGAACCGGGCGCAGTATAACGCAGCGCCGCGCGGGCTTGCGCCCGCGC
>JADGHB010000050.1 GCA_019689635.1 Nevskia sp. | reverse complement strand
ATGGTTTAAAATGGCCCCGCCGTCACCGCCCGCCGGAGTGTGGGGGGGCGCGGCCATAGGCCGCGCCCCGGTCACATGCAGCCGCTCAACGTGGCGACACGCGGGCGATCACGCCGCAGCGGTCTTGGCGCTCTTGCGCGCGGCCGTGCGGGTGCGGCGCTTGGCCGGTGCCTTGCGCTTGTTCGCCACCGGCTTGCCGGTGAGCTCGCCCTGGATCGAATCGAAACCGGATTTGAAGGTCTGGTACAGCGCCTCGCCGGCGTCGCTGAGCACGGTGAGAGTGTCGTTGAACACGGCGACGAACTTGTCGCTCGGCGGCAGGTAGCTGGTCGGCGCGGAAGCCACGGCCTTGATGCCGTCGGCCAGCGCCTTGTCGAGGCCGAGCTTGGTCGCGGCGTAGAGGTCCTTGGCCGCTTCGGTCTCGGTTTTGACCAGGGTCTGGAACTTCTCGACCACGATGCCGTTGGCCTGCTTGAGAGTGTCGAAGGAAATCTGGGCTAGCTTCTGACCCTGAGCGGTGAGGGTTTCGACCTTGCCCTTCACTTCTTCAACGACGGTTCCGATGTCCACGGTGTACTCCTGAGGTTCTGAGTGGGTGGCTGAGCAGCAAATTGTTGCATCGCAGCAATTTGTGCAGTGCATCATAGCGGCCGGAAAACGCTTGTCAAGAGCACACCGCCGCCAGCCGACGAACGGCAAAGAATCCGGGGGCTCAGCGGCCGTAGTACGCGGTGATGCTCGCCCGGGCCAGGGATGCGCGCTCGAGCTGCGCCTGGACTTCTGCGGGGCTGGCGTCGTCCGGCACGCTCAGGCGTGTGCTCTTGAGCGCGTGCACGGTGAACACATAGCGATGCGGTTTGTCGCCCTTGGGCGGACAGGGGCCGCCGTAGGCTCGCTCGCCGAAGTCGTTGCGCATCTGGCGGCTGCCCGGTGGCAGGCCGTGGCCGGAGGCGTCGCCGGCACCGGCGGGCAATTCGGTGGTTTGCGCGGGAAGGTCGACGACCAGCCAGTGCCACCAGCCATGGCCGGTCGGCGCGTCGGGGTCGTACATGGTGACTGCGAAACCGCGCGTCCCTTGCGGCGCCTGGCTCCAGTGCAAGGCGGGCGAGCGGTTACCGCCCTGGCAGCCGTAACCCCGGTACACCTGCGCCTCGGGGATGGTCTGTCCCGGTTTGAGATCCGGACTGCTCAAGGTAAAGCTTTCCACGGCAGCGCCTCCACACGGCAGGAGCGCCGCCAGGGTCACAACGAAGATCCTTCGAACCCGGCTCATCGGCGCGCACCCGTCCACCCTGCCGCCTCCATGATAGACAGCTTGGCGCGGCGCCGCGACAATCGGGCCTACGCCGCGGACTCCGCACGTGATCCCGAACAGCTATTACCAGCGGCTGCACGAATGGGTGTGGCGGCGCGAGCCGAAGACGCCGGGGGCACGGCTTGCGCTGCACGCCGCCCGTTACGCCCTGGCGCTGACCCGCGATCTGCTCGAAGGCGAGATCAACCTGCGTGCGATGAGCCTGGTCTACACCACGCTGCTGTCGCTGGTGCCGCTGCTGGCGTTGGCGTTTTCGGTGCTCAAGGCCTTCGGCGTGCATAACAGCCTGGAGCCGGTGCTGCTGCAATTGCTGCGGCCGCTCGGCGAGCAGGCGGAAGAACTCACGCGCCAGATCGTCGGCTTCGTCGATCGCATGCGGGTGGGCGTGCTCGGCTCGGTCGGCATCGTTCTGCTGCTCTACACCGCCGTGTCCATGGTGTCCAAGGTCGAAGCGAGCTTCAACTACATCTGGAAGATCGACCGCACCCGCGGTTTCACCCAGCGCTTCAGCGAGTACCTGCTGGTGTTGATGGTCGGTCCGGTGCTGGTGTTCACCGCGCTGGGGCTGACCGCTTCGGTGCGCAACAGCGCAGTGGTCGCGGGTCTGATGAACATCGAACCTTTCGGCTCGATGATCTTGCTGCTGACCAAGTCGGTGCCCTATCTGCTGATCGTGGCCGTGCTGACCTTCATGTACGGCTTCATCCCCAACACCCGGGTGCGGCTCAAGGCGGCGGCGATCGGCGGGCTGTTCGCCGGCATCGCCTGGCAGAGCGCCAGCGTGCTGTTCGCCAACGTGGTGGTGAAAGCCGGCAATTACAACGCGATCTACTCCGGATTCGCCATCGTCATTCTCCTGCTGCTGTGGATCTACCTCGGCTGGGCGATCATCCTGTTCGGTTGCCGCCTAGCGTTCTATGTGCAGCATCCTCGCTATCTCGAAGGGCGCGCGGAAACCCCACCGCCCGGTAGCCGCGAGGCCGAGCTGCTCGCCCTGCGCGTGATGGCGGAGGTGGGCGAATGCTTTATCGAAGGCCGCCCGCCCTATCGTTTCGAGGAGCTGCAGCGCCGCCTCGCAGCGCCGGCGGAGTGGCTGGAACGCGCCGTGGCGCTGCTGGTGCGCGCGCAACTGCTCGCCGAGGCGGCGCCCGAGCGCCAACTTCTTCCGGCGCGCGATCTCGCCGCCATCGATGTGGCGCAGGTGTGGCTGAGTTCGCGCGGCGGCTGGAGCGATCCCGCCGCCGGCGACGAACACGAACGGCGTGCGCGCGCCTGGCTGGCCGAACTGGAGCGGCGCGCCGCCGAGACCGGCCGGTCGAGCTTGCGCGAGTGGCTGGCCGCCGACCGCGCTCCTCGAGAATGACGCACCCTTGCGTCCCGGCTTCGGGATCGCTTGTAATCGCTTCCCGGGCCGCGGCGCAAGGCGCACCGACAACGACACGAGGCTGCCACATGAGCATGCAGGGGGCGGGGGAGAGGGTCTGGCTCAAGGAATACATGCCGGGCGTACCGGCGGACATCGATCCGCAGCGGCACGCCTCGCTCGCGGAGGTGATCGAACGCAGTTGCGACAAATACCGCGATCGGCCGGCCTACGAGAATCTCGGCGTCACGCTGTCCTACGACGACGTCGATCGTTTATCGCAGGATTTCGCCTCGTACTTGCAGAACGTGCTGGGTCTGAACAAGGGCGACCGCGTCGCGCTGATGATGCCCAACCTGCTGCAGTACCCGATCGCGGTGTTCGGCATCCTGCGCGCCGGGTTGGTGGTGGTCAACGTCAACCC
Organism: Nevskia sp.; assembly: GCA_019689635.1. Classification (GTDB taxonomy): domain Bacteria; phylum Pseudomonadota; class Gammaproteobacteria; order Nevskiales; family Nevskiaceae; genus Nevskia. Next base: position 12,937 of record JADGHB010000050.1, on the reverse strand, counting down.
CCTGTACACCCCGCGCGAGCTGGAACACCAGCTCAAGGACAGCGGCGCACGCGCCATCGTCGTGGTGGAGAACTTCGCCGCCACCCTGGAGCAGGTCATCGATCGCGTACCGCTGGAAACGGTGATCACCACGCAGATCGGCGATCTCGCGCCCTTCCCCAAGAGCCTGCTCACCAACCTGGTGATCAAGCGGGTGAAGAAGATGGTGCCGCCCTGGAACATTCCCGGCACCGTTCCGTTCCGCACCGCGCTGGCGCGTGGCAAGGCGCAGCCCTACCACCGCGTCAGCCTGACCCACGAGGCCCCGGCCTTCCTGCAGTACACCGGGGGGACCACCGGCCTGTCCAAAGGCGCGGAACTGACCCACGGCAACCTGGTCGCCAATCTCTTGCAGATGCACGCCTGGATGAGCCCGCGGCTGTCCGAGGGCGAAGACGTCATCGCCACCGCGCTGCCGCTGTACCACATCTTCGCGCTGACCGTGAACTGCCTGCTGTTTCTGTACGTCGGCGGCAAGAACGTGCTGATTACCAATCCGCGCGACCTGCCGGGCTTCGTCAAGGAGCTGGCGCGGCAGAAGTTCACCGTCTTGACCGGCGTCAACACGCTGTTCAACGGTCTGCTGCACACGCCCGGCTTCGACCGGCTCGATTTCAGCGCGCTCAAGTTCTGCGTGGGCGGTGGCACCGCCGTGCAACAAGCGGTGGCCGAGAAATGGCGCCAAGTGACGGGCAAGCCGCTGACCGAAGGCTACGGACTGACCGAGTGCTCGCCGGCGGTGTGCTTCGCGCCGCTGGACAAACCCGACTGGACCGGCAACATCGGCGTGCCGCTGCCTTCGACCTGGGTTTCGCTGCGCGACGACGACAACCGCGAAGTCCCGCTCGGCCAGCCCGGCGAACTGTGCGTGAAGGGCCCGCAGGTCATGCGCGGTTACTGGCAGAAGCCCGAGGAAAACGCCAAGGTCTTCACCGCCGACGGCTGGCTCAAGACCGGCGACGTGGCGGTGATGGACGCGCGCGGCTACTTCAAGCTCGTCGATCGCAAGAAAGACATGATCCTGGTGTCCGGGTTCAACGTCTATCCCAACGAAATCGAGAACGTCGTCGCGCTCCATCCGGGCGTGCTGGAAGTGGCCTGCATCGGCGTGCCCGACGACAAAACCGGCGAGGCGGTGAAGATCTTCGTGGTCCGGAAAGATCCCGCGCTGACCGCCGAGGCGCTGCGCGAACACTGCAAGGCCAATCTCACCGGCTACAAAGTGCCCAAGCTGATCGAGTTCCGCGAGGCGCTGCCCAAGTCTCCGGTGGGCAAGATCCTGCGCAAGGAACTGCGCGGCTGAGCGACGGCCATCACAGTCCGCCGGGGCTGCGCGCTTGCGGTGTCACCGGTTCGGGTTACAATCGTCGCGCCGGGGAAACTGAACAGGTCCTTTGCCTTCTTTCTCCGTGGGAGAAGGAAGGGGGTGAGGGCAAGCCGTTCGGCGACTTGCGCGTCTCTTGCTTCCCGCTCCGCTCGCGGAGTCGAGGAGCTGGTCAGACTCCCTAGCGGGCGCTGTACCGACCGTCCATCGATAAGGGAGTCGTCATGAAAGGTCTCGCTCCTGTCGCGCTGTTAGCCAGTCTTTGCCTGTGTTCCGCTTGGGCCGATGAAGGGGGCGACAACAGCAAGGGCGCGCCCTATGCCGCCGGCCTGTTCAGCTACGAATTGCCCGACAGCGTGCGCGCGCCGACCTGGGGCATCGGCGGCCAAGGTCTGTTCGGCTGGCCGCTGAACAAGGATTTGAGCCTCGAGTTCAATCTCTACGGCCTCGGTCTGCATCAGGTGTTCGTCAACACTATGACCAAACACGTCGACGCCACCGACGCCCGCGTCGGCGGTGGCGCGGACCTCAATTACCGCATCGACTCCTGGAGTTTCGGCAATGGCCGTTTCACGCCGTTTGTCCTCGGGGGCATCGGCGCGGACTGGGAAACCTATTACGAAACGCGCGATGAGTTCAAATGGGGTCCTTACGTCGACGTGGGTGCCGGTCTGCTGGGGCGCCTGACCAAGCATCTTTCGCTGCGCGCCGAGGCGCGTTATTACGGGACGTACAACGACGGCTCCTACGATCCCAAACTGCTCGGCGACGCCCGCTTCAACGTCGGCCTGCAATACTCCTTCTTCCGCGAGCCGGTCCCGCCGCCGCCGGAGTGCAACTGTCCGCCTCCGCCGCCGCCTCCGCCGCCACCTCCGCCTCCGCCGCCCCAACCCAAGTGCCCACCGGCGCCTCCGGGGGCCAAGGTCGACGAGAACGGCTGCATGATTCCGCAGACCCTGATCCTGCGCGGCGTGAACTTCGCCTTCAACAAAGACGCATTGACGCCCGCGGCCCAGGACACGCTCGACAAAGTGGCGACCAGCCTCGTCGCCCAGCCAGAGCTGTACGTCGAAATCGGCGGACACACCGACTCGATCGGTTCCGACGCCTACAACCTCAAGCTGTCGGAGCGGCGCGCGCAGGCGGTGCGGGAATATCTGATTAGCCGCGGCGTCAAAGCAGACCACCTGCTGGCCAAGGGCTATGGCAAAGCCAATCCGATCGCCAGCAATAAGACGCCGGAGGGTCGCGCCGAGAACCGCCGCGTGGAGCTGATCGTGCTCAATGCGCCGCCGGCGGTGAACGTGGTCAACAAACCCTCGACCGCCGCCTCCAAGGCGCAGGCGCAGAGCAACGAACCGGCCGGTTTGAAAGAAGGCGCTCCAGCCCAGCCGCCGAAGAAGAAAAAGCGCAAGTAGGGTGCCAGGACAAGCGCCGGGCTGCACAACAGCCCGGCGTTTTTTTGCGTGCGAGCCTGCGCGCGCGGGCGATTCAGCGTTTCAGCCACTCGCGTTTGAAATCGGCCAGCGGTCCGAGCGCGTGGCGGTAACCCCGTTCGGCGATGTCGTCCAGGCGTTTCCAGCCGAACAGGGGTACGCCGGATACCGGCATGCGCAGATAGAGATCCGCGAGGCTGGCGCGCTGGCGCACGCCGCTTTCGCTGGTGAGCGCGATGCCGCCGAACAGAATGTCGATCAGCGACACGTGCTCGGTGTTGCGCTCGGGGCGCAGCAAGGCTTCGGGGTCCGGCCCTTCGATGCCCGGCGCGCGCAGCGCGGCTTCGGTGCTGACGTCGGAGGCGATCACCGGCCCGCGGCCCAGCGCATGCATCAGATCGGTCGGCAGGCTGTTGGTCACCGCGCCGTCCACCAGGAGATCACCGCGCCACACCACCGGCGGGGCGATGCCGGGGACCGCCATGCTGGTGCCCACCCACAGCGCCAAGGGGCCGTGGTCGTGCATCACGGTTTTGGCCTGAGTCAGGTTGGTGCTGACGCAGAAGTACGGCAGGCGCAGCTCCTCGATGCGGCGCTCGCCGAAGATTTCGCGCAAGCGGTTGAGGAACTTGCGTCCGCGGATCAGCGACACGCGCGGCAGCACGTAGTCGTTGAGATAGTTGTGCTCGACGAAGGTCGCGCGCGCGATGTCGTGCAGTTCGCGGGCCTCGTAACCGCAGGCCAGCAGCGCGGCGAAGAACGCGCCCATGCTGGTGCCGCAGGCGAGATCCACCGGAATCTCCAGCTCCTCCAGGGCGCGGATCAAGCCGATGTGGGCGAAACCGCGCGCGCCGCCGCCGGACAGCACCAGACCGATGCCGCGGCCGCTGAGCAGGCGCGCCAGGCGGGCGTAGTCGCGCGGTTCGTCCGGACACAGGAAATGGTGCGCGCCGGCACCGACCCGCTCACGCCAGGCGAGCACCTCGCCGGCGGGTGCGCCCTGCGGCCGCAACAGCAGCAGGTCGACCGGCGTCCGCTGGGCGTAGGCGCGCACCCGCTCCAGGACCGCGCTCGGTTGCGGGGCCTGCGCGGCGTCGGCCAGCAGCAGTACGCGATCGGACTGGCGCAGGCAGCGCTCGGTCCAGGGCTCGTCGCGTGCGGCGGCGCAGTAGAGCAGGTGGCGGCCGGACGCTTCACGCTCGTTGAGCCAATCCATCAGGCGGCGGTGCCGCTCGGAGTGATCGATCGGGGTCTGAGCCATTGCGGGGCCGAGCGCCGCGTCCACGGTCTGTTCGTCGATCAGCTCGACCGCCACGCCGCTTTCGGCCAGCGCCTGGCAGAGCTGGCGCGCATGAAGGGCGGCGTCGATCGCCGGGGTGGCCGGCAGCAGCGTGCGCGAGCGCGCGCGGCGCGCCGCTTCGAGCTGCGCCTGGCGCTGGTTGCGGCGCATGCGATTCACGATCACGCGCGTCATCGCCAGCAACGCGCTGGGATAGGTCGACAGGAAGGTCACCAGATCGGCGCGGCGGATGCGCAGCAGCAGGCTGTCGCGCAGCGCACGCACCACGGCGCTGTGCGGTTCGCCGGAAAGCAGGCTGATTTCCCCCAGCGGCTCATAACGCGCGACTTCGCCGGCATAGGCGCCGTCGGCGGCATCCACGCGCAGCAGGCCGCTGGCGACCACGTAGAAATGCTCGGAGGGCTCGCCCGCGCGGAACAGAATTTCTCCGCCGTGCAGTTCCTGCGGCGTGCACAACGCGGCCAGTCGCGAGAGCGCCAGCGCCGGCAGTCCGGCGAACAGGCTGCACTGGGCGAGGACGGCTTGCGTTTCCATGCGAATGATCGGAATCGGGTTCGAGCTTAACTCGAAGCGGCGCGCGCCGGACAAGGCGAACGCCGGCACGCCGCCGAAAGCGGCGGGCCGCGGCGCCTATAATCCGCTCGGGGAGATGAAAATCACACGGCGGTTGCAGCGCGCGACCCTCAACGGGGGGCGTCCGTGAACGAAACCTTGGCCGCTTTCGGTTACTGGCTGGCGCGCGTGCTGCTGCGCCCGCTCATCGCCGTGACGAAATATCGCGTGGCGCCCGAGGCGCCGGCGCGAGCGCTGGGGCTCGATCCGGCGCGACCCTTGTGCTACGTGCTGCCGCAGAAAAGCTGGATCGACCTGTTCGCGCTCGAACGCATCTGCCGCGAGCAGAACCTGCCGCGGCCGCAGCGCCTGGTCTTTCATCTGCCGGGGCCGGGACAGGCCGGGTTCCTCTATCTGCCGGCGCTGGCCGAGGCGCGCGGCCGGCGCACCTGGCTTTCGCAGCTGCTGGAGGCGGCGGCGCGCCGGCCGGGCTACGACGTGCAAATCGTGCCGGTGTCCATCTACTGGGGCCGCGATCCGGGGCAGGAGACCTCGCTGTTCAAGCTGATCTTCGCCGATAGCCAGCAGGCCGGCCGCCTGCGCAAGCTGGTGATCGCGGCGGCCAATCACCGCAACGTCTTCGCCAACTTCGGCGCGCCGCTGTGGTATCGCGAACAGCTCGCGCGCCTAAGCGATCCCGCGCGCGCGCAGCGCCGCCTGGAGCGCGCGCTGAACCTGCATTTCCTGCGTGCGCGCAGCGCCGCGCTGGGCCCCGCACTGCTGCGCCGCGCGGTGGTGATCCAGGACGTGCTCGCCGCGCCGGCGGTGCGCCGCGCGGTGGCGCTCGAAGCGCAACGGCGGGGCATTTCCGCCGCGCAGGCGCAGGCCCGGGCGCGCAAGTACGCGGAGGAGATCGCCGCCGATTACTCCGCGGCCACCGTGCGCGTGCTGGAGCGCGTCCTCGCCTACGTGTGGACGCGGGTGTTCAAGGGCGTCGAGGTGCGCGGCATGGAACGGCTGCGCGAACTGGCGCAGGCGCACGAACTCGTCTATCTGCCCTCGCACCGCAGTCACGCCGATTATCTGTTGCTGTCCTACACGCTCTACCAGGCGGGCCTCGTGCCACCGCACATCGCCGCCGGCGTCAACCTCGATTTCTGGCCGGTGGGCGGCATCCTGCGGCGCGGCGGGGCGTTCTATATTCGCCGGCGCTTCGCGGGCGATGCCTTGTACACGGCGGTGTTCCGCGCCTACGTGGACGGCCTCATCCGTCGCGGCTATGCGATCGAGTTCTTCCCCGAAGGCGGGCGTAGCCGCACCGGCCGGCTGTTGCCGCCCAAGACCGGTCTGCTGGCCATGGTGGCGGAATCCGCGCTGCGCAACCGCGCGCGCCGGGTGGCGCTGGTCCCGGTGTTCATCGGTTACGACAAGGTCTGGGAGGTCGGCAGCTATTTCAAGGAACTGCGCGGCGCGGCCAAGCCGCGCGAATCGGCCCAGACCCTGCTCAAGGCGACCAAGATCCTCGGTCGTTCCTACGGCAAGGCCTACGTCAGCTTCGGCGAGCCGCAAATCTTGCAGGACCGCGCCGACGCCGAGTTGCCGAACTGGCGCGAGCGGCTCGCCCCCGGCGGCGAGGAGCGTCCGGCGGAGTTCGACGCCTTCGTGCGGCGGATCGCCGACGAGAACATGCGCCGCATCAACGCCGCGGCGGTCGCCGGTCCGGTCGGCGTCGTCGCCTGCGCGCTGCTGGCGGCGCCGCTGCGCGCGGCGGCGGAGGACGAGCTGGTCGAACAGGTCGGCCACCTGCTGGAGTTGCTGGACGCCTGGCCGGAGCGCGAGCGGCTGTTCGTCCCCGAACGCGACGCGCGCGCGGCGCTAGACTGGGCGCTGCCCATCGCGCGCATCCGGCGCGTGCCGCATCCCTGGGGCGATCTGCTGGTCGCCGGCGGCCGCGACGGCGTCCTGCTCACCTACAACCGTAACATGGTCCAGCACCTGTTCGCGCTGCCGGCCTTGATCGCCAGCCTGTTCCGCACCCGCGGGATCTTGTCGGAGGAGGCGATCCTCACCGGGTGCCGGGCCTTGTATCCTTTCCTGCGCACCGAGTTCTTCCTGCCCTGGCCGGCGGCGGATTGCGAGACGGTCGCGCGCGGCTTCCTCGAACGGATGCAAACGAGCGGCTTGTTGCTGCGGACCGCCGACGGCCGGCTGCGGCGGCCGGATGTCGGCAGCCGCGAATTCTCCAGCTTTGCGGTGCTCGGTCGCCTGGTCGGCGAGACCCTGGAGCGCCAGGCGATGGTGGTGCTGCTGCTGGCCGACGAGCGTCATGCCGGCGGTCGGCTGCAGCGCGAGAAGTTCGAGCAAGACTGCCGGATGCTCGCCGAGCGCATGGCGGTGCTCACCGGCCGCGAGGCGCCGGAGTTCTTCGACCGGACTTTGTTCGCGGGCTACCTCGACACCTTGATCGAAGTCGGCGTGGTGACGCAGGGCGCGGAAGGCGAGCTCGCGGTGGACGCGCGCGTGGCGCGCATCGCCGAACGTTCCCTGGAGCTGCTGTCCGACGAAAGCCGGCAAACCTTGCGCCAGTTGCTGGCGCGCCGACGCCCGTCGCCGGCTTCGCTATAATCCGCCCCAGATGTCCAGAAGGCGCCAGGCTGGGAGTCCCGGGCGCCGGCATTCGTTCCCACTCGCCCTTGTAAGGAAAACCATCATGTCCAAGCGGTACCGTGCGTTGCTCCCGCTCGCACTGGCGACACTGGTCGCGGCCTGCAACAAGCCCGCCGATCACGACGCCGCGTCGAGCTCAGCGTCTTCCGATCTTTCCACCGATGCGCAGAAGCTGGGCTACGCCATCGGCTACAACATCGGTCACAACCTGGCCCAGATTCCCAAGGGCGACGTGGACGTCAAGACCTTGGAAAAAGGCCTCGAGGAAAGCCTCGCCGGCGAACCGGCACGCCTGGCCGACAAAGACCGCGAACAGGTGCTCGCCGCCGAGATGCGCAAGGTGCAGCAGGCGAAGATGGAGGAACGCAAAGCGCTCGCCGACAAGAATCAGCAAGCCAGTGACCAGTTCCTGGCCGACAACGCCAAGAAACCGGGCGTGAAAACCACCGCCTCCGGCTTGGAGTACGAAGTGCTCACCGAGGGCAAGGGTCCGCATCCGACCAAGGACGACAAAGTCACCGTCAACTACAAAGGCACCCTGATCGACGGCACCGTGTTCGACAGTTCCTACGACCGCGGCCAGCCCGCGACCTTCCCGCTGGCCAACGTGATCCCCGGCTGGACCGAAGGCCTGCAGCTCATGTCGCCAGGCGCCAAGTACAAGTTCTACATCCCGCCCAAGCTCGCCTACGGCGAACGAGGCGCCGGCGCCAAGATCGGCCCCAACCAGGCGCTGATTTTCGAAGTCGAACTGCTCAAGATCGAGAAGAACGACACCGCGGCCCAAGCCCAGGACAAACCCGAGGCCAAGACCGACGCCAAGGCGGGTAGCAAGAAGAAATAAGCGCCAAGCGAGATTCGCGTGACGGCCCGGACTTTGGCCCGGGCCGTTTTTTTGCGGGTTAGTTATTGGCAGTACTTGGCCGCCGCCGCTCGGGCGTCGGCGAGAGTTTGCTGGAACTGCTCGTCGCTCATGCGCGCAGGCTGGCCGTCGGGGCCGGTGACGAACAGCCGATGCGCCGTCTTCTCCTCGAGGAAGCTGATGCGTTCGCGCGCCTTGGCGCAGCGCTCGGCCTGCTCGGCTTTCGCCTGCAGCATTTTCTCGCGCGCCTGCTTGGCCTGAGCGTTGGTCTGATCGAAGCGCTGCGCGTCCTCGCGCAGGGCTTCGACGCCGGGTGCCGGCGTCGCCGGCGGCAGCTGTGGCGAGATCTTTTGATAGCCGCCGTGTTCCGGCGGCGTCTGGCTGAAGTGCACCACGCCGTCGGCGTCCACCCAGCGATAGATCTGGGCGACCGCCGCCAGGGGCAGCAGTGCGAACAACGCGGCGCAGGCCAGGCGCATGCCTTCAGTTTAGCCCGGACCAGGCACCCGGTGCGGCGGGCCGCCGGGCGGTCGATCGCGGCGGACCGGCGCACTCATTCCCGCAGCTGCGAACGCAGCCGTCGCGCCCAGTCCACCGCAGCGTAGGGCGCGAAGACCTCGCGCGGCACCGCGGCCAGACGCCATTCCGGCAGTCCGTTGTTCATCCCGGTGGCGAGATAGCGCCCGCTGTCCAGGTCGTAAATCGTTTCCACCGCCGTCAGGAGCTGCGGCGCGTCGTAGGCCGCGAACGTGTGGATCTCATGCACGATGACCAGACGATCGGCGGCGTCGTAGTCCTCCGCCAAGAGCGGCTGCCAGGAATCCTCGTCGAGATAGTACGTGCGCCGCGGATACTTGCAGACCGCCTCGGGGCGGCAGCGCGCCTTGAGGACCCACACCCGATGCAGTTCGTAGCGGGTCAGTTGCGGGTTGAGGAAATGCGCGCCGATCAGATCGGCGGCCTGCGCGGCGTCGTGCAGGCGGTAGGCGTTGTAGGGCACGTAGAGCTCGCGCTTGCCTTCGAGCTTCCATGCGTAACGCGCCGGCGAGCCGCTGAAGCCCTCGAACTGATCCTCGTCGAGCAGCCCGGCGGCGCCCAGCGCGGGCGTGTCGCCACCGGCGTCGCTGGTGGCCTCGATGCGCGGCTGGCCGGGGCTCAACTGCCAGGCGAGTGGCGGCGCCAGCAGGCGCTCCTCGACGAGCTTGACCGCGCCGGCGAGCGCCGCCGGCTGTAGCACGGCGCGCTGTTCGTAGGTCAGCACGCCTTCGCCTTTCTTGCGCACCAGGCTGTCCAGCGTTTCGTAGCGTGCGCGCAGGGCCAGGCGCAGCCACTCGACGTCGCCTTGCGGCGAGACGGCCGCCTGCAGGTAATCGCCCTCGCGCCCTTCGCCGCGGTAGCGCAAGCGCACGTTCCAGATCGCCTCGGCGCCATCGTGCGGGATGGGGAAAGGCAGGCCGGCGACGGCGCGCTGCGGCGTGCCCTCCGGCTTGTCGAGATAGGTCTGCGTGGCGTTGCGCAGCGTGCCGGCATAAAACGCCGGCGGTGCGGCCGCGCTGCGACGGCTGGGATAGATCGGCAGCCGGTAGCTGTCTGGATAACGGGCGAACAGCGCCTGTTCGCCCGCGCTGAGCGGCCCGGCGTACTGCGCCAGGTTTTCACGCGTGATGACGAATAGCGGTTTGTCGTCCGCGTAAGGATCGAGATAGCGCGCACCGGCGCGGTCGCCGGCGGGTTTGCGGTCCGGCGTGAGGCCGCCGTCCCAGGCCGGAATGGTGCCGGCCGCGTTGCCCGCGCGCTCGGCGCCCAGGGGCGTCAGGCGCCCGCCGAGCTGCTGCGCGATGTCCGGGCCGACGCTGGCCGCCGCCGGCAGGCAGAGCGCGGCCAGCGCCAGAGCCAGTGGCACGCAGGCTCTGGCGCGAAAATTCCTCGTGGGCATGGCCAAACGATAACAGAACCGCTTGCGTGCGCGGGCGCGCTGCCGATACAGTGCGCGTTCGATACGCCTGCGTATGTCATGAACGTTCAACGTCTAGACCGCGCCGCGCGCGGCCGGAACCTCAGTGCGGAGCACTGGGCCCAAGCCGCGCTCGACGCCATCGCCGCCGGCGGCCTCGAGGCCGTGGCGGTGGAACCGCTGGCGCGCCGCTTGGGCGTGACCAAAGGCAGCTTCTATTGGCATTTCCCCAACCGCGAGGCGCTGGTCCACGCCGCCCTGCAGTTGTGGGAGAAGCAGGAGACCGAGGATGCGGTGGCCGGCGTGGAGCAGGAGCCGGACCCCTACGAGCGCATCGTCAAACTGTTCAAGCGCGCCAATGCCAGTTATCGCGCCGGCCGCCTGTACCTCGCCCTGGCCGCGGCCTCGGATGATCCAGCCGTGGGCCGGGTCGTGCGGCGCGCGTCCGCGCGACGGCTCGATTACCTGTACAAGTGTTACTGCGCGCTGGGCCTGTCCGAGCACGACGCGCGGCTGTGGTCCACCTTCGCCTACGCCACCTACATCGGCAACCAGCAGGTGCACCGCGACGCGCCCGATCGTTTTCCCGAAGGCGCCGAGTTCCGCGAATACTTCAAACTCATGCTGCGCACGCTGATCCCGCGGCCGGGTGGCGACTCCGCACCGTCGCGGCAGACGGTCGCGGCCAAGTAGCGCGGACCGCTTAGGCTCGATTTACTATCGGGCCGACCCGGCGGTAGCGGCAATATAAAAAGTTGTACAGAACAGTCCGCGACGGATGCGATCGCGGACTTGGGGGAGAACCACATGCAGCTCTGGGCACAGGGAGATCGGCGCGCCTCGGGAATTCTTGCGCTGTCGTGGCTCGCCGCGCTGTTATGCGCGTGCAGCGGCAGCAGCGCGCCGACAACGGGCGGCTCCGACGCGCCTGCGCCGCCCGCCGCAGCGACGAAGACCTACACCATCTGCCCCGGTCCGGACGCGCAGAAGCAGGCGCTCATCGCCTTCTTCGACGCCCACGAGGGCGATACCATCCACTTCTGCGCCGGGCAGTTCGATTTCACGACCGGGCTCACCATGACCGGCAAGCGCGGCATCACCATCGAAGGCGAGGGCCGCGACAAGACCATCCTGTCGTTCAAGAACAGCCCGGCGGAAGACGGCATCAGCATCAACCACCACACCGGGCTGGTGGTCCAGAACCTGACCATCTACGACGCGCCGGGCAACGGCCTGCGCATCTTCCGCTCCGAGTACATCACCATCCGCGGCGTGAAAGTCGGCTGGAGCGTGGCCGATCCCGCCTCGCCCAACTACGACGCCTCGCAGAAGTCCTGGACCGCCGACGGCTCCTATGCGTTTTATCCGGTGCTGTGCCATCACGTCCTGATCGAGGACTCGGTTTCGGTCGGTTCCTCCGACGCCGGCGTGTACGTGGGCCAGAGCAACGACGTGCTGGTGCGCAACACCGAGGCCTTCCACAACGTCGCCGGCTTCGAGTTCGAGAACACTTACCGCGCCGAGTTCGTGGACAACATCGCCCACGACAACGTCGGCGGCTTCCTGGTCTTCGATCTGCCGGGGCGCGCGCAGAACGGCGAGAAAAACCTGGTCCATCACAACCAGTCGTATCACAACAACCTCAAGTCCTTCGCGCCGCGCGGGGCCATCGTCGGCGACGTGCCTTCCGGGACCGGCATGCTGGTGCTGGCTTCTGACCAGGCCGAGATCTACGACAACGACATCCACGACAACCGCACCGCCGGTCTGTTCATCGTCAACTACGGTCTGGCGGATGCTTCCGAGTCTTCCACCAAGTACGACTTCTATCCCGAAGGCATCCACGTTTACGACAACACCTTTACCGACAACGGCGGCAATCCCGAGCTGCCGGATCTCGCGCGCGACACCTGCACCGGCCCGGGCGGGCTGCCCGGCAAGGGCGACTCGCTCACTTGCCTCGGGGACAATCCTTCGCTGCTGCCGCTGATCCTGGTGGCCAAGAACCTCGGACGCTCGGCGCAAATCGTCTGGGACGGGGCCACCGACGTGCCCAACGATTGCACCACGTTCCCGGTGGACGAGAACGGCGTGCCGCTGAACCAGCCCGATCCGCAAGACCTTGACCGTTACGAAGCGCGCGTGGACGAGCGCGGGCGGCCGAACTTCTATCTCTACGATCCCAATCCCAAGTGCAAGTACAACGCCTGGAAGTTCGATGCCCAGGGCCAGCTCAAGAAGCCGCAGAACGGGCTGTGCATCGAACATAGCAACAAGTTCGTGAACACCCTGCAAAGCCTGCTGGTGAGCGACTACGTCAACGTCCACTTCGCCACCGCCGATCCCACCGACCCGCGCAATCTGGTGCCGGTGGATCACGACATGCCCCAGGACTGCCCGACGCTGGCGCCGCCCTATCTCGCGCAGACCACGCCCAACCTCGGCCAGTTCACCCCCAACCCCGCCAACGATCCCCGGCCGAGCGACGCGCAGATCGCGGCGGTCTGCGGCGCGGTGCAGCCGGGGCAGATCAATGCCGCGGCGCTGGCCGGTTACAACTGCCCGCGGCTGGATCAATACGGCCTGTTCGCCGATCCCGCCGAGCCGCGCAAGAATCCCAACGGCTTCGGCGTGCCGTTCGATCTGAATACGATTTTGTTTTCGGACTACGCGGTGAAATATCGCTTCCTGTTCCTGCCGCCCGATTCGGCCGGCCGGCCGCAGAAGGCGCGCTACCAGGACCACGGCGACTGCACGACCCTGTCGATCTTCGACTGCTTCACCGCCACGCTCGCTTTTCCGG
>JADGHB010000098.1 GCA_019689635.1 Nevskia sp. | reverse complement strand
GCGCCATTCTTCGCTTCCAGCGCCGCCGTGAGCACCTGGTAGGCCTCGTCCACGCCATCCACGGTGTGCATCAGGCGCAGGTCCTCGGCGGCGACGTAGCCGCGCGCGAGGAGCTCGTCGAAGTTCACCGCCTTGCGCCAGAATTCGGCCCCGAACAGCAGGATGGGCTTGACCTGGGCCTTGCCGGTCTGCGTCAGGTTCAGCATCTCGAACAACTCGTCGAAGGTGCCGAAGCCGCCGGGAAAGGCGACGAACGCCTGCGCCAGGCTCGCGAACCACAGCTTGCGCATGAAAAAGTAGTGGAACTCGAAGGCGCGCTCGCGGGTGACGAACGGATTGACGTGCTGCTCGTGCGGCAGCGAGATGTTGAAGCCGAGATTGAGCGTGCGGTCCACCCGCGCGGCGCCCTCGTGCACCGCCTGCATGATGCCCGGACCGCCGCCGGTGCACAGGTAGTAGCGCGACGCCGGCGGATGACGTTCCAGCGTCCACCGCGCCAAACGCTCGGCGAGATCCGCCGCCAGGGCATAGTAGTCCGGGCCGTGCGGCGCGCGCGGACGCACGCGCGCGGAGCCGAAGAAGATCACCGCGCGCGACGCGCCCAGCCGCGCCAGCCGGGCGCGCGGCTCCAGGTACTCGCACAGGATGCGCACACTGCGCGCTTCCTCGCTCATCAGGAATTCGTCGTCCTTATACGCGACGGTGGTCTTCATCGCTCGCTTCGAGGGCATTTCGGGGGCGTGCAGTATAGAGCCTTGGCTTGAAACCGGCCGGGTCGTCCTCAAGTTGAGAGACATCGTTTTCGCCTGTGGCCTTGCCATGAATCCGAACAAACTGACTTCCCGCCTGCACCAGGCCCTGGCCGACGCCCAGAGCCTGGCGGTCGGCCGCGACCACGCGCAAATCGAGCCGCTGCACCTGATGCAGGCGTTGCTCGATCAGGACGGCGGCGGCGCCGCGCCGCTGCTGGAAGCCTCGGGCGTCAAGCTCGACGCGCTGCGCAGCAAGCTCGCCGCCGCCCTCGACGATCTGCCGCGGCTCAAGCAGCCCACCGGCGAGGTCCAGGTGAGCCCGGAGCTGGCGCGACTGCTCAATCTCGCCGACCGGCTGGCGCAGCAGAGGAAAGACCAGTTCATTTCCAGCGAGCTGTTCCTGCTCGCGGCGCTGGACGACAAGGGCGCGCTGGGCCGCGCGCTCAAGGAATCCGGCGCGCGCAAGGAGCTGCTGGAACGAGCCATCGAGCAGTTCCGCGGTGGACAGAAAGTCGATTCCGCCGGCGCCGAGGATCAGCGCCAGGCGCTGGAACGCTACACCATCGACCTCACCGAGCGCGCCCGCGCCGGCAAGCTCGATCCGGTGATCGGCCGCGACGAGGAGATCCGCCGCGTGATCCAGGTGCTCTCCCGCCGCACCAAGAACAATCCGGCGCTGATCGGCGAGCCCGGCGTGGGCAAGACCGCCATCGTCGAAGGACTGGCGCAGCGCATCGTCAACGGCGAGGTGCCGGAATCGCTCAAGGACAAGCGTCTGCTGACGCTGGACCTGGGCGCGCTGATCGCCGGCGCCAAATTCCGCGGCGAGTTCGAGGAACGGCTCAAAGCCGTGCTCAACGATCTGGCCAAACAGCAGGGCAACATCATCCTGTTCATCGACGAGATCCACACCCTGGTCGGCGCGGGCAAGGCCGAGGGCGCGATGGACGCCGGCAACATGTTGAAGCCGGCGCTGGCGCGCGGCGAGCTGCACTGCATCGGCGCCACCACGCTGGATGAATACCGCAAATACATCGAGAAGGACGCGGCGCTGGAGCGGCGTTTCCAGAAAGTCTACGTCGGCGAACCCTCGGTGGAAGACACCATCGCCATCCTGCGCGGGCTCAAGGAGCGCTACGAAGTCCACCACGGCGTGGACATCACCGACGGGGCGATCATCGCCGCGGCCAAGCTCTCGCACCGCTACATCACCGACCGCAATCTGCCGGACAAGGCCATCGACCTCATCGACGAGGCCGCCAGCCGCATCCGCATCGAGATCGACTCCAAGCCCGAGGCGCTCGACCGCCTGGAGCGGCGCTTGATCCAGCTCAAGATCGAGCGCGAAGCGCTGAAGAAAGAGGACGATCCCGGCGCGAAGAAAACGCTCGCCGCGCTGGAGCAGGACATCGCCAAGCTCGAGCGCGAATACGCCGATCTCGAAGAAAAATGGAAAGCCGAGAAGGCCAGCGTCGCCGGCAGCGCCGGCGTCAAGGAAACGCTCGACCGCCTGCGCACCGAGCTGGAAGCGGCGCGCCGCGCTGGCGATCTGGCGCGCATGGCCGAGCTGCAGTACGGCAAGATTCCGGAGCTGGAAAAGAAACTCGCCGCCACGACGCAAACCGCGCAGAAAAAGCTGGAGTTGCTGCGCACCGAGGTGACCGAGGAAGAAATCGCCGAGATCGTCTCGCGCTGGACCGGCATCCCGGTCTCCAAGCTGATGGAAGGCGAACGCGAGAAGCTGCTGCGCATGGAGGACGCGCTGCACCGGCGCGTGGTCGGCCAGGACGAAGCGGTCACCGCGGTGGCCAACGCCATCCGCCGTTCGCGGGCGGGCCTGTCCGACCCCAAGCGGCCGATCGGCTCCTTCCTGTTCCTGGGCCC
>JADGHB010000097.1 GCA_019689635.1 Nevskia sp. | reverse complement strand
GCTCTACCTGCTGGGGCCCGACAGCCGCGGCTTGAGCGGCAAGGCCTGGTCGCGCGGCGCCATCGAACCCTCGCCCTGATCCGGGTTTGCGCGCGGCGCTTGCAAACTAGCCTTGCGCGATTGATTAGAATCGGGTCGTCGAGGACGCGCCGTGCCTCGCCAGCGCCGGGCATCCGCCGCCGTCCGCGATCCGAACAATAAGCGCCGCGCGCAATGCGGGAGGAGAGGCGATGGACACCAATGCTGCCGAGGCACCGCCGCAGGATCGCGTCAGCCGGGTCCTGATCTGCATTCTGTTGCTGGTCACCGCCGGCTGCTGGGCGGCGATGATTTGGGCCACGGTCCTCACCTATCAGCAGGCACCGCCCATTCCCGAGCGTTTTCTCGATGCGACGGGCAAGGTATTGATGACGCGCGAGGACATCGTCGCAGGCAAAGCCGGCTTCCAGCAGGCGGACCTGATGGACTACGGCAGCCTCTACGGCATGGGCTCGTATTTCGGCGAGGATTACACGGCCGAATACCTGGTCAAGCTCGCCAAGGACGTGCGCGAGCGGCTGGCGCAGGCAAGCGAGCATAGCGGCTTCGACGCGCTCGACCCCGAACGGCAAGCCGCCGTCACCCAGCACATGCAACGCGCGCTGCGCTCGGTAGACCTGACGGCGTCCAGCGTCACCCTGCCGCCGGCCGTGGCCGACAGCGTCATCGCGCTGCGCGATGCGATCGCCCAGGCCCTGCAGGCCGATGATTTCGAGAAGGGCTGGACTCGCGCCTACAGCCTCACGCCGGAAAGCGCGGCGCAAACCGCCGATTTCCTGCTTTATTCCGTGCTCACCACGGTGGCGCTGCGGCCGGGGCTCGATTATTCCTGGACCGTCAACTGGCCGCCGGAGCCGCTGGTCGGCAATGCGCCAACCTCCGCCAGCTTCATCTGGACCTGGGTTTCGTTCACGCTGGTGTTCTTCGGCATCGGGGCGGTGGTAGCGATCTTCCGCCTGTACATCGAGCATCCGGCGCCGCAGGAAACGCGCGAAACCGCGCTACAAGGTTTCGCCGCGCCCACGCCCAGCCAGCGCGCGCTGTGGAAGTACTTCCTGGTGGTGGCGGCGGTGCTGCTCGTGCAGATCGCCGCCGGCAGCCTCCTGGCCCACTACTACACCGAGCGTGCCGGCTTTTACGGAATCGCCATCGACCGCTGGCTGCCCTTCGCCTGGCTGCGCAGCGTGCACTTGCAGGCGCCGATCGTATGGATCGGCCTGTCCTGGATCGGTGCCGCGCTGTTCCTGGCGCCGGTGATCGGCCGACGCGAACCCGCGGGCCAGCGCGCGATCGTCAACCTGATCTTCTGGGTGCTGGTGGCGATCGTGGCCGGCGCGCTGGCCGGCGACTATCTCGGCATCATGGGCGCGATCCGCAAGCACTGGTTCTGGTTCGGCAACCAGGGTCTGTCGTATCTGGAGCTGGGCCGCTTCTGGCAGATCCTGTTCTTTGCCGGCTTATTGATCTGGAGTCTGGTGCTGCTGCGCGCCTTCTGGCCCACACTGCTGACGCTGTGGCGACGCGGACACACGCTCTACGGCTTGTTTCGTGCCGAGCACCTGCTGTGGTATAGCACGCTGGGCGTGGCGGTGATCTACGCCTTCGGCATGGTGCCGCTGGCGCAACCCAATCCCTCCTTCAGCATCACCGACTTCTGGCGCTGGTGGGTAGTGCACCTGTGGGTGGAATGGGCTTTCGAACTATTTACCGCCGCCGCCACAGGGTACTTCCTCATGGCCCTGGGTCTGGTCACACGACAGCTCGCCGAGCGCGCCATCTTGTTCGAGTGGATCCTGATCCTGGTCAGCGGCATCCTCGGCACCGGCCACCACATGTATTGGGTCGGCGAACCGGGATTGTGGATCGGCGTGGGCAGCGTGTTTTCCTTCCTGGAGGTGTTGCCCCTGTTCCTGCTGGTGCTGGAAGCAATCGACCAGCGCCAGAAGATCGCGAGCCTGCGGGACTTCCCTTACCGCCTTGCCTATCTCTACATCCTCGGCTCGGCCTTCTGGAACTTCGTCGGCGCCGGCGTGTTCGGCGGAGGCACGATCAACGCGCCGCTGGTCAACTACTACGAGCACGGCAGTTTCCTCACCCTCAATCATGCCCACACCGCCATGTTCGGCGCTTTCGGTCTGCTGGCGCTGGGGCTGGTCTATCTGGCCTTGCGGTACCTCAACGGCACGCGGCCGTGGAGCGACCGCCTCGGCGTTTGGGCCTTCTGGCTTTACAACCTCGGCCTGGTGATGTGGATCGTGCTCAATTTCTTCCCGGTCGGCTGGCCGCAGCTCGAGAAGATCTACACCGACGGCTACGCCGCCGCGCGCAGCCTGGCGTTCTATAACGGCACGCTAATCTGGCAGTGGCTGCGCATGCCCGGCGACATCGTATTCGCGTTCGGCGCGTTGCTGATGGCCTGGGACTTCGTGGTCAAGCTGCGCCGCGCGGCGCAGCCCGCTTGAACGGCGCGGCCTGCCGCCTTGCCTTGGGCGGCGGCAGACCGACGGCGACGTAGAGCGTTTCCAGTTCCTCGCGCTCGAGCTCGCGCCAGCCGCCGGATTTGATGCCGCGGCCGAGTTCGATCGGCCCATAGCGCACGCGGATCAGGC
>JADGHB010000049.1 GCA_019689635.1 Nevskia sp. | reverse complement strand
GGCGACGCGCCGCTCGCGCGCCTGGGCGAGGAAGTCCGCCACCAGGTCGAGCCGGGTTTCCGCTTCGGGTTTGAGCGCGCCGCTTGAGGCCGCGAACAGCGCGGCACCCAGCGTCAGCGCCAGTCCCCGCGCCGTTTGCTGGGGCTGCAAGTCCGCGAGCTGCTGGCTCAACCACTGTTCCCGCTGGTCGATCTGCGCGCGCGCCTTGGCGCGTGCCGCCTGCTCCAGCGGCGCGTACTGCGCCTGCAGCGCCTGCACCTGGTCTTCGGCAACACGCGCCTCGGCCAGCGCGCGCGCGGTCGCCACTTTGCGTTCGGCCATGTAGACGAGGTGCGCGGCCAGCGTCGCGTCGGAAGGTTGTTTTTCGGCCGCGCGCAAGGCCGCTTCCGCCTCCTGGATCGCCTCCGGCGCGCGGCTGGCGAGATTCGGGTCGGCCTCGAGCGCGGCCAGCTCGCTGCGCGCCTGCCGCAAGTCCTGTTCCTTGACCGGCGCGCTGTGGCAGGCGCACAACCACGCCGCAGATGCGAGCAGGGCGGCGAGACGGTATGAACGAGGAGCCACGGCGTCCATGCTCAAACTCCCCCGCCGCTCGGCGTCGTCAGCGTTTGGAGGCTGCGCTCGAGCTGCTTCACGGCGGCCTGGGCGCGCTCCCGCTCCGCCTTGGCTTCTGCGTATTGGGCGTCGGCCTGGGCTTCCTCCGCCAGCCATTGCGCCTGGCGCAAGCCCTTGGCGCTGTGATCCTGCTGGGCTTTCTGCGCCGCATCGCGCGCGCCGTCGAGCTTCTCGCGCGCGGTGCGCAGCTCCTGCGCGGCATAATCGGACACGCGCGCGTCTTCGGCGTGGTAGATCGCATCCACCGCCGCCGCGATCGCCGCATCCGGCGCCGGGGGCGCCGACGCGCAAGCGACCAAGGCCAAAGCCGTGCCGAGGCCGCCCAGCCATCCCATTTGGCCGATCCTCACGGATGTCTCCCTTTCGTATTTTCTGCGGTTGCGGCGCGCAGCTCATTGTGGGCGTCTGCCGGTGGGGGTTCAAGCCCCGCGGTCGGCTGGGCCTACAATGGGCGCGACCATGCGTCCAGGAATCTCCACCGCCGGATCGGCCCTGCAGGTTTTGCAGCGCACCGCGCCCTTGCCTGCGCTGGGGCGTCGCGCCTGCGCGCGCAGGCGCTGCTCAAGCCTGGCCGCGGCGCTTCAGGCCAACGGTTCCCGGTTTCCCGAACGGGCGGCCGAGCGGAAGGCGCGGGTCGCCCGAAACGACTGAAAAAACGCCGCCGACATGAGCGAAGATCGTACCGCGCGTCTTTTGATCCGTTGCGCCGACCGACCCGGAATCGTCGCCGCGGTCAGCGGATTCCTGTACCGGCACGGGGCGAATATCACCGAGCTGGACCAGCATTCCACCGATCCCAGCGGCGGGCGTTTCTTCATGCGCCTGGAATTCCAGACGCCCGGCATGGACCTGGCGCGGGAATCGCTCGCGCGCGCTTTCGAGGACGAGGTGGCGCAGCGCTTGGGAATGGACTGGCGCTTGAGCTACGCCGCCCAACGCCCGCGCATGGCCATCCTCGCCTCGGCGCAGGACCACGCCGCGCTGGAACTGTTGTGGCGCCACAGCCGCGGCGAGCTCAAGGTGGAAATCCCCTGTCTGATTTCCAATCACGATACGCTGCGCGCCGCCGCGGCCTCCTTCGACGTGACCTTCCATCACGTGCCCTGGCAGGACGCCGGCCAGCGCGCGGCGGCCGAAGCCCGCATGACGGAACTGCTGGAAGGCCGCGCCGATTTTCTGGTGCTGGCGCGTTACATGCGCATCCTGAGCGCGGAATTCGTGGCCCGCTGGCCCAACCGCATCATCAACATCCACCACTCCTTCCTGCCCGCCTTCGCCGGTGCCGATCCTTACCGCCAGGCGCACGAGCGCGGCGTCAAGATCATCGGCGCCACCGCGCACTACGTGACTGCGGCGCTGGACGAGGGACCGATCATCGAGCAAGACACGGCGCGCGTTTCGCACAGCGACGAACTGGACGCGCTGCGCCGGCTGGGGCGCGACCTCGAACGCCAGGTGCTGGCGCGCGCGGTGCGCTGGCATGTCGAGGACCGCATCATCGTCGACGGCAACAAGACCATCGTGTTCGCCTGAGCGGGCGCCGAGATCCGGCGCGCCTTTTCAGCGGCCCGTTACTCTTGCCACACGATTTTCTGATTGCGGTTCTTCTCCGCTTTTTCCGCCAGCGGGCCGTAGCGCTTCTCGATCTCGGCGCGGCGTACCTTCATGGTCGGGGTCATGATGCCGTTGTCGATGGTCCAGGCGTCCTTGGTGACGATGATCTTGGCGACCGCTTCGTGCGGTTCCAGTTTGGCGTTGACCTGCTCCATCGTCGCGAGCAGGCCTTGTTCGACGTCCGCGCGCGGCTTGGCGCGTCCCGCGGCGGACAGCGAGACCACCAGCGCCGGCTGGAACAGGCCGGCGCCGACCAGGCACAGTTGTTCGATGTCGGGATTGCTGCAGAACTCGCCCTCGATCGGCGCCGGCGTGACGTACTTGCCCTTGAGCGTCTTGAAGATCTCCTTGACGCGTCCGGTGATGTAGAGATAGCCGTCTGGGTCGATCCGGCCGAGATCGCCGGTTTTGAGCCAGCCGTCCTCGGTGAACAGCTCGCGGGTTTTTTCCGGATCCTTGTAATAACCCGGCGTCACCCCGGGATGTTTGTTCTGGATTTCGCCCTCCGGCGACAGGCGCACGAGCGAATCCTCGTAGGGTCGGCCGACACTGCCGTAGCGGTTGGCGCCGGGCAGATTGCAACTGACATAGATCGAGTTCTCGGTCATGCCGTAGCCCTGGTAGATCGGAATGCCCAGTCGGTCGAACCACAGCAGCACCGCAAGCGGGAGCGGCGCGGCCCCCGACACCGCGAACCAGCAACGGTCCAGTCCCAGTCCTTTGCGGATCTTGCGCTTGACGTAGCCGGACAGCAGCGGAATGCGCAGGATGCGGTCGAGCTTGGGCTGCGGGAGCTGCTTGAGGATGCCGGCCTGGATGCGCGTCCACACCAGCGGCACGCCGAAGAAGCGCGTCGGCCGCACGCGCGCGAGCGTTTCCGGCAGTTTCTCCAGTTCCTCCAGAAACGAGACTTCGGCGTTGAGGTAGAGGCTGGTGCTTTCCACCGCGCCGCGCTCGAAGGCGTGCGCCAGCGGCAGGTAGGACAGGAAATGTTCGGCGCCGCGCGCCGGCAGCATGCGCAGCAATCCGGCGATGGTGAATTTCAGATTGCGTTCGGTGAGGATGACGCCCTTGGGGTTACCGGTGGTGCCGGAGGTGTAGATCAGGCTCCAGGGTTCGTCCGGTCCGCGTTCCACCGGCGCTGCCAGCGGTTCATGCTTGGCGACCAATTCGTCCCAGGAATAGGGCTGCGGCGCGACGCCCGGGTAAGGTAGGGCGATGCGGATCACGTCCGGGGGCAGCGCGGCGAGGAAATGGTCCGCGTCCGGCATCGGGCCGATGAACACGGCCTTGGCTTCGCTGTGGCCCATGATGAAGCGCACCGCCTCGGGCGCCTGCTTGGGATACAGACCCACGCCCACGTAGCCGCCGAAACCGGCGGCGAAGTCGGCCATGAACCAGTGGGCGGTGTTCATGCCGGCGATCGCCACCCGGCTGCCGGGCGGCAGACCCAGCGCCTTGAGCGCTGCGGCCATGCGCCGGCTCTGGTCGGCGACCTCGGCCCAGGTATAAGTCCGCCACTGGCCCTGCACCGGCTGGTGCAGGTAAGGGCGGTCGGGAGTCTGCTGCGCGCGCGCGAGCAGCATCTGCACGGGATTCAGCGGTTCGCTCATTCCGGCCTCGTCGTTGTGGTGAATGCGGATTCATCTCCCCTGGGTCGAATGGTAGCCAAACCGGCGCCGTCGCGCCCGTTTGGCGCTATCCTTGCGTCGCCGACCGTGCCGAAAGAGTGCGGGATAAAGCGGAGCAAGGGAGAAGATGAAAAAAGCGCTGTTCGCGCTGCTGATCGTGGTCGCTTATCTGCTGGCTTGGCCCACGCGCGTGGCGCCACGGGCCTGGGTGCCGCCGCCCGCGCCGCCGACCGATCGCGGACCCTACGCCTACAACGAAGCGCTCAAGGACGTGCAACGGCTGGCCGTGGAGGTGGGGATCGGGCCGGAGGGCATCGCCGTCGATGCCACCGGGCGTGTCTATGCCGGCTACCGAGACGGGCGGGTGATCGTGCTCTCCGCGGACGGTGCGAGCTATACCGAACTGGGGAATACCGGCGGCCGGCCTTTGGGCATCGGCTTTTCGCCGACCGGCGGACTGGTGATCGCCGACGGGGTCCGCGGTCTGCTGCAACTGGGCAGCAAACCCGCGCCGACGCTGTTGAGCGCCGCGGCGGACGGCGGCCCGTTCCGGTTCACCGACGACGTGGACGACGCCAAGCTCGGCCACCAGGTCTATTTCACCGACGCCTCCAGCAAGTTCGCCTATCCCGACTACGTGGATGACTTGCTGGAACACGGCGCCAACGGCCGCTTGCTGGCCTACGACCTCGACACCAAGAAAACCACCGTGCTCTTGCGCGATCTTTATTTCGCCAACGGCGTGGCGGTCGGGCCGGACGACGCTTACGTGCTCGTCAACGAGACGTCTGCCTATCGCATCACGCGCTACTGGCTCAAGGGGCCCAAGGCCGGCAGCCATGAGATTTTCGTGGACAACCTGCCGGGGTTCCCGGACAACCTCTCCTTCAACGGTCGGGACCGCTTCTGGGTGGCGATCGCCAGCCCGCGCGACCCCATGCTCGACGCGCTGGCCGCACATCCTTTCCTGCGCAAGATCGTCGCCCGGCTGCCGGCGTTCCTGCAGCCGGGGCCGAAGAAACATTCCTGGGTGCTGGGTTTCGACCTCGACGGCCGGCTGGTCGCCAATCTGCAGTACGCGGGCCGCGACGCTTACGCGCCGATCACCAGCGTGCAGGAGCACGGTCCCTGGCTGTACTTCGGCAGTCTCAACGAAGACGCCATCGCGCGCCTGCCCCTGCGCAACGTCATTCCGGGAGCACCGCCGCCGCCGCCCGGTTGGCGGGACGTTCCCGCGCACCCGCAGGCCGCGCGGCTCCCGGCTCAAAAGGAGGTCGAGGAAAAAGACTGAGGGCGCCGCGCCCTGCGCGGCGATCGGGAGTGGAGAAAAAAATGGATCATGCTGCGCCGAGCGCCGCGCTGCCCGAAGGCCACCGCGTCGAAGGCTACGACATCGAAGCGCTGCTGGAGCAAAGACCGTACGACGGGCTCTACCGGGTGCGCGACGCCGCCGGCCGGCGCTACTGGCTGCGCGAATTCTTTCCGAGCGAGTATGCCGTGCGCGAAAGCGGCGGCGTGCATGCGCGCGCGGCAGAAGATCGCAACGCCTTGCGCTGGTGGCTGCGCAGCTTTCTCGATCAGGGCCTCACGCTGGCGCGGCTGGGCCACCCGGGCCTGGAGCGCGTGCTGCGCGTTTTCGAAGCCGGCGGCACCGGCTACTGGCTGTGCGAAGCGCCCGCCGGCGAACGGCTCGATGCCCTGCTTGAGCGCGGCGGTGCGCTCGCCGAGGAGACGCTGCGCCGCATCCTGATCCCGGTGCTGGACGGCCTGGAGCTGGCGCACGGCGCCGGCCTGTTGCATCGGGAAATCTGTCCTCACCAGCTCGTCGTGCGCGGCGACGAAGGCGCGCGGCTCGTCGGCTTCGGCGTGCTGCGCGCGCCCATCCGCCTCAAAGCGCGCACGCTGCACGGCGCCGGCACTCCGCCCTATGCCGCGCCAGAAGAGGCTTCGCCCACCGCGCCGCGCGGGCCGTGGACCGATCTCTACGCGCTCGGCGCCACGGCCTATCGCGCCGCCTACGGTCGTCCGCCGCACGAGCAGTCTGCGCTCGTCGCGCCAGCGCGCGAGTATTCGGAATCCTTTCTCGCCGCCATCGCCGCGGCCTTGCAGCCGCAGCCGGAGCTTCGCCCGCAGTCCGTGACCGAATGGCGCGAGCGGCTGAAGCTGCCTGCCACCACCCCGGCGACGCCCGGCGCAGGACGCGCCATTCCGACGGCGCCCGCGGTGCCCACTGCGAAACCGACCCGCCGCGGCGTGTCCTTGGGATGGTCGCTGATTCCGCTCGCGCTGGTCGCGGCCGCGCTGCTGTACTGGCGCTTCCGCCCGCAAGCGCCGGGACCGGCGCCGCAACCGGGCGCTGCGGCGCTCTCGGCGACGCCTACGCCGGCACCCGCCGCACAACAACCCCTTGCGCCGGTCCCGCCCCCGACGGAAAGCGGCGCAAGCGCGAACCCGCCTGTCGCCGCGAGCGCCGGTGCGCTGGACCGCCTGGCTCTGGAACTGATGGCCAAGGAGAAGAAAGCGCAGGAAGCGCGCAATCAGCAACAAGTCTTGCAGCAGCAGCGCGAGCAAAACGCGAAGGCGGCATCCGCCGCCGTGCCCGAGGCCAGCGCGCCGCCGCCTTCGTCGGCCGAGATCGAAGCCGCCGCGCGCGCCCGAGCGCTGGAACAAGAAGTGGCGCGGCTCAAGGCGCAGCAGGAAGCGCTGCAGAAAGCCACCGAAGCGCGCAAGGCCCAGGCGCAGGCCGCGGCTCAGCCGACGCCGGCGCTCACGCTCACCGAGAGCGCCTACTATCCCGCGTTGCTGAAAAAGATCCAGGGCGCGGTGCAGTATCCGTCCGACGCGCTGCGCAACCAGGAGGAGGGTACCTGCACCGTGCGCGTGAGCTTCGATCGCAACGGCCAGATTCTCGAGGCCGTGGAGACTCGCCGGATCGGCATGCTGGATCTGGATCGCGAGTGTCGGGACGTCTTCGGCCGTCTCGGCCAGCTGCCGCCGGTGCCGGCGAACGTGGAGCCGGACCGGCCGCGGTTCGTCGTCGAACTGCCGATTACCTTCCGCTTGCCTTGAGCGCCGTTTCGCCCAGCGCGGGCGCGGGGGCGAGCGTCGCGGTTTGCGCCCCGACGAAGCGCAAGGGGCTGCGCACGGCGGGCTTGCCGTGGTCGTCTTCGATCAGGCCGCGGGCGCGGATCTGTTCGGTGGCGAGCGCCTCGTCGGGTGCGAGCACCGCCGAGACGCAACAATCGCGATGGGCGAGCAGCCGTTCCCATTCGTCGCGCGGCTTGCTCTTGAACAGCGCGGCGAGTTCGGCGCGCAGGGCCTCGCCCGCACCACCGATCGCCAGCGGGCGGCGCAGCCAGTCGGGGCGCTCGACGGCCAGACAGAAGTTGCGCCAGAACTTGGGTTCCAGTGCCGCCAGCGCGAGATAGCGCCCGTCGGCGCATTCGTACACCGAGTAGTTGGGCAGGCCGCCGGTGAGCATGTCGCCGCCGCGTGGCAGCGGTTTGCCGAGGGCGCGCAGGGTGGCCAGCGTCGTGGCCTGCAAGGCCAGCGTGCCGTCGAGCATGGCGCAATCCACGAAACAACCCTGTCCGGACGTGCGCGCGCCGAGCAGCGCGGCGAGCACGCCGATGGCGCAGGTCAGTGCGCCGCCGGCGAGATCGGCGATCTGAAAGCCGGATAAAACCGGTGGCCCGCCCGCCGGACCGTTTTGATCGACGACGCCCGCGTAGCCGCAGTAATTGAGATCGTGGCCGGCGCGATCCTTCCACGGCCCGGTGTGGCCGTAGCCGGTGAGCGCGGCATAGACCAGGCGCGGGTTGCGCGCGCGCAGGGTTTCGTAGCCGCAGCCCAGCCGGTCCATCACGCCCGGCCGGAAGGACTCGATCACCGCGTCGGCGTCGGCGGCGAGTGCGCGGAAACGTTCGGCATCGTCCGGCTTGCGCAGATCCAGGGCCATCGAGCGCTTGCCGCGATTGACCAGGGCGAACAGCTCCGGCGCCAGCGTGCGGGTGTAGTCGCCGCCGTCGGGGTCTTCGATCTTGACGACGTCCGCGCCCAGCTGCGCGAGATACAGCGTGCAGAACGGCCCGGGCAACAGGCGCGTCAGATCGAGGATGCGCAGGCCGCGCAGCAGGGGATTGCCGCCGTCGGCGACCGGCGGCGGCTCAGGCATTGGCGGCGCGCTTGTAGGACATCTCCGCATGGTGCAGGGTGCCCTGGGCGTCGATCGTCCCGAAATACTGCTCCGGCGTGAACACGTCCACCTCGATGGCTTCCAGACGCGCGGCGTAAGCGCGCGCCACGCGCGCGGCTTCCTCGGCGCTGATCACGCCCAGGCGCACCGCCTCCTGCGCCAGCTCTTCGGCAGCGCCACGCGGCAACTGGCGCGCATGCTGGGCGGCGTGGATCTTGGCCAGCGCGCCTTGCGCTTCGGCGAGCAGACGGAAGGCTTTCAGCAAACGGCCCGCGCCGCGGGTTTCGTCGGCGAAAAGGTACACGTCCTGGGTCAGCCGCCGGTACTGCTCCGAAGGCGCCTGGATCGCTTGCGCGGCGAGGTGGCTGAGGCGATCGGCGGGCTCCGCGCCGAGCGGGTTGACGCGCAGCAGGAACAGCCCGACGGTCTTCAGCCACGCTCCGACCAGGCCGCCAAAGTTGGCATAAATACCCTCGAAGGCTTCTTGCACGCGCGCCAGCGCGTACTGGACCGAGTAGTGCACCAGCGGCAGATCCTCGGCCTTGCGTCCTTCGGCTTCGTAACGGCGCAGCGCGCCGGTGGCCAGGATCATCCAGGCCAGCGCATCGGCATAACGACCGGTGAGCTTGCCGCGCGCCTTGAGTTTGCCGCCGATCGTGAACATGGCCAGATCGGTCAGCACCGCGTAGCGCGTCGCCGCCCAGGCGAGCCGGCGGTAGTACTTGGCGGTCGGACCGGACACCGGGGCACCGGCGCTCGCGCCCCGGGTGAGGTAGCGCACCGCCGCACGACCGCCGTTGGCGAAGAAATGGCCGA
Source organism: Nevskia sp. (assembly GCA_019689635.1). Lineage (GTDB taxonomy): Bacteria > Pseudomonadota > Gammaproteobacteria > Nevskiales > Nevskiaceae > Nevskia. The sequence goes on along the minus strand of JADGHB010000049.1, from coordinate 7,735 downwards.
TCCAGCCGAGCAAGTTCTTGCGGAAGGCGGCGACGTCGCCGCGCTCCACGGCGTGGACCACGTTGAGCGCATAAGGATGGCAGCGCGTGGCGCCCTGGCCGAAGATCATCAGCGTGCGCGTCATGATGTTGGCGCCTTCCACGGTGATCGCCACCGGCGCCGACTTGTAGCCTTTGCCGAGAATGTTGTTGGGCCCCTGCATCACGCCGGCGCCGGAAAACACGTCCATGCCGTCGATGACGAGTTGTTGCGACAGCGCCGTGGTGTAGGCTTTCATCACCGCGGAAACCACCGGCGGCTGATGGCCGGCGTCCACCGCCGAGCAGCCGAAGACGCGCGCTCCTTCGAGCAGGTAGGTGAGCGCCGCGATCTTGCCGACTTTCTCTTCCACGCCTTCCATGCGGCCGATGGGAATGCCGAATTGCTGGCGAACCATGGAATACGGCCCGGTCACCGCGGCGACGGCCTTGGCGCCGCCGACCGCGCCGGCCGGCAGCGAGACCATGCGCCCGCCGGCGAGCTGTTCCATCAGCATGCGCCAGCCCTGGCCGGCTCCGGCCGGGCCGCCGATGATCTGCTCCACTGGCACCACCACGTCGCGACCCTCCAGCGGACCGTTGTAGAACGGATCGCCGATCGGATCGTGGTGATCGCCGTGGGTGAAGCCGGGCGTGCCGTCGTGGATCAGGACGCAAGTGATGCCGACGTCCTCGCCCTTGCCCAGCAGGTTGTGCGGATCGCGCAGCTTGCAGGCCAGGGTGACGAGGTTGGCGATGGGCGCGAGCGTGATGTAGCGCTTGCGGAAGTTGAGCTTGAGCTTGAGTCTGCCGTCGTCGTCCTTGAAGACCAGCCCTTCGGCCTTGATGCTTGCCGCATCGGAGCCGGCCGTCGGCTCGGTCAGGCCGAAGCAGGGGACATACTCGCCGCGCGCCAGTTTCGGGAGATAGTGCTGTTTTTGCGCCTCGGTGCCGTAGTGCTTGATCAGCTCTGCGGCGCCCAGCGAGTTGGGGATCACCACGAACGTGCCGACCGTGGCGGACACCGGACCGATCTTGGCCATGATGGTGCTGATCGCCAGGGTCGAGAAGTCCTTGCCGCCGTATTCCTTGGGGATGAGCAGCCCCATCATCCCGGACTGCTTGATGAACTCCAGGAGATCGGCGGGCATACGCTTGGTGCGCTGGATCTCGTAGCGCCGCGCCTCCACGCGCCGCAGCAGCTCTTCGACCGGGCCTTCGATGTAGGCGCGCTCCTCCTCGGACAGCCGGTTGTACGGTTCGGCGAGGATTTTCTTGAAGTCGGGCGTGCCGCGGAAGAACTCGCCGTCGATCCACACGCTGCCGGCTTCCAGGGCCAGCCGTTCGGTATCGGAGATCTGCGGCAGGATTTTGTTGGCCTTCATCCAGTGCATCAGCGCAGCGAACATGGGAGCCTCCAACGGAGCATGAGGTCAGAACAAGGCGAAGAACGCCGGCGCAGGGCCGGGTTTTGCCATTCGGTAGCGTATGGTGAGCGCCATTTTTACCACGCTCGAGATCTTCTTGCCAGTTCGGGTGGGTTCGGGCGCTACTCGAACCGCCGCCCTTCGGCGGCCATGCGCACCAGCAGCGCGGCCGGTTTGAAGCGCGCGCCGTGACGCGCCGCCAGGGCTTCGGCGCGCTCGACGAAGCGCGCGATGCCGTAACTGTTGATGTACTGCAGCGCGCCGCCCTGGAAGGGCGGATAGCCCCAGCCGAAGATCGAACCGATGTTGGCGTCGGCGCTGCTCGTCACCACGCCTTCCTCGAAGCAGCGCGCCGCCTCGTTGGCCTGGACGAACATCAGCCGCTCGATGAGCTCCGCCTGGGGATACTGCGTGGATGACAGCGGAAAGTGTTCGAACAGGCCCGGCCACAGGCGCTTTTTGCCATCCGCCGGATAGTCGTAGAAACCGCGACCGGCTTTCTTGCCGGGTCGGTCGAGTGCCTTGACCATCTTGACCACCACCGCTTCACCGGGGTGGCCGACGTAAGTCTTGCCTTCGGCGGCGTAGTCTTTCTGGGTTTGCTCCATGATGTGCAGCGACAGCGACAAGGACACCTCGTCGTGCAGCGCCAGCGGCCCCACCGGCATGCCGGCCTGCAAGCCGGCGACTTCGATGGCGCGCGGATGCTGGCCTTCGAGCAGCAGCGCCAGGCCCTCCATGAGATAGGTCCCGAACACGCGCGAGGTGTAGAAGCCGCGCGCATCGTTGACCACGATCGGGGTCTTCTTGATCTGTTGCACGTAGTCGAACGCGCGCGCCAGGGTCGCGGCGTCGGTCTGGCGGCCTTTGATGATCTCCACCAGCGGCATCTTGTCCACCGGCGAGAAGAAGTGCAGGCCGATGAACTGCGCGGGCCGGCGGCTGGCCTCGGCCAGCCCGGTGATGGGCAGGGTGGAGGTGTTGGACGCGAAGATCGCGTTGTGCGGGAGGACCGCCTCGGTTTTCCGGGTCACGTCCGCCTTGATCGCGCGGTCTTCGAATACCGCCTCGATGACCAGATCGCAGCCGCCGAGGTCGGCGAATGCCGTGGTGGGGCGGATGCGCGCCAGCACGGCGTCTTTTTCGCCGGCGGTCAGCCGGCCTTTCTTGAGCTGAGCGTCGAGCAGGGACGCCGCATGCGCTTTACCCTTTTCGGCCAGTTCCTGCGTGGTGTCCAGCAACACGACTTCGATGCCGGCGCGCGCCGAGACGTAGGCGATGCCCGCGCCCATCATGCCGGCGCCGAGCACGCCGAGTGTGCGCACCGTGGATTTCGCGAACCCCTGCGGTCGGCTGCTGCCCTTGTTGATCGCGTTGAGCTGATACCAGAGGGTATGGATCAGGTTCTTGGATTCCCGCGAAACCACACAGGCGGCGAAGTAGCGCGACTCGACTTCGCAGCCGGCGTCGAAGGCGACGATGCCGCCCTCGAACACACAGGACAGGATGTGGTTGACCGCGGGGTAGTTGCCGTAAGTCTTGACATTGGCCATCGAAGGCGCGATGGCCCACATCTGCGCGTTGGCCGGATGGCGGGAATCTCCGCCCGGCCATTTGAAATTCTTCTGATCCCAGGGCTGGATCGGTTTGGGGTTGGCCAGGCACCAGGCCTTGGCGCGCGCCAGCAGTTCCGCGCGGTCCTTGACCAGCTCGTTGACGATCCCAAGCTGTTTGGCCTGCGCGGCGCTCAGCTCTTTGCCTTCCAGCATCAGCGGCAGGCTGGCCTGGATGCCGATCAGGCGCGGTAGGCGCTGAGTGCCGCCGCCGCCGGGCAGCAAGCCCAGTTTGACTTCCGGCAGTCCGAACTTCGCCTTGGGATCGTCGATGGCGATCCGCCAATGACAGGCCAGCGCCAGCTCCAGGCCGCCGCCGAGCGCGGTGCCGTTGAGCGCCGCCACCACCGGCTTGCCGCAGCGTTCCAGACGGCGCAGCAGGCGCTTGTAAGCTTGGGCCAGCTCGAAGGCCTGTGCCGGGTCGGTGATGGCATAGACCTTATCGATATCGGCCCCGGCCAGGAACTGCGGCTTGCCGGAGGTGATGACCACGCCTTTGATCGAGGCGTCGCGCTCGACCTGCTCGACGGCCGCCGCAAACGGCGCGGTCAACTCGTCGTTGAGCACGTTCATCGAGCGCCCGGGCATGTCGAGCGTGAGGGTCACGATGCCGTCGGCGTCGCGTTCGACCCGTAGGCTGTTGGCGGTGCTGGAAGCTTGGGCGTCCACGATTCAATCCTGGTTGTCGGTTTTGCGGGTATTCGAAACGACTGGCGCAGGCGCGCGCACGATGGTGCCTTGCGCGGCGGCGCACAGCCGATCCTCGCCTTCGTGGCGTGCGTAGATCTCGCAGCGGCATACCGCCTGTGTCCTGCCGGCGTGGAGCACCGTGCCCTGGGCGATCAGGCGCGTGCCACGGGCCGGACGCAGGTAGTTGATCTTGATCTCGGCCGTCAACACCGCGGCACCGAGTGCGCCGCCGCCGGCGTAGGTCAGCGCGTTGTCGGCCAGATAGGCGAGCACGCCACCGTGCACGTAGCCGTTTTGCTGCGACAGCCGATCGTCGATGGCCAGTTCGAGCCGGACGCCGCGTTCGTCCCAGGCGCTGAGCTCGGTGCCCAGCAGCCGGCTGAAACCTTGCGTGGCGAGCACCTGTCGGCCGAGTTCGAGGAGCGCCGCGCTCATGCTCAGACGCGCTCGATGACGGTGGCGATGCCCATGCCGCCGCCGACGCACAAGGAAATCAGCGCCGTGGACTTGTCCTGGCGCTCCAGTTCGTCGAGCGCGGTGCCGAGCAGCATGGCGCCGGTGGCGCCCAATGGATGACCGAGCGCGATCGCACCGCCATTGACGTTGACGCGCTCGGGATCGATGTCGAGCGCGCGCTGCGCCTTGAGCACCACGGCGGCAAAGGCCTCGTTGATCTCGAACAGATCGATGTCGCGCGCCTTCATGCCGGCTTTTTTGAGCGCCTTCTCGCAGGCCGGCGCGATGCCGGTGAGCATGATGGTCGGCTCGCTGCCGATCACGGCGCAGGCGCGTACCTTGGCGCGCGGCTTCAAACCCAGGGCGCGGCCTTTTTCCTTGGAGCCGACCAGCACCAGCGCCGCGCCGTCCACGATGCCCGACGAGTTGCCGGCGTGGTGCACGTGCTCGATTTTCTCCACCGTGGTGTATTTGCGCAGCGCCGTGGCGTCGAAGCCCATGGCGCCCATCTGTTCGAAGGAAGGCTTCAGTTCGGCCAGCTTTTCCAGCGTGGTGTCCGGGCGCAGGTGTTCGTCGCGGTCGAGCACGGTCAGGCCGTTCAAGTCCTTGACCGGCACGATGGACTTGGCGAAGCGCCCTTCCCGCCAGGCCGCGGCGGCGCGCTGCTGCGAGCGCAGTGCGAATTGGTCCACGTCGCGGCGGGTGAAGCCTTCCAGCGTGGCGATGAGGTCGGCGCCGATCCCTTGGGGGACGAAACCCATCGCGTGATTGACGCGCGGGTCCATGGCCATCGCGCCGCCATCCGAGCCCATCGGCCAGCGACTCATGCTCTCCACGCCACCAGCCACGACCAGGTCTTCCTGCCCGGACATGACCTTCATCGCCGCGAGGTTCACGCTCTCCAGACCGGAGGCGCAGAACCGCGACTGGGTGACGCCCGGCACGTTCTGCGCCCAGCCCGCGTAGAGCACCGCGGTGCGCGCGATGTCCGCTCCTTGCTCGCCGACCGGGGTGACGCAGCCGATGACCACGTCGTCCACCTGCGCGGTGTCCAGGCGGTTGCGTTCCTCCAGGGCGCGCAACAGGGTGGCCAGCAGATGCACCGGAGTCACCGGGTGCAGGCGGCCGTCGGATTTGCCGCGTCCGCGCGGAGTGCGAACGGCGTCGTAGAGGTAAGCCTCGGTCATGGCGGTGCTTGAGCCGGTTGGTAATCTGGATTACGATTCGTCCGAAACCGGCGCCCGGTACAGCTCGGAACGACGATGCGGGGGCCTTGCGGTTTCATCGAGTGCAAGCAATAACACAAGGTTGCGATGTCGGTCAATACGCAGACGTATGGAAAGGCCCACGCTCCAGGAAAATCAGTAACGACCGTTACCGAGGAGCGCGAAGCGAGGCCCCGCCGCCCGGCCGCGGCGGCGCTGGCGCGACTGGATCCGGCCACGCGCGCGCGCATCGAGCAGGCGGTGCTCGATATCTTTTCCGAGCGCGAGTTCCATCGCGTGGGCCTGATCGAGATCGCGCGGGGCGCCAACGTTTCCCTGCAAACCATCTACAAGTACTACGGCAGCAAGGAGGCGCTGCTGTTCTCCTCGCTCGATTCCTGGTTGAGCCGGCTGGCGGCGCGCATGCTCGATCATCTGCAGGGCATCGAGGACTACAAGGAGAAATTCCGCAAAGTGTTCTGGGTCACCCTGGATTTCTTCGAGAAGAATCCCAAGGTCGCGCAGCTCATCATGTCCTCGGTCTACCTCAACACCTGGCGCAAGCAGGAGAACTACAGCAATCCGGAGTTGTTCGGCACGTTCATGAAGGTGCTAGGTGAGGGCCGCGCCCGCGGCATCCTCAGCGCCGAGGTGGACGAGAAGGTGCTGCTGGATTTCCTGTTCGGCTTCACCGCGCGGCGGGTGCAGATGTACATCCACCGCGGCATGAAGGAACCCTTGACGCCGCAGGCCAACCTGCTGTTCGAGATGCTGTGGCGCGCCATCGCCGTGCCGCCGAAATCCGCGAACGGGTCAGCGCGCCACGGCGTACGCCAGCAGCCACGCGCCGAGTAGCGCCAGGATCGCGCCCATCGTGCGGTCCAGGGCGTGGGCGTGCCGCGCCAGCGCCCGGCGCAAGCCGGCGTGCGAGAGCAGGATCGCCACCGCGGCGAACCAGCCGAAGGTCGCCAGCGGTAGCCAGAGCGCCAGGGCCAGCTTGAGCGTCCACGGCAGCGCGCCGCCGACGACCGCGCTGAACAAGGCGACGAAGAATACGACCGCTTTGGGATTGAGCACGTTGGTGGCCACGCCCAGCAGATAGTGCCGCAGCGCACTCGCGCGCCTTGTTTCGCCTGCCTCGGTGACCGACGCCGCAACCGGCATCGGGGCGCGCAGCGCGGACACTCCCATCCACAACAGGAGCAGGCCGCCCGCCAGGCCCATCCACTTGAGCGAGGCCGGCTCGCGCCGCGTCAGCCAGGACAAGCCGAACAGCCCGTAGCCGACATGAAACAGAATGCCGCTGGCGATGCCCGCCGCGGTGAGCACGCCGGCCGCGCGCCCGCGGGTCAGCGCCTGGCGCGTGACGATCGCGAAGTCGGGACCGGGCGAGATGACCGCCAGGGCGTGGGCGATCGCCACCGCGCCGAAGATCGCCCAGCCGCCGGTGCTCGTTTCCATTCCTTATCATCTATTCAAACGCCGGGCGGGCGTCCAGCATCTGAAGATCGATGACGACCGCGACCCTGTGCTTGAAGATAGGAGAGAGCTTGAGCGCCGCGACGCCCGATCGATTGGACCCAGCCTTGGACTGGCCCGAAGATCTGGCGCTGGCGCAGAAGGCCGCTGCCGGCGATGCGCGCGCGTTCGAGCGCCTCTATCGCATGCATGTGGACCGCATTTACGGTCTGTGCCACCGCTTGTGCAACGGCGACGTCGCGCGCGCCGAGCAGGCGGTGCAGGACGCTTTCGTTCGTGCCTGGGAAAAGCTCGGCAGCTTCCGCGGCGAAAGCCGCTTCGGCACCTGGTTGCACCGGCTGACGGTCAACCTGGTGCTGGGCGAACACCGCTTGCTGCGGCGCTGGATCCACTTCGAGGACGCCCTGACGGCGGACGGAGAAACGGCAGCGGCCGAGCATGCGCGGCGCCCGGACGAAGGGCTGCGCATGGACCTGGAACGGGCGCTCGCGCGCCTGCCGAAAGGCGCCCGTGCGGTACTGGTGCTGCACGACGTCGAGGGCTACCGTCACGAAGAGATCGCCGAGCTGACCGGCATCGCGGTGGGCACCTCGAAGGCGCAGCTCCACCGCGCGCGGCGTCTGTTGAAGGAGTGGCTGCAATGAACATCGATCGCGACCGAACCGCCGACGAGGAACCGGCGCTGCCCGGCGTGGCGGCGTTCAGGCGGAATGTTCCGCCGCAGCGCGATCTGTGGCCGGGCATCGAGGCGCGCATCCGCGCGCAGGATCTCCGGCGCCGTCGCGGGGGGGCGCGCGCCGGCGCCCCGCGGGGCGCCGCCCCGGCGGGGGGGGGGGGGGGGGGGGGGG
>JADGHB010000048.1 GCA_019689635.1 Nevskia sp. | reverse complement strand
TCGATGCCCAGCTCGGCTTCGAGATCCTGTTCCAGCCCCAGCATCTCCTGCGGATAGCCGGTGCGCTCGGCGACCAGTTCCAGCAATTGGGCGCGCAGGCGGTCGGGATCGGGTCCCGCGGCGCTCGGCGCGACGGCCGCTGTGGCGGCCGCAACCGGCACCGAGGATGGCGCAAGCGCCAGCGCGGCGTCGAGGATGGCCTTGAGGCTGCGCGCTTTGGTGAAGCGTTCCATGTGCGCTTGCATTGCCTCGGCCAGCGGCGCGGGGAGACGTTTGCGGAAGGCGCCTAAGATTTCCACGCGCTTGATCGAGTCGATGCCCAGCTCGGCTTCGAGATCCTGTTCCAGCCCCAGCATCTCCTGCGGATAGCCGGTGCGTTCGGCGACCAGTTCCAGCAATTGCGCCTGCAATGCGCTGCGCTCCAGCGCCGTGCCAGCCGCTGCAGAAGGTGCCGTCGGACTCGTGGCGGGAGAGGGCGCGCGGTCGGCGGCGGCGAGTTCGCTTTGCGCCTGCGCCAGGATGGCCGAGAGCGTGCGTGCGCGGGTGTAGCGCTCCATGTGCGCCTGCATCGCCTCGGCGGCCGCGGCCGGCAGGCGCTTGCGGAAGGCGCCTAAGATTTCCACGCGCTTGATCGAGTCGATGCCCAGTTCGGCTTCGAGGTCCTGTTCGAGCCCCAGCATCTCCTGCGGATAGCCGGTGCGCTCGGCAACGAGCTCGAGCAGGGTCTTGCGCACGTCGAATGCCGGCGTTTCCGTCTGGCTCTCCGACGCCGATGGCTTGCCCGGCATGGGGGCCGAGACGGGTTCTGGCTGCGGGGGCGGCGGTTGGTGCGCTGCGGGGATCGCGGCCGCCGGCACCGCCACTGCGGGCACTGCCGGTACGGCCGGCATCGGCATCGCCGGAACGGCGGGGATCGCGCCGCCTCCGAGAAATTGCATCAGCACGCGCTCCTGCAGTTGCAGGAACTGGCGCATGGTCTGCTGATAGGCGAGCAAGGCTTCGCCGCTCAGGACGGCGGCCGGCGCCGCCATCGGCACGGCGGGTGTCGGTCCCGGGCTTGCGGCGGGTGCCGGCAGCTCGGCGGCGACGGCTCGACGATTCTGCTCGCGAGCGGCCTGGACCGCAGCGGCATCCAAGGGCGGCCGTTTGCCGGTGCGGAACTGGGGGTCGTCGAGCGGGCGCGCGCCGCCGCCGCTGACCCACCAGGCGTGCTTGGGCAAGGGCAGCGGCTTGATGAGTTCGGCGAGCCGGCCGAGGTCGAGCCGTTGCGGCTCGCGCCCGTCGAACAGGCGCGAGAGCTTGAGTTCGACGCCGGCGGCGTAGAGCTCGGCAAGTCCGAGCAGCAGGCCGCGCAGCCCGCCGCCCTGACCGTCGAGCGCGACCGCGGTGAATTCGCGACCGGCGAGCGTGGCCTTGGCGAGATTGGTGCACACGCCCTTGGGGCCGAGTTCGACGAAGACCCGACAGCCGGCGGCGTGCATCGCTTCCAGCTCGGCGACGAACTCCACCGCCTGGAGCAGGTGCGCGTCCAGGGTGCGACGGATGGCCGCCGGTTCGGACGGATAAGGTTTGCCGCTGGCATTGGAATAGACCGCAAAGCGCGGCACGTTCATCGGCGCGGCGGCGATGGCGGCGGACAGGCCGAGCTGGGCGCTGGCCACCAGCTCGGTATGGAAAGCGCCGGACACCGGCAGGCGGGTGACGCGCAGGCCGGCCGCTTCGAGTTTCTTGGCCGCGGCCTCCACGCCTTGGGCTGGGCCGGAGATCACCGCTTGCTCCGGCGCGTTGTGGTTGGCGAGCTTGACGCCGGCGAATTCGGCGATGGCCGCGGCGACCCTTTCGCGCCGTGCCTGCACGGCGGCCATCGCACCCGGCGTGTTGCTGCGCGCGGCCTCGGCCATGCAGCGGCCGCGCACCGCGGATAGGCGCAGGAAATCCTCGGGCGCCAGCACGCCGGCGGCGGCCAGCGCGGTGTATTCGCCGTAACTGTGGCCCGCCGCCGCGGCGGCGGACAGCCCCAGCTTCTCGGCCAGGCGCAGGTAACCCAGCGAAAGCGCGCCGATGGCCGGCTGCGCCACGCGCGTGTCGCGCAGCGCGTCGGCCTGTTTTTGCTCGGTGGCTTCGTCGAAGGCGGCGGGCGGCAGGATGAACTGCGATAGCCCTTGGGGGAAGTCCGCGCGCAGGCTGCGGTCGGCGAACTCCAGCGCGCCGCGCAGCTCGTCGAGGTAAAGCGCCGCCTCGCGGCCCATGTTGACGTACTGCGCGCCCTGACCGGGGAACAGGAAGGCGACCGGCGCGCCGCGGCGTTCGCCGCGGCCCAGGCGTGCCGATGGCGGCAGCGGCTTGTCGCTGCGGCCCTCCAGTTTGGCGAGCACGGCTTCCAGATCGGCGAGCAGGCCGTCGCGATCCTTGGCCACGAGAGCCAGGCTTACGCCTGCCCCGGACCGCGCTTCGTGAGCACAGGCGAGGCTGTAGGCCAGATCGCGCAGGTTCGGTTCGCCGCCCTGCCGGAGGGCGGTGACGAGCCGGCCGAGTTCGACGGCGAGTCGTTGCTCGTCCGCTGCATGGAAGCAAAACAGCTCCCAAGGCCAGTCGAGGGCGCCGGGCGCGGCGCGCTGTCCTGCGTATTCTTCGAGCACCGCGTGGAAGTTGGTGCCGCCGAAGCCGAAGGCGGAAACGCCGGCGCGGCGCGGATGGTCGGGGTGCGCGAGCCACGGCCGCGGCTCTTTGAGCAGATACACGGGTGAGCGTTCGTCGGCGATGGCCTCGATCGGCTTGCTGACGCCGTAATGGCCGGGCAGGGTGCGATGGTGCAGGGCCAGCGCGGCCTTGATCAGACCGCACACGCCGGCGCTGGCCTTGGTGTGGCCGATCAGGGTCTTGACCGAGCCCACCGCGCAGGCGCGCGGTGGGGCGCCTTCGGCCAGGAGCGTTTCGGTGATGGTTTGCGCCTCGGCGCGGTCGCCCACCGGCGTGCCGGTGCCGTGCGCCTCGATCAGTCCCAGCGTGGCTGGCGAGAACCCGGCTTGCGCATAAGCGCGGCGCAGCGCGCGCTTCTGGCCTTCCGGCCGCGGCGCAGTCAGGCCCAGGGCCTTGCCGTCGGAGGAGCCGGCGCAGGCCTTGATCACGGCGTAGATACGGTCGCCATCGGCTTCGGCGTCGGCCAGGCGCTTGAGCACGACGATCGCCAAGCCTTCGCTGATGGCGATGCCGTCGGCGGACTGATCGAAAGTCTTGGGCTGGCCATCCGGCGACAACGCCTGGGTCTTGGAGAACGACATGAAGCCGAAAGCCGACTGCACCGTGTCCACGCCACCGGCGAGGACGATGTTGCTGCGCCCGGACTCCAGTTCGTTGATCGCCATCGCCACCGCGGCGAGCGAGGATGCGCAGGCGGCGTCGACGATGAAGTTGACGCCGCCGAAGTCCAGCCGGTTGGCGACGCGACCGGCGGCGACGTTGAGCAGCGAGCCGGCGAAGGATTCCTCGGTCCATTCCGGCAGCCGTTCCCAGACCTCGGCCTCGGGATCGGCGACGAAGCGCGGCAGCTCCGCGCGCACCGCGTACTGGGTCCCGAGATCGCCCAGCCCGCCGCCGGCGCCGAGGATGATGGAGGCGTGTTCGCGGTCGAAGTCGCCGTCGGCCAGTCCGGCGTCGGCCAGCGCGCGGCGCGCGACTTCCAGCGTCAGCAACTGCATCGGGTCGATGGACTTCATCGACTTCGGCGGGATGCCGTAGGCGATGGGATCGAAGGGCACTTCCTCGAGGAAGCCGCCCCAGCGCGAATAAATCTTGTCGCGCGCGTTGCGGTCGGCGTCGAAATACAGCTTCCAATCCCAGCGCTCGGCCGGCACCTCGCGCAGCACGCGCACCTGGTCGAGGATGTTGCGCCAGTAGCGCCGCGCGTCGCCGGCCTTGGGCAGCAAGGTGCCGATGCCGACGATGGCGATCTCGCTGGGCCTGGCGGCCGCGATCCGCGCCGCGCGCGCATGGGCCTGTTCGCGCAGGCGCGCCATCGCGCCAGCGGTCACGTCGCGGTGCAGGGTTTCGAGGTCGCGCACGGCGTCGTGCAGGGTGGCGGCCTGGCCGATCATGTACATGCCTTCGGCGCGCTGGCGCTCGGCCGCGACCTCGATCAACTGTCCGGAGGCGTCGCGGTCGCGGCCTTTGGAAGCCACGCGCAGGCGCCCCAGGTTGAGGTCTTCCAGCCGGTCGCGGATCTCCTCGACCGGACGGTTCTCTTTCAAAAGCTTGCGCCGCTCGCGGTAGAAATGCTGGGCGAAGGGCGTGTCGGCGCAGCGGGTCGAATGTCCAGGGCCGCTTTCCAGATTCACGGTGCGGGTACAGCGCAGCGCCTGCTCCTGGAAGCCGGGCACGATGGCGCCGGAGGCCACGATCTCGCGCGTGAACAAATAGGCGGTGCCCATCAGCGCACCGACCTTGAAGCCGCGCGCGGCCAGCGGCGCGGTGAGCGCGGCGAGCATGGCGCCGGAGGCCGCGTCGCTGATGCCACCGGCGAACAGCAGGTGGTAATCGCCTTCCCTGCCTTTGGCGACTTCGGCGAGCAGCACCTCGATCATCTGCTCCCACAGCGGGAACGAAGCCAGCGGGCCGATGTGGCCGCCGCACTCGCGGCCTTCGAAGACAAAGCGCCGGGCGCCTTGCTCCAGGTAGATCTTGAGCAAAGCCGGTGCGGGCGCGTGGATATAAGTGGGAATGCCGCGCTTTTCGTATTCCGCGGCCTGGTCCGGCCGGCCACCGGCGAGGAGCGCGAACGTGGGTTTGCAGTTCCAGATTTCCGCGCACTGCTCCTCGCGCAGGGCTTGCGGCACGAAACCCAACTGGCCCACGCCCCAGGGCAGTTTTTCGGCTTCCATCTTCGCGCGCGTGGCTTCCAGCAGCTCGCGCACCTGAGGGCCGCGCATGAGCGCGAGCGCGAGGAAAGGCAGGGCGCCGTGTTTGGCCACCTGGTAGGCGAACTCGGCGTTGTCGGAGACACGCGTCATCGGCCCTTGCGCCAGCGGATAGCGCGTGCCGTTGGCCGCGGCCAGCGGGCCGCCGGGCGCGAGGAAGTCGAGCCGCGCGGCGGTTTCGATGTTGTGGAGGCTCGTCTTGCGCAGGGCCTTGACCAGGCTCGCGACGGATCGATAACGGTCGCGGTAGGCGTGCGCCAGACCGATGCCCTGGCCGATGGGCAGCAGGTGGTCTTCGCCCGCGCCATTCGCGGTCCAGCCGATGGCGTCGTTCAAGCGCCTGCGCCACTCGTCTTTCGGCAGCTCGCCGGCCGAGGCCAGGCGGTGGTCTTCCTCCGCGGCTTTCAGCGCCGGTGCCGCAGGGCGCGCATAGACGCGGCAAGGCGCGTCCAGCAGTTCGCCATACAGGCGCGTTTCCGAGCCGTTGAGGCGGGCGAGTTCGTCCTGCAACGCCTGGGGCAGCGGCGATTCGGCCAGGAGCCAGAGCTGGTCGTCGAGTACCACGCCAGCGGCGCCCAGCGCACGGCAGGCCGCGGCGCTGTTCAAGCCGATGCCGCCCTGGGCATAAACCGGGATCGACGGCGAACGACCCAGGAGTTTCTGCAGCAGGATGTAGCTGGTGTCGGCGCCGACCCAGCCACCGGCCTCGTGGCCCTTGGCGATGAGCCCTTGAAGCGGATAGTGCAGGTCGGTCAAGGCGCCGGCGTCGGTTACTTCGGCCAGAACGCGGTGTGCCGGGGCGGGGGACAATTCTCGGTGCAGACGGGCCTGCTCGGCGGGCGAGCCGGCGAAGATCAGATGAAGTTCCCGCGCGGCGGCGTCCGCCAACAGCCGCCGGGCCAGCTCCAGACTACCGATCGTCAGACGCAAGCCGATGCGGCTTTCAGCGGCATCCCGCAGTAAACCGAAATTGCGCCGCGCGAGCTCCGGATCGCGGCAGAATTCCAGGTCCAGCACGCCGATGCCGGATGCTGCGGCCGCGGCCATTGCGAGGCCGGGGTGGGCGGCGTCGGCGGGCGTGAGGGCGAAGATTTCGAAACGGGTATCCACTGCGTAAGCCTCCAGCGTCGGGCTGCGTGCCTGGCCGAAGTTGCCGCGTCCCGATTCAGGGACGCAGGCCCTCCAGGAACGGCACTTCCAAAACTTTTTCGTGGACGATCGGCCCGTGGCCGAAATAGCCGCCCTCTCCGAAACATTCCCCGTGATCGGCGGTGACGATGAAATGCGTGTTCTTCGGCGCCTTGTCGAGCAGTGCGCCGAGCAGGCCATCGATGTATTCCACGCAGCGCACCTGCTGCGCGTGCAGCGATTTCATCTGTTCCTCGTCGAAAAAGCGGCCTTCGGTACTCTTGCCCAGCTCATCATCCATCCGTTTGAACACCCCGTGAACGCCCGAGATGTGGGGTAGGGATTGAGGATCGAGCATGTACGGATAATGGGTCTCGCCGAGATTGAGAAAGTAGAACTGCGGTTCGGATTCGTCGAACTCGATCTCGCGGACCATGCCGGCAAAGTCGTTGTGGTTGGGCATCAGCTTGTAGTCGTCGAAATGCCGGTTGAGATGCGACAGCGGATTGAGCACTGGCAGGGAAACCTTGGCCCAGGTGCGGTAACCGTGCTGCTGCAGGACGTGGGGCAGGGAGAGCTGAGGCACGAAGGTCTTGAACGAAAGGCCGGGGATTCCCAGCCGGCCGACCCACTTGGAAAATTCCTTCTTGTAGACCTCGGAAGCGAACACGCCCTGCGGGCTGTCGTGCGGGATCATGCCCATCAGGTAGGTGTAATGCGAAGGGCTGGTCCACGAAGCGTACGAATAGCGCCGGGTGCCTGCGCCGATGCGGTCCATGTTCGGTTTGCGGGCGGCGGCGTAGCTGTCGTAGCGGCAGCTATCCATGACGATGAAGACGAGGTGATTTTCGGTCATTGCTCTTTACTTTTGTGGCCGCACTGCGGCAATTGCCGCGCAGTCACGGGTTTCGTTCCGGCGCCTACGGGCACGCGCCCCACGAGTCCTTGCGCTTGTCGGGTGCGTGGTTCACGTCGCCGCGTGGATTTTTACGGTGGCGCCAGTCTCTCCGGTGTGCCGGCGGATCCCTCCCGAGCCGCTCGGCTAACTTGACACTAGTCTATGTCAAAACGATGAGCAAGAATCGAACCGAATGACCTGAGTCGGTCGTCAGACTTGCGAAAATGCCCTTGCGAAAATGCCAATGAATAATGGATTTTCTATGGGGCAGCCTGACTCGAACGGCTGAGATTTTCTGCGATGCCCGTCATGACGGCCGCTCGGGAAGCGGCCTGGCTGAAATGGTGGAGGTGGGCGGAATCGAACCGCCGTCCGACAACCTTCCGTCCTTCGATCTACATGCTTAGCCCGCTCTTTGTTTTTCGTCGGACGCTGCCGAAGGGGCACGGAACACGTCCGCTTAGCCACTCTTTAAGGTTTAACGGATCGACCGGTGGCCGGTTTCACCGCGAGTTGATGAGAGTCGACGGTCGCGTCGGCGGCATCAACACCGGCCGGGCGACCGCTCGCCGGGATTAGGCGGCGAGGGCGTAGTTCGCGTCGTTCGCAACTAGCTTGTTGCGGAAGGGTTTTACGAGGACCACCGCACCTCGGCATGCACGTTGGATTTCCAGTCGCCGTCGAGCCCTGGTCACCCCCGTGTAGTCCACAGTATATGACAAGAAATGTCGGCTGGAGTTGCCGTGATTGACGCAGAACGCTCGCCTTCAGCGACCCGCCGACCGCAGCAGGCGATCCCGATCCCGCTCCCAGGCGCGGCGTTTCAGGTCGGCGCGCTTGTCGTGCTGCTTCTTGCCCTTGGCGAGACCCACGGACAGCTTGGCACGACCGCGGGTCCAGTGCAGGTCGAGCGGAATGAGCGTGTAGCCGGCACGTTCGACTTTGCCGATGAGCTGCGCGAGCTCCCGCTCGTGCAACAGCAGTTTGCGGGTGCGGGTGGGATCGGGGTGGACGTGGGTGGAGGCTTCCTTGAGCGGCGTGAAGTGGGCACCGAGCAGCCAGGCCTCGCCATTTTTGAGGATCACGTAGGCTTCGGTGATCTGCGCCTTGCCCGCGCGCAGGCTTTTCACTTCCCAGCCTTGCAGGGCGAGGCCGGCTTCGTAGCGGTCTTCGATGAAATAGTCGTGACGCGCGCGGCGGTTGAGCGCGATGATGCGCGGCGCTTCGCTGGACTGGGCATCGGCCATGGTTCGATGATTATCGAAAGATTTCGCAGGTAAGGCGAGCGTGATGATGGAGATCGAGATCGAGGTGGTCTGCGCCTTGCCGGCACGCAGGCGCGTCGTGCGGCTGACCGTGCCCGCGGGCACCACGCTGCGCCAGGCGGTCGAGCGTTCCGCGATCTTCCGCGACTTCCCGGAACTCGATCCCGGGCGCTGCCGCTACGGGGTGTACGGCCAGGTGCGCGATCCCGACACGCCGCTCGCAGCGGGCGAGCGGGTGGAGATCTACCGCCCCTTGCCCGTCGATCCCCGGCAGGCGCGGCGCCGGCGCGTGCGTCGCCGGTGAGCGTGCGCCCGCGTCACGGCGCGGGAATGGCAACCCCGGTTTGTTTGTCCTTGGCCGCCTCGTCGCGGGATTTGTCGGTTTGGTCTTTCTTGCGCTGTTGCGTGAGCGTCTCCACATCCACCGGCACGGCGGCCTTGTCGTTGGCCGCGAGTTGCACGCCTTTCATCCGGACGAGCTTGCCGTCGTCGAAGAACAGCGTCACCGTGCGGCTGCTGACCTCGCCACGCGGGCTTTTGTAATAACCGAGATAGTCCCAGCGATCGTCGCGGAACGGATCCGTCGCGATCGGTGTGCCGAGCAGGAATTGCACCTGCTCCTTGGTCATGCCGAGTTGCAACTGGTCGAGCTGTTTCTGTTCGATGACATTGCCCTGGCGAGTCGGCAACTTGTAGACGATGGAGCAGCCGGCGAGCCCCGCGAAAAGCCAGGGAAAAAGCAGTGCCCAGTAGAGACCACGCATGGATTTGTCGCAGACCATCGAGGTGCCATAATAGCCCATCTTAGCGTGCGGATGGGTCGTACGGACGTGGAATCGCAAGACCTCAGAAACGCCGGGCTGAAAGTGACGCTGCCGCGGCTCAAGATCCTGGAGATGCTCGAGCACAGCAGCGACCGTCATCTTTCGGCCGAAGAAATCTACCGCCGTCTGCTCGATTCCGGCGAGGAGATCGGGCTGGCCACCGTGTACCGGGTCCTGACCCAGTTCGAGTCCGCCGGGCTGGTCACGCGCCACCATTTCGAAGGCGGCCATGCGGTGTTCGAGCTGGAGCGCGGCCATCATCACGATCACATGGTGTGCATCAAGTGCGGGCACGTGGACGAATTCGAGGATGAGGTCATCGAAAAGCGCCAGCGCGAGAAAGCCGAAGGACTCGGTTATCGGCTGGTCGAGCACAGCCTGATCATGTACGTGGAGTGTCAGCGCAAGAGCTGCCCCCACCTCAAGACCGCGCCGCAGCGCAAGCTGCACGCTTGAGGGTTCAAGACCCGGAGGGATTGCGATGAAGCCTAATTTGTTGGTCGCCATGGCGCTGTTGACTTGCGCGGCGGTTCCGGCGTTTGCCGACGAAACCCCGCCGGCCGACCGCAGCCCGGTGCAGGACGTCAAGCAGGGAGCCAAGGACGTCGCGCATGGCGTGAAGGAAGGCGCGGTCGAGGCCGCCCACGGCGTCAAGAAAGGCGCGGTACAGGCGGGCCATTTCGCGAAAAAGAGCGCCAAAGCGGTGGGTCATGCCGCACACCAGGCAGCGCAGGATGTCGGACACGCTGCCCACCATGCCGTCACCGAGATCAAGGACGGCGACAAGAAAGCGGCTGATCGACCGGACGATACCGGCGCGCACTGAAGGCCGACTTCAGGCGCTCTGCGCCTGCCGCAGCAGGTCCTTGGCCAGCGCCTGTGTCGCGCCGGTTTTTTGCTGGCCGCCGAGCATGCGCGCCAGCTCGGCCACGCGCCGCTCGGCGTCGAGCCGTTCGACGCTCGTGTAAGTCGCCCCGCCGCGCGTTTCCTTGCGGATCGCGTAATGCTGCGCGCCTTGCGCCGCGACCTGGGCGAGGTGGGTGACGCAGAGCACCTGGCGCCGCTCGCCCAGCGCGCGGAGCGCTCGGCCGACGATTTCCGCCTGAGCGCCGCCGATGCCGGCGTCCACTTCGTCGAAGATCATCGTGGCCGCCGCACCGCGGGCGTCATGGGCTTCCTGCAGACAGACGTTGAGCGCCAGGCTTAAGCGCGACAGTTCGCCGCCGGAGGCGATCTTGGACAGCGGCCGCGGCGGCTGGCCGGGATTGGCGGAAAAATCGAAGCGCACCGCGTCCTCGCCCACCGGGGAGGGCGCCTGGCGTGCGGCGGGTTCCACCGCCACCTCGAAGTGCGCGTGTGGCATGCCCAAGGCTCGCACGCGCTCGGTCACTGCAGCGGCGAGCCGCGCGGCGGCCTGGCGCCGTGCGCGGCTCAAGCTCAGCGCCGCGCTGTGGTATTCGGAGAGCCGCGCCTTGCGTTCCTTTTCCAGCGCTGCCAGGTTCTCGGCCGCGCCCTCGAGTTCCGCGAGCTGCCCGCCCAGCCGCGCTTGCAGATCCGGCAGCTCGTCGGCGCGCACCCGGTGCTTGCGCGCGAGGTCGTGGATCGCCGCCAGACGCCGCTCGACCTCGGCCAGGCGCTGCGGATCGAGTTCCAGGCGTGCGAGCCAGCGGCGCAGTGCGGCGTCGGCTTCGCGCACCTGGACCTGGGCGGCTTCGACCGCCGCTTCGATGTCGCCCATGCCGTCGTGCAGGGATTTGAGTCCGCGCAGCAAGCTCAGCGCCTGGGACAAACGGGCGTCGATGCTGTCTTCCCCGGCTTCGCCCCCGCCGAGCAGTTCGCGCACGCGGCCGCCGTCTTCGAGCAGCCGGCCCGCGTTGGCCAGGCGTTTGTGCTCGGCGGCGAGCCGTACCGGTTCCTGCGGTTCGAGGTGCAGCGCTTCCAGCTCTTGCAATTGGTGGCGCAAGTCGTCGAGCCGCGCCGGATCGCGGGAAGCCGCCGAGCGCAGCCGCGCGATACGCGCCTCGGTTTCGCTCACCGCCGCCGCGGCGGCGGCCACCGCGGCGAGTTCGGCGGCGTGACCGCCGTACTCGTCGAGCCGTTGCCGCTGCACCTCGGAGTGCAGCAGCAGCCGGCTTTCCCCCTGACCGAAAATTTCGACCAGGGACTCGCCCAGCGCGCGCAGCTCGCCCGCCGTCACCGCACTGCCGTTGATGAAGGCGCGCGTCCGGCCCTCGTTCTGGACGATGCGGCGGATGGCGCAGACATTTTCTCCGTCGTCGGCCAGCAGCTCGCGTTCGCGCAGCCAGGCGAGCGCCTCGGGCACGTCGGCGAGGTCGAACTCGGCGGTCACTTCGGCGCGCTCGGCGCCCGGGCGCACCAGCACGCTTTCCGCGCGGCTGCCGATCGCCAGACCGAGCGCGTCGATGAGGATGGATTTGCCGGCCCCGGTTTCCCCAGTGAGCACGTTGAAGCCCGCCGCGAACTCGAGGTCCAGCGCCTCGATGACGGCGAGGTTGCGCACGTGCAGGTGGCGGAGCATGCGAACTTCAAGCCCGGTCGGTGATCCCTGCCGGGCTGCGGCCCCAGTGCAGCTTGTCGCGCAGCAGCTCGAAATAGTTATAGCGCGGGGGATGCAGCAGACGCAGCGCCTGCGGCGCGCGGACGATCTCGACCGTGTCGCCGGGCTTGAGCGGCTCGCCGAGCTGGCCGTCGAAGGTGAGCGCGGCGCCGCTCACGTCGCCGCAGGGCACGATGCGGATCCCGCGGTCCGCCGGGACCACGATCGGCCGGTCGGACAGGGTATGCGGACAGATCGGCACCAACGCGATCGCCGAGAGGGCGGGGTGCAGCACCGGCCCGCCGCCGGACAGCGCATAGGCCGTCGAGCCGGTGGGCGTGGAGACGATGATGCCGTCGGCACGATGGCGGCTGATGAATTCCCATTCGCCTGCTCGGCCCAGCCAGGTTTCGAACTCCAGCATGCGGATGCTGGCCTGGTTGCGCAGCACCACGTCGTTCACGGCGAGCTGTTCGGCGGTCGGCGCATTGTCGCCGCGCAGGACGCGCGCAGCCAGCAGCAGGCGTTCCTCGACCAGCGCCTCGCCGCGCAGCAGGGCGTCCAGCGCCTCGGGCAGCTCTTCGGGACGGACGTCCACCATGAAGCCCAGGCGGCCTTGGTTGACGCCCAGAATGGGCACGCCGTGGGGCGCCAGCAGCCGCCCGGCGGCGAGCAGAGTGCCGTCGCCGCCGACCACCACGGCGAGCTGACAGCGCCGCGCCAGCGCCTCGGCGGACACCGCCTCGACGCCCGCCTCGGCGATCGCGGTGTCGACGCTCACCAGGACTTCGGCGATGTGGCCTGCGGCCCGTCTCTCCAGCAGCAGGCGCGCGCAGACGGACAGCGTCTGCGCCGCGCGGGGGTCGCCGCGTTTGCCGATCAGGCCGATGCGGATGGAGCTTGGCATGCGCCGGAGTTTCGCACTTGATTTTCCGCCCGGCGCGCAAATTATCACGAAACGCCCCGGCGGCTGGTTTTGGTAGCATGCGGCTGGCCGCGAGCGCGAGCAGTGTGATATGGCCCAACCTTCGACCGTGCTGGATCCCCGTGCTGCGGAGCTGCTCAAGCTCCTGATCGAGCGCTATGTGCGCGACGGTCTGCCGGTGGGTTCGCGCACCCTGGCGCGCGCGGGGGGCCTGGATTTGTCCTCGGCGACGATCCGCAATGTCATGGCCGATCTGGAAGAGCTGGGCTTCGTCAGCTCGCCGCACACCTCCGCGGGCCGCGTGCCCACCGCCTTGGGCTACCGCTATTTCGTCGATACGCTCCTGGAGCCGGAACCGCTGACCGACGAGGAGCGCAGCCGCCTCGCCGAGGAACTGCTGCCCGGTGGCCGCGACCCCGCGGACTTGCTGCAGACCGCTTCCAGCTTGCTGTCACGGCTGTCGGCGATGGCCGGCGTGGTGACGGTGCCGCGCCGCAACGTGGCGGTGTTGCGGCGCATCGAATTCCTGCCGCTGTCCGGCGGGCGCGTGCTGGCGATCCTGGTGGTCAACCAGCGCGAGGTGCAGAACCGCGTGCTCGACGTGGGTCGCGACTACAGCGCCGCCGAGCTGGAGCGCTACGCCAATGCGCTCAACGAGGCCTACGCCGGCCGCGACCTGCTGTCCCTGCGTCACCGGTTGATGGAAGATCTGGCGGAGGCGCAGAAACGCGTCGGCCAGGTGCTGCGCGAGGCGGCAGTGCTGGCCGAGCGCGCGCTGGCCGCGCAGCAGAACGCCGAGGACTACGTCCTTGCCGGGGGCACCAATCTGCTCGCTTTCCAGGAGCTGGCCGATCTCAATCGGCTGCGCGCCTTGTTCGAGGCGCTGGATCGCAAGCGCGACCTGCTGGAGCTGTTCGATCAGTGCCTGCAGGCTGACGGGGTGCAGATCTTCATCGGCCAGGAGTCCGGCTACCGTGTGCTCGACGAATGCAGCGTGGTCACTGCGCCGTACTACGTCGATGGCCAGGTCGCCGGCGTACTGGGCGTGATCGGTCCCACGCGCATGGCTTATCCGCGTATCATTCCGCTGGTGGCCGAAACCGCCCGCGCGCTGTCGGCGGGCTTGAAAGCGGACAGTTGAATCCCCAACACCCGCAAGGTGCCTGCACGGCGGGCCGGGTTTTGTTGTTTTTCGAACGAGGATCATGAGCGAGGACATGACCAACACGCCACCCGCCGAACCCGCGGCGCAGGCGGCGGAGCACGCGAACCGGGACGCGGAACTGGAAGCGCTTCAGGCCAAGCTGGCCGAGGCGGAACAGCAGATCGCCGCGCTCAAGGATCAGCATCTGCGCACGCTGGCCGAGTTCGACAACGCGCGCAAGCGTGCCCAGCGCGAGCTGGAGAACGGTCTCAAATACGCGGCCGAACGCCTGCTCGGCGAACTGCTGGCGGTTTGCGACAGCCTCGATCTCGGACTGGAAGCCGCCGCCGCCGCGGGCGCCACGCCGCAACAGATCGCCGAAGGCATGGCGCTGACGCGCAAGCAGTTGCTGGATTTTCTCGAACGCCAGGGCGTACGGCCGATCGATCCCGCCGGGCAGGCCTTCGACCCCGCCCTGCACGAGGCGGTGGCGACCCAGCCGAGCGCCGAGGTCGAACCCAACCGGGTATTGAGCGTGATGCAAAAAGGTTACCGTCTGCACGAGCGCCTGCTGCGCCCGGCGCGGGTGATCGTGTCCAAGGCCCCGCCGCCGGAGCCAGCGCAGTGAGGCCGGCTTACCCTTGAAAAACCCTTCCCCGCACACAGTTAGCTTTCATTGACCCGATTCTGACTTTTCGGAGCACCCGCATATGGCCAAGATCATCGGCATCGACCTCGGGACCACCAATTCCTGCGTCGCCGTCATGGAGGGCGGCAACGTCAAAGTGATCGAGAACAGCGAAGGCGAGCGCACCACGCCTTCGGTGGTGGCGTACACCGACGACGGCCAGATCGTGGTCGGTCGTCCGGCCAAGCGCCAGGCGGTGACCAATCCGCACAACACGCTCTACGCGGTCAAGCGCCTGATCGGCCGCCGTTACGACGAGCCGATCGTGCAGAAGGACATCGGCATGGTGCCGTACAAGATCGTCAAGGCTCCCAACGGGGATGCCTGGGTCGAGGTCAAGGGCAAGAAGATGGCGCCGCCGGAAGTTTCCGCGCAGGTGCTCATCAAGATGAAGAAAACCGCCGAAGACTATCTCGGCGAGAAGGTGACCGAGGCGGTGATCACCGTGCCGGCCTACTTCAACGACAGCCAGCGTCAGGCGACCAAGGACGCGGGCAGGATCGCGGGCCTGGAGGTCAAGCGCATCATCAACGAGCCGACCGCGGCGGCCCTGGCTTTCGGTCTGGACAAGGTCAAGGGCGACCGCAAGATCGCGGTCTACGACCTAGGCGGCGGCACCTTCGACATCTCCATCATCGAGATCGCGGAAGTCGAGGGCGAGCACCAGTTCGAGGTGCTGTCCACCAACGGCGACACCTTCCTCGGCGGCGAGGACTTCGACCTGCGCGTGATCGATTACATCGCCGAGGAATTCAAGAAAGAGCACGGCATCGACCTCAAGAAGGATCCGCTCGCCCTGCAGCGCCTCAAAGAGGCGGCGGAGAAGGCCAAGATCGAGCTGTCGTCCACCACGCAGACCGACATCAACCTGCCGTACATCACCGCGGACGCCTCCGGGCCCAAGCACCTCAACATGAAGCTGACGCGGGCCAAGCTCGAGTCGCTGGTCGAGGACTTGATCGAAAAAACCATCGAACCCTGCAAGATCGCGCTCAAGGACGCGGGCCTCAAGCCGTCCGACATCCAGGA
Organism: Nevskia sp.; assembly: GCA_019689635.1. Taxonomy (GTDB): domain Bacteria; phylum Pseudomonadota; class Gammaproteobacteria; order Nevskiales; family Nevskiaceae; genus Nevskia. Next base: position 1,247 of record JADGHB010000048.1, on the reverse strand, counting down.
AGTGATCCTGGTCGGCGGCCAGACGCGCATGCCCAAGGTCCAGGAAGTGGTGAAGAACCTGTTCGGCCGCGAACCGCGCAAGGACGTGAACCCGGACGAGGCCGTGGCCGTGGGCGCGGCGATCCAGGGCGCGGTGTTGTCCGGCGAGCGCAAGGACGTGCTGCTGCTCGACGTGACGCCGCTGTCGCTGGGCATCGAGACGCTCGGCGGCAAGATGACCAAGCTGATCGAGAAGAACACCACCATTCCGACGCGCAAGACCGAGACCTTCACCACCGCCGACGACAACCAGACCGCGGTGACGGTGCACGTGCTGCAGGGCGAGCGCGAGATCGCCTCGGCCAACAAGTCGCTGGGCAAGTTCGATTTGACCGACATCCCGCCGGCGCCGCGCGGCGTGCCGCAGATCGAGGTCACGTTCGACATCGACGCCAACGGCATCCTCAACGTGTCGGCCAGGGACAAGGCCACCGGCAAGCAGCAGTCCATCGTCATCAAGGCGAACTCGGGCCTGTCGGAGGACGAGATCAAGCGCATGATCAAGGATGCCGAGGCTCACGCCGAGGAAGACCGCAAGTTCAACGAGCTGATCACCGCGCGCAACCAGGGCGACCAGATGGTCCACGCGGTGGAGAAATCGCTCAAGGATCTCGCCGCCGAAGTGCAGGAAGACGAGAAGAAAAAAATCGAAGAGGCGATCAAGGAACTGCGCGAGGCCCTCAAGACCGACGACAAGGACGCGATCACCGCCAAGACCGAGGCGCTCGCGCAGGCCTCCGCCAGGCTCGCCGAGCGCGCCTATGCCAAGGCGCAGTCGTCAACGGCCACGGGCGCGGCCTCGGGCGGCGAGTCGCCCAAGAAGAACGACGACGTGGTCGACGCCGAGTTCACCGAAGTCAAGGAAGGCAAGAAAGCTTAGTCTTGAGCGAAGCGGAACGGGCTCGCCGGAGGCAAGCCGGCGCTCGCGCGAGCGCCGCTTGATCCGGCGCTTGTGTATCCGGCACACATCACGGCACGGGCGATTCGGGATGAGGGGCGGGCGGCTGGAAGCGTTCTCCGGAGTGCGGTCGTGGTTTTCCGAAATCCCGCACGTGCGGGTCGCGGCGCCGCACATCGTCCGTGAGCGGCGCATCGACGACGAGGGTGTGGCCGAGTGAGCAAGCGCGATTATTACGAAGTCCTCGGCGTGAGTCGCAACGCCGGCGAAGACGAGCTGAAGAAGGCCTATCGCAGGCTAGCCATGAAGT
>JADGHB010000018.1 GCA_019689635.1 Nevskia sp. | reverse complement strand
GATCTGACCGATGCCGAATTGAAATCGGCGATCGAGACCATGCTCAAGCAGTCCAACGTGCAGTAAGCGACGCCGCTTCGTTGTTCCGACGGCCGCCTCACGCGGCCGTTTTTATCGTGCGCGGGCTGGCCCGCATCCGTCATGAGGGGATCGAGCACTGGCCGTCGGTCGAGGAGGTCGCCGGCGCCGGGCTGGAACGAAACCGATGGTGGTTCCATCGGTTGAGTGAAGCCCAAGCCGGCGGCCCCGCAGTCAGGCCGGCGCCGATCAGCCCGAAAATCCGGGGAACAGATCCCAGGTGAAACCGCCAGCCAGCGCAGATTCCATCAAGCTCAGCCTCGGATTTTCGGGCGACCTCGTGACGGAGGCGAGCCAGCTAAAGCCCGGTCTGATGCGGTTTGGCATAGCCCGTGCTTAGTGACTTTCGCTGCATCGTTCAGCGACCACACCGTTCAAGGAGTGTCATGACAAACAAGCACCTGGGGCTGTTGGCCACGGCGGCGTTCGCCGGATGTCCGGTCCTCGCGGCGGCGGCGGGGCCGACGCTCGACGAGATCCTGACCAACTCCGGGATTACCGCGACTGGGCATCTGAGCGCTTCTTACACCGCCGGTTTCAACAACGGTCAGCTACTCGCCTACCGCGCCTTCGACTACGACGCGAACAGCTTCGAGTTCAATCAGGCGGCCTTGACCCTGTCTAGACTGCCGACTTCCGGTTTCGGCGGGCTGGTCACCGTGACCGCCGGTAGCGACGCCAAAGTCATCAATGGCTCGTACGGCAGCGGTGGCGGAGATTTCGCGCTGACCCAGGGTTACCTGCAATACGCGAGCGGCAGCTTGACGGTCATCGGCGGCCGCTACGTGACTTTGGCCGGCGCTGAGGTGATCGACGACAGCCAGGACAGCAATATTTCGCGCTCGCTGCTGTTTACCCTGGCCGAGCCGCTGGTGCATACCGGAGTGCGCGCGGCCTACACCCTGGGCAGCACGACGCTCTACTTGGGCTTGGCCAACAGTGCGCTCTCGGGCGACGCGCTGGATACCGACAAGACCAAGACCGTCGAGGCCGGCGCGTCCTATGCGTCCAGCGACAAAAAACTGGGGCTGGCGGCTTACGACTACTACGGCGTGGATAGCGGCACCAAAACCAATTTCCTCGACCTGGTCGCCTCATACCAGTTGACCGACAAGCTGCAACTGGTCGGTAACGGGGACTATGCGCGCTTCGTCGGCAATCACGTGGACGTCGATGTCTACGGCGTCGCCGGATATTTGAACTATCAGTTCTCCGAGGCCTGGAAAGGCAGCCTGCGCGGCGAATATCTCAAGACCAAGAACCTCACGCCGGGCGGCGACAGTGCCGGCAAGTCGGATCTCGAGGAAATCACCGCCACCGTGGGCTATTCGCCCGTCAAGAACGTCACGCTGCTCGGCGAGTTTCGCTACGACTTCTCCGGCGACAAAAACTTCCCCGATCCTTGTGCAGGCTTTCCAGCCTGCACCGGCGCAGGCGACAGCCTGTCGAAAAGTCAGGGCAACGTCGGGGTCAAGGCGATTTACACCTTCGGCAACGCCAGTTAGAGGTCTGGCGGGCGCGTGGTGCGAGGGCCGCGGAAGCGGCCCTTTCTGTTACTGCGGGTCATCGAGCTGGCGGTAGCGCAGCGCCTCGGCGATGTGCGGGGCGGCGACTGCGTCTGTGCCGGCAAGGTCGGCGATGCTGCGTGCGACCTTGAGCACGCGGTGGTAGGCGCGCGCCGAAAGCTGCAGCCGCGAGAGCGCCGTCGTGAGCAGTTGCCGCGCGGCTTCGTCGAGCTGGCAGTCGCGTTCCAGTTCCTTGGGCGTGAGCCGCGCGTTGGGTTTGCCGGCGCGCGCCAGTTGACGTTCCCGCGCCGCACACACCCGCGCGCGCACCTGGGCGCTGCTTTCCGCCGCGGCCGGTGTGGCGCAGGACAGCGCCGCGGCTTCCACCCGCGGCACGAACACTTGCAGGTCGATGCGGTCGAGCAGCGGTCCGGAGATGCGCGCACGGTAGCGTGCGACTTGATCCGGCGTGCAGCGGCAGCGGCCGGAAGCATCGCCCAGCCAGCCGCAGGGGCAGGGATTCATCGCCGCCACGAGCTGGAAGCGCGCCGGGAAATCCGCCTGGCGCGCGGCGCGCGAAACCGTGATATGGCCATTCTCCAGGGGCTCGCGCAGCACTTCCAGCACCTGGCGGTCGAACTCCGGCAGTTCGTCGAGGAACAGAACGCCGTGGTGGGCGAGGGTGATCTCGCCGGGGCGCGGGTTGGAGCCGCCGCCGACCAGCGCCACGCCGGAGGCGGTGTGATGCGGCGCGCGGTAGGGCCGCCGGCCCCATTGCCGCAGATCGAAGCCGCCGTTGCTCACGGAGGCGATCGCCGCCACTTCGATCGCCTCTTCCTCGGTCAGCGGCGGCAGGATGCCGGGCAGACGCTGCGCGAGCATGCTCTTGCCGGCGCCCGGCGGACCGGACATCAGCAGGGAATGTGCGCCGGCGGCGGCGATTTCCAGCGCGCGTTTGGCGGCGAGTTGCCCGCGCACCTCGGCGAGATCGGGCAGCGCCTCGGCGAGCGCGGGCAGGACGGGGGCTGCCGCCTTGCGCAGTTGCCCGCCGTGCAGATCGGCGCACAGCGCACCAAGTTGGTTCGCCACGACGACCGGACAGGCGCTCGCCAGCAAAGCTTCCGCTGCGTTTGCCTCGGGAAGGAGCAGGACACGCCCCGTCTTGGCGCACTGTAGGGCCGCGGGCAGCGCGCCCCGCACCGGACGGATTTCTCCAGTCAGCGAAAGCTCACCCAATACTTCCAGCTCGCGCAGGCGTTCGGCGGGGATCTGGTCGGAGGCGGCCAGCACGCCCAGCGCGATGGGCAGGTCGAAGCGGCCGCCCTCTTTGGGCAGATCGGCCGGCGCCAGGTTGACGGTGATGCGGCGGTTGGGGAAGTTGTAGCCGCAATTGGCGATGGCGGCGCGCACGCGATCGCGCGATTCGCGCACCGCCGCCTCGGGCAGACCGACGATCGACAGCCCGGGCAGGCCCGGCGCGAGATGCACTTCCACCGTCACCAGATCGGCGTGCAGCGCATTCTGCGCGCGGCTGTAGACCGTGGCCACCGACATGAGGAGAACCTCGACGGCGGCCTCAGGACGTGGGGGCGCCCGGTTTTTGCCCGTCTGCGGCGTCGCGTGGCCCCTCGCCGCCCAGCCGCGCTTCCAGGTCCTTGAGGCGTTTTTCCAGTTTCGTCAAGCGGGCCCGCGTGCGTGCCAGCAGCTCGGCTTGGGTTTCGAAGCGTTCGCGGCTGACCAGGTCTAGGCGCTCCAGGCGGCTTCGCAGGATCGCGCGGAAATTGTCTTCCAGCTCGGCGCGCAGGTTCTTGAGGCCGGGCGGCAGGGCCCGCGCCAGGCGCGCGGCCAAATCTTCCAGTTGCTTGGGATCGAGCATGAGGGGGTCTCCTTTGCGGCTCAGTCTAGCGCGCAGCCCGCCCCGGTCGCGTGACCCGCATCCGGTCGCACGGCGACTGGCGAAAATGTCCTAGCGCGCAGGCTTGGCACGCTCCGTGCTTTGAGCAGGGGGCCGCACGGGGCAATGGGCGGCGCACCACCAAGTTCGGGGTAATCCTGCTGCACAAGACCCTAAGGAGTTGTTAGCCATGAAACTGATCACTGCCATCATCAAGCCGTTCAAGCTTGACGAGGTGCGTGAGGCGCTCTCGGAGATCGGCGTCGCCGGGATCACCGTCACCGAGGTCAAGGGCTTCGGTCGCCAGAAAGGTCACACCGAGCTGTACCGCGGCGCGGAGTACGTGGTCGATTTTCTGCCGAAAGTGAAGATCGAGGTCGCCGTCGCCGACGACAAGCTGGACTCGGCGATCGAGGCCATCACCAAAGCGGCCCATACCGGCAAGATCGGCGACGGCAAGGTGTTCGTGGCCACGCTCGATCAAGCCATCCGCATCCGCACCGGCGAAACCGGCAAAGACGCACTTTAAGGAGCCATACGACAATGAATCCGCTCATCCAACTGGTCCGCGTGGCGCTGTTCGCCACGGCCTTGGCTGCCGGCGGCGCGGCGCTGGCCGACGACCAGCCTGCGCCTGCTGAGGCACCGGGGGCCACCACCGAAGCGGCGCCCGCCGCGTCCTCGACCGCCGCGCCAGTAGCGCCCGCCGAAGCCGCGCCCGCCGCAGCACCCGCGGCCCCCGCCACGGTCAAGCCGGAGCTCAACACCGGCGATACCGCCTGGATGCTGACCTCGATGGCGCTGGTGCTGATGATGACCATCCCAGGCCTGGCCTTGTTCTATGGCGGCATGGTGCGGACGAAGAACGTGCTGGCGACGATCATGCAGTGCTTCGCCATCACCTGCCTGATCACGGTGCTGTGGACGATCTACGGCTATAGCGTGGCCTTCGACAACTCCGGGATGACGGCCGGCGTGGTCAACCACTACAGCTTCGTCGGCAGCTTGTACAAGGCGTTCATGCACCACGTCGACGTCGCGGCGCTGTGGCAGCCCAATGCCAGCGTGCCCAACGCCATTCCCGAAACCGTGTTCTCGATGTTCCAGCTCACCTTCGCCATCATCACCCCGGCGCTGATCGTGGGCTCGTTCGCCGAGCGCCTGAAGTTCTCGACGCTGCTGATCTACATCACGATCTGGTGGACGCTCTCCTACCTGCCGATCGCTCACATGGTGTGGGGCGGGCCGGGCTCGTTCCTCGGCGACCGCGGACAGCTCGACTTCGCTGGCGGCACGGTGGTGCACATCAACGCGGGCATCGCGGGCCTGGTCGGCGCGCTGGTGCTGGGCAAGCGCAAGGGCTACGGTACGGTGGCCATGCCGCCGCACAACCTGGCGTACACCGTGACCGGTGCGTCGCTGTTGTGGGTGGGCTGGTTCGGATTCAATGCCGGTTCCGCCGTCGCTGCCAACGGCGCTGCCGGTATGGCCATGGCGGTCACCCAGATCGCCACCGCCACCGCGGCCTTGGCCTGGATGTTCGCCGAGTGGCTCATGAGCGGCAAACCGACCACCTTGGGCATCGCTTCCGGCGCCGTCGCCGGCCTGGTGGCGATCACGCCGGCTTCGGGCTTCGTCGGGCCGGTGGGCGCGCTGTGGATCGGCGTGGCGGCCGGCGTGATTCCGTACCTCGCCGCGACCAAGCTCAAGCATGCGCTAGGCTACGACGATTCGCTCGACGCCTTCGGCGTGCACGCGGTCGGCGGCATCGTCGGCGCCCTGCTCACCGGCGTGTTCTGCGCGCCGAGCCTGGGCGGCACCGGCTTTTCCGCCAACGCCACCAGCATCGGCCACCAGGTGTGGATCCAGTGCGGAGGCGTGGCGATCACCCTCATCGTCTCGGCCCTCGCCAGCTTCATCGCGATGACCGTCGCGGGCCTGCTCACCGGTGGCGCGCGCGTCACCGAAGAACAGGAGACCGAAGGTCTGGATCTGGCGCTGCACAACGAAAAAGGTCTCAATCTCTAGATACCCCCGGCCGCATCCACGGGCCGCCTCGCGCGGCCCGTTTTTTTGGCGGTGCGACGATGAGCTGCGCGCGATCGGGTGTAAAATCCTCGCGTTCGGAAACCCGGAGCGCGTCATGAAAATGGTCATCGCCATCATCAAGCCGTTCAAGCTCGACGCGGTGCGCGAGGCGCTGGCGGAAGTCGGCGTGCAAGGCATGACCGTGACCGAGGTGCGCGGGTTCGGCCGCCAGAAAGGTCACACCGAGCTGTACCGCGGCGCAGAGTACGTGGTGGATCTGCTGCCCAAGATCAAGATCGAAGTGGCGCTGCCGCCGGAACAGGTGGATCGGGCGGTGGAGGCGATCCAGAAAGCCGCCAAAACCGGCCAGATCGGTGACGGCAAGATCTTCGTTTACGATCTCGAGCAGGCCGTGCGCATCCGAACCGGCGAGGCCGGCGTGGGCGCGATCTGATTTCATCACCAGTCGCTGGCTCGCGGGCGCAGTCGTAAGCCGAGCATCCGCACCCAGGCGGCCGGCGGGGACGCGCGCAGCGCATCGAAGGGCACCGCCGCATCCGGCGCGCTGGTGAGAACGGCGGCGTGCGGGGCGCGCAGGAAATCGTCGAAGGCCGCGAGGCTGCCCGTATCCAGCGGAAGCGCCGCAGTCCGCACCCAGTCCCGGAAGCGTTTGGCGAGCCAATCTTCGAACTGGGGCTCGCTCAGCCCCGCGCGCTGCGCCAGCGCCCGCTGCCAGCGCGCCACCGCGCCGCGATCGCGGTAGGAAAGTCGGCAGTCGCGCAGGCCCAGGCGGCGCGTGTCGCCATCCAGCACTTCGGAGCCCGCCTCGAGGGTGCATCGCGTATCGAAATCGCCGAGGTCCGCGACGCGCACCGCGCCGTCCACTCGCAAGCGATGCTGCAACGGCGCAGGCTGCAGCCGCAGATCGGCCTCGGCTTCGAGTTCACGGTAGCCCAGCTCGTAGAGACTGGGCGGGCGCGCGAGCGGATCGCCCGGCGCGCCGAGCGTGTAGCTCCAGCCCCAGCGCTCCGGCACCGGGAGGCGCAGCCCGCGCACGTGCAGATCGAACGAGACCAGCGCACCGCGTTGCGCGCCGCCGAGATGCCAGCGCGGTCGGTCGATCACCACTTGCGCGATTTGCACCTCGTAACCCAGCGGCAATTGCCAGACCGCGTTGTACCAGTCCTGCGGCGCCAGCCGCACGTCGTCGAGTTGCGCCGCACCCCATGGCCAGATCCACTCGCGCCCGACGCGCAGTCGCAGCCACGGCTGCTGCTGCACGCGCAAGGCTGCGATCCTGCGCGTCAAGGCATCGTGCGCCGCGAACTCGCCCGCGGTCACTAAAGCCGCGAGCGGGATCAGCGTCCAGACCAGGGCCTTTGCGGGTTTCATGGGCATCGCCTCATACTAATCCCGATCAGTCGATTCGGAGCGAACGATGGGCAGGAGCGACGCGGGATTTGCGCGAATCGCATGGGCCGCGCTGTTGTTCGCGGGCGCAGCCGCCGCCGATCAGGTTTATCGCTGGGTGGACAAGAACGGCCAGGTCCACTACAGCGACCAGCCGGCGCCCAACGCCCAGGCGGTGGAGATCAACAGCGTTCCCTCCACCGCTGCGCCGGCGGTCAGCGAGATCGCTGCGCAGCGCGCCGCCGAATGCCAGCAAAAGCGCGAGCTGCTCACGCGCTACCAGAACGCCGCCGCCATCACCGAGACCGACGCGCTGGGCAGCACGCACACCTACACGGCGGAAGAAAAACAGAAGCTGATCGAGCGGACGCAGTCCTGGCTCGAGCTGAATTGCGGAGGATCCGAAGCGCCGCCGGCCGAGTAAACGCCGCGAGCCGGCGGCGGGACTACGCAGCCAGCGTCTCGCGGAGGAAATTGGGCAGGGCGAAGGCCGCGCGGTGGATGGCGGCGTTGTAGTACCGCCGCGAGCCGCGTGCAGGGGCCCCATGCGCAGCATGGGGATGCTAGCGTGGGAGCCGGCGGCGGGACTACGCAGCCAGCGTCTCGCGGAGGAAATTGGGCAGGGCGAAGGCCGCGCGGTGGATGGCGGCGTTGTAGTACCGCGTATCCAGGGCCGCGAGCCGGTCGGGCTCCAGGCGTTCGACGAGCGGCTGGGCGGATTTCTGCGCCAGCGAGGCGCTCCACCAGCCGGAAGGATAGATCGGCTGCGGGAAGTGCAACAGGTGCGTGCGCGCGAATCCCGCTTCGCGCAGGTGGTAGTGGATCTGCGAGATCAACTCTTGGTGCAGCAGCGGCGATTCCGACTGCTGCACCAACAGGCCCCCCGGGCGCAGCGCCTTGAGGCAGTCGCGGTAGAACTTCGCGCCGAACAAACCTTCCGCTGGCCCCACCGGATCGGTGGAATCGATGATCACCAGGTCCAGGCTTTCTGGCGGCGCGTTCTTCATCCAGGCGATGCCGTCGCCGAAGTGGAGCTGCGCGCGCGGGTCCGCGTTGGACGCGCACAGCTCGGGGAAGTATTGTTCCGCGAGCCGCGTCACGCGCTCGTCGATCTCCACCTGCACGGCGCGCCGCACTTCGGGGTGCTTGAGCACCTCACGCAGGGTGCCGCAGTCGCCGCCGCCGATGATGGCCACGTCGCGCGGGTCGGGGTGCGAGTTCAGCGCCGGATGCGACATCATCTCGTGGTAGAGAAAATTGTCGCGCGTGGAGACCATGGTGCAGCCGTCGATCACCATCAGATAGCCGAAGGTCTCGGTGCGGTAAATCTCGATGTTCTGGTAGGGCGTGCGTTCGGCGTGTACGCGGCTGCCCAGCTTGAGCGAAAATGCGGTGCCGGTCTGCTCGACCACTTCGGTGAACCAGCGGCTGTCCAGAGACATGGGGCTTCCTCGTGAAGAGGCGCGAGTATAAAGGCAGGCAGCATTCCGATGAATGACCGTTCCCGTAGCCCCGCGTGGACCCCGGCCGATGCGCAGCGGCTGTACAACATGCCGCAATGGGGCGAAGGCTATTTCGAGGTCGGCGATCACGGCCACGTGCAGGTGCGCCCCTTCCGCGACGCTTCGCCGGTGGCGGTGGACTTGTACGAGCTGGCGCGCCGCCTGCAACGCGAGGGCCTGGCGCTGCCGGTGCTGGTGCGTTTCACCGACATCCTGCGCGATCGGGTGGATGCGCTGACCGGCGCGTTCGACGAGGTGATCGCCGACTACGCGTATCGCGGCCGCTACACCGCGGTCTATCCGATCAAGGTTAATCAGCAGCGCAGCGTGGTGGAAGCGATCGTGCGCCACGGCGGCGCGCGCGTCGGGCTGGAAGCCGGCAGCAAGCCGGAGCTGGCGGCGGTGCTGGGCGTGGCCCCGGATGGCGGGCTGATCGTGTGCAACGGTTACAAGGATCGCGACTACCTGCGACGCGCGCTGATCGGAGCCAAGCTCGGCCATCGCGTGTACATCGTGATCGAGAAGCCCGGCGAGCTGGAGCAGGCGCTGGAACAGGCGCGCGCCCTGGACGTCGCGCCGCTGCTCGGCCTGCGCGTGCGCCTGGCCTCGATCGGCGCCGGCAAGTGGCAGAACACCGGCGGGGAGAAATCCAAGTTCGGCCTGTCCAGCGTCCAGGTGCTGGAGGCGCTGCAGACGCTGCGCGAGGCGGGGCAGCTTTCCGCGCTGCGCATGCTGCATTTCCATCTCGGCTCGCAGGTGGCCAACGTTCAGGACATCGCCCGCGGCGTGCGCGAGGCGGCGCGCTTTTACGCCGAGCTGCGGCGGCTGGGCGCGCCGGTCGAGGTGGTGGACGTGGGCGGCGGACTGGGCGTGGATTACGAGGGCACCCGCTCGCGCTCGTACTGCTCCGCCAACTACCGCCCGCGCGAATACGCGCGCACCATCGTGCGCACCCTCAAGGACGTGTGCGCGGCAAGCCAGGTGCCGGAACCGGATCTCATCAGCGAGTCCGGGCGCGCGCTCACCGCCCACCACGCGGTGCTGATCACCTCGGTGATCGACCGCGAATCCGTGCCGGATGGCGTGCCGCCGGCGCCCGCGGCGGACGATCCCCCGGTGCTGCGCGAGTTGCACGACTTGCTCGCCGAGGCGGCCGCGGGCGAGCCGCTGGAAAGCCTGCAGGATGCCGCCACGCTGCTCGCCGAGGCGCAGGCGCAATACACTCACGGCGCGCTCACCCTGCCGCAGCGCGCCGCGGCGGAACAGGCTTATTTCTCGATTCTGCGCGCCGCGGCGCCGCGCCTGGATCCGGAGGTGCGCGCGCACCGCGAGGCGCTCGAGGAGCTGCGCGAGAAACTGGCGGTCAAGTATTTCTGCAATTTCTCGGTGTTCCAGTCGGTGCCGGACGCCTGGGCCATCGACCAGATCTTCCCCATCCTGCCGATCCATCGCCTGGACGAGCCGCCGGACCTGCGCGTCACCCTGTGCGATCTCACCTGCGACTCCGACGGCCGCATCGACGCCTACGTGGATCGCACGGGTCCGGAGCCGACCCTGCCGGCGCACGCGCTCAAGCCCGGCGAGCCGTACTGGCTGGGCTTCTTCATGGTCGGCGCCTATCAGGAAATCCTCGGCGACATGCACAACCTGTTCGGCGACACCAATGCGGTGGACGTGGTGGTGGAGAATGGCGGATGGAGGCTCGAAGGCGCCGAGCACGGCGATGTGACCTCCGAGCTGTTGCGCTACGTGCATTTCGCGCCCGAGGCCCTGGCCCAGAGCTACCGCCGCAAGTTCGCGCGCAGCGCCCTTGCGGAATCGCACAAGACGGCGCTGCTGGCCGAGCTGGAAGCGGGCTTGTCGGGCTATACCTATCTGACCTAGCGAATCTGCCGAGCCTCCCGTCGGCGTGCGCTTGAAGCGCCCGGGCGCGGGCCGATAATGTAGCCATGCAAGCCCGCCTGGACTTCTCCGCCGCCGCGCCGGCAAACGGTGTTGCATCGGGCGCTTTCCATCCCGCCGTCGCACAATGGTTCGCCGCACGCTTCGGCCGACCGACCGAAGTGCAGGCGCGGGCCTGGCAGGTCACCGCGGCGCGCCGCCACGCGCTGATCGCCGCGCCCACGGGTTCGGGCAAAACGCTGGCCGCCTTCCTGTCCGCGCTCAACGACCTGGTCGTCGAAGGGCTGGCGCAAGGACTCTCCGACGAGGTGCATGTCCTCTACGTCTCGCCGCTCAAGGCGCTGTCCAACGACATCCAGAAAAACCTCCAGGAACCGCTGGCCGGGATTCGCGCCCGGCTTCTGGAACTGGGCTTGCCGGACGTTCCCATCCGCGACGCGGTGCGCACCGGCGACACGCCGGCCGCCGAGCGCCGGCGCATGAGCAAGACGCCGCCCCACCTGCTCGTCACCACGCCGGAGTCGCTCTACCTGCTGCTCACCGCCGATTCGGGCCGACGCATGCTGGGCTCGGTGAAGACCGTGATCGTGGACGAACTGCACGCGCTGGCCGGCAACAAGCGCGGCGTGCACCTGATGCTGTCGCTGGAACGCCTGCAGGCGCTGTGCGCCCAGGCGCAGTCGGGCCAGGGGCCGGTGCGCATCGGCCTGTCGGCGACGGTCGAGCCCATCGCGGAGATGGCGCGCTACCTCATCGGGATGCGGGAGGAGAACGTCGAGATCGTGGACGCCGGCCACGTGCGCGAGCGCGACCTGGCGCTAGAACTTCCGCGCGCCCCGCTCACCGCGGTGATGGCCAACGAAGTCTGGGGCGAACTCTACGATCGCCTGGCCGAGTTGATCCGTCAGCACCGCACCACGCTGGTCTTCGTCAATCAGCGCCGCATCGCCGAGCGGGTCGCACGCCATCTCGCCGAGCGTCTGGGCGAAGCGCAGGTCACCGCACACCACGGCTCGCTGGCCAAGGAACATCGGCTCGAGGCCGAGCGGCGCCTCAAGGCCGGGCAGCTCAAGGCGCTGGTGGCGACCAGTTCGCTGGAGCTGGGTATCGACATCGGCGAGGTCGATCTCGTCTGCCAGCTCGGTTCGCCGCGCTCCATGAGCGCTTTCGTGCAGCGCGTGGGCCGCGCCGGCCACAAGCTCGGCGCGATCCCCAAGGGCCGGCTGTTTCCGCTGGCGCTGGACGACCTCCTGGAGTGCGCCGCGCTGCTCGACGCCGTACAGCGCGGGGAACTGGATCGCATTCGCGTGCCGCGGGCGCCGCTCGACGTGCTGGCGCAGCAGATCGTGGCCGAGTGCGCCTGCCGCGCCTGGCCGCTCGAAGACCTGTTCGCCTGCATCAAGCGGGCGCAGCCTTACCGGGATTTGTCCGCAACGGATTTCGAGCGACTGGTGCGGATGCTGGCGGAAGGCTACGTGACGCATCGCGGGCGGCGCGGCGCCTGGCTGCACTACGACGCGGTCAACCGCGTGCTGCGCGCGCGGCGCGGCGCGCGGCTCGCGGCGCTGTCCAACGGCGGCGTCATTCCCGATCAGTTCGATTACGAGGTGGTGCTGCTGCCCGAGGAGCACCGGGTCGGCACGCTCAACGAGGACTTCGCTTTCGAGAGCATCCCCGGCGACATCTTCCAGCTCGGCAACACCGCCTACCGCATCGCCAAGATCGAAACCGGCAAGGTGTACGTCGAGGACGCCAAGGGCCAGCCGCCCAACATCCCGTTCTGGTTCGGCGAGGGGCTGGGACGCAGCGACGAGCTGTCGCACGCCGTTTCGCGCCTTTGCGCCGCGGCCGAAGCGCGCCTTGCGGACGGCGCCCAGGAATGCGAGCGCTGGCTGCGCGCGGCGCTGCATCTGTCGCCCGGCGCCGCTCGGCAGCTCGCCGATTACCTCGCCGCGTCCAAGGCCGCGCTGGGCGCGCTGCCGACCGAGGACACCATCGTCCTCGAACGGTTCTTCGACGAAGTGGGGGACACCCACCTGGTGATCCACTCGGTGTACGGCTCGCGCGTCAACAAGGCCTGGGGCCTGGCCTTGCGCAAGCGCTTGTGCCGCAAGTTCAACTTCGAGCTGCAGGCGAGCGCGCTGGAGGATTCCATCGTGTTGTCGCTCGGCCCCACACACAGCTTTCCGCTGATCGAGGTCAAGGATTTCCTCAAGTCCGCCGGCGTCCGCGAGCTGCTCGTCCAGGCCCTGCTCGACGCGCCCATGTTTCCCACGCGCTGGCGCTGGAATGCCACCGTCGCGCTGGCCGTGCCGCGCATGCGCAACGGCACGCGCACGCCGCCGCAGTTCCAGCGCTCGGACGCGGAAGACCTGCTGACTTCCGTGTTCCCCGCCAGCCGGGCTTGCCTAGAGAACATCGTCGGCGAGCGCGAGATCCCCGATCACCCGCTGGTGCGCCAGACACTCGACGACTGCCTGCACGAGGTCATGGACGTAGAAGGCTTCGAGCGCCTGCTCCGGCGCATCGAGGAAGGCCGCGTGCGCGTCCTCGCCTGCGATCTGGCCGCGCCTTCACCCTTGTCACACGCCATCCTCAACGCGCGGCCCTACGCCTTCCTCGACGACGGCGCCGCCGAGGAGCGCCGCACGCGGGCCGTGCGCACGGCGCCGCTGATGGACGCGCGCAGCGCCGCCGACCTCGGCCGCCTCGACGCGCAGGCGATCGCGCAGGTGCGCGCCGAAGCCCGGCCGGAGGCCGGCAATGCCGACGAGCTGCACGACGCGCTGGTGGTGCACGCGTTTCTGACCGAGGACGAGCTGGCGCGCGCCACCGTTGCCTGGCGCGCGCTGGCGGCGGAACTGGAGCGGCAGCGGCGCGTCGTGCGCCTCGAGCCGTCCGGCGGCGCGCCGCTGTGGGTCGCCGCCGAGCGTCTGCACGAGTTCCTCGCGCTGTGGCCGCAGCTTGAGCCCGCGATCCGCGCGGTCGCCGAAACACGGCCTGCGCCCGAAGACGCGCTGCGGGACATCCTGCACAGCCGGCTGGAACTCCTCGGCCCCGCCACCGCTGCCGAACTCGCCGCGCCGCTGGGTCTGAAGGCGGACGCGGTGCAGGCTGCGCTGCGGCAACTCGAAGCCGCAGGCGCGGCGATGCGCGGGGACTTCGAGCAGCAGGGCACCGAGCAGTGGTGCGAACGAAGACTGCTGGCGCGCATGCACCGCTACACGCGCGAACGCCGGCGCCAGGAGATCCAGCCGGTGCCGCCGGCCGCCTTCCTGCGCTTTTTGTTCCGCTGGCATCGCCTGGCCGGCTCGGGCGCGCAGGACGAGCGCGGCGAGAACGAAGCCGGGCTGCTCGAAGCGCTGCGCCGCCTCGAAGGCTGCGCAGTGCCGGCCGCGGCCTGGGAGGAAGACCTGCTGCCGGCGCGCGTCAAGCATTACCTGCCCGACATGCTCGACAAGCTGTGCAGTGCCGGCCGCGTGGTCTGGCTGCGGCCCGCGGCAAGCGGTGGCGCCGCCGGCGAGGACAAGCGCAGGAGCGGCCCGATCCGCACCACGCCCATCGTACTGTGCGAGCGCGCGGCGCTGGTCCATTGGCAGACCGTGCTCGGCGCGCCCTCGCCGTCGCCCGCGCTCAGCCCCAAGGCGCAGAGCGTGCTCGACGCCCTGCGCGCGCATGGCGCCTCGTTCTTCTCCGACCTGGCGCAGGACAGCGGCCTGATCCGCGCCGAGCTGGAGGATGCGCTCGGCGAACTGGTCAGCCACGGTCTCGTGCACTGCGATTCCTTCGCCGGTCTGCGCGGACTGGTCATGCCGGGCGCGCGCCGCAACCGCCTGCGCCGGCGCGGTTACGGCCTGGGACGCGGCGCCGCCGATCTCGATGCAGCGGGCCGCTGGTCGTTGACGCGCCGTCCGCGCCCGGTCGAGCGCGCGCCCGACGCGCTGGCCGAGCCGCACGTCGAGCACATCGCGCGGGTGCTGCTGCGCCGCTACGGCGTGGTGTTCCGCAAGCTGCTGGAGCGCGAGGACGGCTTGCCGCCCTGGCGCGAGCTGTTTTACGTCTATCGGCGGCTGGAAGCGCGCGGCGAGATTCGTGGCGGGCGCTTCGTTTCCGGGTTCTCCGGCGAACAGTTCGCGCTGCCCGAGGCGGTCGCGCCGCTGCGTCGAGCCGCCGGCGAAGAAGGATCGCAGCGCGTCTGCCTGTCCGCCGCCGATCCGCTCAATCTGGTCGGCGTGCTGACGCCGGGCGAGAAAGTGCCGCGCCTGCCGGGCAATCGCGTGCTGTTCGACAACGGCGCGCCGATCGCGGTGCAGATCGGCGGCGAGGTGCGTTATTTGAAGACGCTCGACGCGAAAGCCGAGTGGGAGTTCAAGAACCTGCTGATCCGAAAACAACGACCGGGCGGCTATCTGGAAGCCCCGCCGCGCCCGCAGTAGGCCTGCGGGCGCGCTGGCCGCGCAGGTATCGAGACGAAACAAAAACGGCGGCGGGAATCCCGCCGCCGCTTGAACATTGCGCTCACTCGTGCCCCGCCGGCGGATAGGCCGGCAACAAGGGCGGCGGCGCGGGCAGGCCGCCCGGGTGTTTCTTGAGTTCGCCGAGCAGGTAGTTCACCGCGGCTTCGAGCTGGGCGTCGTGCCCGGCGAGCAGCGCGCCCGGATCGGTCTCGACTTTCATGTCGGGATCGACGCCGTGGTTCTCCATCACCCATTGCGAATCGAGTCCATAGAGGCTGTCCTCCGGGACGGTGATGTAACCGCCGTCGAGCAGCGGCCAGTAGCCGCGGATGCCGCGCACGCCGCCCCAGGTGCGCGTGCCGATCAGCGGGCCGAGGCCGTACTTGCGGAAATAGAACGGGAAGATGTCGCCGTCGGACGCGGAGTAATGATTGATCAGGCAGGCCTTGGGACCGGCGATCAACTGCTGCGGGATCGGCAGGCCGATCTGTTCGCGGTTGGTGGACATGCCGACCAGGATGCGGCGCAGCCGCTCCAGCACGATCTGGTCGATGAAGCCGCCGCCGTTGAAACGGTCGTCCACGATCAGCGCCTGCTTGTCGAGCTGGTTGTAGAACTGGCGCACGAACTGCTCCATGCCCAGCGCTTCCATGTCGGACAGATACACGTAGGCGATCTTGCCGCCGGACAGGCGATCCACCGTCTCGCGGTTGTGCTCGATCCAGGCCAGCTCGCGCAGCGGCAGCTCTTTCTTCACCGGCTCGATCACGAGGTCGCGCGGCTTGCCTTGCGGCGTATCGGCGACGGTGAGCTTGACCGGGCCATCGTCCTTGCCGACGAACAGCGCGTCAGGATCGGTCGGCGCCTTGAGCTCGCGGCCGTCCACGGCCAGCAGGAAATCGCCTTCCTTCACCTTGAGGCCGGGCTGGCTCAGCGGCGAGCGGTAGTCGGGGCGCGTGTTGTCGCCGCGGTAGATCCGTGCGAAATAGTAACGGCCGGATTTTTCGTCGAGCCCGAAGTCCACGCCGAGCAGACCGGTGGGCACGCGCAGGGCGGGGTTGTCCGGATCGCCGCCGCCGACGTAGGTGTGCGAGTTGCCCAGCTCGCCCAGCATCTCGCCGATCAGGTAGTTCAAATCCTCGCGCGAGCCCACCAGGGGCAAAAGCTTCTCGTAGGCCGCATGCACCGCGTTCCAGTCCACGCCGTTCATCTTGCGGTTGTAGAAGAAATCGCGCTCCAGGCGCCAGGCGTTCTCGAACATCTCGCGCCATTCCGCGCGCGGCTCCACGCGCAGGCGCAGGTGCGAGAGGTCCAGCGGTTTCTTGTCCTCCTTGGCACCGCCCTCCGCCGGCTTGGCGTTCACGATGAACCAGTCCTGGTCTTTCTTGTACAGCACCTTCTCGCCGTTGGCGGACAGGCGATAGCTGTCGAGATCCTCGACCGCCACCGCATCTTTGCGTTCCTTCATGTCGTAGACGTGCAGCGCGGATTTCTCGCCCGGCAGCTTGCCCTCGATCATTTGCGGCGGCGTGGTGAAGTAATAGACCTTGCCGCGGCGCGCGTCGAGGCCGGCGATGTCCGCGGCGGGGATCGGCAAGGGCACGGCGCGCTGCATGAGACCGTCGAGATCGATGTGGATCGGCTGGGACGCACCGGGCTTCCATTCCTGGCCCTCGTGCTCGCCCTGGTCCTTGTCCTGGTCATCCTTCTTGGCGTCTTTTTTGGGGCTCTCGACCTTTCCTTCGTCGGAGCGCGGCGCGAACGGCGAGGGCTCGTCGGCGCGTAGCGTGGCGACATAGACGCCGGTCATCTTCAGGGTGGCGACGTTGAACTCGCTCTCGCTGAAAGTCGGGTTCTCGTGGCGGGTGGAGATGAAGTAGAGATACTTGCCCTGCGGGTCGAAGACCGGGGAGAAATCGTTGTCGCGCGAGCGGCTGATGCGCGTGGCCTGGCCGGATGCCAGCGAGTACAGCCAGATCGAGCGCACCTGGTTTTCGTCGGTCTGGCTCCAGGCCAGCCAGCGGCCGTCGGGCGCCCAGGCGTAGTCGTGGATCTCGTTGTAGCGATCCTGCGCGATGGAGCGGGTCGCACCGCCGTTCACGTCCAGGATCCACAGCCGGTGCTCGTTGTCCGAGAAGGCGAGTTTGCCGCCGTCCGGCGACCACAGCGGCTGGTAGAAGAAGCCGCTGTCGAAGTGGGTGAGGATCTTCTCGGCACCGCCTTCGGCCGGCCGCACCGCGAGCTGCTGCCCGCCGTCGACATCCGTGGTGTAGGCCACCTGGGTGCCGTCCGGCGACCAGGCCGGATGGTCTTCGTCGGCGTCGCTGGTCTCGGTGAGGTCGCGGGTGGCGCCGTGCTCGGCCGGCACGCTGAACAGATCGCCGCGCACGACGAACAGCGCGCGCTTGCCGTTGGGCGCGAGATCGTAGTCGGTCTGCTGCGCGGCGTCGGTGTCGCGGATGAACTTCTTGCCGTCCACGAAGCGCGGGTTGGTGTGCACGCCGTCGTCCGGCACGCGCACCTCGAGCTTGTGCAATTGTTCCGACGGCAGGTCGAGCACGTAGAGGTCGCCGCCCTGCTGGAACACGATGCCGCTGTCGCCCAGCGCAGGCCAGTCGATGTCGTAGTCGGTGAAGTGGGTGACTTCGCGGAACTGCTTGGTGTCGAAGTCGTAGGCCCAGAGGTTCGCGCGCCGCTGCGCGTCGTGATCGGAGAGGAAATACAGCACGTGGCCGTACCACATCGGCGCGGTCTCGGTGCCGGTCCAGTCGGTGAGATGGGTGAGTTTCCTGGTTTGGAAGTCGTAGAGGTCGATGTCCTGCGCCAGACCGCCGTCGTAGCGCTTCCAGGTGCGGAAGTTGCGGAAGATGCGGTTGTAGGCGATGGTGTGCCCGTCCGGGCCGTAGCTCAACAGCCCGCCGCGATCCAGCGGCAGCGCCTTGGGCAGTCCGCCCGCGAGCGGCACTTCGAACAGTTTCCCGTACCAGGAGTTCCACGCCTCGCGCCGCGACAGGAACACGATGTTCTTCCCGTCCGGCGTCCAGCTCACCACCATGTTGTCCGGGCCCCAGCGCGTGGGCGCGTCTTCCACCACGTCGGAGTGGAAGGTCAGCCGCCGCGCCGGCCCGCCGCCGGAGGGGATCACGTACACGTCGCGGTTGCCCTGGTACTGGCCGGTGAAGGCGATCCAGCGGCCGTCCGGCGAATAGCGCGGCATCAGCTCGTAGCCCGGCTCGCTGGTGAGCCGCTGCGCCACGCCGCCGGCGCGGCCGACCTGCCAGAGGTTGCCGTGCGCCTCGAACACGATGGTGTCGCCGTGCAGGGTCGGGAAGCGCATCAGCGTGCGATCGCTTGCGGCGCGCGCCGGAAGGGTGGCGGCGACAAACAGCAAACACAGGCTCAGCACCGAGCGCAGGGCGCCGGCGCGACGGATGAGTGCGGACACGAAAGCCCCCTTGTTCATTCTTGGAAACTCATTCTTGGAAAGCCCAAAGACCGGCGTACGGCAAGGCAGTTCCGCCGCCGGGCGGAAAACCCTTGGATGCGCAAAACCGCGGCGGGGATTAAACGCGCTCGGAAATCCCCAACGTGCCGGTGGTGGGCGAGCGCGGGACCGAGTCGGGATCCGGCGCGGTGCCGAACCAGCGGTCGGCGGCGCCCAGCGACACGCCCCACCACAGCTTCTCGTTGCGGAAATGATGCAGCCGGTGCTCGCGCACGCGGCGGCGGTAATACGCCAGAGGGGGGCACCAGCCGATGTGGGCGAGATAGTGGCACCACTCGTAGTGCAGCGCCAGGACGAAATACGCGGCGAGGAAAGTGAGCGCGCGCGGCGCGTCCGGCGCCAGCCAGAACGCCAGCGCGAAGATGATCGGCGGCGCGAGCCAGAAGATGTGCAGCGGGATGAAGACCAGCGGCAGGTGCCAGGGATCGCGGTGGTGCTCGCGATGTTTGCGCGCGACCCGGTAATCCCAGCGCAGCGGGCCGATGCGGCGCGGGCGATGGTGCAGGATCTGGGTGTGGATCAGCCACTCGTTGAGCGGCCAGTAGGCGAGCAGCGCGGCGGGGATGAGCCCATCGATCCAGCGCCAATCCCCGAGCGCGAGCCGCGCGGCGAGCGTGCCGGCGGAGAGCAGCAACAGGATCCGCGGACTGGCGAAGGAGAAAAACGTGCGCAGCGCCTCGGCTGCCGTCTTGGGCAGATCGCGCGGCGGTCGCGCCGGGGCGACGAGGCCGGCGGCTTCGCTTGCGTTCGGTATGGCGCTCATCCGATCCTCACTGGTAGGGACGCGCGCAGCGCGCTTGGCGAGTTTAACGCCGGCCGCGGGCGCGGGCGATGGCCGCCCGCACCTGCTCCGGCGCGGTGCCGCCGTAGGTCCGGCGCGCCGCGAGCGAGGCTTCGAGCCGAATGTGCTCGTACACGTCGGCCTCGATGCGGTCCGAAAAGCGGCGCAGCTCTTCGAGGCTCAGCGCGTCGAGCGCACAGCCGCGCGCGGCGGCGTAGGCCACGGCCTGGCCCACGGCGTGGTGGGCGTCGCGGAAGGGCACGCCCTTGCGCACCAGGTAATCGGCGAGGTCGGTGGCGGTGGAATAACCCTCGGCCGCGGCCTCGCGCAGTCGCGTGCGGTCGAATTGCAGCTCCGGCAGCAGCGCGACGTAAACGCGCAGACAGGCGGCCGCGGTGTCGTGGGCATCGAACAGCGGCGGCTTGTCCTCCTGGTTGTCGCGGTTGTAGGCCAGCGGCTGGCCTTTGAGCAGCACCAAGAGCGCGTTGAGAGCGCCGATCACCCGGCCGGTCTTGCCGCGCACCAGTTCCGGGACGTCGGGGTTCTTCTTCTGCGGCATGATCGAGGATCCGGTGCAGAAGCGGTCGGGCAGGCGCACGAAGCCGAACAAGGGGCTGGCCCACAGGATCAGCTCCTCGGAAATGCGCGACAGATGCACCATGAGCAGCGCGCAGGCGGCGCAGAATTCCACCGCGAAATCGCGATCCGACACCGCGTCCAGGGAGTTCTCGCTGAGCGCGGCGAAACCGAGTTGCTCGGCGACGAACTCGCGGTCCAGCGGATACACCGTGCCGGCCAGCGCCGCGGAACCCAGCGGCAGCACGTTGGCGCGCTGGCGGGCGTCGGCGAGGCGCGCACGGTCGCGCACGAGCATCTCGCGCCAGGCGAGCAAGTGGTGGCCCAGCGACACCGGCTGGGCGATCTGCAAGTGGGTGAAGCCCGGCATCACCGTGTCCGCCTCGCGCTGCGCGAGCGTCAGCAGCGCCGCCGCCGCGGCCTCGAGCAGCGCCGTCAGTTCGTCGATGGCCTCGCGCACGTACAGGCGCAGGTCGGTGGCGACCTGGTCGTTGCGGCTGCGGCCGGTGTGCAGCTTCTTGCCGGCTGCGCCGATGCGTTCGGTGAGCGCGGCTTCGATGTTCATGTGCACGTCTTCGAGTTCGGCCTTCCACTCGAAGCGGCCCGCTTCGATGTCGCGCGCGATGGCTTCCAGACCCTCGACGATGGCCGCCGCCTCACCCAGCGAGAGCACGCCGACCTTGGCCAGCATGCGCGCGTGCGCGGTGCTCGCCACGATGTCCTGGCGCCACAGCCGGCGGTCGAAGCTCACCGATTCGCTGAAGGCCTCGACCCGGGCGTCGGTGCGTTCGCCGAAGCGACCGCCCCACAATTTTCCTGGGGACTCGCCCGGGAATCGTTCCGGTCCGGCGGCCGGTGTGGGCGGCGCGGGCGCCGCCCGCCGGGCGGAGCGCCTGGCGGGCGCTTTGCGAGGCGGCTTGGGAGGCGTTTTGCCGGATCTGGGCATGGCGGGGCGGCCGGGGCGGAGGGCGGAATTGTACGGTTTCGACGCGTCCGGCGCTGCGCGACGAGCGCGGGCAGTTCGGCTAGGCTTCGGGGATGAAGCGCACGCAAATCCGGCCCCAGTTCACCGGCAGCCTGATCCCCAACTTTTGCACCGGCCGCGCGCTGGCGCAGCTTGCGCTGGCCATCGAGATGGTCGTCATCGTGCTGTCGCTGGCCAGCACCGCCGGCAACGAGGCGATGCAGTTGCGCTTCGTCTCGCTGTCGCTGTTCCTGCAGTGGATGGCCTTGTGCAGCGCCGCCGTGCTGTGCGCGGCGCGGCGTTTCCTCAAGCTGGCCACGGTGCAGCTCGTGTTCCTGGTCTGCTGGGGCCTGCTGCTGCTCGTGACCCTGGGCTTGAGCCTCGCCGCCTGGTGGCTGGACCAGACCTTCGGACTGGGCGTGCCGCTGGGCGACACGCCGTGGCCGTTCACCATCCGCAACCTGCTGATCAGCGCCATCGTCTCGCTGATGCTGCTGCGTTATTTCTGGGAGCGCCACCAGTGGCAGGAACAGGCGCGCGCCGAGTCCGAGGCGCGCTACCTGGCCTTGCAGGCGCGCATCCGGCCGCATTTCCTGTTCAATTCGCTCAACAGCCTGGCCGAGCTGATCGGCACGCAACCGGAGAAGGCCGAGGAGATGGTGGTGGACCTGGCCGACCTGTTCCGCGTCAGCCTGGATGCGCGCAACCGGCTGGTGACGCTGCGCGAGGAAATCGAGATCGTCAAAGGGTATCTGCGCATCGAGGAGATCCGCCTGGGCGACAAGCTGCTGGTCAACTGGGACCTCGCCGAGGACACGCTCGACGCCCAGTTGCCGCGCCTGGTGCTGCAGCCGCTGGTGGAGAACGCCGTGCACCACGGCGTCTCGCGGCTGCGCGCGCGCGGCTTTCTGCACGTCAGCAGCCGGCGCGAGGGCGAGTACCTGATCCTCGACGTGGAAAACCCCCTGCCGCCGCCGGAAGCCGGCCCGCGCACCGAGGGAACCGGGACGGCAGTGAACAATATCGCGCAGCGTATTAAGCTGATCTACGGCGACCGCGCGCGCCTGGTCATGGGGCGCGAGAACAGCGAGGTCGGTCCGCTGTTCCGCACCCGCCTGCGGCTGCCGTTCGTACTGCACAGCTCAGAGAGCATGGAAGCGGGAGAAGCGCCATGAGAGTGGTGATCGTGGACGACGAGCCACTGGCCCGCGAGCGCCTGCGCCGGCTGATTGCCGAGTTCCCCGGTTACGAGGTGGTGGGCGAGGCCGGCGACGGCGAGTCCGCCCTCGAGCTGATCCGCGAGGAGGAGCCGGACGTGGTGCTGCTCGACGTGCGCATGGGCGCGGTGGATGGACTGCAGGTGGCGCGGAGTATCGCCGAGGAGGAGACGCCGCCGGCGATCATCTTCATCACCGCTTACGCCGAGCACGCGCTGTCCGCCTTCGACGCCCAGGGCGACGCCTACCTGCTCAAACCGGTGCGCAAGGAAAAGTTGCGCGAGGCGCTGCTGCGCGTGCGCAAGCTGTCGCGCGCCCAGCGCCCGCACGCCGTGCCCGCGCCCGGCGCGCGGCCCAAACGCGAGTACGTGCTGGCCACCACGCGCGAAGGCCTGGTGCGCGTGCCGGCGGAGGACATCGTCTATTTCCTCGCCGACCAGAAATACACCACGGTCTGCCACCTGCACGGCGAAGTGTTGATCGAGGAATCGCTCAAGACGCTGGAGGAGGATTTCGCGCCCTGGTTCCTGCGCGTGCATCGCAAGGCGCTGGTCGCCACCCGCTTCATCGCCGGACTGGAGCGCGGCAAGACCGACGAATCGCAGCACTGGTTGCGCGTGCGCCATGCCCACACGCTGTTGCCGGTGAGCCGGCGGCGCCTGGCCGAGGTGCGCCGTTTCCTGACCGAAGACGGCGCCGACAAGGGCGAGCCCTCCGGCAAGAGCGCCGAACAACACGCCGACGACGCTTGAAGCGCCTGCGCATCGCCACCCGTCAGAGCCCGCTCGCTCTGTGGCAGGCCGAGCACGTCAAGGCGCTGCTGGAACGCGCCCACCGCGGACTGTCCGTCGAGCTGTTGCCGATGAGCACCGCGGGCGACCGCGCGCTCGCATCGCGCCTGGCCAGCAGCGGGGGGAAGGGTCTGTTCGTCAAGGAGCTGGAACAGGCGCTGCTCGCGCATCGCGCCGATCTCGCGGTGCACTCGATGAAAGACGTGCCCGCGCAGCTTCCGGAACGCCTGTGTCTGGCCGCTTTCCTCGCCGGCGAGGATCCGCGCGATGCCTTCGTGTCCCTGCGCTACGCAAGCCTCGCCGAGCTGCCCGCCGGCGCGAAAGTCGGCACCGCCAGCCTGCGGCGACAGGCGCAGTTGCGCGCGCTGCGAGCGGATCTCGAAGTCGTGGACTTGCGCGGCAACGTGGGCACGCGCCTGCGCCGGCTCGAGCGCGGCGAGTACGACGCGATCCTGCTCGCCCACGCCGGCCTGGTGCGCTTGGGACTGGGCGCGCGCATCCGCGAGAGTTTCTCCGTAGAGACTTTCGTGCCGGCCATCGCCCAGGGCGTGATCGGCGTGGAATGCCGCGCCGACGACCGCGAGGTGCGGGCTTTGCTCGCCCCCCTGCACGATGCGGATTCCGCCGCGCGGCTCGCCGCGGAACGGGCTTTCGGGGCCCGCCTCGGCGGCGCCTGCACCGTGCCGGTGGCCGGCCACGCGGTGGTGGCGGGCGCGCGCCTCGCGCTCACCGGGCTGGTCGCCTCGCCCGACGGCTCGCGCCTGGTGCGCGGGGCCATCGAGGGCGCGCGCCGCGAGGCGGCGCGACTGGGCGAGCGCCTGGCCGAGCAGCTTCTGGCCGCCGGCGGCCGCGCGATCCTGGCCCGGCTGGACCTCCATGCCTGAGCCATCCGCCGTGCGGTCTTTGTCCGGCCTGCGCGTGCTGGTGACGCGGCCGGCGCACCAGTCGCAAACGCTGTGCCGCCTGATCGAAGAAGCCGGCGGCCGCGTCTTGCGCCTGCCCTTGCTCGCCATCGAGCCGCGAGCGGCGCCGGAACTCGCCGCCGCGGTGCGCGAGGCGCGCGCCGACGAAGTGTGGATCTTCACCAGCGCCAACGCGGTGCGTGCCGCCGCCCCGTCGATGGGTGACCGGTGGCCGGCGCAGGTTTATGCCGCGGGCCAGGCGACCGCCGCCGCCCTGCGCGATTGCGGTTGTCGCCACGCCGTCGCGCCGGAGGACAGCCGCGGTGCCGAAAGCCTGCTGGCCTTGCCGGCGCTGCGCGACCTCGCCGGTCGGCGCGTGCGCCTGTTCACCGGCGAGAATGCGCTGCCGCGGCTCGCGGACGGCCTGCGCGCGGCGGGTGCGCGCGTCGAGGCGTTTGCGGTGTACCGCCGCGTGCCGGTGGCGCACGGCCCCGACGCCGTGCGCGCCGCGCTGGAACAGGCCGAAGTCGCCATCGTCTCCAGCGGCGAGGCGCTGGAGCATCTCGTGCGCCTGACGCCCGCGGACGCGCGCGCGCGGCTATTCGCCTTGCAACTGGCCCTGCCCTCGGCGCGTGTGGTAGAAAAAGCGCGCGAACTGGGGTTCGCGAAAATACCTTGGCTTCCGTCGCGGGTGGCCGACGCGGCCTACGTGGAACTGCTGTCGAAATCGCTCCCGCCATGACTTCTACGATGAACCTTGATCCGAGTGCGCCCGCGCCGCGCCGCTGGCGTCGGTGGGCTGCGGTCCTGGCGGTGCTGCTCGCGCTGTCGTTTCTCGCCGCGGCGGGCTATGGTGGCTGGCGCGTGTGGAAACTGCGCGCCGAGACCCAAGACATGGTCGCAGCGCAGGAAACCCTGTTGCGGCGCCTGTCGCACGAACTGGCCGACGCCGAAGGCGAGCTCGAATCGCTTCGCGAGCATCAAGACGACCTCGGCGACAGCCTGCGCAAAGCCCAGGACGACGTGGCGAAACTCCAGTCTCGCGCCGATGGCGCCGACCAGGCGCTGGCGCGCCTGGAAGCCGACCTCAACGGCGGTCGCCGGCGCGCGCAGCTGTATGGGGTCGAGCAGTTGCTGCTGCTGGCCAACGAGCGCGCGCAGCTCGCCCACGACGCGCACGGCGCCGCGGCCGCGTTGGCACTGGCCGACCAGCGCTTGGCGAGCTTGTCCGAGCCACGGCTCTATGACGTGCGCAAGGCGCTGGCCGACGAGCGCGCCGCGCTGCTCGCGGTGCCGCAGGCGGATCGCGATTCCGCCGCGCTGGCACTCAACGGCCTGATCGATCGCGCCAGCACCTTGCCCCTGCGCAGCCGGCCGGGTCTGCCGCCGGCGCCGGTGACGACCGCGACGCCAACGAGCGCCAGCGGCGGTTTCTGGGCGCGCGGCTGGGCTTCGTTCAAACAGTTGCTGCGTGCCGTGTTCGTGGTGCGCCGCACCGACCGTCCGCTCGCGCCGCTCTTGCCGCCCGAACAGGAAGCGCTCGTGGAACAACTTTATCTGCTCAAGTTGGAGTCGGCGCGCGCGGCGCTCTTGGAAGGCGACACCGCGGCGTTCCGCGGCGCGCTGGACTCGGCCGCACGCTGGCTGGACGACTATTACCGGGTCGAGGATCCGGGGGTGGCCGCGGCGCGCAGCGAGATCGAACGCCTGCGCGGGCTGGACTTGTCGCCGCCGCTGCCGGACTTGAGCCGCAGTCTCGATCTGCTGCGCGCCTATCTCGACGCACCAGCGCATTGAAGCGCCGCGCGCTCCCATGATCCTCTTCTTCCTGTTCCTGCTCTTGGTCTTCGCCGCGGGCGCGGGCGCCATCCTGCTGCTCAAGCCCGACGCGGGCTACGTGCTGATCAACTACGGTCCCTGGGTGGTGGAAACCTCGCTGGCGGTGCTGGTGCTGGGCGTGGCGCTGTGGTTCCTGGTCGTCTATCTGCTGCTGCGGCTTTTGGGGTTGGCCGTGCGTCTGCCGGGCACGTTGCGCGCGTCCCTGGCCCGCCGGCGCGAGGATCGCGCGCGGGAATCCTTCGAAAAAGGCCTGGAGCGCTTGTTCGAAGGCCGTTGGCGGCGCGCCGAAATCGAGCTGGTGCGCCGCGCCGCCGATCATCGCGCCGCGCACCTGAACTATCTCGCCGCCGCGCGCGCGGCGCAGCGCCAGAACGCCGCCGCGCGGCGCGAGCATTACCTGCGGCTGGCCGCGCTGAACAAGCCCGAGGCCGAGTTCGCCACGCTGCTGTCCGCCGCCGAGCTGCAGCGTCGGCGCGGCGACTTCGAGGCCGCACGCGCCACCGCCCAGCGCCTGCGCGACAAGGATCCGCGGCATCCCTACGTCATCGAACTCCTGGCGGAGAGCCAGGCCGCGCTCGGCGACTGGGAAGCGCTCCACGCCTTGCTTTCCGACCCCGCCACGCGCAGCGCCTGGAGCACGCCGCGCGCCGCCGCGCTGCGTCTGCGCGCGATTACCGAACTGATGGGCGCGGCGGCGCAAGCCGCGCGCCTGGACCGGCTCAAGGCTCTGTGGGATTCGGCGGGCGAACTGCGCGGCGACGCGGAGCTGGCGCGCCACTATGCGCGCGCCCTGGCGCGGGTCAACGCCGACGCCGAGGCGCTGGCCTTCGTCGCCCAGCGGCTGGCGCAGTCCTGGGACGCCGAGCTGGCGTCGTTGTACGGCGATCTGCACGCGGCCGATCCCGTCGCTCATCTCGCCCAGATCGAGGAGTGGCTCGCGCGCTATGGCGAAAAGCCGGAGCTGCTGGCGATCGCCGGCCGCGCCTGTCTCGCCAACAAGCTGTGGGGCAAGGCGCGCAGTTACCTGGAGGCGGCGCTGCGCCAGCGGCCGGCGCCCCGGCTCTATCTCGATCTCGCGCGGCTGTGCGCCGACACCCAACACCCGGAGGAGGCGGCGCGGTATTACCGCCAGGGCCTGGAGCTCGCCGCCGCCGGCGCGACGGCACCGTAGAATCGGCACCGGTATCCATCCAAGGGAGCGCGCCATGAGCATGCTGAAGGAATTTCGGGAGTTCGCCCTGCGCGGCAATGTCGTGGATCTCGCCGTGGGCGTGATCATCGGCACCGCCTTCGGCAAGATCGTCTCCTCGCTGGTCGGCGACGTCTTCATGCCGGTGCTGGGATTGATCACCGGCGGCATCAACTTCACCGATCTGGCACTGACCCTCAAAGCCGCCTCGGCCGACGGCAAGACCCCGGCGGTGCTGCTGGCCTACGGCAAATTCGTTCAGGCCTGCTTCGATTTCGTCATCGTCGCGTTCGCCATCTTCCTGTTCGTCAAGGCCATCAATCGCATGAAGCGCAAACAAGAGGCCGCGCCCGCGCCGCCGCCCGCGCCCACGGCGGAGGAGAAGCTGCTGGGCGAAATCCGCGACTTGCTCGCCCGGCGCAGCCCGCTTTGAGGCGTCGTGTCGGCCGTCGTGTCGCAGGTCGTCGAAGTCCCGATCGCGACCTGGTCGCCCGAGGTCTCGGACGACCAGGCGCGGCGCTATGCCGCGCTGCTGGAGACGGGCAAAGTCCTTTACCTGCCGCGGCTGGCCTTCGAGCTGCGACCCGAGGAGCGCCATTTCCTGGATCCGCGCTGGTCCGATCCCAAGTCCAAGAACATCAGTTATGACCCGGCGGACGGGCGACTCAAGGGCGCGCGCGGCAACGACGCCGATCTGCGGGCGCTACGCGCGCTGATCGAGCGTTTCCACCGGCAGGCGCTCGGCTTGATCCAGCGCCTGGCGCCGGGCTATGCCGCGCACCTGCGCGGCGCGCGCGCGAGCTTCCGGCCGCAGCCGGTGGCCGGCCGCGCCACCTCCTGGCGCAAGGACGACACCCGCCTGCACGTGGACGCCTTTCCCTCGCGGCCCAACCACGGGGAACGCATCCTGCGCGTGTTTGCCAACGTCAATCCGCGCGGCGAGCCCCGGGTGTGGCGGGTGGGCGAGCCCTTCGAGGCGCTGGCCCGGCGTTTCATGCCGCAGCTATCGAAGCCGCTGCCCGGTTCGGCGGCGCTGCTGGCCGCCTTGCGCATCACCAAGTCGCGCCGCAGCCGCTACGATCACTACATGCTTGAGCTCCACGACCGCATGAAGGCGGACCCGGACTATCAGCAGCACGCGCCGCAGGAGACGATCGCGTTTCCGCCGGGTTGCACCTGGATCTGTTTCTCCGACCAGACCTCGCATGCGGCGCTGAGCGGGCAATACCTGTTCGAGCAGACCGTGCACCTGCCGGTGGCCGGCATGTACGATCCCGCCCGCAGTCCGTTGCGCGTGCTGGAGCGGCTGGCCGGTCGCGCGCTGGTCTGAAGCGCTTCAGCCGCAATCGGCGCGCAGGGCGCCGGCGAGAAACCGGCACGGCGCGGCGGCGGGATGGGCGAACGCCGGAATATCCCGCCGTTCGGCGCAACTGACGTGCCGTTCATCCGGCCTGCCTCGCGATTGCAATCCGTTCGGTCTTAGATAAGGCTTGCTCGCGCGGCGCAAGCCGCGTGGATGCACCCGCAGGGAGTCGCGTCATGAAGCTTCATTCGATCCGTCGCCGTCCGCCGTCCGGCCCTGCGCGCCAGCGCGGCGCCGCCGCGGTGTTCGTCGCCGTGGCGCTCGTCGCCCTGCTCACCGCCACGCTGCTGGCCATCAACATCGGCCAGCTCTACTACGCCCAGCGCGACCTGCAGAAGCAGGCGGTGCTGGCGGCGCTGGCGGGCGCGAAGGTGGGCAGTGGCTGCGGCAACGACGGCGTGCCCGGCAGCCTGGCCGAGGTCACCGCGGCGGTGAATCAGAGCCTCAATGCCAACAAGAACACGCTGACGCCGGCGGCCCTCACCGGCATCAACGGCGCACAATCGGTAGAGGTGGGCTGGGTCAACGACAGCAAGGGACAGAAGATCATCGACGACGCGGGGAACCCTCACGGCGGTCCGGGCACATTGGACGACGACGGAAAGCGTCACTTTTTTCCGCTGGCCGACGGCGATTCCCACATCAACGCGGTGCGGGTCAATGTCTCGACGAGTTCGTATCAGTTCCCATTCTTCGCCGCCTTTACGCCGCAGACGCTATACGCCTCGGCGACGGCGGAGCAGGCGCCGCGCGGCGCTTACTATCTCGGCACCCAGGTGGCCGGGCTGAACGGCGGTGTGCTCAACCTGCTTCTGGGCACGCTGCTGTGCCGGCCCGGCGACACCGCCTGCGTGAACAACATCATCAATCTCAACGTCGCGGGCAGTACCGCCGGACTGGCCAGCGTCAATGTTTCGCTGGGGCAACTGGCAACGGCGGTCGGCGTGAATGTCCAGGATCTCTCCGACCCGCTGGTCTTGAGTACCAAGACCCCGCTGCTGTCGGACGTTCTGAACGGCTTGGTGGGCGCTTTGAGCGGCGTCGTCAGTGGCACGGTGTCCGGCCTGCTCCAGTCGCTCGCCAACGCCAGCACCAATCCCAACGGCGTGCCGCTGGGCCATCTCCTCGGCGCGGTGGACGCCATCGTCGCCGACGTGCCTTTCGTCGACCTGCTCGATCTGATCCTGGCCTTGGGCCAGGCCGCCCAAGCGGCGCCCGGCGGCGGGGTCCAGCCCATTGCACTGCCGGTGAATGTGGACGTTCCCGGCGTGGCCACGGCCCGGGTCTTCGTCAACATAGGCAAGCCGCCCCAGTTCAGCGGCCTCGTCCGCGCCGGCCAGAGCTGCGGCGATCCCGACACCGACCAGTGCGCCCGGACCGCCGAAATCAGCGTGCTACTGCGCGTGCAGGCGGGGCAGGTGCTAACGGGACTGCTTTCGTTGATCAATAACATTCTGAATGGCCTGCTCGATGTGTTGGGCGTTCTGGGGCTGAACGTTTCGATCACCGTTGCGCCTGGGCCGATCAATATTGGCGCGGACGTGAATGCGGCTCAGGCGGTCGCCCGCTTGGATACGCTGGCCTGCCCGACCACGAGCAAGACCACACCGACGGCGGGATTGAGCGCCTCTCCCGCCATCGCTGACGTCAAAGTCGGCACGTTTACCGGCTCGCTGCCACCGGTCGGTACCAGCGGCAACGTCCCCGCTCTAGATACTTCCACAAACGCCTGGCCGCTGGCGGAAGTCAACCTGGATGCCAGCCACGTCTGCGTAGGACTGGATTTGTTCCACCATTGCATCGGCTTGCCGATCAATCTGGGAAAAACCGATCTCACGCTCGGCCTGGAGCTGACCGACCTCACCGTCGGCGCCAAGTCCGGCAGCTTCGAGTCCCTGCCCAAAGACGTTAAGGATTTCGATCCCGTCACGCTCGACGCCAGCGGCTCGGCACCGCAGTATCCGACCTATCTCGCCTACGGCGCCCCGACCTCCGTGCATACCTCGTCCGACAACCCGCAGACGGTCGGCGCACCGGTGGCGGTCCATCTTCAGCTCGGATTGACGACCGAGCAGACCGGCGGCGGCCTGCTCGGTGCCTTGGTCGGACTGGTCAGCAACCTGGTCAATGGCCTGATCTCCGCGCTGGAGCCGCTGCTCGACTTGGTGAACGTCACCCTGCTGAATCTGGTCAATGCGCTGCTGAATATCCTGGGCCTGCAGCTCGGCGCGGCGACCGTCACCATGGATACCGCCGTCATCCCGCCGCCCACCTTGGTCACCACGGAACTGCCCCAAACGCAGGGGCCCTGAACGGCGGGCGGCAAGCGCGGCCCGCAGACGCGCGGTGGAATCCGGGCTGCGCTGCTGTGCTGGAAGATGCGCACCAACATCGAATTGGACGAAGGGCTCTCGGCCGGATCCAACGGCTCGGTCGCTATGCGACCAAGAAGGAGGCGGTGAACGCCGCATTGCGAACCCGCTTCGTAACGCGTTACATTTCTGCGGCTTTCAGAGGAGGCGGTCATGGCCTTGGCGGCGGAACGCATGAGGGCGATGCGCGAACGGCGCCGCGCTCGCGGCTTGCGCGAATTGCGGCTCGTGGTGCCGGATGCCAGATCGAACGCCGTGCGCCGGCGCATCGCTAGGCAGGTGGCTGGGCTGCGCGGCGAGCGCGAGCGCGCGGCCATGGAGTGGATCGAGGCGGTTTCGGAATTCGATGGAGGATGAGACGCGGCGACGTGGTCACCGTTGCCGCGGCCGGCGACTGCGGCAAGCCGCGTCCCGCCGTGATCGTGCAGACCGACGCGTTTCCCGCGAGCCATGCCTCGGTCGTCGTTTGCCAGATGACTTCCGGGCTGAGCGATGCACCCGACTTCCGCGTGACCGTCGAGCCGTCCTCGACCAACGGCCTGCGGGGGCGATCCCAGGTGATGGCCGACAAGCCGGTCACGATCCGTCGCGAACGCATCGGGCGGCGCATCGGTCATCTCGACGACCGGGACATCGCCCGATTGAACATTGCCTTGGCATTCGTCATGGGCTTGGCGGATTAACGCCTTGCGCACGCATGAGCACATCACGAGTCGGCGCAGGTGTACAATTCACTGCGATTCTTACACCAGGCTCAACGATGCGTACCAACATTGAATTGGACGAACGGGCCCTCGGTCAAGTGCAGCGGCTCGGGCGCTATGCGACCAAGAAGGAGGCGGTGAACGCCGCGCTGCAGGATCATGCCCGGCGGCTCAAGCGCCTGCGCCTGCTCGCGCTGCGCGGCAAGGTCGCTTGGGAGAGTGATCTCGACGCGCTGCGTGCGCGTCGGCGCTGAACGCGCGTGCTGATCGTCGACACTTCGGTCTGGATCGACCATCTCAACGGCCACCCTTCGCCAGAAGCGCTCAAGTTGGTAGCCGCGATCGAACGCGACGAGCCGATCGCCGTGCCCGGGCCGGTCATGACCGAGATTCTGCTCGGCATCCGCTCCGAACGGCAGGCCCGGCTCGTCGCCGAACTGCTCACGGGTTTCGAAAGCGCCGGCGAACTGGAACGCGAAGACTATGTGCAGGCGGCGCGCATTTTCCGCGTGTGCCGCGCGGCCGGCTATACCCTTCGCTCCACCATCGATTGCCTGATCGCGCGGCTGTGTCTGCGCGGCGGGCATGAATTGTTGACCAAAGACCGCGATTTCGAGGCGATCCGACGCTGTTTCCCGCTGCGCCTGCTGACTTGAAACGTCCGATGAACGACAGGACACAGCATCCCGCCACGGCGCCGGCCCTCAAGCTCGCCGCCGCCGAAGTCGAGCGCCTGATCCGCGCCGGCCTGCCGCTGGCCGAGCGCGCGGGCTTTGCGATCGAGCGCCTGGAGCCGGGCCGCGCGGTGGTGCGGCTGCAATACCAGCCGTGGATGCTGCGGCCGGGCGGCACGCTGGCCGGGCCGGTGCTGATGACGGCCGCGGATTCGGCGATGTACGCGCTGGTGCTGGCCCACCTCGGGCCGGAGCTGCTGGCGGTGACGGCGGACATGAACCTGCATTTCCTGCGCAAGCCCAAGCCGGCCGACGTGCTGGCCGAGGCGCATCTGCTCAAGCTCGGCCGCAAGCTCGCGGTCATGCGCGTGGAGCTGCGCAGCGCCGGCGAGGACACGCTGGTCGCCCACGTCACCGGCAGCTACGCGCTGCCCGGCCGCACTTGACCAAGTTGGTCAAACGCATACACTGGTTGTGGAAATACAACCCGTGGCGCGGTCATGAAGCAGTTGAACCTGTACGAAGCCAAGACCCGGCTCTCCGAGCTGGTCGATCAGGCCAGCAAGGGTAAGACCTTCGTCATCTCCAAGTCGGGCAAGCCGATGGCCAAGCTGGTGCCGCTCGACGAGCGCAAGCCTCCGCGGATCAAATTCGGCTTGATGAAAGGCGAGATCAAAGTCGCCGACGATTTCGATGCGCCGCTGACCGAAGAGGCCCTCGAGCTGTTCGAAAGCGGCGAGCGGCCGTGAAGTTGCTGCTCGACACCCATGTCCTGATCTGGGCGATGGAGGACAGCCCGAGCTTGTCCGAGCCCGCGCGCGCTCTGCTGGAACAGGCGACGGCGTCCTTCGTCAGCGCCGTTTCGATCTGGGAGATGGCCATCAAGTCGGCCATGGGCAAGCTGCAAATCAACCTGGATCGTTTGCTGAGCCGCATGACCGCCGCGGGCTTTCAGCCCCTGCCCATCACCTGGGCCCATGCCCGCGCGGTGCGCGATTTGCCGCTGCACCACCGCGATCCGTTCGATCGCATGCTCATCGCTCAGACGATCAGCGAGCCGCTGGTGCTGCTGACGCATGATGAAGTCCTGTGCCGTTACAGCGAATTGGTGAAACGGGTGTGAAGATGCGGTTGCGCGAAGTCGCAATCGGCGCGGCGCTGGCTTCGACCGCCGCCGTGTCGCTGGCGGTGCTGGCGCTGCATCGCGGCGAGACGGTGAACGCCGCCTGGCTGGTGGCGGCGGCGCTGGCCACCTTCGCCATCGGTTACCGCTACTACAGCCGGTTCATCGCGCAAACGGTGCTCAAGCTCGACGACGGCCGCGCCACGCCGGCGCAGGTGCACGACGACGGTCTGGACTACGTGCCCACGCACAAGGTGGTGCTGTTCGGCCATCACTTCGCCGCCATCGCCGGCGCCGGCCCGCTGGTCGGCCCGGTGCTCGCCGCGCAGATGGGTTATCTGCCGGGCACGCTGTGGATCCTCGCCGGCGTGGTGCTGGCCGGCGCGGTGCAGGATTTCGTGATCCTGTTTTTGTCCGTGCGCCGCGACGCGCGCTCGCTGGGCGAGATGGTGCGGCTGGAGCTGGGGCCGCTCGCCGGCGCCGTGGCCCTGGTCGGCATCCTGGCCATCATGCTCATCCTGCTGGCGGTGCTGGCGCTGGTGGTGGTCAAGGCGCTGGCGGTGAGTCCCTGGGGCACGTTCACGGTGGCGATGACGCTGCCCATCGCGCTGCTGATGGGACTGTACCTGCGTTTCATCCGGCCCGGCCGCGTCGGCGAGGTTTCGGCGCTCGGCCTCGTGCTCCTGCTCGTCTCGGTGTGGCTGGGCGGCCGCGTCGCCGCCGATCCGGCCTGGGCGGCCGCCTTCACCTTCAGCGGGCCGCAGCTCGCCTGGATGCTGATCGCTTACGGCTTCGCCGCCTCGGTGCTGCCGGTGTGGCTGCTGCTCGCGCCGCGCGATTATCTGTCCACCTTCCTCAAGCTCGGCACGGTGGCGCTGCTGGCCCTGGCGGTTTTTCTGGTGTGGCCCGATTTGAGGCTGCCGGCGCTCACGCGCTTCACGGACGGCAGCGGGCCGGTGTGGTCGGGGAAACTGTTTCCTTTCCTGTTCATCACCATCGCCTGCGGCGCGGTGTCGGGCTTCCATTCGCTGGTGTCTTCCGGCACCACGCCCAAGATGCTCGCGCGCGAGAGCGAGGCGCGGCCGATCGGCTACGGGGGCATGCTGATGGAGGCTTTCGTCGCCATCATGGCGCTGACCGCGGCGGGCGTGCTGGAGCCGGGCGTGTACTTCGCCATGAACAGTCCCGCCGGGTTGATCGGCACGACCGCGGAATCCGCCGCCCGGGTGATTTCGCAGTGGGGATTCGCGGTCACGCCGGAGCTGATTACGCAGACCGCGCAGGAGATCGGCGAGAACAGCTTGCTTTCCCGCGCCGGCGGCGCGCCCACGCTGGCCGTGGGCATGGCGCGGATCCTCCAGCGCCTGGTGCCGGGCGAAGGCATGATGGCCTATTGGTACCACTACGCCATCCTGTTCGAGGCGCTGTTCATCCTCACCACCATCGATGCGGGCACGCGCATCGGCCGCTTCATGATCCAGGACCTCGCCGGCGCCCTGCATCCGGCGCTCAAGCGCACCGAGAACGGGTTCGCCAACGTCGCCGCCAGCGCGCTGTGCGCGGCGGGCTGGGGCTGGTTCCTCTACCAGGGCGTGATCGATCCGCTCGGCGGCATCAACACCCTGTGGCCGCTGTTCGGCATCGCCAACCAGATGCTCGCCGGCATCGCGCTGGTCTTCGCCTGCGTGGCGCTGCTCAAGATGAAACGCGGGCGTTATCTGTGGGTCGTGCTGCTGCCGGCCGCCTGGCTCATGGCGTGCACGCTCACCGCCGCCTGGCAGAAAGTGTTTTCCGCCGATCCGAAGGTCGGCTTCCTCGCCCACGCGCGGAAATTCTCCGACGCGCTCGCACAGAACACGGTGCTGGCACCGGCGCATTCGCTGGCCGAGATGCACCGCGTGGTGGTCAACGACCACGTGGACGCGGCGCTCGCGCTGCTGTTCATGGCGGTGGTGGTGGCCGTCGCCCTGCTGGGCCTGCGCGCCGCGGTGCGCGGTGCCCGCGCGGCCGCGCCCACCGCGACGGAGTCGCCCTATGTCCCGGCCTCGTCCTGAGCCCCTGGGGCGGCGTCTGCGCGCGGCGTTCGCGCTCGCCGCGGCGACCCTGCGCGCGGCAGCCGGTGTCGGCGATTACGAAGCCTATCTTCG
The DNA here is from genome assembly GCA_019689635.1 of Nevskia sp. Classification (GTDB taxonomy): domain Bacteria; phylum Pseudomonadota; class Gammaproteobacteria; order Nevskiales; family Nevskiaceae; genus Nevskia. The sequence goes on along the minus strand of JADGHB010000018.1, from coordinate 15,467 downwards.
CCACCAACATGCGCATCATCCCGGCGCGCCGGTCCTCTCGCGCGAGGAATTCTTCCGCAAGCGCCAGGATGCGCGTTACCGCCGCGGCGCCACGCGCTGCTGCTGAACGCGCTGGAGGATGAGCATCACTTTCGCCGGGTTCCTCGCCACGCTCGACGCCGAGCGGCCGCCGGAAGGTCTGTCTGCGCCGCTGCGTGCATTGTGGCTGGATCGCAAGGGCGACTGGCACGGCGCGCATGCGATTGCGCAGGAGATCGCCTCGGCGGATGGCGCGCGCATCCACGCCTATCTGCACCGCAAAGAAGGCGATCTGTCCAACGCGCACTACTGGTACCACCAGGCCGGCGCCCCGCCGGCTAGCGGCTCCTCGGAAAGCGAGTGGGAGGCGCTGGCGCGCCGCTTCGCCGAGCCGTGAGCCGGCCCCGACACGGCGTCAGCCTGAAGGGCTGTGGGTGCGCGGGAGGGGCCGGAGGGCTTGCGTTTGCTCGGTGATTTCAGGGCCGCGCGGCTCGCTCCCGCGCCCACGCTTCGCGGCACCGTGTGGCGAGCGGGCTACGCCAGCGGCGGCACGCCCCGGCGATGGTGTTCCAGGATGCGGCGGTAAGGCTCGGGGTCCTTGATGTGGACCAGGTCGCCGGCGCGGGGAAAGGTCCAGTCGTAGAGGCGCGAGAGGTAAAAACGCAACGCCGCCGCGCGCAGGGTGAGCGGCCAGGCGGCGGTTTCCCCGGCATCCGGCTCGCGGCGCGAGCGGTAGGCGGCGATCAGCGCCTGCGCGCGCGCGCCGTTGAGACGGCCGTCCGGCTCGGCGCACCAGTCGTTGACCGTCACCGCCAGGTCGTAGAGCAGCGCGTCGTTGCACGCGTAGTAGAAGTCGATCACGCCGGACAGCCGCTCCTCCACGAACAGCACGTTGTCCTTGAACAGGTCGGCGTGGATCACGCCCTGCGGCAGCGCCGCCAGCTCGAGCCGCGCCTGCGCGGCGAGCTCTTCTTCGATCAGCGCGCGCGCCGCCGGCTCGACGTGCGGCAGCAGCGCCTGTGCCGTGGCCCGTCGCCAGGCGGCGCCGCGCGGGTTTGCGCTGCGCCCGCGATAGCTGGCCGCGAGCACGTGCAGCTCGCCGAGGACGCGGCCGACCGCCTCGCATTGCGCGAGGGTCGGGAACAGCACGCTCTCGCCGTGCAGGCGCTGCACCAACGCCGCGGGCTTGCCTTTCAACTCGGCCAGCACGCCGCCGGCGCGCCGCTGCACGGGCAGCGGGCAGGGGAAACCGCGCTGCGCGAGGTGTTCCATCAGGCCGAGATAGAAGGGCAGCTCGCTGCGCTCCAGGCGCTCGAAGAGGGTCAGCACCCAGCGGCCTTCGGCGGTGTCCACGAAGTAGTTGGTGTTCTCCACGCCTTCGCCGATGCCCTGGAAGCCGAGCAGCTCGCCGAGGTCGTAGGCGCGCAGGAACTCGTGCAGTTCGGCGTGGCTGACGGGCGTGAAGACGGACATGGCGGCCACCGGAGGCGCAGCGCGTAGGTTAGCGGAAAACGCCGGCGCACGAGGTCGGCGCGCGGCGACGGTGTACACTGCGCGCTCGCAGACGATCAGGGAAAGGGGTTGTTCAAGCATCTTCTGCGCGTCACCCATCCGCTCGGCGGTTTGCTCTTGGCTTTCGGCTTCGCCCTGCTGCCGCCGATCCTCGTCGCGGCGCTGGATCGCGAAGACGCCTGGCGCGCCTTCGCCGCGACGCTCGCCGTCGCGCTGGCGCTCGGCCTGGCGCTGCGCCGCCTTGGACAGCGCGCGCGGCGCGAGCTGCGCACGCGCGACGGATACCTGCTGGTGGTCGCGGCGTGGATCGTGTTCGCGGCCGTCGCCGCGCTGCCGTTGTGGCTGGCGCTGCCCGGCCTGTCCTATACCCGCGCTTACTTCGAGGCGATGTCGGGCCTGACCACCACCGGCGCCACGGTGCTCTCCGGACTGGATTTCCTGCCGCGCGCGGTGAACCTGTGGCGCAGCGAACTCGCCTGGCTCGGCGGCCTGGGCATCATCGGACTGGCGATGGCGGTGTTGCCGCTGCTGGGCATCGGCGGCATGCAGGTGTATCGCGCCGAGGCGACCGGGCCGATCAAGGAGAGCAAGCTGACGCCGCGCGCCAAGCAGACCGCGCGTTCGCTGTGGCTGATCTACGGCACGCTGACCGCGGCCTGCGCGGTCGCGCTGCGCGCTGCCGGCATGAGCTGGTTCGACGCGATCTGCCACGCCTTCTCGGCACTGTCGCTGACCGCTTTTTCCACCCACGACCGCAACATCGCCTGGTTCCAGGCGCCGCTGGTGGAGGCGGTGCTGGTGGTGTTCATGCTGCTGTCGGCGATCAATTTCGCCACTCATTACCTCGCCTGGCGCGATCGCAGTCTGCGCGCCTACCTGCGCGACCCCGAGGCGCGGGCCATGCTGCTTCTGGTGCTCGGCAGTTGCTTGCTGGTGGCCTTGTACCTGAGGCTCGCCGGGACCTACGGTTCTTACTGGACCGCGCTGCGTTACGTCGGCTTCAACCTCGTGTCGCTGGCCACGGACTGCGGCTTTTCCAGCACCGACTACGGTCAGTGGCCCTTGGCGGCGGCGCTGTGGATGCTGCTTTTGTCCTGCCTGACCGCCTCGGCCGGCTCCACCGGCGGGGGCATCAAGATGATCCGCACCGAGGTGCTGTTCAAGCACAGCGCGCGCGAACTCTATGGCCTGGTGCATCCGACCGCGGTCTACAGCCTCAAGCTCGGCGGCCAGGCGGTGGCCGAGCGCACGGTGTTGTCGGTGTTCAGCTTCATCCATCTCTATACCATCACGGTGGTGGGCCTGAGCCTGCTGCTCGTGGCCTCGGGGATGGATTTCCTGTCGGCGTTTTCCGCCGTCGTCGCCGCCGTCAACAACCTCGGTCCCGGCCTGGGCACGGTGGGGCCGGCGTCGAACTATGCCGCGCTGTCCGAATTCCAGATCTGGGTGTGTACGGTGGCGATGCTCGCCGGGCGGCTGGAGTTGTTCATTCTGCTGGTGCCGCTGACGCCCGCGTTCTGGCGCGATTGACCGGCAGCGGCGCAAGCCGCAACCCGCGGTCGCGCGAATCGGTCGGGGCTGACGCCTCTGCTGCGCGCGATTTCCATCAGACGAACGTCAGCCCGACCTGGAAGAGCTTTTCCACATCGCGAATGCGTTTCTTGTCCACGATGAACAGGATGACGTGGTCCTCGGCCTCCACGACGGTTTCGCCGTGGGCGATCAGCACCTCTTCGCCGCGCACCACGGCGCCGATGGTGGTGCCGGGCGGAAGGCGGATCTCCTCCAGTCGCCGGCCGACGACCTTGGAATTGCTGCGGTCGCCGTGCGCCACCGCCTCGATCGCTTCGGCCGCGCCGCGGCGCAGGCTGTGCACGTTCACCACGTCGCCGCGGCGCACGTGGGCCAGCAGCGCCGACACCGTGGCTTGTTGCGGGCTGATCGCCACGTCGATGGCGCCGCCTTCCACCAGGTCCACGTAGGCCAGACGGTTGATCAGCGACAGCGCCTTGCGCGCCCCCAGGCGCTTGGCCAGCATGGCCGACAGGATGTTGGCCTCGTCATCGTTGGTGACGGCGCAGAACACGTCCACGTCGTCGATGTTCTCTTCTTCCAGCAGGGCCTCGTTGGCGGCGTCGCCGGCCAGCACCACCACGTGGTTGAGCGTTTCCGACAGGCGCTGCGCTTTGTCGCGGTCGTTCTCGATGAGCTTGACCTGGACCTTGTCCGACAGCGCCTGCGCCAGTCGCGATCCGATCTTGCCGCCGCCGGCCAGCATGACGCGCTTGACCGGCCGCTCGAGCCGCCGCAGCTCGGCCATGATCTTGGGGATGTGCGCGGCGGCGGCGACGAAAAATACCTCGTCGTCGGCCTCGATCACGGTGTCCCCTTCGGGCAGGATCGGCTTGCCGCGGCGGTAGATCGCCGCCACGCGCGCGTCCACGCCGGTCGGCAGATGGCTGGGCAGTTCCTTGAGCTGGCGCCCCACCAGCGGACCGCCGTAGTAGGCGCGCACGCCGACCAGGCGCACGCGGCCGTCGGCGAAATCCACCACCTGCAGCGCACCGGGGTGCTCGATCAGGCGCAAAATCGCCTCGGTGACGAGCTGTTCCGGGCTGATGCGCATGTCCACCGACAACGCGTCGGGCAGGAACAGCTTGTCTTCTTCCGCATGATATTCCGCCGCCCGCACGCGCGCGATCTTGGTCGGCGTGTGGAACAGGGTCTGGCTGATGCGGCAGGCGAGCATGTTGGTCTCGTCGCTGTCGGTGACCGCGATGAGCAGGTCGGCGTCGTCGGCGCCGGCGCGGCGCAGGGTGTCGGGATAGGCCGCGTGACCGTGGACGGTGCGCAGGTCCAGCCGCTCCTGCAGACGCTTGAGCGTTTGCGCGTCGAGGTCCACCACGGTGATGTCGTTGGCTTCGCTGGCGAGATTTTCGGCCAGCGTGCTGCCGACCTGGCCAGCGCCGAGAATCACGATTTTCATGGCGCGGTTTTCACGAGGCCTCGCACCTTAGCCGCGGCGCTCGGCATGCGCAAGCGCGTTCAGGCGCGCGCTGCCGCCGAGCGCACGCGCGCCACCGCTTCCCGCCAGCCGGCGTAGAGCGCCTCGGCGCGCGCGGCCTCGAGCCGCGGCAAGAAGCGCGCCTGCGCGCGCCAGGTGTGCGCGATGTCCTCCAGCGAGCGATAAACGCCGGCGGCCAGCCCGGCGAGCAGCGCGGCGCCCAGCGCGGTCGTCTCCACCGTCTGCGGCCGTACCACCGGGAGTTGCAGGACGTCGGCGAGGAACTGCATCAGCCAGTCGTTCACCGCCATGCCGCCGTCCACGCGCAACTCGGTGGGCGCGGGCGCGTCGGCGCGCATGGCTTCCAGCAGATCGCGGGTCTGGTAGCACACCGACTCCAGCGCCGCGCGCACGATGTGCGCGATGCCGGAATCGCGCGTCAAGCCCAGGATGGCGCCGCGCGCCTGCGGGTCCCAGTACGGCGCGCCCAGACCGGTGAAGGCCGGCACCAGATAGACGCCGCGCGTGTCCGTGATCGAGCGTGCGAGACTTTCCGACTCGCCCGCCTGCCGGATCAGATGCACCGCGTCGCGCAGCCACTGCACCGCCGCACCGGCGACGAAGATGCTGCCTTCCAGGGCGTAGGCAACCCGGCCGGCGCAGCGATAGGCGAGGGTGCTCAGCAAGCGATGGCGCGAGAGCCTGGGCTGGCTGCCCGTGTTGAGCACCAGGAAACAGCCGGTGCCGTAGGTGGACTTGATCATGCCCGGTTCGAAACAGGCCTGGCCGACGACGGCGGCTTGTTGGTCGCCGAGGATGGCGCGGATCGGGATCGGCGCGCCGAACAGCTCCGGTGCCGTCTCGCCGTAGTCGGCTGCGCTGTCGCGCACTTCCGGCAACAGCGCGGCGGGCACGTCGAAAAAGCTCAGCAATTCCTCGTCCCAGCGCTGCGCGTGCAGGTCGTAGAGCAGGGTGCGCGAGGCGTTGGTCGCGTCGGTGGCGTGCACGCGGCCCGCGGTGAGCCGCCACAACAGCCAGGTGTCGATCGTGCCGAAGGCGAGTTCGCCGGCTCGAGCCCGCGTCCGCGCGCCCGGCACGTGGTCGAGCAGCCAGGCGATCTTGGTGGCGGAGAAATAGGGATCGAGCAGCAGCCCGGTCTTGGCCTGCAGCCAGCGCTCGCGCGTCGGTTCGCCATGCCGCGCGCACCACTCGGCGGTGCGCCGGTCCTGCCAGACGATGGCGGGGTGGATCGCGCGGCCGCTGGCGCGTTCCCAGATCAGCGCGGTTTCGCGCTGATTGGTGATGCCCAGCGCGGCGACGTCGGCGGCGGCGAGCCCGGCCTCGCCCAGCGCCGCGCGCACGCAGGCAAGCGTGTCGTCCCAGATGCGCTGAGGATCGTGTTCCACCCAACCGGGCTGCGGAAACGACTGCGGCAGCTCGCGCTGAGCCGAGCCGAGTTTGCGGCCCTCGCGGTCGAAGACGATGGCGCGCGTGCTGGTCGTGCCCTGGTCGATCGCCAGCAAGGCGAAGGACGTCATCCTGATCGGTTCAACCCGCGCGGTCGGCAGGCGCGGAAGTGAGGACCGGACCCGTGGGCTTGCCGGTGGGCGAACCGCCGGGCGGCTCCAGGCTCACCGCCAGGGTGATGGCGGGGCTACTGGCGAGTTCCTTGGGCAAGGCCAGGGTGCCTTCCCCGCGCGTCGGCAGCAGGCCGATCGGCACCGGGCCCTGCGGGGAGATCCACCACAGTTCCAGACTGTGCGCGCCGAGCTGCGGATACTCGCCGCGGGCCACGGCGTGCAGTTCGCCTCGCGCCGGCACCAGCGACAGGGTCCATTGCATGTTCGAATCCGGCAGCTTGAGCAGCGCCACGTACTGGGCGCGCTGCGCGGCCGGCGGCGCAGAGCCGGGCGGCACGACGCGGTATTGCGTGAACAAGACCAGCGCGACGATGGCGGCGGCCGCGGCGATGCCGGCCCACACGCGCCACAAAGGCGCAGGCCGCGGTTCGGCGCGCCGGGCGGGCCTCTGGCGGCTGGCGGCGATGCGGCGTTCGAGCGCGGCCCACACGCCGGCCGCGGGTTGCTGCTGCGGCAGACGCAGGGCGAGGCTCGCCAAGTGTGCCTCCCAGCGCCAGACTTCGGCGCGCAGCGCCGCGTCGGTTTGCACGAGGCGCTCGAAGCGCCGCCGCGCCGCGCCGCGCAGCGTGCCCAGCGCGTACTCGGCGGCGAGCGCGCTGCGCAAGGCTGGGTCGCGACGGTTCATGCGGTCTGAGCCTCCAGGCATTCGCGCAGCCGCGCCAGTCCGCGCCGCACCCAGCTTTTGACGGTGCCCAAGGGCGCCTGGAGCGCGCGCGCCAGCTCCGGATGGCTATAACCGCGGAAATAGGCGAGCAGCACGCTGCGCCGCTGTTCTGTGGACAGGCGTCGCATGCACTCGGCCAGGCGCTCGCTGGATTGCGCCGCCGCGGCGCCCTCTTGGGGGTCGTCGCCCGCTGCGGTCGCTTCCAGCGCTGCAGCGCCGTCGTCGTCGGGGAGCTCCGTTTCCGGGCGTTTCATGCGCAACAGATCCAGCGCGCGGTAGCGGGCCACGGTCAGAAGCCAGGTCAAAGGTGCTCCGCGCGAGGGTTCATAGGTTTCCGCCTTCTGCCAAATCTTGAGGAAGCAATCCTGCAAGGCCTCTTCGGCCCAATCGCTGCGTTGCAGAATACGTAGCAGCAGGGCATACAGATGCCCGGCCGAAATCCGGTAAAGCTCGGCAAAGGCGCGTTCGTCTCCACGCCCGACGGCGGCGAGCAGCATCATCAGGCGTTGCGGTTCCGCGGCGGTGGGGTTCATGTGTCGTTGTTTCCGGTACGTCCGCCAGCTCGGTTTGGATGATAGCAAGCCTCGGCTGCTACACTGCGCGCATCAAACAGGGCGGCACCGCCGCCCGACCATTGTGGAGAGGGACGATGTCGGATGCCAAGGTCTATCGCCGGATCGCGCGCTTGAGCGAGGAGTTCCCCGGCCTGTTGGCGGCGCTCAAGCCCGGTTTGAAGGGGCTGGTGCCGGACGATACCAATTTCACCGAGGAATCCTACGACGAGCTGTTCGCGATCCTCGCGGCGGCGCTGTACTCCGTGAAGGATGCCAAGCTGCGCAAGGCCTCGGCCAACGCCTCGGGCGGCAATCCCAAACTGGTGGCGCTGTTGATGGACGAAGGCGAGAAGGACAAGGACGCCGCGCTGGTGGAACGGATTCTCGAGCGTCTGGCACCTTACGTGCCGCCGCAGGTGTTCCTGCAGACGCTGGCGACGATGCACGCCAACGACGCGCCGGCATTCCGCGAGTATCACGGCGCCATCCAGCGCATCGTGGCCGATCTCTACCGGATCGCCGCCGGTTTTGCGCCGGGCGAGCACTGCCCCGCGGCGCTGGTGCGCTGGGCTTCCGGCCCCCATCGCGAGCGGATCCGCGCCGAGCTGTTCGGTTAGCGAACCCGCAAAAAAGCGCGCAAAAAAAAGCGGCCGGGGGACCGGCCGCCTTCGGGGTTGCGCGCGGGTCAGGACGCGGCGCTCAGTGCTGAATCTGCGCGTCGGTGGACGTGGAAACGCCGGCTTCGACCTTGGTATTCGAGACGGCTTGGCCCGCCACCTTGGCTTGCGCTTCGGCGTCGGCTTTCACCGCACCGGCGGTTTTGCTTGCGGCGTGCGCGGTTTTCTTGGCCAGGTGCCTGGCCGAGTGGGCGGTCTCCGCGGCCGCCGTGCCGGTCGCTTTGGCGGTGTCCTTCACGGCGCCGGTGGCCGTTTCGGTGGTGTCCTTGACCGCCGCACCGAGGCCCAGTCCGTGCGACGCGCCGGCCTGGACATCGATCGAGCTCTCGGCGGCCAGCCCAGCTTGTGCACCGGCATTGTGGGTATCGACGCCGAGGCTTGCGCCCGCGCCGGCCGCCGTGGCCGACAGGCCCGCCGCGCCCAGGCCCAGCAGTGCTCCCAGTAGCCATTGGTTCTTCATCGCAAATCTCCGTGTGGTTGTTGATGGGGATCGTTCGGCACATCGCCCATCGGCGCGTCGCCGTGAGCGCGATCAGCTTGCCCGAGCGGCATGAATGACCGCTGAACACCGCGGCTTTGCGATCCCGGTTCCGCGAAAATAAAAAGGCGACCGCGTTGGCGGTCGCCTTGAACCCGTCGCTGGGTTGTCGACGGCTTAGTTGGAGCCGGACGGAGCTGCTTCCTCGGCGGGAGCGGTTTTCTTCTTGGAATGCTTCGTGGCGTGCTTCTTGGATGTCGCGTGATGCTTGACATGCTTGGTCGCCTTCTTCGGCGCGGCCGCGTCGCTGGCGGGCGCGGCCGGCGTCGCAGCCTGGGCCGCCGGGGTGGCGGGTTCGGCCGGAGTCGCGGGGGTGCCTTCCTGGGCGAGCACGGGGCCAGCGGACAGGGCGGTGGTCAGCAGCATGGCGGACAGCAGTTTGGAACTCATCGACTTCTCCTGGATGATGTGGTGCGGGGCCGTGGCTCGCTCGCGGTGCGAGCGAGGCGGCAGGTTCAATAATTCACTCCCTTGCATGAATGGCCTCTGAATCCGTGCGTCTCTCCCCGTCACGGGCCTCGAGGCCGCGCAAAACTTATCACGAAAACGGCGCGCACGCTGCGGCGGCAGCGATCCTGAGGGTGGTGGCGGCGATTCCTCGCGGCCGGGTGGCCAGCTACGGCCAGGTCGCGAGGCTGGCGGGCCTGCCGCGCCGCGCGCGCCTGGTCGGCGCCGTGCTGCGGGCGGCGCCGGCGACGCCCGGGTTGCCCTGGCACCGCGTGCTCAACGCCGCGGGCCGTATCGCCTTGCCGGACGGCAGCCCCGCCGCGCGCGAGCAGCGCCGGCGCCTGCGCGCGGAGGGCGTGGCTTTCGTCCGCGGCCGCGTCGATTTGGAGCGCTACGCCTGGCGACCCCACGACGCTTCGCCGCTGCTCGATTGAGCGCTCACCAGATCGTCACGCGCCGGGCTGGCGGCAGATACATTTTGTCGCCGGGCCGCACGTCGAAGACGCGGTAGAACGGTTCCTGGTTGCGCAAGGGGAAATTGCCGCGGCACATCGGCGGCGAGTGCGGATCGATCTTGATGCGGCGGATCGCCTCGTTGTCGCGCACTTTGGCACGCCACACCTGCGCCCAGCCCATGAAGAAGCGCTGGTCGCCGCTGAGGCCGTCGATCACTGGCGCCGGATGGCCGCCGAGCGAGAGCTGATAGGCCTTGTAGGCGATCGCCAGGCCGGAGTTGTCGGCGATGTTCTCGCCCAAGGTCAGCTCGCCGTTGACGTGGTAACCGGGGACCGGTTCGCAGGCTTCGTACTGTTTGACCAGGGCCGCGGTCTTGGCGGCGAATTGCTCGTGATCCTGCTTGGTCCACCAGTCGTTGAGATTGCCGTCGCCGTCGTACTGGCTGCCCTGATCGTCGAAACCGTGGCTGATCTCGTGACCGATCACGGCGCCGATGCCGCCGTAGTTGACCGCGTCGTCGGCCTGGGGATTGAAGAACGGCGGTTGCAAAATCGCGGCTGGGAAAACGATCTCGTTCATCTCGGGGTTGTAGTAGGCGTTGACGGTCTGCGGCGTCATGTCCCACTCCTCGCGGTCGATCGGCTGGCCGAGCTTGCGGATGTTGCGCCGGTACTCGAAGGACTGGGCGCGCATCACGTTGCCGACCAGGTCCTCGGCGTCGAACACCAGGCCGGTGTAGTCGCGCCACTTGCTCGGATAGCCGATCTTGGGCGTGAACTTGGAGAGTTTTTCCAGCGCCTTGCGTTTGGTGGCGGGGCTCATCCAGTCCAGCGTCTGGATGCTCTGGCGATAGGCCTCCAGCAGATTCTTCACCAGCGCGTCCATGCGCGCCTTGGACGCCGGCGGGAAATACTTGGCCACATACAGCCGGCCCAGCCCTTCGCCGATGCTCCTCTCCACCAGGTTCACGCCGCGCTTCCAGCGCGGCAGGTTCTGCGGGATGCCGGACAGCGCCGTGCGGTAGAAGGCGAAGTTCTCCTCGACGTAGGACTTGGAAAGGTAGGGCGCGTAGTCGGACAGCGCGTGCCATTTGAAATAGGTCTTCCAGGTGGACAGCGGCGTGCGGGCCAGCAGGCGGTCGAAGCCCCGGATGTAGCTCGGCTGGCTCACCACCAGGTAATCCACTTTCCCTGCGATGCCGGCATCGAGCAGATAGCGGTTCCAGTCGTAGCCGGGGGCGAGCCGGGCGAGCTGGGCGATGGGGACCTTGTTGTAGGTCTTCACCGGATCGCGGTTCTGAACCTTGGTCCACTGCACCTTGGCCAGCGCGGTTTCCAGGCGCAGGATGTCGTCGGCATGCGCGGCGGCCCGCGCATCGCCGCTCAGGGCGAGCATCTTTTCGATGTGCGCGCGATACTCGCCGCGGATTTTCTTGAGCTTGGGATCGTCCTGCAGGTAGTAGTCGCGATCCGGCAAGCCCAGGCCGCTTTGGGCGAGATCGACCACGTAACGCGTCGAATCCTTGGCGTCCTGATGCACGTAGGGCGCATAGGGCGTGTCGACGCCGATCATCGACAGGTAGGCGATCAGCGCCGGAATCTCGCGCTTGCTCTGGATCCCGTCGATGCGCGCGAATACCGGCGCCAGGGGCTTGAGCCCGAGCTGCTCCAGGCGCGCTTCGTCCATGAAGCTCGTGTAGAGCGCGGCGATGCGCGCCTGATCGGGATCGGCGGGGTCGGGCGACTGCTGCGCCGCTTCGATCAGCCCGCGGAGCTGTTGTTTCGTTTCATCGCTGAGAATGTCGAAGGCACCGTATCCGGCCTTGTCCGGCGGGATCGGGGTCTGCGCCAGCCATTTGCCGTTGACGTGGCGGTAAAAATCGTCCTGGGCGCGGACCGAATCGTCCAGGTACTGCAGGTCGATGCCCGCGCCGAGGGTCTCAGCGGCGCGCACGGCCGCACTCGCCAAAAGCAGGGCGCAAACGGCCCCGCACAGCCCGCATTTCATGGTCTGCTCCCGAATCGATGGAACCTCGCACCGCCGGATGATAGCAGCGCGATTTACGGGTTCGCCGAGACGGAGGCAGCGATCAGCCCGATGGCGAGCCAGTAAGTCGAGAGAATCAGCGCCTGCGCACCGCGGTAGGGCCCGCCGAACTGGCGCAGCGCGAGCGCCGAATCCGAAACCACGAACAGCAGCGCGCCCGCCAAGGCCAGGCCCGCGGCGCGGCCGCCCTGGGCATGGAAACGCAAGGCGGCGGCCAGCGCCATGGCCAGCAGCACCAGGCAATACAGGGCCACCGGCCGCTTGAGTTTGCCGGCGCGTGGCAGCAACCAGGCGGCGAGCGCGGCGCCATAGGCCACCAAGGCCAGGGTCCAGGCCGGCGGCCAGGCGAGCGGCACGCCGAGCAGGAACGCGCGGATCAAGAGCAGGTGCGCGACAAGAAAGCTGCCGAGCCCCGCGGCGAACCAGCGCTCGCCGGCGAACATCAGGCACACGTCGCCGACCAGCGACAGCGCCAATGCAGCCACGATCCAGACCCGGCCCGCCGTGTCCGGGGCCCAAGCCGCCGCCGCCAGGATCAGCGCGCTGGTGAACGGTTTGAGCAGATAGAACGCGCGCCGGCGCCGCTCCTCCCAATCGGCACCGATGGCCAGCAGCGCGGAAATCGCGGCGGCGACATACAGGGCTGTTATCATCAGCCCAGCATAAAAGAAAAGCCCAGGCGTTGGCCTGGGCGGGCTGACGAGAGCCCAAGGACGAGAAGGGCTGTTCTCGCGTCCACAAGACTAGGCGAGTGATGTGAAACGCATGTGACGGCGGCAAAGGCGGACGTGGACAAGATCGTCAAGACGCAAGCGGAATGGCAGGCGCAGTTGACGCCGGAGCAGTACCGGGTCACGCGCGAGGGCGGGACCGAATGCGCCTTCACCGGCGCGCTGTGGGACGAACACCGCGACGGCATTTTTCACTGCGTGTGCTGCGGCGCGGCCCTGTTCGATTCGCGCGCCAAATTCGAGTCCGGCACCGGCTGGCCGAGCTTTTTCCGCCCCGCGGACGGCGCGCCGCTGGAGATGCGCGAAGACCGTAGCCACGGCATGCGCCGCATCGAAGTGCGCTGCGCGCGCTGCGACGCTCATCTGGGCCACGTGTTCCCCGACGGCCCGCCGCCGACCGGTCTGCGTTACTGCATCAACTCCGCCGCGCTGCGCTTTGCGCCGCGCGACACGCCGTGAGTGTCCCGTGAGAGTCCACTGGCTGCAACACGCCGAATTCGAGGATCTCGGCTGCATCGGGCCGTGGCTGGCCGAACGCGATCACGCCGTGCGCGGCACGCGCCTGTACGCCGGCGAGCCGCTGCCGGCGCTCGAGGACTTCGACGCGCTGATCGCGATGGGCGGGCCGATGAACATCTACGAGTATTCGCGCCATCCCTGGCTGCGTGCGGAGAAAAACCTGATCCGCGCGGCCATCGACGGCGGCCGGCTCGTGCTCGGCATCTGCCTGGGCGCTCAGCTCATCGCCGACGTGCTCGGCGGCCGGGTGACCCGCAACGCGGAGCCGGAGATCGGCTGGTTCGAGGTGGAGCTGACCGCGGCCGGCGGCGGTTGTCGCTGGTTCATCGACCTGCCGGAGCGTTTCACCGCGTTCCACTGGCACAGCGACACCTACGCCCTGCCCCCGGGCGCGGAAAACCTGGCGCGCAGCCGCGCCTGCGCGCAGCAGGCCTTCGCCTGGGGCGAACGGGTGTTGGGCCTGCAGTTCCACCTGGAAGTCACGCGCGCGAACGCCGAGGAATGGTTCCGCCACGAACGGCCCGAGCCGGCGCGTTATGTCCAGACGCCCGAGGAAATCCTCGCGCAAACCCAGGCCTTCGACGACAACCATCGCTGGATGCGCGCCATCCTGGCGCGCTTTCTGGCCGACTGAAATCTCTTCAGACGCCGAGCGCCACCCGCTGCACGCGTTCGGTGACGGCCGGCGTTCGCCGACGCATCCGGCGATGCCCATGCCTGCGGCCACCGAGTTCGTCGATGAACTGGCGCAGCGCCGCGATCGCCTCGGCGCGGCCGTCGCGCGCCTGGCGGCTCATGTTGGAACGGTACCGGTCGTAGTCGCCCATGAAGCGGTCCACGTCGGCCGGCGCCAGACGGCGACGATCGCCGCGCAGACCGATGCCCAGGCGCTCCACCATCCAGGCGTTGAGGCGTTGTTCGAAAGCGTCTTCGGGCAAGGCCAGGATCGGTTTGCCGAAGTGGATCGCCTCGCCGATCAACTGGCTGCCGGCCGTGGCGATCACCGCGCGACAGGCAGCCAGGTCGCGCACGAAGCCTTCGTCGCTCGGCGCGCGGAATTCGAGGTTGTCGGAAACGCCGCGGTGCGGCGTGCCGTAGATCACCACTGGCCGCTCGAGCTGACGCAGCGTGCGGTCGAGCGAGGCCGAATACTGGTGCTCGCCTTTGTTGAAATAAGCCAGCAGGAATTCGCCCTCGCTCGCTTTCGTGCGCAGCACCGCTTCGCGCAGCATGGGGCCGACCAGGCGTACCTGCGGGTAGGCGGGTTCAGCCGGGTAGAAGCTGGAGATCAGGATGCGCTGGGGCACGCCCATCAGCAGCCGATAGGCGTGCGCGTCGCGCGCCCCGGCGAGGCGCAACTCCGGCGGAAAATGCGGTTTGCAGTAGGCGATGATGCCGACGTGGTCGTAGCCGATGCGTGGCAAGCCCAGTTTCATCGCCGCGCGATGGGTCCAGGCTTCGGAGTCCGAGATGACCAGCTCGATTCTGCGGCGCCGGAACTCGCGCTCCACCTGCTCGCGGCCCGCTCCTGCGAGCAGCACATCGGTCAGCGGCGCGAGATTGCGTGCCAGCGTGCGCGGCACGGAGTATGTGCCGCGGTCGTTATACACGTAGCCCAAGGTAGGAATGCGCACGGTGGGAAAGCGCGGGGACAACACCTCGTAGGCATCGCCGCCGGCGAAGACGGTGATCTCGTGCTCGGCCGCCAGCGCGGCGAGCGCCGCGGCGCTGCGCACGGCGTGGCCGCGTCCGTAGCCCATGACGCCGTAGGCGATCCGCATTTCGCGCTCCTGTGCAGTTTAAAGCACGCTAGCCGCAGTCCGTGAAGGCGGCATGAAGTTTCGATTGCCTCGGCGTGACGGAACTGCGGCCAGCCGCCGGCTATCATTGGCACATCGCCCTCGAATGCCGGCCCATGGATTCCCTCTTCGACGTGGAGCTGCTGGTCGCTTTTTTCACGCTGGCGGCACTGGAAATCGTGCTCGGCGTGGACAACTTGATCTTTCTGTCGATCAGCGCCGCGCGGCTGCCGCCGGCGCAGCAGCCGCGCGCCCGCACGCTGGGCCTGGCCGGCGCCATGGTCACGCGCATCTTGCTGCTCCTGTCGCTGGCGTTCCTGGCGCGGCTGACCAATCCCTGGGTGACGGTGTTCGGGATGGGGCTGTCCGGCCGCGACTTCATCCTGCTGCTCGGCGGCTTGTTCCTGATGGCCAAGAGCACGCTGGAGATCCACGAACAGCTCGAAGGGGCGCATGCGGACCCGCCCGTGGCGCGCGCGCGCGCGCGGTTTTTCTCGGTGATCGTGCAGATCATGCTGCTCGACATCGTGTTCTCGCTGGATTCGGTGATCACCGCGGTGGGCATGACGCGCAACATTCCGGTGATGGTCGCCGCCATCGTCGCGGCGGTGGTCGTGATGATGTTTTTCGCCGGCCCCGTGGCGCGCTTCGTCGACGCGCACCCGACCATCCGCACCCTGGCCCTATCCTTCCTGATCCTGATCGGCATGTCGCTGGTGGCCGAGAGCCTCGATTTCCACGTGCCGAAGGGGTATCTCTATTTCGCCATGGCCTTTTCGACGGTCGTGGAGCTGATCAACCTGCGCATTCGCCAACGCGCCGCGTCCTCTGCGAAATAGCCGGCCCTCGCTCGCTAACACCC
>JADGHB010000047.1 GCA_019689635.1 Nevskia sp. | reverse complement strand
GTTGGGGGGGGCCCCACGGGGGGTTGCTGCACGCGCTCCACGGCGGCGGGCTCGGCGGCTACGCCGCCGACGTCTTCGAAATGGAGGACTGGGCGCGGCCCGACCGGCCGCGCGCGATCGCCCCCGCCTTGCGCCGGCATCCCGCAACGTTATTCACGCCGCATCTGGGCTCGGCCGTGACCGAGGTGCGCCGCGCCATCGAACGGCGCGCGGCCGAGAATATCCTTGATGCCTTGCATGGCCGGATCCCACGCGACGCGGTGAACCCCAAGGCCCGTCCGGCCGCCGCCGAATGAACAAAACCCGCCGCCATCTGAGTCTCGATCAGCTCGAAAGCTTCGTGGCCCTGGCCGATAGCGGTGGCGTGACCGCCGCCGCGCGCAGCCTGGGACGCGCCCAGCCGACCATATCCCAACACCTGCAACGCCTGGAAGCGCAGCTCGAGCGGCCGCTGTTCGTGCGCGACCGCAACGGCACCACGCTGACCGCCGAAGGCCGGCGTTTGCTGCCGCTGGCACGCGGCCTGTTGCGCCTGCACGGTCAATTGGCAGCCGCCGAGCACGGCCTTCCGCTGCGGCTGGGCGCCTGCAGCAACATCGGGATTTATCTCTTGCCAGAGCTGCTGATCGAACTGCGCCGCCGCGGCCAGGCCCTGCCCGAGATCGCCATCGCCGGGAATCCGCAGATCGCGCGTGGCCTGACCGCCGGCGAGCTCGACGTCGCCTTGCTGGAATGGTGGGGCCACCAACCGGGCTACGAAGCCCACATCTGGCGCCACGAACCGATCGTCGCCATCCTGCCGAGCAACCACGCTCTCAGCGTGCACGAAACGGTCAACCTGGCACAACTGCGCCGCTATCCGGTGCTGGGCGGCGAAGCGGGCACCGGCACCGGCCGTCTGCTCAACACCCATCTGCGCGGACGCCGCCCGCTGACGGTGGCGATGTCGCTGGGCAGCACCGAGGCGGTCAAGCGTGCGGTCAGCGCCGGTCTGGGGGTGTCTTTGGTCTTGCGGCTTTCGGTCGTCGATGCCTTGGCCGGAGACAAGCCGCCGCTGGCGGTAAAACCGCTGGCGCCGCCTCTCAGCAAACCGCTCTATCTGGTCTGGCGCCACGGCGTATCGCCACGTCATCCCCTGCTCGCCGGCTTGCTCGAGGCCGGGGAGCATTGACGCCGCGCCGACCGCCCGTCGGACCACGCGCCGCTCACGGCGGAGTTCGACCTCGGAGTGTGAACTGGCGCACAGGCCGCCTTTGGCGCCGGCGCTGCGTCCCCCTAAGATGGGGGGTATGCGTCACACGGCCTACCCGCCCACGCGGCGCGGCGATCATCAGGACGTCACCGGAAAGGTGCGCATCAGCGATCCCGCGGCCGTGCTGGCCGCGGTCCGCAACATCCTGCGCGCGCGTTTCCCGGACTTCCACGACCAGGCGCTGGAACAGGCCTTCGAAACCTACGGCCGGCTCTACGCCGGCTGGCTGCCGGGTTACGTCGGCTGCGACACCTGGTACCACGACGCCCAGCACAGCCTGGACTGCGCGCTCGCCATGGCGCGGCTGCTCGACGGCCACGACCGCAGCGTCGCCGCATCCGAACGGCTCGGCGCGCGGCGCGCGACGCTGGGCGTGATCATCGCCCTGTTCCACGACGCCGGCTACATCCGCAAGACCGGCGATAGCGCGCACAACGGCGCCGAATACACGCTGTGCCACGTGCAGCGCAGCGGAGATTTCCTGCGCGGCTTTCTGCCCGCGATCGGCTACGCCCCGGAGGCCGAACTGGCCAGCCGCGTGGTGCACTTCACCGGCTACGAGATCGCGCTCGACCGCATCCAGGTGGCCGAACCGAAAGATCGCATGCTGGGGTTTCTGCTCGGCACCGCCGACGTGCTGGCCCAGACCTCCGACCGCTGCTATCTGGAGAAATGCCGCGATTTCCTCTACCGCGAGTTCACCTATTGCGGCCTGGCGGGTCCCGCGCGGACGGGCCAGCGCGCGCCGGTGTATGCCTCGGCCGAAGACCTGCTGCGCAAGACGCTGGAGTTCAACCGCAAGCTGTGGGAAGAGCGGCTCGACGGCTACTTCGGCGGGGTGCACCGCCATGTGCGCGCGCACTTCGGCGGTGACGATCCTTACGCGGCGTGGATCGAGGCCCATCTCGCCCGCATCCGCGAGCTGATCGCACGCGACGCGCTCGACGAGCTGCGCCTCAAACCGCGGGCGATCAGGGCCGCCGCCCTGCGTAAAATCCTCAGCCGCCGCTCGCCGACGACGAAAACGCGCGCGGCTTGACCGGAATGCCGGGCCGAAAGCCGGGGCCCGACCTACGGAACGTTAGCCGGCTGTTTCACCGGCAGCACCACGCGCGCGCTGCCCACGCCGCGCGGATCGGAGGCGGCGTCGAGAGAATCGGCGGACGGACGCCACACCACCACCTGCATGTTGCCGTAGGCGTGGTCGAGCGCATCCAGCGTATAACCGCGCTCGCGCAGCGCGTCCTGCAGCTTGTCGTCGAAGGCATCCGGCTCGAACTCCACGCGGTCCGGCAGGTACTGCATGTGGAAGCGCGGCGCGTTGACGATCTGCCGCGCGTCGGCGCCGCCGATGAACTCCAGGATGCCCAGCGCCACCATGGTGACGATGCGCGAGCCGCCCGGCGTGCCGATCACCAGCACGCCGTTGCGGCCGGACACGAAGCTCGGCGTCATGGAGGACAGCGGCCGCTTGCCCGGCGCGATCTCGTTGGCGCGCGAGCCGGCCAGGCCATAGGCATTGCTGGCCTCCACGCTGGCCGAAAAATCGTCCATCTCGTCGTTGACCATCACGCCGGTGCCCGGCGCCATGTAGCCGGAGCCGAAGCGCAGGTTCACGGTCACCGTGGCGGCGACGAAATTGCCCTGCCCGTCCACGATCGAGAAATGGCTGGTGTCCGCGCCTTCCCGCGCCGGAGCCTCGGGCAGCGTGCCCGGCGGCGGCAGGTCCTGGCTGGGCGTGGCGCGCGCGGGATCGATGTCGCGCGCGAGCGCCACCCCGTAGGCCGGTGACAGCAGGCGGGCGAGCGGCATCGCCACGTAATCCGGATCGCCCAGCAGCAGGCGATCGCGATAGGCACGGCGCATCGCCTCGATCAACTCGGCGTCGGCACGCGGCCGCTGGCGGCCGTCCCAGTGCAAGGCCGCGAGCTGGTGGAAGATCTCCGCCAGCGCCACGCCACCCGCGGACGGCGGCGGCGCGGTGACGATGCGGTAGCCGCGGAAGCGCGTGACGATCGGCTTGCGCAGCACCACGCGATAATCCGCGAGATCCTGCTCGGTCCACAGACCTCCGGCGGCGCGCACGCCGTCCACCAGCTTGCGCGCGACCTCGCCGCGGTAGAAACCGTCGCGGCCTTGGCGCGCCAGGGCTTCCAGCGTGGCGGCGAGATCGGGCTGCACCAGATGCGCGTTGGGCCCCAGTGGCGTGCCGTCCGGCATGAACACCGCGCGCGCGGCCGGCGACAGCCGTTCGGCGCTGGCGGCGATGAATGCGGCGAAGTGCGCGTCCAGCGCAAAGCCCTCGCGCGCCAGCCGGATCGCGGGCGCGAGATCGCGCGCCAGGCCCAAACGGCCGTAGTGCGCCGCCAGGTAGTCCAGCGCCGCCGGTTCGCCGGGGATGGCGCCGGCCAGGGCGCCGTCGCGCGACCGCGTCGCCACGGCATGACCCTCGCGGTCCAGGTACATGTCGCGGCGCGCCGCGCGCGGCGCCGTCTCGCGTCCGTCGAGCATCACCTCCTCACCGTCGGCGCCGGTGTGCAGCAGCCAGAAGCCGCCGCCGCCGATGCCGGAGCTGTACGGTTCCACCACCGACAGCGCGGCCGACACCGCCACCGCCGCGTCGAAGGCGTTGCCGCCCGCGCGCAACACCTCGATGCCCGCCTCGGTGGCCAGCGGATGCGCACTGGCCACGGCATAACCCGGCGGGTGAAGATCGCGCGCTTCGCGAAGCCCGGCGGGCTTCGCGGCGCGATCGAACGCCCGGCCATGGACGGCCGGGCCGGGCTGTCCGGATGCAGCCGTCGTCTCGCCATGGACGGCGACCGCCATGGTCCGGCCGGAAGCCGGTACCGCCGGCGCCGAGAATGCCGCCCACGCCGCGACCAGAACACCGATCAGCGCAAGCCGGCGGCGGAAAGCTCCGTAGATGTGCAAATCCTTCTCCTTCGGTTTTTGCGCGCAGCGAATCTCAGACCAGCCCTGCGGTCAGACGACGAAACTTGGCCAGCAGCGCCTCACGCGTTTCGGCGTGCTCGGGATCCAGCGGAATGCAGTCCACCGGGCACACCGCGCGGCACTGCGGCTCGTCGTAATGGCCGACGCACTCCGTGCACAGCGCGGGATCGATCTCGTAAATCTCGATCCCCTGCGAGATCGCGTGGTTCGGGCACACTGGCTCGCACACGTCGCAATTGATGCACTCGTGGGTGATCTTCAGAGCCACCGATGTCTCTCAACGGCCGCGTCGGGGAGCCTTGCGCCCGAACCGCTCCAGCAACACCGGCACCACCGGCTTGGGCACCAGCTTGGTCACCGGCGCACCGAGCCCCGTCAGTTCGCGCACCAGCGACGAGGACAGGTGCGCGTACTGCGGGCTGGGCGCGAGCAATATGGTGTCCAGTTCGGGATAGAGATCGCGGTTCATCACCGCCATCTGTTTCTCGTAGTCGAAGTCGCCGACCGTGCGCACGCCGCGCACCAGCACGGTCACGCCGTTGTCGCGCGCGAAATCCACCACCAGGCCGTCGAAACCCTTGACCTCGACGTTGCCCAGATCCGCCACCGAGGCGCGCACCAGTTCGCAGCGCTCCTCCAGGGTGAACCTGGGATTCTTGGAGGGGTTCAACCCCACCGCCACGATCAGCCGCGGGAACAGGCGCGCGGCGCGGCGGATGAGGTCGTGATGGCCCAGCGTGATCGGATCGAAAGTGCCGGAATAGGCGGCGACGACGTTCACGGGTCGGCTCCCTGATCGGAACGGGTGGCAAGCCCGTAGCTTACCCGACCGGCGCGCTTGGTCTTGAGCAGCGACCAGCCCGCCGGCAAGGCCGGCGCCTCCTGGCCCGGCCATTCCAGATAGACGCGGTGCTCCGGCGCCAGCACGCGCGGCACGAGCGGCAGCGCGGCTTCCAGCAGGCCGCTGCCGTAGGGCGGATCGAGGAAGACCAGCTCGAACGAACGCGCGCCGGCAAGCGCCTGAAGAAAACGCAGCGCGTCGCCGTGGATCACCTCCGCTCGATCCTGCGCGCCGAACCGGGCCACGGCCGCGCGGATCGCGTCCGCCGCGCCGGCTTCGCGCTCGACGAAGGTGACGTGGGCCGCGCCGCGCGAGAGCGCTTCCAGGCCGAGCGCACCGGAACCGGCGAAAAGATCGAGCGCCGTCGCGCCCTCGATCCGGAGCGCGAGCCAGTCGAACAGCGTCTGGCGCACGCGGTCGGGCGTGGGTCGCAGCTCGGCGCCGCCTTGGACATCGATGAGCCGGCTGCGCCAGGCGCCGCCGATGATGCGCAGCCGGCCCGGACGACGTTTCAAATCGCCGTGCCGCCGCAGTTCTGCCAATGCTGCAGCCAATGGCCGAACACGCCCAGCCCGCCGAGCACCGACAGCGGTAAGACGATGAACACCAGCACCGCGAGCAAGAGAATGGCCAGATGCGTCCAGCCGAGCAGCAGTCCGGCGAGCGCCAGACCCGCGCCCTCGGTCTGTCCGCCGGAGGCGCGGATCTCGGCGCGCGCGGCATGTCCGCAGATCACCGCGACGATCGCGCCGACCAGCGGCAGCGCGAACCAGGCGAGTACGCCGAACACCAGGGAAACGACGGCGGTGACGCTGGTGCGCCGATTCACGGCTACGTTCATGGAAGCTCCGCGCGGATTCGAGCGCAGAGTGTCGCGCATCCACGCGCCGCTGGCGAGTGCCCGCCGGCGCGCACGGCGAACGCCGAAAACTACGCCGCCGCGGCGCGCGGTTCGCCGGTGGGCAGGCTGAGGCGACGATAGACCTGCGCCAGCAGCCACAGCGGGCCGATCAGTAGGAACTGCAGGTCCTTGAAGAAGGAAGGCTTGGCGCCTTCGAGTTTGTGGCCGACGAACTGGAAGATCCACGCCAGCACGAACATCGCCACCATCAGCGGCAGGTGGCCGCCGCCCAGGCCGTGATCGCTCGCCTCCACCCCCGCGTACATCAGCGCGAAGACCAGCGCCGCACCCAGCGCCAGGCGCCAGGACAGCAAAAGGTAATACGCCAGCGCCAAGGCGCCGCCGACGGTCGCCGCGTTGACGAACTCGCCGCCCAGCGGAACCGCGCGCAGCAATCCGAACACCGTGAAGGCGATGACCGGCACGCAGATCCAGTGGATGGCCTTGTTGACCGGGTGGCGGTGGCTTGCGGAATATTCGTCCAGCCACTGGCGCAGGGATTTCATCGGGACCTTCCTTGGGCGTCAGCCCGCATTTCTCTGCATGGCGGCGCGCAGTATGCTCAAGCGCGGGCCGGCCGCGCGATAGTAAAACCGGCCCAGCGAAAACACACCTGAGCGGTAAAAACAACGACGACCAGCGCGAGGAGGGGCATGGAGCAGGCCGCAAGCATCGACCGCGTGGACGGGCTGGACCGCTACATCGGACGGCTGTACCGTTCGGCGCTCTCGGTGCCGCCGGACTCGTTCCGCACCTGGGCGCTGACGCAGTTGCGCGAGGTGATCGCCTACGACGGCGCGCTGTGGGGCAGCGGCTCGCTGCCGCGCTGGCAGTTCCACACCGTGGCGGTGGTCGGTCTGCCGGAGGATTTCCCCCGCGCGCTGGAGCGCACCCACGCGATCAACCCCATCGTGCCGCGCATCCTCGCCAACCTCGACGCGCCGGTGGACATGCGCAGCGTGCTGCCGGACGCGCAGTTTTTCCGTTCGGAAATCTACCGCCGCTGCTTTTCGCGCTACGGCATCACCCGCATCCTGAGTACCGGCCACGTGGATCCGCGCAGCGGGCTGTATTCGCTGCTGACGCTGTACCGCAAGGATCGCCGCCGGCCGTTCTCCGAAGAAGACCGCGCGCGCCAGCAGCGCGCGACCTTCCACCTGTTCAACGCCGCCTCGCACGCCTTCTTCCTGCACCTGATGCGCTCCCACGGCGACCGGCCGGCGGAGAGCGCGGCGGCGGCGATCGACCGCGAAGGCGCCTTCCACGAGGCGCAGCCGCGTTTCCTGGAACTGCTGGAAAAACATTTCCCCGGCCGCGCGCCGTACACGCTGCCGTTTCCGCTGCCGCCGCCGGGCGAGACGCGGCTGGTCAACGGCCTGTGCATCCGTTGCGAGCCCTCGTCCGACTTCAACTACGTGTTCATCTGGCCCGCCGGCCCGCTCGACCGGCTCACCGCGCGCGAACGCGAGATCGTCTATGCCGTCGCCCACGGCCTGTCCTTCAAGCAGGCCGCGCGGCGCATCGGCATCGCGCCCTCCACCGTGGCCAATCACCTGTACCGCATCTACCGCAAGCTCGGCATCCGCAGCCGCAGCGAGCTGGCGGGGCTGGTGTATCCCACCCAGCCCTGAACCGCGCCCGTTAGGCGCGGCGTCAGCCGCGACCCGAGCGATAGTCGGGGCTCGCGCTCCTCCTACTTCAGGGCGAAATCCACCCGCGTGGTCTGGCCCTGGTCCTTGATGTCCTTGGCGTTGAGCTTGGGCGCGACGACGTAGATGCGGCTCGCTTCGATCTTGCCGGCGAACCACTGCTGCACGGCGGTGGCGCGCGCGGTGGCGAGCCGCGCGAGGTCCGCGTCCGTGATCGTCATGTGGTCCAGCAGCAGACGCTTCATCTGATCCGGCGGCAGGGCTTTGGCGAAGCCGAGGAAGTTGCGCGGCTTGTCCTTGAGGTCCGTCGCGGCATAAACGCGCCCCAGGTATTGGTCGTACTCCTCGGGCGTCACCGTCACCGTGTCCAGGTCCACGCTTTCACCCTGGCCCACGCTGGCCTTGACCTTCTGCCGCTTGATCTCGCGCTCCAGGCGCGCCTGCTTGAGCGCCGGTGCGTCGAGCGCGGGATCGACGCGCCCGATCAGGTCGAGCCTGAGCGCGGGCCGGTCGGCAAGCGCCTGGGCGAGCCTGGCGAGCTTGTCCTGCGCCGGCGGGTCGAGCGCGGACGAACCCGGCGCGAACTCCACGTAGCCGAGATCGGCGCCGCCGCCGAAGGCGGCGCCGAGCAGCCGGAACGGCGAAGTCGCCGCTTTTTCCAGCAGGTTGAGGAAGGCGTGCAGGATCAGCCTGCCGAGACTGAACTGCGGGTCGGACAGCGAGCCGTGCACCGGCACGTCCACGTCGATCTCGCCGCGCGAGTTCTTGAGCAGCGCCACCGCCAGCAGTACCGGCAGGTGCGTCGCCGACGGGCTGTCCACGTGATCGCCGAAGGTGAGCTGGTCGATGAACAGGTGGTTGTCGGCGGACAGCCGGTCGTGGTCGAGCTGGTAGTGCAGATCGACGTTGAGCTTGCCCTTGAGGATGGGATAGCCGGCGTACTTGGCGGCGTAGGTCGTGAAACGCGTCAGCTCGATGTCGTGACTGTTCGCGCGCAGGTCGAGCGCCGCCGGGCGCGCCAGGGGATCGATGGTGCCGGCGATCGCCACCGGGCCGTTGTCGTTGAGCTGGGCTTGCACGTCCACCGTGGCGGGTGCGCCGCCCTCGGTGCCGAAGGCGCCGATCTGGCCTTCGATGCCGGTGAGATCGGCGCTGAAGTTGGGCTGGATGTAGTCGTCGGTGTAATCGACCCTGCCGCCGGAAAACTCGACGCCGCCGCAGTGCAGCTTGAACGCGCTTTGCGCGGAACTTGGCGCGGAATTCTCCGGCGCCGGCGGCGCGGCGCCCGGTTCGGCTTGCCGCGGCGCGCCTTCGGGCGGCGCGCTTTGCTCCACGCGCGTGAGCGAGGCCGCAGGCTGCTGGGGCTGGGCGGTGAAGTTGCGCAGGTTCAAGCGCCCGTTGCGGTCGAGAAAGATGCGCGCGTAGAAATCCTCGAAGCGCACGCGCTCGACGTCGAGCGCGCCGCCGGTGCCGGCGTAGTCGAATTTGAGCGGCGCGAGCGCCAGCCGCTGCCAGCCCGCGAAGTAATCCGAGGTCGCCTTGTCCAGCATGCGCACCTCGGTGAGCCACAGGCCGCCGCGACCGCGCGCGATCCAGTCCGCGCCCCGGCGCGCGAACTCGATGCGGCCTTTGGCACCGAGCAGCGCGCTGGCGAGGGTGGCATTGAGCCGCGCGGCGAAATACGGCGCCAGCGCCGCGAGATCGAGCCGCCGCGCCTCGAAGTGCAGCGCGCCGGACAAGGGTACGGGCGCGAGCTTCCCTTCCAAGGCGATGGTCCCGCGGCGCTGGAACACGCCGGACAGCGAGAGCGGCGCGGGCCGGGCCAGGTCCTCGCTCAGGTCTTCGAGCTCAAGTTTGACGCTGGACAGACGCAAGCGCGCTTCCGGGGAGGTGGCGCGGTCGTGCAAGCCGAGGGCGCCGCCGTCGAGTTCGATGCGGCCGATACGCCAATGCCAGGGCGTTGCCGGATCGCGCGGCGCGGCGGCAGCGGCTCGGGAGGATTTGGCCAGGCGCGCCAGATCGAGCGTGCCGTCTGCGCTGCGTTCGGCGTTCACTTCGAGGCCGTCGAGCGCGAGCTGCGGCAGCACGGCGCTGTGCGCCGCGGTGTCGATTTTCTCGATCTGCGCCTCGGCGTGCGCGAGCTGCAACAAGGGCTGCTGGCCGCGTTCCGGCAGGAGCCGCAGGTTCGCCAGGGTGAGCGTGCCGGGACCGAGCTGCAACGCGGGGGTCGCCGCGGCCGCATCCCCGCTCAAGGCGAGTCGTGCGGAAACCGTGCCCTGCGTCAAGCGCGCGGCGAGCGCCTGTGCGAAATAGGGCTGGAAGGCGTCGGCGGCGAGCCCGTCGAGCGCGAGCTGTGCGTCGAAGCGACGGCGGTACGGGTTGAGCTGGCCGCTGCCGGAAAGCTTGCCGCCGGAAGCGAGCTG
Organism: Nevskia sp.; assembly: GCA_019689635.1. GTDB lineage: Bacteria > Pseudomonadota > Gammaproteobacteria > Nevskiales > Nevskiaceae > Nevskia. The sequence goes on along the minus strand of JADGHB010000047.1, from coordinate 7,504 downwards.
CACCTCGAAGCGGTACGGCGCAGGCCGGTCCTGCCGCGTGGAAAGGTTGTCGAGGGCGACGTTGATCGGCGTCACCGAGAACTCGGCCGGCGTCGCGGCCGCGGCATCCCGAAAATGCACGCTGCCGTCCAGCCAGGCGAAATGTTGCACCTGCAAGTCCAAGGGCGCGGAGGATGCCGCCGCTTGCGGCGCGACGGACGGCGCCGCCTTGGGCGCGGGGAGCAGGCGCTGGAAGTTGAAGCGGCCGTCGCGCGCGCGCGCCAGCTCCACCTGCGGCCGCACCAGGATCAGCACGCTCAGCTTGAAAATGCCGTTCAAAGGCTCGGCCCGCGCCGTGGCGAGATGGAGGGTCTGCGCGGAAAACAGCGGGGCGCCGTCGCGCTCGGCGAGATCGAGACCGGTGAGGTCCAGTGTGCCGCTCAACAGAACCGAGGGCCGGCCGCTCGCGACCGCGTAGCGCAGATCGAGGTCGGCCGACAGCACGCCGCTTTTCAACTCGACCGGCAGCGGCAGCGGCGCGTAGTCCATCAGCGGCGGCAGCACGAGGTCCGTGACTTGTACCTTGAGATCGGAACTGCGGCTGGCGGCGAACGGCTGGGTCTTGCCGCCGAGCTCGAACGGGCTGCCGTCGATGCGCGCCGACAGCCGCGGCCGGACGTAGACCTTGGCGGCAGCGGGACCGTTGGTGATGTAGGGAATGCCGAGCTGGATCTGATCGACGAGGTGATGCGCGCCGAGCACGCGATCGTCGAACACGATCTGGCCGTTTTCGAGCCGGATGTTGGACACCGCCAGGCGCAACGGTCTGGCGTTCGGCGCGGCAGGCCGCGCCGCGCTCGCGAGCAGGTCGGAAAAATTGAACCGCTGCGGCGCCTCGCGCACGAGGTGCAGACGCAAGCCCTGCACGTCCAGCGCGTCGAGCACCGGCGCCCAGTGCCACAGCATGCTCCAGGATGCGGAGAGCGCCAACTCGTCGCAGTCCAGGAAATCGTCCGCGCCGACTCCGCTCGCGCCGGCTTCGCCGATCTGCACGCGCTTGAGCGTCAGCGTCAGCGCGTAGGGATTGAAGCCGAGGGTGCCGATCTTCACCGGCCGCGCCAGCGCTTGCGCGAGCTTGCGCTCCAGCGCGTGATGGACGAGCGGCGGCACGACCAGGAAACCGAAGGCGCCGAACAGCACGAGCGCGACGAGGAGCTTGCGCGCCCAACGCCGCGTGGAGGCCGCGGCGGCAACGGCCTTGAGCCGCCGCACCGCGGGCCAACGAACGAGGGCGCTCCATCCTTTCATTCCGTCCGCTGCTCCCTAGCCGGCGCGTTTACCCTACTTAACGACACCCTATGCTAACCTTCGGCGGCGAAAAAAACGCCGATCCATGCGCACCCTCAGTCCCGCGGAACTCAAGGAATGGCTCGACCGCCGGGCGGTGTGTCTGCTCGACGTGCGCGAGCCCGAGGAGCTGGAACTGGCGCGCCTGCCCGAGGCAATCCACATCCCGCTGGCCGAACTGCCGGCGCGCCTGGCGGAACTGGACCCGCAGCGGCCGATCGTGGCCTTCTGCCATCACGGCATCCGCAGCGAACTGGCGGCGCGGCTTTTGGAGCGCAACGGTTTTGCCGAGGTCGCGCATCTAAGCGGAGGCATCGACGCCTGGGCGCAGGCCGTGGATCCTTCGATCCCGCGCTACTAGCCCACTGAATCGTCCACCAATCGGGGATCACACCAAGGCCAGGCATGCGCAATTCGCTCTCGCGGCATTTCGTCGGTCTCGCCCTGTGCGCGCTGCCGCTCACGGCAGGCGCCAACCAGTTGCTGGATCTCTACCGCCTGGCGCAGGAACAAGACCAGACTTTCCAGGCCGCGCTGCACCAGCGCGAGGCCAGCATCGAAGCCCGCCCGCAGGCTTGGGCGGCGCTGCTGCCGCAGCTCTCGGGTCAGGGCAGTATCGAACGCAACCGTCTGCACGTGCTGTCCAGCAGCGGCAGCCAGCTCGGCTCGCCCGGCGCCACGCCGGTCAACGCCATCGAGTGGTACACCAACCGCGCTTATTCGCTGAACCTGTCGCAGACCCTGTTCGACTGGAGCGCGTTCCAGGCCGTGGCGCAGGCGAACCAGGAAGTCGCGCAGGCGGAAGCGCTGTTCCGCTCCGCCGAACAGAGCCTGATTCAGCGCACCGCGTCGGCGTATTTCGCCGTGCTCTCGGCGCTGGACACGCTGCGCGCGGACCTCGACGCGCAGGCTTCGTTCAAGCAACAGCTCGACCAGGCGCAGAAGAAGTTCGAAGTCGGGCTGGCCGCCATCACCGACGTGCGCAATGCCCAGGCGTCCTACGACAGCAGCGTGGCCACGGTGATCGCCGACCGCACCGCGCTGGACAACGCCCGGCGCGCACTCGCCACCGTGGTCGGCCAGCCGGTGAACGTCATCGCCGATCTGCAAGCCGAAATTCCGCTGGTGGCTCCGAATCCGGCCTCGGTGGACGACTGGAGCAAGGCCGCGGCCCAGGACAATCCCGACCTGATGAGCGCTCGGTATGCCGCCGAGGCGGCGCGCAAGGCGATCGCGGTGAACCAGGGCAAGTATCTGCCCACGCTGTCGGCCGGCGGCACGCTCAATCGCGCGAATTCCCATTCGCGCTTCGGCGACGACACGCTGTCCGACGCGGTCGGTCTGACCCTGAACTGGAACCTCTTCCAGGGCGGGCTGGTCGCCTCCGCGGTGCGGCAGGCCAAGGCGAGCTACCGCCAGGCTCAGGCCCAGTACGAACTGCAGCGCCGCACCGTGGACCAGAACACGCGCAACGATTACGAAGGCGTGGTCAGCGGCATCGCCGCGGTGCGCGCCAGCCGCCAGGCGGTGATCTCCAACCAGACCAGCCTGGAGGCCACCGAAGTCGGCCTCAAGGTCGGCACCCGCACCGAGATCGACGTGCTCGTCGCGCGCCAGGCGCTGGCCACGGCGCAGAAGACGTACTACCAGTCGCGTTACAACTACCTCAACAGCGTGCTGGCGCTGAAGCAGGACGCCGGCCGCCTCGGCGCAGCCGACCTCGGCGACATCGATCGCCTGCTGACCGCCGAGCCGCATCCGCTGCCGACGGGCGTGCCGGAAGCCGAACCGCCCGCCGCGCCGTCCAATCCCGCCATTGATCCGTCGTCGAATCCTTGAGCCCGCGACTGCGCTAAGCTGCGCCGACACGGAAGGGAGTCGCGCTCGATGAACCTGCGCCGGTGCGCCGCGCTGTGCCTATGCCTCAATCTGCTCGCGGCGACGGCCGCGGCGGCGGATTTCAAACCCGATCTCTCCACGCTCGCCGCGGTGCCCCGCTACACCGCCGACGGCGCCGCGGTGGCCAAGGCGCTGGCGAGCGCGGCGCAGAACAAGAGCCGGCCGCTGCAATACGCGGTGGCGATCGATCTGCCCCTCGAGATTTCCGACGGACGCTGGGATACGATCGACGCGCACACCTCCGCCTGGCGCATCCGCGTGGGCTCGCCCGGCGCCGTGTCGCTGGCCTTCGAGTTCTCCAGGTTCCAGCTCCCCGCCGACGCCAGGCTGTGGATCTACGACGCGCAAGGCCAGGTCGTACAAGGTCCCTACACCGCCGCCGACCAGACGCCGGAAGGCAAGCTGTGGACCGCGATCGTGCCCGGCGGCGAGGCGGTGGTCGAAGTGCGCGTGCCGAGCGCGGAGCGCGACCGGGTGCGGGTTCGGATCGGCCGCGTGGACCATGCTTTCCGCGACTTGAGCGGACACCTGAAAACCAGCGCCCTCGGCGGCGGCAGCGCCGGAAGCTGCGAGGTCAATGTCGCCTGCCCGGCGGGCGACGACTGGCGCAACGAGATCCGCGCGGTGGCGGTGGTTTCCATCGGCGGCCAGTACCTGTGCACCGGCCAACTCGTCAACGACGTGCCGGGCGACAACAAACCCTACTTCCTCACCGCCAACCACTGCGAGATCGGCCAGACCCCAAGCACGCCGGCGTCTTCGCTGGTGGTTTACTGGAACTACCAGGCCAGCACCTGCACTGGCACCAGCGGCCCGATCAACCAGAACCAGTCCGGCGCGACCCTGATCGCCGGCGACGTCGGATCGGATTTCACCCTGGTGCAGCTCGATCGGCAGCCGGATCCTTCGTTCGACGTTTGGTACGCGGGCTGGGATGTCACCGGCACCCCTTCGCCCTCCGGCGTGGACATTCACCATCCGCATGCCGACATCAAGAAGATCAGCACCTACGACACGCCCACCACCAAGGCCCTGGTCAACCTCGCGGGGACCTCCCGCAACGTCCAAGCGTGGAACGTGAACTGGTCGCAAGGCGCGACCGAGGACGGCTCGTCCGGTTCCGGTCTCTACAACAGCGACCACCATCTGATCGGCGTACTGTCGGGCGGCGATTCCTCCTGCTCGACGCCCGACGGCACCGACTCCTTCGGACGGCTGGACGCCGCCTGGCTCGGCACCGGCCAGCCCTCGCCTTCCAACGTCAGCAGCCAGCTCAAACCCTGGCTCGATCCCTGCAATACCGGCACCACCGTGCTCAACGGCCGCAATCCCAGCGATCCGGGCGGCCCCTCGTGCAAGAGCGGCGGCGGCGGCGCGATCTCGCCTGGGCTGCTGCTGGTTGTGGCGCCGATAGCGGCTCTGCGCTTCACAAGACCGCGCAAGGGCGGGGCGTAACCGACGTCCCCCCGTATTTGAGTAGCACGGCGATCTGGAGTCCAATCCCCACTGACGTAGTCCCAATATTCGGACGGCTCAAAAGTGGAGGCTGGCCACTTTGGGATCATGCGTCTGACCTCGTTCGGCGAACTCGCTCGGGGTCAGATGACCGAGCGCACCCTGGGGACGGAATCGATTGTAATCCTGCTGCCACGCTTCAATCAGGGCCCGTGCATCGGCGATCGAAATGAAGTCGTGGACATTCAGGCGCTCGCCGCGCAGGCTGACCTCATCGTCTCCGGCGACAAAGACCTGCTTGTCCTGAAAAGCTTCCAGGGCATTCCGATTCTCACGGCAGCGGGGGCAGTGGATAGGTTGAAGGTCACTTCTTCTCCAGCCCCTCAATCTCCGCCCGGCTCAGAGGCTTGATTCCATCGGCTTGAATGTTCCACGTCACCTGACGGGGATCAGAGACGGAATTGCGCATGTCCAAAAGTGCTTGCCTGGTGAGGTCGTGAAGCTTGCGACCTTCGGAAAGCACAACGACGTGCTCGATCTCGCCCTGCGGATGAAGAAACGTCAGGGTCTGTCCAGGCTGCAGAACCCCCTCGCTCGGAGCGCTTCCTTGAAACGTGGTCTGCACAGTGATGGGCGTTGCAAGGCCGTTGCGCAGGAAAAGAGGATAGGCAGGATCGCAAGCCACCAAGCCAATGAGCAGAGCCACCCCAAAGAGAAAACGCACGGTTGCGCTCATGGCCGCCAGCTCCCACCGGCAGCGTAGTTATTCGCGCCTTGCTCGAATGGATTGGTTGCGCTGATGCCGCCCCTGAGGAAGTAAGCCGGTAGGAAGAAGGGACCGTATGCCTGGTATTGATACGTGTGGCCCATCTCGTGAAGGCCGACGTTCAAATAGCGCCGATCTCCGTATAGATTTCCCATCTGGCTCGGAGCCGTGCCGCCGCCGTAGATGATCGTGTTGCCCACGGTCAGCGCACCATTGCCGAAGGGAATGTTCTCAAACTGAATGGCGTTATTACCGATGGAAATGCTTGGCGCCACATCAACTAGGCCCAGCCCATACCCTGCCCAGCCGGCGCCATAACTGACTCCACCGATAGCGAGCCCGATAACGGTGTTCGGCAGCGCCCAAACCTTGCCCGCAAGGTCGAGCATGGCTTCACCAAAGCTCGCTCCGTTCTGCATGTCTCGCGCCACGGAACCGAATGCATAGCTGAACGCCCCCGTCACCGCCCCATTTGCGAACTTCCCGCCGCCGAGCATGGCGGCCGTACCGCCGAGGGTGGCGGCAGCCACCACCTTGCCGGCGTCGATGGCCCCGCCGGTGCCAAACATTGAGTAATTGCCTGTTGCTAAAGACGCCGACTCCGGCAGCGCCGCACTGAGGAAGCCCGAGAAGAATCGCCCGCCCTCGGCCACGGATTGCAAACCGCCGACCATGCCGTGCTCCACCACTTTCTCGACAAATTCTTGGGCGCCCATCCTGACGCCCTGGAATTGCGATCCTATCCCATAAAACGCCAACGCGGCCGCCGCACCGATCAGCCCATCCTGCAAGTTGCCGTCGCTGGCGATCAGACCAGAGGCGAAACCGCCCGCCATCGCCGCCACCCACCCCCAGCTCTCCCACTGCTGGGCGACAACACTGGCCACGATGGCCACCACCACCGCCACGAGCATACGCCAGTGATGGCCCAGCCAGTGGAAGAATCCCGACAGAAAATACCCGCTGGGATCGGTGAAGGACAGCGGGTTGTTCCAGACGTAGCTGTAACGATTGAGGCTTTGTTGGTTGTTGGGGTCCTGGACATTGGGATCGGGGGACAGGAATCTGCCAATCACCGGGTCGTACACCCGCCCGTTCATGTGGATCAGGGCCAGCTCGTCGAGCTGGATATGACCAGTGTAGCCCAGCTCGGTACCAAACCCAGAGAGCCCCGCCGGGTTGGCGCTGAGGACGTCGTGACTGCGTTGAGTTGTTAAAGATACGAATGAATGGCGGAATTCGCTGCGCTATTCCGCCCTACCCGTGTTCGAACTCGCCCTCCAAGATCTCAATAGCTGAGCAATATGATTCTTAATAATTTCCGAATAGCGCAAATGCTCAGCACGAATAGAAGTTTCTACGCCAATTCCGTCTACAATGAATTTCGACAGTTTGCATTCAATCAGTACGGCGCCATTCGGTTTAATACAAGAGGCAACTATATCGTCGCCAGAAATAGGAGGTTTCTGCTTTACTACTAGCCAGCCAAAGATGTCGGCATATTGACCATATATCCGGAACCAATCGGAAAAATTGTCCTTCTCCATGGTTAATTCGACGTACCTACCTCTCCGCTTATCTACATCGAGCGCAGTGTTCTGAACCTCTTGCACGAATTGCGTCTGCTCTTTTTTATCCAGCAGGTAAATAAGCGTGACAAAGTTTGCTGGAAGCGGCGCGTCAGAGGGCAGCAGCGAACGAATTTCAGTGGTAGGCATTTTGATCAGCACACTGCCATCACTGGTATCGAGTCCATGCGCAAATTTAATCCACCAGAATCGGCTTTTCACAACGTACTTCGAAGGTATGACGAGTCGTATTCCTGCTCGTTCAACGATGAGCGTGCGGCTAGTTAAATCTGAAAACACTACACCGATCCCATAAATTAAAACCACACCCAACAGTGATCCGATGAAAATCTTCATGTTAAGGGTTCTTGTCACATCCATGACACCAATAGCTAGGGTCTGTTGACATTTAGGTTTAGACTATTGATCCAACTCGTTGACGGAGTTGGATCAATGGCACGAAGAAGTTTGCGGAATGACCAATGGGCGC
>JADGHB010000096.1 GCA_019689635.1 Nevskia sp. | reverse complement strand
GAGGCGGCCGTCGGAACAACGAAGCGGCGTCGCTTACTGCACGTTGGACTGCTTGAGCATGGTCTCGATCGCCGATTTCAATTCGGCATCGGTCAGATCGGGCTTGCCGCCGCGCGGCGGCATCAGGTTCTTGCCTTTCTGGGCGACGGCGAGCAGGCCATCGACCCCGCCGGCGGCCTTGAAACGCGGTTCCCAGGCGGCCTTGTCCCCGATCTTGGGCGCGCCCATCACGCCGGTGCCGTGACAGGCGCTGCACACCTGCGCCACGACCTGCTCGCCGGTGAGCGCCGGGTGCGGCGCGGCTTGGGGGGGCGGAGCGAGCGCCGCGGCATCGGTGATCTCCTGGCCGACCGGCGCAATCCGCGCTTCCAGCCGCGCCAGCGCTTGCGGATCCTGCGGACGATCATGGCGACCCATGAACGCCGCGATGGCGATGATGCTCACGGTGAAGGCGCCCAGCGCCCCCAGCACGCCCAGAAACGTGAGGATGAAGGACTTGTCCGGGTTGGCGCTCACGCTGCTCTCCGCATGATTGGATGACGAGGTCGCTCGGCGCATCCGTCTGACGCGCTGAAAAGCTCGAAGCACGCGCGAGTGGCGCCCGATCCGGGCCGCGACGGCCGCCGAGGCGGCGCTAGTTTAGCGGTTTTGCAAGCCCGGAGGTGTTCGCCCGCCTCAGGAAACGGCTTGTAACTTGGGCTGCACACCAGGCCTAAGCTTTGCAACGTGGCGAGTAGCTCGCGATGGCCTAAAGGACGGCGGTTTTGGCTCACCCTCGCTTCTCAAAAATCCGCACGCGGCGCATTCACGCCGTCATGCCGCCGTCCACAACGAGATCTGCACCAGTCACGTAGCTGGATTCGTCCGACGCCAGGAACAGCACCGCTGCGGCGATCTCGGCCGGGCGTGCGAAGCGACCGAGCGGGATGCGCGCCAGCGTCCGCGCCGTGAAAGCTTCGGCCTCCTCGGGCTTCATCGCAGCCAGCGCGCTGCTGACCATCTGCGTCTCGGCGAAACCTGGACAGACACTGTTGACGCGGATGCCGTAGCCGTTGCGCGCGCAGTGGATCGCGGCGGACTTGGTGAAAATGCGCACGCCGCCCTTGGCCGCATTGTAGGCCGGGATCAGAGCCTCGCCGACGAGGCCCTCGATCGAGGCGATGTTGATGATCGAGCCGCCGCGCCGCCCCTTTTTCATGCGCACGATGGCAGCCTGCGTGCCGAGCATCACGCCGGTGAGATTGATGTCCAGCGTGCGGCGCCAGATTTCCGCCGTGGTGCGCTCGATGTCCGCGATCATGGCGATGCCGGCGTTGTTGACCAGCACGTCGAGCCGCCCCCATTTTTTAACTACGGCGTCGAGCACCGCATTCCACTGCGCGGCGTCGCTCACGTCCTGCGCCCGAAAGGCGGCACCGGCCCCCAGCTTCCTGACTGCGGCCCTGCCGGCAGCGGTATCGACATCGGTGATCAACACCCGCGCGCCCTCGGCCAACAAGGCCTCTGCCGCCGCCAGCCCGAGCCCGCGCGCGGCGCCGGTGACGACGCAAACTTTGCCTCTCATTCGTCGTGCCATGGTGGTCTGTCTAGCTGCATTAGCGGCGGGCTACGCGCGCGATCGCGTGCGGAGAATCCGTACCTGCTGACTGAGCTCGCGCTCCAGCCGTCGACCCACTCAAAAGTTGAACGCGCCGCGCCTTACTGGCCAGCAGGGATTTGAATGCGAACACGGCTTGCTGCTTGACTGTCATCTCTCGCCCGAGTTGGGGATGCACCCCGAGCTTGGCCTTGCATACCGGCACTAGCGGCAACGTGGCCACCTCGGAATGCGATAAGCCTCTGCGACCTGGGCCGCCGAGACACCGCCGCTGCGACATCAGGCCTGGGGACGGCATCGCACACCCGCAGGTGTCCGGCATGGACAGCGATCCAGCGGCGAGGAGAGGGAGAATAAAGGCATGGCAGGTCTCGGCTTCGCGCTCATGCTGCCGTATAACCGCCATCAAGTACCAACTCGATCCCGGTGACCCAGCGTGCCGCATCCGAGGCCAGATAAAGCACCGCAGCCGCGACGTCGTCGGGTTCGCCGAAACGGCCGAGCGGATGCGCGGCCCTGAACGCGCTCGCCGCGGTGTCGTAATCCGGCACCAGCTTGAGATCGACGAAGTGCTGGATAAAGTTCGTGCCCATGTCGGTCTGTACGATGGCCGGATGCACTGAGTTCACGCGGATGCCGGTGCCGAGTTGCGCGCACTCGATCGCCGCTGCCTTGGTCAGCAGGCGTACCGCGCCCTTGGAGGTGTGATAGGCGATATGGCCGCTGGTACCGATCAGGCCCGCGACCGAAGACAGGTTCACGATTGCGCCGCCTTTGCCAGCTGCGCCACCTGGAGCCATCGCGCGCACCGCGTGCTTGACGCCGAGGAATACGCCGTTGACGTTCACGTCCATCACGCGCTTGAAGTCCTCCAAGCTGCATTGGGTGAGGAAAGCCGCGGTTTCGATGCCGGCGTTGTTGACCAGCACGTCGAGCCCGCCGAGCTGCTTCACCGCGCTGGCGACTGCGGCCTCCCACTGCGCCTCGTCGGTGACGTCGTGCTTGAAAAACTCCGCCCTGCCGCCGACATCGCGGATGCGCTGCACGGTCTGGCGACCTTCGGATTCGAGCACGTCGGTGACCAGCACCGCCGCGCCGCCGGCGGCCAGCGCCGTGGCGATCGCCGCACCGATGCCGCGCGCTGCACCGGTGACCAGTGCGACTTTGCCGTCGAGACGGAAAGCCCGGTTGTAATCCATCTCTCCTCCTTATGTCGGCCTTCTGGCCGGTACGAACATCGGGCTGAAATTCTTAAGTCATGCGCTGGCGGCAGTCGTCGAGTTGCCTTCTTGGCCGTTTCCCGCGAGTCCCGCTTCGAATTGTGTGTTCATTCTCAGCCTAGTGTAGTGAGTCAGAAATGCGCACACAAAAGCGCTTGAGGGAGTCAAGGATCTGGTCTGCGGTCTTGGTCCAGACGAACGGCCGTGGATTCATGTT
>JADGHB010000095.1 GCA_019689635.1 Nevskia sp. | reverse complement strand
GGGTGAAGCGGCGGGGGGGGGCGCCGCGGGCCACCGCGACCAGGGCGGGGAGTTGGGTGGGGTCCATTGTTGAGCTGTTCTTAAAGGCTCCTGAAGATCATCCCGATTTTTCTTCGCAATCGCCAGTCTTACAGTGCGCATGGCCGGGACATCGCCGGCATTCGTGGAAGATCGGAGAACGCGAACATGGAGCAACGCAAACTGGGCCGGAACGGCCCGCAGGTTTCGGCACTCGGGTTGGGCTGCATGGGCCTGAGCTTCGCCTACGGCCTGGCGGTGGACAAGCAACAGGGCATTGCGCTGATCCGTGCGGCGGTGGAGCGCGGCGTGACGTTCTTCGACACCGCCGAAGTTTACGGCCCCTACGCGAACGAGGAGCTGGTGGGCGAGGCGCTCGCGCCGTTCCGCGGGCAGGTGGTGATCGCCACCAAGTTCGGCTTCGATCTCGATCCGGAGACTGGCGCGCAGCGCGGCCTCAACAGCCGGCCGGAGCACGTCAAACAGGTCGCGGAGGCTTCGCTCAAGCGGCTCAAGGTCGAGGCCATCGATCTCTTCTACCAGCATCGCGTCGATGACCAAGTGCCGATCGAAGACGTCGCCGGCGCGGTCCAGGATCTGATCCGAGCGGGCAAGGTCAAGTATTTCGGTCTTTCGGAAGCCGGTGTGCAGACCATCCGTCGTGCGCACGCGGTACAGCCGGTGACGGCGCTGCAGAGTGAGTATTCGCTGTGGTGGCGCGAACCTGAGCGGGAGGTGCTGGCCGTCTGCGAGGAGCTGGGCATCGGCTTCGTACCATACAGTCCGCTCGGCAGAGGCTTTCTCACCGGCGCCATCGATGAGAACACGCAGCTCGGCAAGAACGACTTCCGCAACAGCCTGCCCCGCTTTTCGCCCGAGGCGCGCAAGGCGAACAAGACTCTGGTCGAGCTGCTGCGCGGAATCGCGCAACGCAAGGGCGCGACGCCGGCCCAGATCGCGCTGGCCTGGCTGCTGGCGCAGAAGCCTTGGATCGTGCCGATTCCCGGCACGACCAAGCTGCAGCGCCTCGAAGAGAATCTGGGTGCGGCGAGCGTGAAGCTGAGCGCCGAGGATCTGCGCGAGATCGAGAACGCCGCCACGAAGATCGAGGTGCAGGGTGCGCGCTACCCGGAGCATCTACAGAAGCTCGTCGGCCGCTGAGCGGCCGCACGATCCTGTGAACCAGGAACCGACCATGCGAGCAACTATTCTCTACGGACCGCGCGACATCCGCTTCGAGGAGTGCGACGAGCCGAAGATTCTCGAGTCGACCGACGCGCTTATCCGCATCGCCGTCACCTGCGTGTGCGGATCGGATTTGTGGCCGTACCGCGGGCTGCAGCCGCTCGACGGCCCCACGCCGATGGGCCACGAGTACTGTGGCGTCGTCGAGGATGTGGGCCGCGCGGTGAAATTGATCAAGCCCGGCCAGTTCGTCATCGGCTCCTTCGCCACCTCCGACAACACCTGTCCAAACTGCGAGTACGGCTATCCCTCGTCGTGCGTGCACCGCGAGTTCATCACTCGCGCGCAGGCGCCGCTGCTGCGCGTGCCGCTGGCCGACGGCACGCTGGTGCCGACGCCGGGTATCCCGTCGGACGACCTGCTGCCGAGCCTGCTGGCCGCCTCGGATGTCCTGGGTACCGGCTGGTTCGCCGCCGATGCGGCGAACGTGAAGCCGGGCGCGACAGTCCTCGTCGTGGGCGACGGCGCAGTCGGCCTGCTCGGCGTGCTCTCGGCCAAGCAAATGGGCGCCGAGCGCATCATTGCGATGAGCTGCCACGCGCCGCGGCAAAAGCTCGCGCGCGAGTTTGGCGCCACCGACATCGTCGCCGAGCGCGGCGAGGCGGGTGTGGAGCGGATCATGGACATGACCCGCGGCATCGGCGTGGACTCGGCGCTGGAGTGCGTTGGCACGCAGGAGTCGATGATGCAGGCTATTCACGCCACCCGACGCGGCGGCTCCGTGAGCTACGTGGGCATTCCGCACGGTGTCGAGCTCGATGGACAGGCGCTGTTCTTCGGTCACGTGCATCTCCACGGAGGCCCTGCGCCGGTGCGCAAGTATCTGCCCAAGCTGATCGACTTGGTGCTCAACGGCAAGATCAAGCCCGGCAAGGTGTTCGATCTGGAACTGCCGCTTGCCCAAGTCGCCGAAGGCTACCGCGCGATGGACGAACGTCGGGCGATCAAGACGTTGCTGCGGCCTTGATACTGAACATGAAGATTCTTTGCTGCCTGCCGCGTTTGCAGCGAGTACCGCGATGACCGTGGGTACGGCGCTGGTGACTGGAGCGAGCCGTGGAATCGGGCGCCAAGTCGCCCTTGCGCTCGCGTCCGAAGGTTGGCGCGTGCTCTCGGGCGTGCGCGATCCGGAGTCGGCGCCGTCGGGCACGCAAGCCGAGGTCGTGGATATGGCCGATCCCGTTTCCATCGCGGCCCTGGCCAGACGGCTTCGCGTGCGCAACGAGCGGCTGGATGCGCTGGTCAACAACGCGGGCGTCTACGACGGACCTGCGCGCCGGATCTGGGACGTCAATGTGCTCGGGCCCTTGCGGCTGACCCGCGCGCTGGCGCCGCTGCTCGCCCGGAATGCGCGTGTGGTGATGGTGACGAGCAGCCTCGGACAGCTCTCGGCCCAACCCGCGAGCCTGGTCAAGCGTCTGTCGAATCCCCAACTTTCCCTCACCGAACTCGAGCGTCTGGCCGAGGAAGCTCCCGGCGGTTACGGCGCGAGCAAGGCCGCGCTTAACGCGATGGCCCGTCTGTTCGCAAAGGAGTTCAAGCCGCGGGGGATTCTCGTGAACGCGATCAGTCCCGGCTGGGTCCGCACCGACATGGGTGGACCCGGCGCGCCGCGTTCGGTGGAACAAGGCGCGGCCAGCGTTCTCTGGGGCGTGCGGCTGCCGCCCGGGGGGCCGACCGGCGGCGTGTTCGAAGACGGAAAAGCGATCGACTAACTTTAGACTGCTTCGACAAATCCGCTTCGCATTCCTGTATAGTGCGCTTCCGTTTGTCGGGAATGCGCTTCCGGTTCGCATCCCCTGGCGCCGCCGTGGCGCGCGCTCACAAACGATCCGCACGCTCGCCG
>JADGHB010000046.1 GCA_019689635.1 Nevskia sp. | reverse complement strand
TGGAGAGTTCCCTGGGAGAGAGGGACTCGACCTGACGCTCAATTGTTTCGACCTTGCTCATGGGAGCAGTTTAGCAAATGCCTTTATTCGCAGCTAACGACCTGCGCTTGAGCGGCCGGCGGCCACCAGCACTCGCATGAGATAGGATAGCTGCCCGCCGGTCCGCTCCAAGCGCTTGTTAGGCCGCAAGCTCATTGCGGTGCTTGCAGTACGCGTGCAGGCGCAGGAAGCGCTTCGACGAAGGCGCGGATGAGCGCGTTGACTGGGGCCGGCGATTCCCAGCCGGACAGGTGAGCGGTCCCCTCGATAATCTCGAAGCGCGCTCCTGGAATGAGGGCGGCCTCGGCGCGGGCTTCAGCGACGGGATAGAGGGGATCGCGGTCGCCGGCGAGCACGAGGGTGGGCGCGCGGAGGAAGGATAGCGACGGAGCGAGCTGGGGGCGATCGAACATGGCGCTCGCGGCGCATCGCGCGAAGCCGGCGCGCTCGGCGGCGCGCATAGCGCGCTGGACCTCCAGGTAGCGATCCGGAGCCGCAGCACGCGTTTCGGGCCCGACCATGGTTGAAAAAATCATGTTCGCCATGCGGCGCGGGCCGAGCGTGACCAACAGCCAGTGGGTCATACGCAGCTTGAGCCGATTGAGGTCGGCCCACTCGTGGAACGGGCAGTTCATGAGGACGAGGGCGACGATCCGGTCCGGCTGGGTAATCGCGAGCTGCGTGGCAACCATACCGCCCCACGCGTTGCCGACGATGATGGCACTGGGCGCACGACACGCGTCCATCAGCTCGCCGAGGGCGACGGCCGTGGCTTCCAGCCTGAATCGAGCAGGCGGTGCAGGCGTCCTGCCGTGGCCGGGCGGGTCGACCACCAGCACGCGGTGATCGCGGGCCAACTCGTCGGCCTGCGGGCGGAGCGAGGTGCCGTCGCAGAACAGGCTCGGCCACATCACGACCGGCGAACCGCTGCCTGTCTCGTCTACGTGGAGCGGACCGAGTGATGTAATGACATCGGGCATGACGGAGGATCCTCCTTGTCAGCCTAACGATCGGGGTCAGCCGCGTTGCGGAGCGCAGCGGAGCAACGTCGGCTGCAACCCGTTGTTGGGCGTCACCGCTCTGTTCACTACAGCCCATGCTTTACTGAGGGCGCGAGAGTGCGCCCTCGATGATGTCCGTATTCTGTGCGTCGATGATCGACCATACTCCAGAACTGCGAGCGAGCACGCTGAGAAGAATTCCGGTGCGTGGGGGAAGTGGCGCGCCCTCGGGAGAGACATGTCCTTCAAGAACCCATCGAGACCTGGCTATGGCAATACTCGCGACAGGAAATCGAACGAAAACGTCAGTGATGGTCAATCGGCTGTTCTTGAACATCGTGGCGTGTGTGAACTCGTGGGCCTTCTTGATTTCATCTCTACCTTTCCACCAGAGACCGACGACGTTGACGAACTCCGCATCCGGCGCGAAGAGCTCAGCAAAAGCGTTCATATCATGCCGGTTCCAGCATTCAGCGAATGCGTGGACAACTTGCGTTACTTCAGCGACTGCGTCGGACATTAGGCTACTCCTTTCCTATGGAAGGGCGACACGAGTGGTCATGCCGCCCAACGCCCGGCATCACCCGCCGCGACAAACCTTTGGATTGCGGGCGCCTTGCGCACGAAGGCAACGCTATTCGCGGTCGGGCGCATGCCGTTGTTAGGCGGAGGGGCAATCGTAAGACACGGCATTTGCACAGCTTACATGGGGCGTCCCATGTCAAAGACGATCTCACGGGAGATTTTCCCCTCTCGCATTTCAAAGATGTGAACCAGCCGCATCTCAATCTTAGCGCCGACCGGGAAATGCCAATACCCCTCTTTCGCCACCTCGAACGTGACGATACTGTCATCCACAACGCGATCTTCAGTAGCGAATCGCTGAAGGAATTGGAACTTCACATCACGCATGGACGCAAAGAGTTCTCTGTAATTCTTGGCAACCGCTTCCTTCCCCGAGAAGGATCGGTTAAGGCCATTCGGAGCAGGCGCTTCCCAAACGATGTCGTCGGTAAACGTTTCGAGCGCTGCTTCGACCTCATTGAGAGCTTCACTGTGGAAGTGTCTCTCCACAGCCGCCAGATTTTGGGCTATGCGATCCGTGTTCATGTCCGTCTCCTTTCTTTCTTGGCTCATATGACGCCTAACGCCCGCGTTCAGCCGCGGTCACGAGCGCGCAGCGCGAGGACCGTCCGCTGGAACGTGTTGTTGGGCGCCGTTCACACACCGAGTGCGTCAGCGAGCGCGCGTAAGAGCTTCGCGCCGTCCCCGTACCATGCACTGCCATGCATGCACGCAAGTGTCGTTGGGCTGGCTGAGGCCAATCTCTCTAACATCTCGCGAGCATTCTTTGTGTGAGAGAAGTAATCCATTCCGCGACGGAACGCCTCGCTTGGCCCGAGGATATCCGAATCGGTAACGGGCGGATTGTCAGCGCCACCCTGCGTGAACAGGTCACCACACAGAAGCGTCCGTGTCCATTCTTCCATGAGGAAGCCGCATTCCCAGGCGTGGGGAAGGTGGGGTGTGTCAAACCACCGGACGGAATGTTTTCCGAGGGAGAGCGACTCGTCGTCAGCAAGCGCGCGAGGCGGCCGGTCCGCAAGGTCATTGATGGATACCAGAGCTGCGACGGTTCCGCAAAGGGGTATGGACTGCGGCGCTGCGGCAAGCCATTCATTGAGCGACCCGCACTCGTCGGCCTCGACGTGCGAGAAGGCGATGTAACGAAGACGTTGGGGTGGCAAGACACTACCAACCGCCTCGCGCACGAGTGGAAACATCTTCCGCAGCCCCGTGTGAAAGATCAGCGGCTCGTCGTCAACGATGAGGTACTGGTTGAACGAAAAGCCGCCGCCGCCCGGGATGCTTACCGGCGTGTTAATGCGGTAGATCCCATCGCCAACCTCATGAACATTGGTTCCGGACTGCTTGTTCGTGACCATCGTACTCTCCGGCATCGAACGCGGTATGACATTCGGCGCAGCGACGCCCAACGCCCGAGGTAAGCGGCCGCGGAACGCGGTCCGCTTGACCGAGATGTTAGGCATGATGCTCCGGTAGCACCACACTCGGCATTGGATGAACTTCAAAATCGAAACCTGCTTTGGCCTTTATTACGGGGTCGTTAGCGCCAAGGGTATTAGGGTCGGAGTCGTCTTGAAGCTGAATTAGGGCAATGCCATAAGGGCGCTTCGGGTCGGCGACCGGACCGAAAGCTATAACTAAACCCTTCTTCATCAACTCACGCCAATACATGGAGTGCTCTTGCATCAGCTTGCGTTCGGCGGGTGTAATGTCCGCAGGAAAGGTAGGGCGGGGTGTGTTGAGCCTGTACAGAAAGTAATTCATCCGAGCCTCCATGTACCGATCAAGTTGTTTCATGCCTAACTAAAATTAGAAAATACTGACGATAACACCGAGATTCGGCAAAATCTAGCGTAGCAAAAAGAAGGTTCTGCGCTTCATATAGTTGGGTTTGTGCCGCGGAATTAGGCTGCGTAAGATTCTGCCGATGGACGCCGTTGCAAGACCGCCCAAACTGCTCGATCGGATGCGCGAGGCGCTGCGGGTGGCGCATTACAGTCTGCGCACCGAGCAGGCGTACGTGGATTGGGCGCGGCGTTTCATTCTGTTTCACGGCAAGCGCCATCCGCGCGAAATGGGCGCGGCTGAAGTCGGCGCGTTTCTCACCCATCTGGCGACCGACCGAAACGTGTCGGCGTCCACCCAGAACCAGGCCAAGGCGGCGCTGCTGTTTCTCTACAAGCGGGTGCTTGGCATCGAGTTGTCGTGGCTTTCCGAGGTGGTGCAGGCCAAGGTCAAAAAGCGCCTGCCCGTGGTGCTGACGCCGCGCGAGGTGCGCGGGCTGCTGCACGAGTTGAACGGCACGATGTGGCTGATCGCCAGCTTGCTTTACGGCACCGGCATGCGGCTGTTGGAGGGCTTGCGCTTGCGGGTCAAGGATGTGGAGTTCGAGCGCCGCGAGATCGTGGTGCGCGAGGCCAAGGGCGGCAAGGACCGCGTGACGCTGCTTCCGGAGAACCTGATCGCGCCATTGCAGGATCAACTGGCGCGCGCCAAGAAGCTGCACGACGAGGACCTGGCCGCCGGCTACGGCAAGGTCTGGCTGCCGGACGCCCTGGCGCTCAAATATCCAAAAGCCGGCAAAGCCTGGGGTTGGCAGTACGTGTTTCCCTCGCCGACGCGCTCGACGGATCCGCGATCGGGCGCGGTGCGCCGCCATCACATCCTGCCGGAAACGGTGCAGAAGGCGGTCAAGCTCGCGGCGTCGCGTGCCGGCATCGTCAAGCCCTGCACGCCGCATGTACTGCGGCATTCCTTCGCCACGCATCTTCTGCAGGCGGGCTACGACATCCGCACGGTGCAGGAATTGCTGGGGCACTCGGACGTGAGCACGACGATGATTTACACGCACGTGCTGAACCGCGGCGGGCGCGGAGTGCGCAGCCCATTGGACGCGCTGTAGCATGGCGCAATGAAGCTCGCGAGCGTGGAAGCACTGGCGCAAGCGCTGGATGCGGCGGGCGTGCGCCATCTGGCGGTCGCCGGATTGGCGGTGGCGCTATGAAGCACGAGACCCTGCTGCCCAAAGGCGGCTGGCCGCTGAGTTTCGCTGCCGTGCGCCTGGAGCAGCATCTGCGCTTTCGTGCGCTGCCCGCGCGCGAAAAATCCAGACGCTAGAGGACCTGGCCGAGCTGGTCGAACGCGTCCAGCGGAGCCGCCGCGCAGCGGGCTTGCCGGTGATCGATCCGCGGACAGGGAAAGTCGTCGGGTGAAGCTCCGCGCGCTGTCGCGCGCGCCCTCTCCCTCGCCCTCTCCCGCACGCGGCAGAGGGAACGGAATCAAGCCGCCGGGAATCGCAGCTCGTCGAGCGCGTCGCACAAGCCATGCAGCAACAGGTAATGCGTCTCCTGCACGTGCGCCTGCGAGGTTCGTCGTGGCGCTGCACCGGCGGCGTTGCAGACTGTGCCGCCGCGCAGTCGCCAGTGTTCCGCAGACGGTGCGGAGGATTCCGCCACCCGGCCGCGCTCGCGGCGCAAACCTGCGGCGAAACAGGCGCTTGAAAACCCAGCGCGCGTTCGAGCGCGCCTGGCATCGCGCTTGCTCCCGATGACGGCGTTCCGCGTCGTCGGACTGGCGCGGTCTTTCGCCCCGAAAGAGGGCCAAGCCCAGGAGGAGAAAATGTTCAGTGCTTGGATTCGCTCACTAGTTTTGCGCTCATCCCTGTACGCGGTGACGGCCGCATTGCTGCCCGCGGTGGCCCTGTCGGCATCCGCGACGACCTACCCCTCCGTCACCGACGCGCGCCTGCTCGGCGCGTCTCAGGACGACGGCTGGCTGATGTACCGGCGCGATTACGCCAGCACCGGCTATGCGCCTTTCGATCAGATCAATACCGGCAACGTGGCCCAGCTCAAGCTGGCTTTCGATCTCAAGGACGATCTGACTCAAGGCTACGAAGGCGCGCCGGTGGTCAACGGGGACTGGATGTTCGTGACCACGCCGATGGATCGCGTCTATGCCCTGGATGCGGCCACCGGCGCGGTGCGCTGGAAGTACGTGCATCCGGTCGACAAGAAAGCGCTCAAGACCGTCTGTTGCGACGTGGTCAACCGCGGCGTGGCGCTCTACGACGACAAGGTCTATGTGGAGACGCTGGACAACGACGTCGTCGCCTTGGACGCCCGGACCGGCAAGCTGAAGTGGCGCAAGCAGCTCTACGCGCCCGGCGTGGGGTACTTCATGACCTCGGCGCCGCTGATCGTCAAAGGCAAGGTGATCGTGGGCACCGGTGGCGGCGAGTACGGCGCGCGCGGATTCATCACCGCGCTCGATGCCGCCAGCGGCAAGATCCTCTGGCAGTTCCACACCACCGCCGCGCCGGGCACGCCGGGCGGCGATACCTGGCCTGCGGGCGCGTATAAAACCGGCGGCGGCAATCCGTGGATCACGGGCTCTTACGATCCCGAGACGGACACCTTGTTCTGGGGCGTGGGCAATCCCGGCCCCTGGCTGGCGACGCTGCGTCCGGGCGCCAATTTGTACACCGACTCGGTGGTGGCGTTGGATCCGAACACCGGCCGGCTGCGCTGGTACTACCAGTGGACGCCCAACGATACCTGGGACTATGACGGTTCCAACGAATCCGTCCTGCTCGATCTGAACTACCAGGGCAAGGTTTACAAAGCGCTGGTGCACGCCGACCGCAACGGGTATCTCTATGCCCTGGATCGCACCAACGGCAAGCTGATTTACGCCGCGCCGTTCGTGCACGCGACCTCCATCGTCGGGGTAGACGAAAAAGGCGTCACGGACGATCCCGCCCTGCGGCCGGCGGTGGACAAAAAAGTGTTCACCTGTCCCAGTTTCTTGGGCGGCAAGAACTGGTGGCCGATCTCGGTCGATCCGCACGCCGGGCTCGCTTACATTCCCACCCTGCATGCCTGCATGGACATCGCCGGGGTGCAGCCGGTGGCCTACAAGGCGGGTTTGGCCTTTCTCAACGAGACCTTCGAGGTCAAGCACGATCCCGCCGACAACCACTGGGGCTCGGTGCAAGCCATCGACCTTGCCACGGGCAAGCAGGTCTGGCAGCACGAGACCGACTTGCCCTGGAACGATGGCACGCTGACCACCGCGGGCGGGCTGGTGTTCAGCGGCGGTGCCGACCGGCACTTCTACGCCTTCGACGCCAAGAGCGGCAAAATGCTCTGGGACAGCGGCGAGCTTGCCTCCGGCATCATCGGTGTGCCGACCACCTACCGCGTCAAGGGCAAGCAGTACGTCGCCTTCTGGGCCGGCTGGGGTGGCGCCAGTCCGATCTGGGGCGGCGTGATGGCCAACGACCCCGCCGTCAAGGCCATACCCACGGGTGGACGTCTGTACGTCTATGCGCTGCCGTAAGTCTCGCGGCGGCGCAAGGATCTGGGTCGGGCTGCTCGGCGCGCTGCTGTTGCAGCGCGCCGCGGCTGCCGTGAACGTTTGCTTCGATCAGTCCAATCCCGCCTCGAGCGTGGATCTGCGGGTGGCGCGCGCCGCGCTCACGGCGGCAGGCGAGCGGCGGGTGCAGGCCGTGCCTTTCGAGGGCCAGGGCAAAGGGGACGACGGGTTTCCGGTACGGCGCTTCGCGCGCCTGGCGCGGGAGCAATGCGACCTCATCGTGGGGTTTCCGGTCGATGCCAGCGATCCGCATCTGCCGCCGCAGGTACTGGCCACGCCGGCTTACGCGCGCACCGGTTTCGTCTGGATCGGCCGAAGTCCCCTGCCGGCGCCTGCGGAGCTGCCGCAGGGGGCGGTCGTGGGCATCGCCGAGCTCGACACCTGGGCGGCCTTACTGTTTCCCGCTCATCCCGACTGGCGCATGCAGGCCTACCCGCGCGATGCCGAGCTGCTCGCGGCGCTGCGCGCCGACGTCTTGAAGACCGGCGTGATCTGGCAGCCGTATCTGGTCGCCGAGGAAAAACGCTCGGGCGCACGGCCGCTGTCCTTCCGGCGCTTGGAGATGCCGCATCTGGTCTGGGATCTGGTGGCGCTCTACGCGCCCGGCTCGCATGCCGCGGCCGAGCGCTTCGCTCGCGGCTTGCAGACGCTCGAGGACCGCGGGCGGCTGGCGGGCTTGATCGCACCTTATGCATTGCCGGAACAGCGATCCGGCTCCGCCTCGCCGATGCGGATGCGCCCGGACGAGCGGCGGCCGGCAGCCGGCGGTTTGCGGCCGGTGCGCAAACGGCAAAGGTCTGGGACCGCCGCGCCGCCGGCGCTGTACACCGCGCAGCAAGCCGAGCGCGGCGCCTCGGCCTATGCCCAGCATTGCGCGCTGTGTCATGGCACGGCGCTGGAAGGCCGCACCGGGCCGGCACTCAAGGGGCCGGGGTTCGCCGACCCCGCCTCCGATTTTCACGTCGGCGACATCTTCGGCTTCATCGCGCGCATGATGCCCGCCGCCACGCCCGGCAGCCTGCCGCGCGAAACCTACGTGGACCTCATGGCGTTTCTGCTCCAGCAGAACGGCTATCCGGCCGGTACGCAGGCCTTGAGCTACGACCAGGCCCTGCAATCGCGCGTGCCTCTGATCTACCACGACCCGCCCGCGGCGCCTTGAGGCTTGCTGGGCGTTAAACACGGAAGTTTTTTAAGGCCATAAAAACGCCCGCGCCAGTGCTGGCGCGGGCGGGTTTTGCGACGAGCGTCGCGAGGCTTCAGAACTGGTCCGGGTAGGCCAGACACACGGCCTTGGTTTCCAGGTAATTGTTGAGCACCTGGTGCCCCATCTCGCGGCCCCAGCCGGATTGCTTGTAGCCGCCGAAGGGCATGGAGGCGTCGAACACGTTGTAGCAGTTGATCCACACCGTACCGGCGCGCAGCTTGGCGGCGATGGCGTGCGCTTTGTTCACGTCGCGCGTCCACACTCCGGCGGCCAGACCGTAGATCGTGTCGTTGGCCTGGGTCAGCAGGCGCTCGTCGAGCTGCTTGAAGGGCACGGCGGCGACGACCGGGCCGAAGATCTCCTCCTGATAGACCTTCATTTCGGTCTTGACGTCCACCAGCACCGTGGGCTCGACGAAATAACCTTTGTCGCCGTGGCGCTTGCCACCGACGATGGGCTTGGCGCCTTGCCGGCGTCCCGATTCGAGAAAACCGGTGACGCGCTCGAGCTGGGTCGTCGAAACCAGCGGTCCCATCTCGGTGCTCGGATCGAGGCCGGGGCCGAGCTTGATCTTCCGCGCCTGTTCGGCGACGCCGGCCACCACCTGGTCGTACACCTTCTCGTGCACGAACAGGCGCGAACCGGCGCAGCAGCACTGGCCGTGGTTGAAGAAGATCGCCATCGCGGCGCCGGGAATCGCCACGTCCAGATCGGCGTCGTCGAGGATGAGGTTGGGACTCTTGCCGCCCAGCTCCAGGGTGACTTTCTTGAGGTTGCCCGCGGCGGCCTGCACGATCAGCTTGCCGACCTCGGTGGAGCCGGTGAAGGCGATCTTGTCCACGTCGGGATGCGCGGCGAGCGGCGCGCCGGCTTCCTCGCCGAAACCGGTGACGATGTTGACCACGCCCGGCGGCACGCCCGCCTCGTGCATGAGCTCGCCCAGGCGCAGCGCCGACAGCGGCGTTTCCTCGGCCGGCTTGAGCACCACGGTGCAGCCGGTGGCGAGCACCGGGCCGAGTTTCCATGCCGCCATCAACAGCGGGAAGTTCCAGGGGATGATCTGGCCGACCACGCCGATCGGCTCGCGCCGCGTGTAGGCGTGGAACGCGGTATTGGGCGCCAGCGTGCTGGGCACCGACAGATTCAAGGTGTCGCCTTCCAGCTTGGTCGCCCAGCCGGCCATGTAGTGGAACAGGTCGGCGGCCAGCGGCACGTCGGCCACGCGCGCCACGCTGATCGGCTTGCCGTTGTCCAGCGCTTCCAGTTCGGCGAACTCCTCCAGGTGCTCGAGGATCAGATCGCCGATCTTGGCGACGATGCGACCGCGTTGGCTCGGCGACATCTTGCTCCAGGGGCCGCTTTCGAAAGCCTTGCGCGCGGCCTTGACCGCGCGGTCGATGTCCTCCTTGCCGCCGCGCGCGCAGTGGGCGATCACCTCGCCGCTGGACGGATCGTAGACCTCGAAGGTCTTGCCGGAGGCGGCGTCGCTCCATTTCCCGTCGATCAGGATCTGCCGCTTCTTGGCGATGAATTGCTGGACCGGCTTGCTGAGCCGGAGTTTGGGGGGTGGTGCTTCTGCAAGCTCGCTCATCTCGAACTCCTCCACGTCGTCATGGGCCCCGCGGACGATTCCGCGGGCCGGGCCGTTTGCTGCGCAATTCGCGCACCAATTCGACAAGCGACTGATCGGCAAGAGTTCCATGCAGTGGAAGGCGAATCCACGCGCGCCCCGGCGTGATGAAACAAAACAGGTCCGGGAAAGTTTGTTTCATTTTTGAAACAGGTTTGACGAGTTGAACGACACCCCCGCTTGTGTCATACCTGCGCGGAGAACCGCGCGATGCCCGCCGCGAGCGGGCGCGCGAGCGCTTGCGCAGCGAACGGAGGAGAACATGCTGCGACCCTCGGCCTTGGTCGAACACAGCACGCAGGCCTTTACCCTGGTGCATCACGGCGGCAACGCGCCGATCGCGCGCCGTCTGGACCGGCTGGTCGCCAGCTCCTGGGCGCGCTGCGTCAAGGAGTACGGCATCGAGCCGCGCGCGCGCAGCGAACACGTGGTGCTCGACACCGGCTCGCTCAAGGAGCGCCAGCAGCGCCTGGGCGAGATGCTGCGCGTGGCGCACGCCGAGATGGAGAATCTCTACGAACAGATCGCCGGTTCCGGCTATGCGGTGATCCTCACCGACGGCGAGGGCACGATCTTGAGCGCGATCACCGATCCCCTGCTCAAGCGCGAATTCCGCCGCGCCGGTCTGTGGCTGGGCGCGGTGTGGGACGAGCGCCACGAAGGCACCAACGGCATCGGCACCTGCATCGCCGAGCGCCGCCCGGTGACCGTGCACCGCGACGAGCACTTCATGAGTTACAACATCGGCCTGTCCTGCTCCGGCGCACCGATCACCGACTCGCAGGGGCGCCTGCTCGCGGTGCTCGACGCCTCCTCGGTGAATTCCTCCGATACGCGCGCCGTGCAGCGCCACACCATGGCGCTGGTCAACACCTCCGCCAGCCTGATTTCGCGCTACCAGTTCTTGAACGAGCAGGTGGATCGCTGGGTGCTGCGCTTCCACAGCCGCGCCGAATTCCTCGGCCTGCCGCAGGAAGCGCTGATCGCGCTCGACGAACGCGGCCTGGTGCGCGCGGTCAATGCCGCGGCGCTCGAGCAACTGGGCTTCGACGATCGCGCCGAGCTGGTCGGTCGGCCGTTCGACGGCGTCTTCCAGATCGAGTTCGGCGAGATCGAGCGCCGCGCCGCGAGCCAGCCCGGTGCGGTCTGGCCGCTGCGCGAATGCCGGCACGGGCGGCGCTTCTTCGTCACCGTGAGCGCGCCTCGTCTGCGCAGCGCCGCGCCCGCGGGGCTGGTGTTGCCCGGTCGCTCGCGCACGGTGGCGACCTTTGTTCCAGCACCGGCAGCGGCGCCACCGGCGCAACCGTCCGCTGCGGCCGACTGGCGGCGCTTGGGCAGCGATCCGCGCGTGTGCGAGAGCCTGCGCCGCGCGGCGCAGTTGTTCGTGCGCGGCGTGCCGATCCTGTTGCACGGCGCCACCGGCACCGGCAAGGAAGTGTTCGCCCGGACCCTGCACGCCTTGTCCCCGCGCGCCGAGCGACCGTTCGTGGCGATCAACTGCGCCTCGATTCCGGAAGCGCTGATCGAAGCCGAGCTGTTCGGTTACGCGCGCGGCGCCTTCACCGACGCGGCCAAGGAGGGCCGCCGCGGCAAGATCCAGCTCGCCGACGGCGGCACGCTGTTTCTCGACGAGATCGGCGACATGCCGCTGGCCCTGCAGGCGCGGCTGTTGCGCGTGCTGGAAGAGCGCGAAGTGCTGCCGCTGGGCAGCGAACGGCCGCTGGCCGTGGATATCCACGTCATCAGCGCCAGCCACCGCGACCTCGCGCAGATGGTGCAGCAGGGCGCGTTTCGAGAGGATCTTTACTACCGTTTGAACGGCATGCGTTTCACCTTGCCCTTGCTGCGCGAGCGCAGCGACCGCGAGGAGCTGCTCGCTCGCATCCTCGCCGAATGCGCCGCTGGCGGCGCGCCGCCGCGGATCGCGGCGCCGGCGCGCAGCGCTTTGCT
The DNA here is from genome assembly GCA_019689635.1 of Nevskia sp. GTDB lineage: Bacteria > Pseudomonadota > Gammaproteobacteria > Nevskiales > Nevskiaceae > Nevskia. The sequence goes on along the minus strand of JADGHB010000046.1, from coordinate 6,178 downwards.
GGCTTATTCCTGGCCGGGCAACATCCGCCAGATGCGCCATGTGCTGCAAGCGCTGGCGGCGCTCCACGAAGGCGGCGAGATCGGGCTCGCCGACCTGCCGCCGGAGATCGCCGCCGCGGCCAGCGCGGGCGAGACGCCCGCGCCCGCCGCGCCGCCCGACGACAGCAGCCCGCTGCAAGCGGCCGAGCGCCGCGCGCTGCTCGGCGAGCTGCAGAAACAACGCTGGAACATGAGCCGCACCGCGCGCGCCCTCGGTCTGTCCCGCACCACGCTGTACCGCAAGCTCAAGAAACACCGCCTGCCGCTGGCCCACGACGGCAGCCAACTGCCGCGTTGATCCTGCGCGCCGTCGGCGCGCTCGCCGGGCGCGAAGCGCCTCGGCTCGGTCAAATCCATTTGTACAAATGTATTTGAGGTAAAATGAACGCGTGGTGTTCAAAGCCCGCGATCAATCCAGAGGATGGAAACCCTGGCGGCGATCGGCGTGATCGAGCGCGGCGACCAGCGGTTCGAGCGCGGCGTCGAGGCGACGCAGTTGCGCCGGCGTCAAGCGCTGCAGCGCCGTGATCAGCAAACCTTGCAGGGGACGCGGGGCGCGGGCCATGACGCGGCGGCCGCGCGCCGTGACCTGCAGCTGCACCACGCGCGCGTCGTTGGCGCTGCGGCGCCGATGGATCAGACCGTCGCGCGCCAGCGCCTCGAGCAGATTGCTGGCGGTGGATTGGTGGATCGCGAGGGCGTTAGCGAGATCGCAGACGCGCAGGCCGGGCGTGGCGGCGATCTGCGCCAGCGCCCACAGTTGCGCGCTGGGCAGGCCGCTGCGACGGCGCGTTTCGTCCAGATGGCGGTTGACCGAGCGCAGCACCACGCGGAAGCGGCGCAACACCGCGAGCGCGGTGCCGGCCTCCGGTTCGCTGGGCCGGAGATGGCGGCGGGAAGCGTTCATCGCCGCATGCTATCCGGCGTGCGCGCCCGCGTCATCCGAGACGACAGACCGGAGGTGTCCGCAGCATGAGATCGAGGCTTTCGCCCCCCGAGCTTACGCGCGGCGACGCGCTGTTTCTGGACTTCGACGGGACTCTGGTGCAGTTCGCCGATCGCCCCGACCGCATCCGCGTGGACCCGGCGCTGCCGCGTTTGCTGGCGCGCCTGCAACGGGCGCTGGAGGGGGCGGTGGCGGTGGTGACCGGCCGGCGACTGGAGAGCATCGACCGCTATCTCGCGCCGCTCAAACCCTATGGAGCCGGTCTGCATGGCGCGGAATTGCGCGACGCGCAGGGTCACGAGGACCGCAGTCGCGACATCGGCGCCGCGCTGCGCCGTGCCGCCGCAGAACTGCGCCGCCGCTATGAACACGATCCCGAAGTGTGGCTGGAGGACAAGGGCGGTGCGCTGGCGCTGCATTATCGCGCCGCTCCGCAGCGCGCGCCGGAGTGCCTGCGCATCGCGCGCGCGCTGGCGGGGGAACACGGCCTGTCGATGCTGGTGGGCAAGCAGGTGGCCGAACTGCGTCCGCCGGGCGTCGACAAGGGCGCGGCCATCCAGGCCTTGATGACTCGGCCGCCGTTCCAGCGCCGCCGTCCGGTTTTCGCCGGCGACGACGCCACCGACGAAGACGGCTTCGCCGCCGTGGAAGCGATGGGCGGCGTGAGCGTGAAAGTGGGCGACGGTCCCACGGGCGCGCGCTATCGCCTAGCCGACGAGGCGGAGACCCGACGCTGGCTGGAAGGCAGCCTCGCGGCGCTCGAGGTTCGGCTACCGCCCGCGGAGTTCCGCGCATGAGCCGGCTCGATTGCGGCGTCATCGGCAACTGCGCCTGCGCCGCGCTGGTCGATGCGCGCGCGCGCATCGTGTGGCATTGTCTGCCGCGTTTCGACGGCGATCCGGTGTTCCATGCGCTGCTCAATGCGCCGGGCGACTGGGACCAGCAGCAGGGCCACTGGTCGATCGAGCTGCAAGGCGGCACGCGCAGCGAACAGCGCTACGTGCCCAACACCGCGGTGCTGGTGACGCGGCTCTACGACGACGCCGGCAACGCGGTGGAGGTCACCGACTTCGCGCCGCGCTTCGCCGCGCGCGGCCGCATGTTCCGGCCGTTGCAGCTCGTGCGGCGGCTGCGGCCGCTCGCCGGCAGCCCGCGCGTGCGCGTGGTCCTGCGTCCGCGCTTCGCTTACGGCGCGACGGCGCCGCAGATCACCCAGGGCAGCCATCACGTGCGCTACGTGGGTCCCGACCGCACCCTGCGCCTGACCACCGACGCGCCCTTGTCCTATCTGCTGGCCGAGACGCCGTTCCTGCTGGAAGCGCCGTGCAACTTCCTGTTCGGCCCGGACGAAACGCTGCGCGAAGGCGTGGCGGAGATCGCGCGCGAGTTCCAGGAACGCACCGAGGACTACTGGCGCGAATGGAGCCGCCGTCTGGCGCTGCCGCTGGAGTGGCAGGACGCCGTGATCCGCGCGGCGATCACGCTCAAGCTGTGCCAGTTCGAGGATACCGGCGCCATCGTCGCCGCGCTCACCACCAGCATTCCGGAGGCGCCGCACAGCGGCCGCAACTGGGACTACCGCTACTGCTGGCTGCGCGACGCCTTCTTCGTGGTGCGCGCGCTCAACCGCCTGGCCGAAATGGAGACCCTGGAGCATTACCTGCGCTGGCTGGCCAACGTCATCGTCGCCGCCGACGGCGAGGACCACCTGCAGCCGGTGTACGGTCTGGCGCTGGAGCGCAAGCTGACCGAGCGCGAAGTGACCACGCTCGCCGGTTACCGCGGCATGGGGCCGGTGCGCGTCGGCAACCAGGCCTACGAACACCTGCAGCACGACGTGTACGGCAACGTGGTGCTGGCCTATTCCCAGGCGTTCCACGACCGCCGCCTGTTCAAGCCCGCCGGTCGGGTGGAGTTCGAGCGCCTGCAGCGCGTGGGCGAACTCGCTTATGCGCGTTACGCCACGCCGGACGCCGGCATGTGGGAATTGCGCACGCGCGCCCGCGTGCACACCACTTCCGCACTGATGTGCTGGGCCGCCTGCGACCGCCTGGCGAAGATCGCGCGCCTGCTCGACGACGAGCCGGCCGCGGCGCGCTGGCGGGCCTGCGCCGACGAGATCCGCAGCGCCATCGAGACGCGCGCCTGGAATGCCGAGACCGGCAGCTTCGCCGAGAGCTTCGGTGGGCGCGACGTCGAGGCCGGATTGCTGCTGATGGACGAAGTCGGTTTCCTGCCGCCCGGCGACCCGCGCTTCGCCGGCACGGTGGCGGCCTGCGAGCGCCTGCTCAAGCGCGGCGATGTCCTGCTGCGCTACCACGCCCCCGACGATTTCGGCGTGCCGACCACCGCCTTCAACCTGTGCACGTTCTGGTACATCGACGCCCTGCTGCGACTCGGTCGCCGCGCGCAGGCGCGCGAGATCTTCGAGCACATGCTGGCGCGACGCAATGCGCTGGGCCTTTTGTCCGAAGGACTCGATCCGGCGACCGGCGAGCTGTGGGGCAATTATCCGCAGACCTACTCGCTGGTCGGCATCATCAACGCCGCGCAAGCCTTGTCGCGGCCGTGGAGCGAGGCGGTATGAGCGCGTCGCCAAAGCGCGCGCGGTCGCGCCGGCTGGTGGTGATGTCCAACCGCGTCGGGCCGGTGCGCGGCGCCGCGCGCGCCGGCGGCCTGGCGGTGGCGCTGGTCGAGGCATTGCGCGAGAGCGGCGGCCTGTGGTGCGGCTGGAGCGGTCGCGTGGCGGACGCCGTCTCCGACCGTCCGAACCTCGGCGAGGCCGACGGCATCCGGCTGGCCACACTCGACCTGTCGGTCGCCGAGCACGAGGACTACTACAACGGATTCTGCAATCGCTGTCTGTGGCCGCTGTTCCACTTCCGCATCGGCTTGACCGCCTTCGAGCGGCACTACTACGAGGCTTACCGCCGGGTCAACGCGCGCTTCGCGCACGCCTTCGCGCCGCTGCTGCGCGCGGACGATCTGGTCTGGGTGCACGACTATCACCTGATCCACTGCGGCCAGGAGCTGCGCGCACAGGGCTGCCGGCAGGCGCTGGGCTTCTACCTGCACATCCCCTTTCCCTCGCGCGAGGTGCTGCTCACCTTGCCCAACAACGACCAGCTCGTGCAGGCGCTGTTCGCCTACGACGTGCTCGGTTTCCAGACCGCGCGGGACGTCGAGCGCTTCCTCGATCACGTGGCCAACGAGTGCGGCGCGCAAGTCAGCGGCGATCGCGTGACCGCTTACGGCCGCAGCGTCCGCGTGGGCGCGTTTCCGGTCGGCATCGATGTGGCCGGCTTCGAGCGGCTGGCGCACGGCGGCGAAGGGCTGCGCCAGTGGCGACGCCTGCGCGAGCAGCTCGCCGGCCGGCAGCTGATCGTCGGCGTCGACCGGCTGGACTACACCAAAGGGCTGGCCGAGCGTTTCCAGTCCTATGCGCTGCTGCTGGAGACGCACCCCGAAGCGCGCGGCCGCATCGAGTACATGCAGATCGCCCCGCCTTCGCGCGGCGAGGTGCCGGAATACGCCGCCATCCGCGCCGAGCTCGAGGGACTGGCCGGGCGCATCAACGGTCGCTACGCGGAACTCGATTGGATCCCGCTGCACTACATCAACCGCGCCTACTCGCGCAGCGCGCTGGCCGGCATCTACCGCGCCAGCCATATCGGCCTGGTGACGCCGCTGCGCGACGGCATGAACCTGGTGGCCAAGGAATACGTGGCCGCGCAGGATCCGGCCGATCCCGGCGTGCTGGTGTTGTCGCGCTTCGCCGGTGCCGCCTGGCAGATGAAGGCGGCGCTGATCGTCAACCCCTACGACCAGGTCGCCGTGGCCGAGGCTTTGCAGACCGCGCGCGATTTACCGCTGGAAGAGCGGCGCAACCGCCATGCCGAGCTGCTGCGCGGCCTGCGCGAATACGACCTGGCGCGCTGGCGCGAGGACTTCCTCGCCGTGCTGCGCGAAGCGCCCGCCGCGCGCGCGGCGGCCTGACGTTCCCGCGAGCTCGGCTCAGAGCGCGTGAAGAAATGCACGTCCTGAGCATTTCTTCCGTCGCAAGTCCGGTCCACGCCCGGACTTGCTCCCGCGAATCAAGCTTCTGCGGGCCTGATTCGCGTCCGGCCCTCCCTGGCCGGCCTGAGCGCTTGAAAAATTCACAAACTCTCAGCCGAGCAGGCCGGTGGCCCAGCGCGCGAAAGCGAGCCAGGCGGCCGTGCCGGAAACCGCGAGCTGCAGCGGCTGCGAGGCGATCAGCGCCAGGCCGCCCCACAGCGTCGCTGAGTGCAGCCCGCCGCGCGAGCGCAGATCCCAGGCGATCAGCGGAATTAGAAACAGGTCAGTGACGCCGAAAAATGCGGGCGGACCGAAGCTTCCGAGCACGGGCCAGCGCGCCAGGGCCGGCGTGACCAGGGTGAGCGTGGCGAGCAGCATCAGGCGTTTGTGGGCCTGCGGGTTGCGCCGTTGGGCGACGGCGAAGCTCACGAAGGTGGCGAACAGCGCGATGCCGGCGATGGGAACGGCGAGGAACTGCAGCGGCGGCACGGGAACACCGACGAATCCTCCGGGACGCCGGGCGGCGATCAGCGCGGCCAGCGTGCCGAGCGCGACCATCGTCACGGCCAAGGCCGCGCCGAAAGTACCGAAGGCGCGGTGCAGGTCCGTGCGGCCGCTGGCGACGAGCCGCGTCTGCACCATCAGCAAAGCGATCCACGCCGAGAACACCGCGCCGTGCACGTAAAAAATCGGTTCCGGCGGCGCGGGGTGGTCCGGGAACAACGGGCGCAGGAAGAAGCTGCGCGCAAAGCCGACGAACACGGTCACCAGAATCGCGACCGCCATACCGGAATAAAAACGGCGCTCGGCCGGAAGACGAGCGCGCGCGATCGCCGTTGCCCCCATGATCCCCTCCCACGATGGATACGATGCGGTTGGCACGCTATCTTGACGAAGCCGAACCTGCAAAGCCGTGATCGAGGTCACGCGGTGGCGCGAACCTCGGCCGTGGGTCAGGCGCGCCCCGCCAACTGCTCCACGATCTGCGGGTTCTCCAGGGTGGACACGTCCTGGGCGATGGTTTCGCCGCGGGCGATAGCGCGCAGCAGGCGGCGCATGATCTTGCCGCTGCGGGTCTTGGGCAGGTTGTCGGCGAAGCGGATCTCGTCGGGCTTGGCGATGGGGCCCATGTGGTGG
>JADGHB010000045.1 GCA_019689635.1 Nevskia sp. | reverse complement strand
GCCAAGGAAGGCCGGGCCGGGGGTTGGGCGATGGGCAGGGTCGCGCCATGGATGGCAGCGCGGCAGGAGCCTGCGCATGAAGGTCATGATCGCCGCGGGGCGCGCCGGGCTTTCGAGCCTTGCCTTGAATGGCAAGGCGAGCCGGCGCGCGCCCGGCCAAGGAAGGCCGGGCCGGGGGTTGGGCGATGGGCAGGGTCGCGCCATGGATGGCAGCGCGGCAGGAGCCTGCGCATGAAGGTCATGATCGCCGCGGGTGGCACCGGCGGCCACGTCTATCCGGCACTGGCCGTGGCCGAGGTCTTGCGCGCGCGCGGCCACGAAGTCGTGTGGCTGGGCACGCCGGACAGCTTCGAGGCGCGCGTGGTGCCGCGGCACGGCATCGGGGTGGAGACGGTGCGCGTGAGCGGTTTGCGCGGCCAGGGTCTGCGCCGCTGGTTCGCCGCGCCCTTGACGCTGCTGCGCGCCCTGCGTCAGGCCCGCGGCATCTTGCGCCGCCAGCGTCCGGCGGTGGTGCTGGGCATGGGAGGCTACGCCGCGGGCCCCGGCGGCTTCGCCGCCTGGCTGGCGGGCATTCCTCTGGTGATCCACGAGCAGAACGCGGTGGCCGGCTATACCAATCGCTGGCTGGCGCCGCTGGCGCGGCGCGTGCTCGAAGCGTTTCCCGGCACTTTCGGCGAAGCGCGCACCGTCGGCAATCCGGTGCGCGGCGCCATCGCCGCGCTGGCGGATCCCGGCGTGCGCTACGCCGGCCGCAGCGGCGCGGCGCGGCTGCTGGTGCTGGGCGGCAGCCAGGGGGCGCGCGCGCTCAACGAAACCGTGCCCGCCGCGCTCGCCCTGCTGCCGGAGGACCGGCGCCCGCAGGTTCGGCATCAGGCCGGCCGCACGCTAGAGCTGGCGCAGCGCGCTTACGGCGCCGCGGGCGTGGTTGCCGAAGTGAACGCCTTCATCGAGGACATGGCGAGTGCCTACGGCTGGGCGGATCTGGTGATCTGCCGCGCGGGCGCCTCCACCGTCGCCGAGCTCGCCGCGGCCGGCTGCGCCGCGCTGCTGGTGCCGTACCCGCACGCGGTGGACGACCACCAGACGCGCAACGCGCAGTATCTCGTGCGCGCTGGCGCCGCCTTGCTGCTGCCGCAAGCGCAGCTCACCGCGCCGCGCCTGGCGGAGCTTCTGGGCGAGCTGCTCGTCGCGCGCGACCGCCTGGTCGCGATGGCGCAGGCCGCGCGCCGCGCCGCCTGGCCGAACGCGGCCGTGGCGATCGCCGATGCCTGTCTGGAGTGCGCCGCATGATTCACCAAGCGTCCATTCCCGCGCGCCGGCTGGCGGATCAGCCGATGCGGCGAGCCGGGATTCCGAGGGCTGCCTTGAAAGGCGGTCCGAGCCGGCTCGCGCCCGGGCCCGGATGGCCGGGGCGGGGTGATTGGCGAGTGCGCTGTCTCGCCAGGGATGGCGGGAGATGACCTCCATCGCGGGTACACCGATGCGTCGTATCCGGCGCATCCATCTGCTGGGCATCGGCGGTTCGGGCATGGCCGGCATCGCCGAAGTGCTGCTCAACCTCGGTTACGAGGTCTCCGGTTCCGATCTCAAGGAGAGCACCGCCACACGGCGGCTGGCCAGCCTCGGCGCGCGCGTCGAGTACGGCCACGACCCGGCGCGCATCCAGGGCGCCGACGTGGTGGTGGTGTCCACCGCGGTCAAGGAAAACAATCCGGAGCTCGCCGCCGCGCGCGCCGCCCGCATCCCGGTGGTGCGCCGCGCGGAGATGCTGGCCGAGCTGATGCGTTTCCGCTACGGCGTGGCGGTGGCCGGGACCCACGGCAAGACCACCACCACCAGCCTCATCGCCAGCGTGCTGGCCGAAGGCGGGCTGGATCCGACCTACGTGATCGGCGGCCGGCTCAAGAGCGCCGGCGCCAACGCGCGGCTCGGCGCCGGGCACTATCTCGTGGCCGAAGCCGACGAGAGCGACGCCTCGTTCCTGCATCTGTCGCCGCTGCTCGCGGTGGTGACCAACGTGGACGCCGACCACCTGGAAGCCTACGGCGGCGATTTCCGGCGGCTCAAGCAGGCCTTCGTCGAATTTCTCCAGCGCCTGCCGTTCTATGGACTGGCGGTGCTGTGCGCGGACGATCCGGCGCTGCGCGAGCTCATGCCCGCGATCGGCCGGCCGCTTTTGACCTACGGTCTGGACGCACCGGCGGACTTTTCCGCCGAAGACTTGAGGTTCGACGACGGCGGCAGCCACTTTCTCGCCCGCCTGCCCGACGGCCGGCGCGAAGCGCTGCGGCTGCGCCTGCCGGGGCGGCACAACGTGCAGAACGCGCTCGCCGCGCTCGCGGTCGCGCTCGAGCTGGGCGTGGATCTCGAGGCGGTGCGCCGCGCGTTCGCCGGTTTCCAGGGCGTGGGCCGGCGGCTGGAGTCCCACGGCGAGTTGCGCGTGGGCGGCGCGCGCGTGCTGGTGATCGACGACTACGGGCACCACCCGCGCGAAATCGCGGCGAGCCTGGCGGCGATCCGGGCCGCGCATCCCGGCCGGCGCGTGGTGGTGGCCTTCCAGCCGCATCGCTATACGCGCACGCGCGACCTGTTCGACGACTTCTGCGCCGTGCTGTCCAGCGCCGATGCGCTGCTGTTGACCGAGGTCTATCCCGCCGGCGAAGCGGCGCTGCCGGAGGCCGATGGCCGGGCGCTGGCACGCGGCATCCGCGCGCGCGGCCGCGTCGAGCCGGTGTTCGTGACCGCCGTTGCCGAGGCGCCGGCGGCGCTGGCGCAGATGCTGCGCGACGGCGACGTGCTGCTCACGCTCGGCGCCGGCGACATCGGGCAGCTCCCGGCGCTTCTGGCGCAGGCCACCGGAGGCCAGGCGTGATGGCCGCCTTGCAGAATCCCGGGTCCGGGACGCGCGAGCCTGGCGTCGGGCCGGCGAACGTGCGCGGCACGCTCAAGCGCGACGAGCCGATGGCGCGTCACACGAGCTGGCGCGTGGGCGGGCCGGCGGATCGCTACTTCGAACCGGCCGACCGCGCGGACCTGCTCGCGTTTGCGCGCCGCCTGCCGCCGGACGAGCCGGTGCTGTGGCTGGGCCTGGGCAGCAATCTTCTGGTGCGCGACGGCGGTTTCCGCGGGACCGTGATCGCCCTGCACGGCGCGCTCGGAGGACTGTCCCGCGACAGCGAAACCACGCTCTACGCGGAGGCGGGCGTGCACTGCGCTCGCCTGGCCAAGTTCGCCCAGCAGCAGCGGCTCGCGGGTTTGGGTTTCATGGCCGGCATACCCGGCACCGTGGGCGGCGCGCTGGCGATGAACGCTGGCGCCTTCGGCGGCGAAACCTGGCCGGTGGTGCGGGAAGTCGAAGTGCTGTTCCGCGACGGGGCCACCGCATGGCTCGACGCCGGCCACTTCGGCGTGGCCTATCGCCACGTCATCCCGCCGCCGGGCTTCCTCGGTTTTCTCGCCGCGCGTTTTCGCGTCGCGCCCGACGAGGATGGCGAGGCATCCCGCACGCGCGCCGCGCTGGCGCGTCGCAAGGCCACTCAGCCGGTGGGCCGGCCTTCCGCCGGCAGCACGTTCCGCAATCCGCCGGGCGAGCACGCCGCGCGCCTCATCGAAGCGGCGGGCTTGAAAGGCGCGCGCGTGGGCGGCGCGACGGTTTCGACGCTGCACGCCAATTTCATCCTGACCGAAGCGGGCGCCACCGCCGCCGACGTGGAAGCCCTGATCGAAACGATCCGCCGCACGGTGAAAGAGCGCACCGGGGTCGAGCTGGAACCGGAGGTGCGCATCGTGGGAGAACCCGCCCATGCGTAGGCGCACGAACGATCCGAAAGACTTCGGGCGCGTGGCCGTGCTCATGGGGGGGTGGGTGAGCCAGCGCGCTACGGCGATGCCTCGGATGGCATCGCCGGCGCTGGCGAACGCCCGGCCACGGAGGGCCGGGCCGGGGGTTGGAGCAGGTGCAGAAGTAGCGCCAGGGACGGCAGCGGAGGCCACGCATGCGTAGGCGCACGAACGATCCGAAAGACTTCGGGCGCGTGGCCGTGCTCATGGGGGGGTGGAGCGCCGAACGCGAAGTCTCCCTGTGGAGCGGCCAGGGCGTGAGCGCCGCGCTCAAGTCCCGCGGCGTGGACGTCACCGCGGTGGACGTGGATCGCCGCCGCGTGCTCGGACTGCGCGAGGAAGGTTACGACCGCGTCTTCATCGCGCTGCACGGCGGCGGCGGGGAGGACGGCACGGTGCAGGCGGCGCTGGAGCTGCAGGGCATTCCCTACACCGGCAGCGGCGTGCTGGCCTCGGCCCTGGCGATGGACAAGCTGCGCAGCAAACTCGTGTGGAAAGCCGCAGGGCTGCCCACGCCGGACTGGCGCGTGATCGGCAGCGAAACCGAGGCGCTCGCGGCCGGGGCGGATCTCGGCTATCCCTACTTCGTCAAGCCCGCCGCCGAAGGTTCCAGCGTCGGCGTCTCCAAGGTCAAGCGCGCCGAGGACGCGCCGGCCGCATTCCGCCTGGCGCGCGGCACAGACCCGATCCCGCGTCCAGTGCTCGCCGAGCGCGCCGTCGCGGGTGGCGAATACACCTGCGCGATCCTCGATGGCCAGGCCTTGCCGCTGATCCGCATCGAGCCGGCCGCGGAGTTTTATGACTATCAGGCCAAGTACCTCTCCGAGGCCACGCGCTACGTGTGCCCCGCGGGTCTGGTGCCGACCCACGAAGCGGAGTTGCAGGGGCTGTGCCTGCGCGCCTGCGCGCTGCTCGGCTGCCGCGGCTGGGCGCGCGCGGATTTCATGCTCGACGCGCAGGGCCGCCCCTGGCTGATCGAGGTCAATACCGCGCCCGGCATGACCACGCACAGCCTGGTGCCCATGGCGGCGCGCGCGGCGGGCATGGACTACGCCGCGCTGTGCTGGGCGATCCTCGAAACCACCCTGGACGAGGCCGCATGAACGCGCGCACCCTGCCGATCGCCGACGAGCATGCGCCGGTCTTGCCGCGCGCGTTCCGGCCCGTGCTGACCGCGGTGCTGTTGGCTGCGCTTCTCGCCGTGTCGATGGCGCGGCTGTGGCCCTGGCTCGACCGGCCGGTGCGCGAGCTGCGCATCGTAGGCGTGCTCACCTGGCTGACGCCCGCGCAGCTCGCTGCCGCCGCCGCCATCGCGCCCGGCACGCGCCTGTTCGCGGTGGACCTCGCCGCGGTGCGCGCGCGCGTGGCGGCCCTGCCCTGGGTGGCGCAGGTGCGGGTCACGCGCCGCTGGCCGGAGGCCATCGAGCTGCGCGTCTGGCAACGGCAGCCTTACGCCCGCTGGGATTCGGACCGTCTGCTCGACGACCAGGGCGTGGTTTTCGCGCCCCCGCCGGCGGATTTGCAGAACGAGGCATTCAAGAACCTGCCCCGCTTGTCCGGCCCGCCGGGCCGCGAGGCGGAAGTCATGCAGGACTACCGGCGCTGGGCTTCCGCGCTGGCCGGCGGGCCCTTCGCGCCGGTGGGCTTAAGGCTCGACGCGCGCGGGGCCTGGACGCTGACCGCCGCCAACGGCATCGAGCTGCGGCTGGGCGAAGGCGATGCCCTGGCCAAGCTGCCGCTGCTCACCGGCGTGGTCGCGCGCACGCTGGCCGGGCGCATGGCCGACGTCGCCTACGTCGATCTGCGTTATAGCAATGGCTTCGCCGTGGGCTGGGTGAGCGCTCGCGATTGCGGCTTGCCGGCGGCAAGCCGCGCGAGCGCGAACGCCGCGCCGGGGCCGGCGCGGCAGGGGTGCAGCGAAACCGCCAAGGCTGCGCCCGGGACGGCCGCCGAGAGCCATCTGAGGCCGACGACGAAAACCACCGCGGCCCACGCGCAGGAGAAACCCCGTGAATAGACGCGCTGCGCCCGAATATCTGGTGAGCCTCGACGTCGGCACGTCCAAGGTCGCCGCGCTGATCGGCGAAGTGGTGCCCGGCGGCCAGGTCCGGGTGATCGGCCTGGGCAGTGCCCCCTCGCGCGGGCTCAAGAAGGGCGTGGTGGTGAACATCGAGGCCACCGTGGATTCCATCCGCCGCGCCGTGGAAGCGGCCGAGCTGATGGCCAACTGCCGCGTGCGCGCGGCCCACGTCAGCATCACCGGCACGCATATCAAGAGCCTCAACTCGGTCGGCGTGGTGCCGATCAAATCGCGCGAGATCTCGACGCGCGACGTCGAGGCGGTCATCGAGGCGGCCAGCGCCCTGGCGATTCCTGCCGACGAGCAGACCCTGCACGTGGTGCCGCAGGAGTTCGTGGTCGACGGCCAGGAAGGCATCCACGATCCGGTGGGCATGAACGCGGTGCGCCTGGAAGCCAAGGTGCACGTGGTGCTGGGCAAGCTGTCGGCGGCGCAGAACCTCTACAAGTGCGTGGAGCGCTGCGGGCTGACGGTGGAGAAACTCGTGCTCCAGCACCTGGCTTCGTCGGATGCGGTGCTGTCGCCGGACGAGCGCGAGCTGGGCGTGGCGGTGGTGGACATCGGCGGGGGCACCAGCGACATCGCCGTTTACAAGGGCGGGTCCATCCGCCACACCGCGGTCGTGCCGATCGCCGGCGACCTGGTCACCAGCGACGTGGCGGTGGGATTCCGCACGCCCGGCCAGTACGCCGAGCGGATCAAGCTCGAGTACGGCTGCGCGCTGCCGGAGATGGTGCAGAACGATCCCGGCATCGAAGTGCCGGGCATCGGCGAGACGCCGCCGCGCAAGCTTTCGCGCCACATGCTGGCCGAAGTCATGCGGCCGCGTTACGAAGAACTGTTCCGCTACGTGCGCAAAGAACTGCACCGCGCCGACGTCTACGACCTCATCGCCGGCGGCGTGGTGCTGACCGGCGGCGTGGCGCAGACCCCGGGGATCCTCGAGCTGGCGGAGGAAGTATTGGAGGTGGGGGTGCGGCTCGGTCTGCCGCACCAGGTAGAGGGACTGGAGGAGGTCACGCGCAGCCCGGCCTACGCGGCCGGCGTCGGGCTGCTGTTGTTCGCACGACAACAACGGCCGTCCGCCGGCGGGAGTCGTGGCGCGGCGGCGGGTCTGCGGCACTGGATGGGGCGCATGCAGAGCTGGTGGAAAGGGCATTTTTGAAGTTCGACGGGGACGGGCGTTTCTCAACTGACGAAGGAGGCAAACATGGGCAGTCAAGTGGTTCCGGAGATGTTCGAGCTGGTGGACGGCCAGCTCAAGCGCGCGCTGATCCGCGTGCTCGGCGTGGGCGGCGGCGGTTGCAATACCGTCAATCAGATGGCGGCGGCGAACATCCAGGGCGTGGAGTTCATCGCCGCCAACACCGACCGCGATCACCTGGAGAAGTGCGTGCCGACGCTGCAGCTACAGCTCGGCGCGCAGATCACGCGCGGTCTGGGCGCGGGCTCCAATCCCAAGATCGGCCGCGAGGCGGCCGAGGAGGATCGCGAGCGCATCAAGGAGATGCTGGAAGGCACCGATCTGCTGTTCATCACCGCCGGCATGGGCGGCGGCACCGGCACCGGCGCGGCGCCGGTGATCGCCGAAATCGCCAAGGAGCTCAACGTGCTCACCGTGGCGGTGGTGACCAAGCCCTTCCCGCACGAGGGCAAGAAGCGCATGGCCGTGGCGCTGGATGGCATCCGCGAGCTACAGCAGTACGTGGACTCGCTGATCGTCATTCCCAACGAGAAGCTGCGCCTGGTGCTGGGCGGTTCGGTCACGCTGCTCAACGGCTTCAAGGCGGCCAACGACGTGCTGCAGAACGCCGTGCAGGGCATCTCCGACCTGATCACGCGGCCGGGCATGATCAACGTGGACTTCGCCGACGTGCGCACGGTGATGGCCAACCGCGGCCTGGCGATGATGGGCCTGGGCTCAGCCGCCGGCGAGGATCGCGCCAAGAAAGCGGTGGAGGCGGCGCTGGCCAGCCCGCTGCTCGACGACATCGAGCTCACCGGCGCGCGCGGCATCCTGGTCAACATCACCTGCGACGAGAGCCTGACGCTGGACGAGCTGGAGTTGATCAACGAGCGCATCAACGAGATCGCCTCGCCGGAAGTGGACATGAAGTGCGGGACCAGCTTCGACCCGGGTCTCAACGGCGAGCTGCGGGTCACGGTGGTGGCCACCGGTCTGGAAGGTCCGCGCGCCAAGGCGGCGACCGCGCCGGAGGCCGTTGCGCCGCGCCTGAGGGGGCCGGGTCTGGCGACGCCGGCGGGCGTGGTCACGCCGCTGCGTGCGCCGAGCCCCTGGCCGCCGCGCGGACGCGAACTGGAGGTGCCGCCGGCGGCGCGGTCGGCGCGTTCGGTCGCGGCCCATCTGGCGGCCCCCGACTATAACGAGGAGTTGCTCGACATCCCGGCGTTTCTGCGCGCCCAGGCGGATTGAAGCCGCTGCGGCGCGGGCCAAGAAGTGTGAAGCGCGGCCGGGCCGCCCACCCGGCGCGTGCTACACTTCGCGTCCCCGATCGCGCCGTGCAGCGGGGCCCCTTCGTCCAGAGGCGTCAAAAGAGGCGTCAAAACCCGTCGGCTCCGTCCCTCCTTACGTCCCATGATCCGGCAGCGAACCCTGCGCAATCCCGTCCGCGCCAGCGGCATCGGCCTACACGGCGGCCGCAAGGTGTACCTGTCGCTGCTGCCGGCGGGGCCGGATACCGGAATCGTTTTCCGTCGCCTGGACCTCGATCCGCCGCGCGAGGTGCCGGCGCGCGCCGAGCACGTCGCCGAAACCACGCTGTCCAGCAACCTGGTGTACGACGGCGTCAAGATCGCCACCGTCGAGCATCTCATGTCCGCCTTCGCCGGCCTGGGCATCGACAATTGCGTGGTCGAGCTGTCGGCGCCGGAGGTGCCGATCATGGACGGCAGCGCCGCGCCGCTGGTGTTCCTGATCCAGTCCGCCGGCATCCACGAGCAGGACGCGCCCAAGCGTTTCCTGAAGCTCAAGCAGCCGGTGCAGGTCGCCGAGGGCGACAAGTGGGCGCGGCTGGAACCCTACGCGGGCTTCCGCCTCGCTTTTCACATCGATTTCGATCATCCGCTGGTGAAGTCCAGCGGGCAGTTCGCCGCGCTGGAGTTCTCCACGGCGGCCTACGTCCGCGAGGTGAGCCGTGCGCGCACCTTCGGGTTCATGCAGGAATTCGAACATCTGCGCTCCCGCCAGCTGGCGCTGGGCGCCAGCCTGGAGAACGCGGTGGCGGTGGACCGCTACCGCGTGCTCAACGAGGAGGGCTTGCGCTACGACGACGAGTTCGTGCGCCACAAGATCCTCGACGCCATCGGCGATCTCTACCTTTTAGGCCATCCCCTGCTGGGCGCCTATACCGCTTACAAGTCCGGGCACGCGCTCAACAACAAGCTGGCGCGCGCGGTGCTCGCCGATCGCGCCGCCTGGGACGTGGTGATTTTCGAAGACGAACGCGCCGTGGGAAGCGGCTTTTACCCCTCGGCCACGCCCGCCTTGGTTTGAGGCCGGGAGGGGCGGGCCGGGGCGCTGCGACTTGCCTCCCGCATAAATCCGTGTTTAGATTCGCGAATCACCGCCGGGGGCGGGAGGGCGGATTTTCACTTCGATCGAGGTTGCGTCCAGGCCGAGCTTGAGCCGCAGGAACTGGATCAATTCTTGCTGGCGATAGCGCAGCAGGGTCGCCGCCGCGGCCGAAGCGGCGTAAACCACCAGCCGGCCATCGCGCTCGTTCGCGATACGCAGGGAACGCGCGAGCCGGGGATCCGCCAGCCACTCGCGGAGCGCGGATTCGATACGAAGCAGACGATCGGCGCGGGCCAACAGGCGCCCCGCTTGCCAGCCGGCGTCGTTCAGACAGGCGCCCAGGCTGCGGGCTTCGGAGGGCGGTCGGCCGGTCATCGGCATTGAGCGTGGTGCGGACAAGGACAGCATAGCGGAATGGATCTTATTCTGGTCAGTCATGAGCGCGGTCGAACCTGGCGCATCCGCCTGGAACTCCGTTCCGTGCTCGGCTGGCTGCCACTGGCGCTGCTGGCCGCAGGATTGATGGGCGCCGCCTTCGGCGCCGGCTGGTGGTTGAAACCTCAGGATGGTTTGCTGCCGCCCGGTCTGGTCGCGAACTGGGACGCGCAGCTTCGCCAGCAGCGCCAGGCGCTGGCGCAGGCGCAGGCCAAGGCGGCGGGCGACGCCGACGCGCTGTCGCGACGCATCGCCGAGCTGCAGGCCTACGTCATGCGCCTGGACGCCGCCGCCAGCCGCATGACACAGATCGCCCATATCGATCCGGGCGAGTTCAACTTCAACCAGCCGCCGGCCATGGGCGGCCCCTATCTGCAGGACGGCAATCAGCCGGCGGCGCTGGGCGACGTGCTCGATACGCTCGACCAGTTGCAGCACCAGCTTTCCGAGCGCGAACGGCAGATGCGCGTGCTGGAAGATCTGTTGCTGGCCAGCAAACTGCAGAAGGAGATCAAGCCCGCCGGTTGGCCGGTGGACGGCGGCTACATCAGCTCCGGCTACGGAGTGCGCACCGATCCTTTCACCGGCTTGCGCGCTTTCCATCCGGGCATCGATTTCGCTGCGGCGGAGGGGTCCAAGGTGCTGGCCGTGGCCTCCGGAATCGTCACCGAGGCGGGCGAGCGCAGCGGTTACGGCCAGATGGTGGAAATCGACCACGGCAACGGCTACGTCACCCGCTACGGCCATAACGAACGCCTCCTGGTGCACATCGGCGAGCGCGTGCGGCGCGGACAGGCCATCGCGATGATCGGCAGCACCGGCCGCTCCACCGGTCCGCACGTGCACTTCGAGGTTTTGCGCAACGGCGTCGTCGTCAACCCCGAGCAGTACATCGAAGCCGCGCGCTGAGCCCTCCGCCTCAGGAACGTCGCGGCGTTTTTTCGAACCGCTGGCCAAGTCTGCGGCGCGGTGCTTGTCGGGGCGACTTACTGCATAATTCGCACTCCTTCCGAACGGCTCGGTCCTAAAGATCGCAGCCCGCCGCCTTCGCCCATGCTGAACCGATTTCTCACCCGCATTTTCGGCAGCCGCAACCAGCGCGTCCTGCGCCGCTTGCAGGGTCTGGTCGCCCAGGTCAACGCGCTGGAGCCGAAATACCAGGCGCTGTCCGATGCCGAGCTGGCGGCACAGACCGTGCGCTTCCGCGAGCGCCTGGAACAGGGCGAAAACCTCGAAACCCTCAAGCCGGAGGCCTTCGCGGTGGTGCGCGAAGCGGCGCGGCGCGTGCTCGGCATGCGCCATTTCGACGTGCAGCTCATCGGCGGCGCGGTGCTCCACGAGGGCAAGATCGCGGAGATGAAAACCGGCGAGGGCAAGACCCTGGTCGCCACGCTGCCCGCCTATCTCAACGCCCTCACCGGCCGCGGCGTGCACATCGTCACCGTCAACGACTACTTGGCGCGACGCGACGCGGAGTGGATGGGCCGCATCCATCGTTTCCTCGGCCTCACCGTCGGCGTGGTGGTGCCGGGTCAGTCCGCGCAGGAGAAACGCGCGGCCTACGCGGCCGACATCACCTACGCCACCAACAACGAGCTGGGCTTCGACTACCTGCGCGACAATCTCGCCTTCACGCTGGCGGACAAGGTGCAGCGCGGCCACGCCTACGCCATCGTCGACGAGGTGGACTCGATCCTGATCGACGAGGCGCGCACGCCGTTGATCATCTCCGGCCCCACCGACGACGATCCCGAACTGTGGCGCAAGCTCAACGCGCTGATTCCGCACCTCAAGCGGCAGAAGGAGGAGGAAGGCCCCGGCGACTTCTGGGCCGACGAAAAAACCAAACAGGTCCATTTGTCCGAGGAAGGCCACGAGAAAGTCGAGACCCTGCTGCGTCGCGCCGGCCTGCTGGGCGAGGACGAAAGCCTCTACGACGCCAGCCGCATCGTGCTGGTGCATCACTTGAACGCGCTGTTGCGCGCGCACCACCTCTACCGCCGCGACGTCGAATACATCGTGCGCAACGGCGAGGTGGTGATCGTGGACGAGTTCACCGGCCGCATGATGCACGGCCGGCGCTGGTCCGACGGCCTGCATCAGGCGGTGGAGGCCAAGGAGGGCGTGCCGATCCAGCAGGAAAACCAGACGCTGGCCTCGATCACCTTCCAGAACTACTTCCGCCTGTACGACAAGCTCGCCGGCATGACCGGCACCGCCGACACCGAGGCCTACGAGTTCCAGGAAATCTACAACCTGGAAGTGGTGGTGATCCCCACCAACAAGCCGATGATCCGCGAGGACCGCGGCGATCTGGTGTATGGCACGGCCAAGGAGAAGTTCGAGGCCATCGTCAAGGACATCGCCGAGGCGCACGCGCGCGGTCAGCCCGTACTGGTCGGCACCGCCAGCATCGAGACTTCCGAGCTGCTCTCCGGCCTGCTCAAGCGCAAAGGCATCCCGCACGAAGTGCTCAACGCCAAACAGCACGAACGCGAGGCGGAGATCGTGGCGCAGGCCGGCCGTCCGGGCGCGGTGACCATCGCCACCAACATGGCCGGCCGCGGCACCGACATCGTGCTCGGCGGCAGCCTAGAGGCGGAGCTGGCCAAGATCCCGCCGGAGGACCGGGCCACGCGGGAGAAAATCATCCAGGAATGGCAGAAGCGCCACGAGCAGGTGGTCGCCGCCGGCGGGCTGTACGTGATTGGCTCCGAACGCCACGAGAGCCGGCGCATCGACAACCAGTTGCGCGGCCGTTCCGGCCGCCAGGGCGATCCCGGCGCCACGCGCTTCTATCTTTCGCTCGACGATACGCTGATGCGCATCTTCACGCCGCCGCGCATGCGCGCGCTGCTGCTCAAGCTGGGCATGCAGGAAGGCGAAGCGCTGGAGCACCGCATGGTCAGCAACGCCATCGAGACCGCGCAGCGCAAGGTCGAGGCGCACAACTTCGACATCCGCAAGCAACTCCTGGAATACGACAACGTCGCCAACGACCAGCGCAAGGCGATCTACGAGCTGCGCGACGAGCTGATGAGCGCGCAGAACGTTTCCCCGCTGATCGACGACATCCGCGCCGACGTGGTGGAGGCGGTGGTGGACGCTTACCTGCCGCCGCAGAGCCCGGAGGAGATGTGGAACCTCGAAGGGCTCGAGGAATCGCTGGACCGCGACTTCGGCCTCAAGCTGCCGCTGCGCCAGTGGGTGGCCTCCGACCGCGACTTGGGCGAGAAGGAGCTGCGCGCGAAAATCCTCCAAGCGCTCACCGCCGCCTACGCAGAGAAAAAGGAGAAGAACGGCGCGGCGCTGGTGCACGCCGAAAAAGTCATCACGCTGCAGATCCTCGACCAGTTCTGGCGCGAGCATCTGGCCGCGCTGGATTACCTGCGCCAGGGCATCCACCTGCGCGGCTATGCGCAGAAGGATCCCAAGCAGGAGTACAAGCGCGAAGCCTTCGTCATGTTCAACGAGATGCTGGCGCGCTTCAAGCACGCGGTGATCTCCAACCTCGCGCGCGTGCAAATCCTTTCCGAGGCCGAGGTCGCCGCCCTCGAAGCGGCGCGCCGTCAGCCGCGGCAGCTCCAGTTCCAGCACGCCGAAGTCAGCGGCGTGGCGGCCGCCGCCGAACCCGCCGCGACGGTCGCCGCGGCCGCCGCCGCGCCGGCGGCGGCCATGGCGGGCGCGGCACGGCGCATGGTTGCAGGCAATGCCGCGCCGGTCGGGCGGCCGGAGACCTTCGTGCGCGAAGTCCCCAAGGTCGGCCGCAACGATCCCTGCCCCTGCGGCAGCGGCAAGAAATACAAGCAGTGCCACGGCCGTCTGGCTTGAAGCATTGCTTTTCGGAGAAGCGCAGTAAGCCTGCAAGCCGCAACCGGGCCTTGAGGCACAATAGCGGTCGCGCCCGTCGCGGTTCACGCCGCTGCCACGAACCATTTCGATGCCCGTCAACCTGAAAGCGCCGGATTCGCTCCCGCCCGTCCCTGGCGTGCGGCTCGGCACCGCCGAGGCGGCGATCAAGAAACCGGGACGCGAGGACCTGCTGCTGGTGGCGCTCGCGCCCGGCACGCGCGTGGCCGGGGTGTTCACCCGCAACGCCTTCGCCGCCGCGCCGGTGCAACTGTGCCGCGAGCGGCTGGGCGCAGGGCGCGAAGTGCGCGCCTGGCTGGTCAACAGCGGCAACGCCAACGCCGCCACGGGCGGCGCCGGCCTGGCGGACGCGCGCGCCTGCTGCGCGGCGGCCGCGCAGGCCCTGGCTTGTGCGCCCGAGCAGGTTTTGCCGTTTTCCACCGGCGTGATCGGACAGCGGCTGCCGGTGGAGCGCCTGTGCGCGGCGATCCCGCGTGCGGCGGCGGCGCTGCGCGAGGACGGCTGGATCGCCGCGGCGCGCGCCATCATGACCACCGACACCGTGCCCAAGGGCGCCAGCCGCCGGGTGAAGCTGTCCGACGGCGCGTCCGTCACTGTCACCGGCATCGCCAAGGGCGTGGGCATGATCCGCCCGGACCTGGCCACGCTGCTCGCCTTCGTCGCCACCGACGCGCGGCTGAGCCCCGCGGCGGCGCGTTCGGCGCTGAGCGCCGCGGTGGCGCAGTCCTTCAACTGCATCAGCGTGGACGGCGACACTTCCACCAACGACTCCTGCGTGCTCGCCGCGACCGCGCGCGCCGGCACGCGCGAGCTGGACGAAGGCGCGGCCGATTACCGCGTCGTCGCCGCGGCGATCGAGGAGGTCTGCGTGGAGCTGGCGCAGGCCTGCGTGCGCGATGGCGAGGGCGCGACCAAGTTCGTCACCGTCGAAGTGCGCGGCGCGCGCCACGCGGACGAGGCGCGGCGCGTGGCGTACGCGATCGCCGATTCGCCGCTGGTCAAGACCGCGCTGTTCGCCGGCGACGCCAACTGGGGCCGCATCGTCATGGCGGTGGGCAAGGCCGGCGTGGAGAGCCTCGATCCCGCGCGCGTGCGCATCGCCCTCGACGAGGTGCCGCTGGTCGAAAACGGCGGCGTGCACCCCGCGTACCGCGAGGAACTCGGCGCGGCGGTGGTGGCGCGACCGGAGTTCGCCATCCGCGTGGACCTCGGCCGCGGCGCCGCGCGCGCGCGGGTGTGGACCTGCGATTTTTCCTACGACTATGTCAGGATCAATGCGGAATACCGCACCTGAGGCGCTTGCGCAACGGCCGCCCGAGATTGCGGCCAAGCCCACCATTCCGGTCGCCTGCGGTGTGCTGGTCAACGAGCGCGGCGAAGTGCTGATCGCGCAGCGACCGGCGGGCAAGATCGCCGCCGGTCTGTGGGAGTTTCCCGGCGGCAAGATCGAGGCCGGCGAGTCCGCGCGGCAGGCGCTGGAGCGCGAGCTGCGCGAGGAACTGGGCATCGCGCTGCGCCAGGCGTGGCCGCTGATCCGCTTTCGCCACGAGTACCGCGACCGCATCGTGATCCTCGACACCTGGCGCGTGGACGGCTACGAAAGCGAGCCGCACCCGCACGAAGGCCAGCGCTTCGCCTGGCGCGCGCCTGGGGATCTCGGGGACCTCGCCTGCCTGCCGACGGTGGCGCCCATCCTGCGCGCCATGCGCGCGCCGCCGCACTATGTCTTCACGCCGCCGCAGGCACCGGAGCGTTTCATCCGCGCGGGCCTGGAACGGCTGCCCGCCGGCAGCTTGCTGCGCCTGCGCCTGCCCGCGCTCGACGATGCGGCTTATGCGCAGCTCGCGGCGCGCATCGCACCCCAGGCGCGCGCGCTGGGACTGAAGCTCATGCTGGACCGCGATCCTGCGCTGGTCGCGGCGCTCGGCGCCGCCGGCTGGCACGCCAGCGGCCGCGCGCTGCGCGCACTGCGCGACCGGCCGCTGCCGCGGGAATTCGGCTTTGCCGCGTCCGTGCACGATGCCGAGGAGATCGAACGCGCCGCTGCCCTCGGTGCCGACGCGCTGGTGCTCGGTCCGGTGCAAGCGACCGCGAGCCATCCGCAGTCCGCGGGACTGGGCTGGGCGCGCTTCCAAGCCCTGCGCGGGCTGGCGCCGCAAACGGTCTATGCCATCGGCGGCCTCGGGCCAGAACGACTCGCAGAGGCACGCCAGCACGGCGCGCAGGGCGTGGCCGGCATTTCCGCTTATTGGCGCTGCTGAGCGTCTTCGTCGTCCGGCGAGGGAGGCGAAGATTCTGGCACGGGCAGGGCGTAGCGCCCGGAGAGCCAGTCGTCCAGGTCGATCAGCTTGCAGCGCCGCGAGCAGAACGGCCGCCAGGGATTGCCCGGGTCCAGGCGCGTGCTGGCGCCGCAGCGCGGACAGCGCGCCACACGGGGCAGGCTTCGATGCGGCATACGGTCAGCGCTCTTGGCAGCCCGCCAGGGCGCAGCATTGCAGGCGAAACGGAATGCTGCCGCCGGCCTGCACGTTGCGCGTGTTGACGTCGCCCAGGCGCATGAAGCGCAGCGACACGCGGTGCTTGCCCGCGCTGATCTCCGGGTACACGTCGGCGGAAGCCGGCACCAGCACGCGGATCAACTGGCAGGTAGTCTGCGGCGCTTGCAGGAACACGCCGCCCTCGGCGACGTGGTCCGCCGGCTCGGTGCTCTCGCGCAGCAGGCGCAGATCCAGGGCGATGGCGCGTTCGATCGGCGCCAGCCGTGCATACCAGCCGTCCAGATCCTGGCGCGACTGGGCGTAGGGCCGTGCCAGCCAGCGATGATAGGCCGGCAGATCGAAGCCGCAGGCGCCGCCGGGGATCGAGCTGCGATTGAAGATGGCGAACAGGAACTCGTGCTCGCGCAGGAACAGCGCCGGCGGCGCGCTGCTCATGCTTTGCAATCCCGCCAGCGACGCGGCCAGCGCCTGCAGGACTTCGTCGAGGCGCTGGCGGTTGACGTCCGGCCGCTTGGCCAAGCGCGTGAGTCGCGCCTGTTGATCGGCCAGCACCTTGAGCAGTTCGCCGCGCAGATCGGTGCGGCCCATTACCGACAGCAGATCGAGCAGTACGTGCAGGCTGGCGCGCAGGCCCCAGGCGCTCTCGTCGCGGCGGTGGTGGGCCAGTTCGGCGAACAGGAATTCCAGGCGCAGGTAGAACCGCACCCGCTCGTTGAGCGGGTGCTCGAACGCGATCCACTCGGCCTCTGTGGACATCCGCGGCCCCGGCTGGATTTGCGCCGCATTGTGGCCCGCGCTGGCGCCAAGGGCAAACGCCGGCGGCTCGTTGGCCTACCGGGATCTCCGCCGCTTGGCCTTAGGGGGCTTGCCCTGGAGCGCCGGCGCCAATGCCAGGTAGCGGCGGTGCAGGGCGTGTACCGCAGGGCGCAGCTCGCGGCCGTCATCGGCGTTGTCGAGCACTTCGTCGGCGCGCGCCAGCCGCAGCGTCCGGTCCATCTGGGCCGCCAGCATCTGGCGCGCGAGCTGCGGGTCGATGCCGTCGCGCGCGATCAAGCGCTGCACCTGCACCGCCGGCGGCGCGTCGATCACCAGCACGCGATCCACGAAGGCTTCGAGCCCCGATTCGAGCAAAATGGCGGCGGAGACGATGGCGTAGGGCGCGCGCTGCCGCCCGATCCACTCCGCGATGCGGCTGCGGATCGGCGGATGGGTGATCGCCTCCAGCGCGCGCCGCGCTTCGCGGTCCGCGAACACCCGGGCACGCAGGCGGCGGCGGTCGAGACTGCCGTCGGGGAGCAGATAGTCCGGGCCGAAGTGCCTGGCGATCGCCGCGAGCGCCGGCGTGCCGGGTTCCACCACTTCGCGCGCCACCTGGTCGGCGTCGAGCAGCGGCACGCCCAGCGCCTCGAACAGCGCGCCGACGTAGCTTTTGCCGCTCGCCACGCCGCCGGTCAGGCCGACGATCAGCGGCCGGCTTTCGGAACTGCGCTTGCTAGAAGTCATCTCAAAAACGTAGCGAGCGAAGGCAGGTCGGCCGCCGCCGGAGCGCAGGAACCGGAGCATACATGGCAGTATGTGAGCATTCCGAGCACCGCCGGCGGCCGAGATGCCGAGCGCAGTAGTTTTTGAGATGACTTCTCATAACGGCAGCATTCGGTGCAAAACCGCTCCCCAGATCAGCACGATCCAGCCGGCGCCGGCGAGGTAGGGACCGAAGGGAATCGGCTGGTCGCGCCGGTGTCCGGCGAAGGCC
>JADGHB010000044.1 GCA_019689635.1 Nevskia sp. | reverse complement strand
GGCCGCCTTGTAGCTCAGTCCGACGGACCGGGCGGCCCGGGTGATCGAGCCGCAGCGGTCGATGGCTTCGAGGAGATCGATGCGCCCGGCGCCGAGGAAAGGCGCACCGTCTTTTTCGAGCTGCAAACGGCCGCGCAGGCCACGAGCTGCAGGAGAAAGACGGCCGTGTTTGCGTGTGCCTCGCATGCGGAAAAGAGGTGCTGGAACCCTGCGCTTTCCCAAGTGTGCCCGGCTGCGCGGCGCTTGGCGAGCCGTGCGCCGTGCCGGGGCCAGCCGGCTTTTCGCAAGGTTTGGCGAACCGCACCGGCTTGGATCGCCAAGCACGAAAAAGCCGGGCCAAGCCCGGCTTTTATTCCGTTCCCACCCATGGTGCCGACGGAGGGACTCGAACCCCCACGGGTTTCCCCGCTACCACCTCAAGGTAGTGCGTCTACCAATTCCGCCACGTCGGCTCGAGGGACTCTCAGTTCGGCACCTTCGGGGTCGTCGCTTGCTGGTCGGTGTCTTTGTTTGCCGCCGGCGCCGATGGCGGTGGACTGACTGCGGGAGCGGCCGGCGTGGCAGCCTGAGGCGTCGCCGGCTCGGTCTTGGGCTCCGTCTTGGGCGCAGGCGCCTCGGTTTTGGCTGGCGGCGCCTGGTCCATCACGCTGGTCGGCGCCTCGCGGCCGTGCACCACGTAAGCCAGCGCCAGGCTCAAAGCGAAGAATACCGCCGCCAGCCAAGCAGTGGTGCGGGAGAGGAAATTGGCCGAGCCGCGCGCACCGAACACCGTGCCGGAAGCGCCGCTGCCGAAGGCGGCTCCCGCGTCCGCGCCTTTGCCGTGCTGAAGCAGCACCAGGCCGATCAGCGCGGCCGAGACCAGGACATAGAGAACGATCAAGAGACTGTACATGGAATCCCGCTTGTCTTACTCGCTCAGACGCTGCGCCGCGGCGCAGATCGCCAAAAACTCGTCGGCTTTCAGCGAAGCCCCGCCGACCAGTCCGCCGTCGACGTCCGCGCCGGCGAACAGCGCCTGGGCGTTGTCCGCCTTGACGCTCCCGCCATAGAGCAGCCGTATCGAATTGGAAAGTTTAGCATCCTTCTCGGCGAGCCGGCCACGCAGAAAAGCGTGGGCCGCCTGCGCCTGCTCCGGAGTGGCATTGCGCCCGGTGCCGATCGCCCACACCGGCTCGTAGGCGATCACCGCGCGCTCGAAGGCCGCAATGCCGCAGTGCGCGAGTACCGCGTCGAGCTGGCGCGCAAGCACGGCTTCGGTCTGCCCGGCCTCGCGCTGCTCCAGCGTTTCGCCCACACAGAGAATCGGCCTCAGTCCGCTGTGCTGCGCGGCGGCGAATTTGCGCGCCACGCGCGCATCGTCCTCTCCGTAAAGCGCGCGGCGCTCGGAGTGGCCGACGATGACGTAGCGGCAGCCGAACTCGGCCAGCATGCGGCCCAGGATCTCGCCGGTGTGCGCGCCGGGCTCGGTCTGCTCGGAGAGGTTCTGGGCGCCGAGCTGCCAAGGCGTGCCTGCCAGACGCCGCTGCACCGATTCCAGATAAACCGCCGGCGGACAGACCAGAAGCTCCACCGCCGGGAACTCCGCGGCGCGCGCGCACAGCGCGTCGAGCAGCGCCGCGTTGGCGCTCAGAGAGCCGTGCATTTTCCAGTTGCCCGCCACCAGATAACGACGTTTCACGACGCCTCCCGGCATTGATGTTGTGCGGCCGCCACGGCCGCGCGCACGGCCTGGGCCAGTTCCTCGGCGGTGCTGCGCGTTTCGTCTTCCTCCTGCGCCTCGACCATCACGCGGATCAGCGGCTCGGTGCCGGAGGCGCGTAAAACCACGCGGCCGCGCCCGGCCAGCCGGGCTTGCGCCGCCGCCAGTGCTTCTCGAACGGGCGCGGCGTGCAGCAGCGTCTTGGCCACGCCCTGCACCGGCACGTTGAGCAGTACCTGCGGCAACCGGCGCATGCCCGCGACGAGTTCGGCCAGCGTGCGGTTCTCGCCGAGCATGGCATCCAGGACCTGCAGCGCGGCGACGATGCCGTCGCCGGTCCCCGCACGGTCGAGGCAGATGATGTGACCGGAAGTCTCGCCGCCGAGGATGCCGCCGCGTTCCTTCAACCGTTCCAGGATGTAGCGGTCGCCGACGGCGACCCGTTCGAATGGGATCCCGCACTCGGCCAGCGCCTGCTGCAGGCCGAGATTGCTCATCACCGTGCCGACCACCGGCCCGCGTAGGCTCGCGGCCCGCTGCCGCTGACGAGCGATGACGTAGAGGATCTCGTCGCCGTCCACCTCGCGCCCGTCGGCGGTGACCAGCAGGCAGCGATCACCGTCGCCATCCAAAGCGATTCCCAGGTCTGCCCCCTGGGCGAGCACCGTCGCCTTCAGCGCCGCGGGATACAGGGACCCGCAGTCCTGATTGATGTTGAGCCCGTCGGGGCGGTCGCCGATGGCGGTCACCTCGGCGCCCAGCTCGGAAAACACGGCCGGCGCCACCTTGTAGGCGGCGCCGTTGGCGCAGTCCACCACCAGCCGCAGGCCGCGCAGGGAACGGCTGCCGAACGTGCCCTTGCAGAACTCGATGTAGCGGCCGGCGGCATCCTCGACGCGCCGCGCCCGGCCCATCTGCTCGGGCGGCACGCAGTCCAGCGCACCCTCGAGCAGGCGCTCGATCTCGGCTTCCACCTCGTCGCTGAGTTTGTCGCCCTCGGCAGAGAAGAACTTCACGCCGTTGTCGTAGTGCGGGTTGTGCGAGGCCGAGATCATCACGCCGGCCTGCGCGCGCAGGGCGCGCGTGAGATAGGCGACGGCCGGCGTCGGCAAGGGTCCCAGAAGCCAGGTCTCCACTCCGGCGGCGGCGAAGCCCGCCTCCAGCGCGGACTCGAACAGGTAACCGGAGCGGCGCGTGTCCTTGCCCACCAGCACGCGCGTGCCGGCCTGGCGCGCCAGCACGCGGCCGGCGGCCCAGCCCAGCTTGAGCGCGAACTCGGGCGTCATCGGCATCTGGCCGACCCGCCCGCGCACGCCGTCGGTTCCGAAATATTTGCGGCTCAAGGGATATCCCGTTCTCTCAAGCGCATCTCGTGCGCCACGCGGATCGCGTCGACCGTGGCGGCCACGTCGTGGGCGCGCACGATCGAAGCGCCTTTGTACACCGCCAGCGCGGCGGCGGCCAGACTGGCCGGCAGGCGCGCCGCCAGTTCGCGTTTGAGCAGCGCGCCGAAAACCGACTTGCGCGAAAACCCCACCAGCAAGGGCACGCCCTGGGCGGCGAAGCGCTCCAGGTGCGCGAACAGCCGCAGATTGTGCTCGGAAGTCTTGCCGAAGCCGATGCCCGGATCGATCGTGAGCCGGTCGCGGGGAATCCCCGCGGCCACGCAGGCGGCGAGACGCTCGGCGAGGAAGGCCTCGACTTCCGCCACGACGTCCCGGTACTGCGGGTTGAGCTGCATCGTGCGCGGTTCGCCCTGCATGTGCATGAGGCACACCGCAGCGCCGGTCTCGCGCGCCGCAGAGACCGCGCCCGGCGCGCGCAGGGCCATGACGTCATTGATCAACTCGGCGCCGGCGGCACAGGCCGCGCGCATGACCGCCGGCTTCATCGTGTCGATCGAGATGATGCAATCGAGTTCGCGGTGGATGCGTTCGATGACCGGCACCACGCGCTCCAGCTCTTCCTGTTCCGAAACCGGTTCCGAGCCCGGCCGCGTGGACTCCCCGCCGACGTCCACGATCGCGGCGCCCTCCACGACCATCTCACGCGCGCGCGCCAGCGCCGTCTGCGGGTCTCGGTAACGACCGCCGTCGGAAAACGAATCGGGCGTGACATTGAGCACGCCCATGACCACCGGCGCCGACAGATCGAGAGCGCGAGATTTGAGCCGAAGCCGCACGATCAACGGCCGAAGGCTGGTTGACGATGACCGGCGCGCGCCGCTGCAGTGCGATCCGGACGCGCCAGTCTCCCGCGCTCGCGCGTTGCCGGATTTTTCACGCCGCCGGTTTGGGCGCGGGCGGCGGCATGGCGCCGCCGGGCGCCGGGCGGAAGGCCGAAGCCGGCCGGTCGCCGTCGGTCCAGTTGCTCGGGGTGCCGGGATCCTTGCCCTGCATGATGCGGTGGATCTGGTCGGCATCGATGGTTTCGTAGCGCATCAGCGCCGCCGCCATCGCGTGCAGCTTGTCGAGGTTGCGCTCCAGGATCTGCTTGGCGCGCTGGTAATTGGTCTCGATGATGCTGCGGATCTCGTCGTCGATGGCTTTGGCCGTGTCGTCGGACATGTTCTTGTGCTGGGTGACGCTGCGCCCGAGGAATACCTCGTCCTCGTCCTCGCTGTACGTCAGCGGGCCGAGCTTGTCCGACAGGCCCCATTTGGTGACCATGTTGCGCGCGATCTCGGTGGCGCGCTCGATGTCGTTGGCGGCGCCGGTGGTGACCTTCTCCGGGCCGAACACCAGTTCCTCGGCGATGCGCCCGCCGAACAGCGTGCAGATGCGGCTGTTGAGGCGCTGCTTGCTGGTGCTGTAGCGGTCTTCCTCCGGCAGGAAGGTGGTGACGCCCAGGGCGCGACCGCGCGGGATGATGGTGACCTTGTACACCGGATCGTGATCCGGCACGTTGAGCCCGACGATGGCGTGACCGGCCTCGTGGTAGGCGGTGAGCTTCTTTTCTTCCTCGCTCATCACCATAGAGCGGCGCTCGGCGCCCATCAGGATCTTGTCGCGCGCCTTCTCGAAGTCGCTCTGGTCCACCAGGCGCTTGTTGGCGCGCGCGGCGAACAACGCCGCCTCGTTGACCAGGTTGGCCAGATCGGCGCCGGAAAAACCGGGCGTGGCGCGCGCGATGATCTCGGGCTTGACGTCGTCGGCCAGCGGCACGGCGCGCATGTGGACTTTCAGGATCTGTTCGCGGCCGCGCACGTCGGGCAGCGGCACCACCACCTGGCGGTCGAAGCGGCCGGGACGCAGCAGCGCCGGGTCGAGCACGTCGGGCCGGTTGGTGGCGGCGATCACGATCACGCCCTCGCTGCCCTCGAAGCCGTCCATCTCGACCAGCAACTGGTTGAGCGTCTGTTCGCGCTCGTCGTGACCGCCGCCCAAGCCCGCGCCGCGGTGGCGGCCGACTGCGTCGATCTCGTCGATGAAGATGATGCACGGCGCGTGCTTCTTGGCCTGTTCGAACATGTCGCGCACGCGGCTGGCGCCGACGCCGACGAACATCTCCACGAAGTCGGAACCGGAAATGGTGAAGAACGGCACGCCGGCCTCGCCGGCGATGGCCTTGGCCAGCAGCGTCTTGCCGGTGCCGGGCGGCCCCACCATCAGCACGCCGCGCGGAATCTTGCCGCCCAGCTTCTGGAACTTGCCCGGATCCTTGAGGAAGTCCACCAGCTCGGCGACTTCCTGCTTGGCCTCCTCCACGCCCGCGACGTCGTTGAAAGTGACCTTGACCTGGTCGGCGTTGAGCATGCGCGCGCGCGACTTGCCGAAGCTCATGGCGCCGCGTCCCCCTGCCCCGCCCTGCATCTGCCGCATGAAATACACCCACACGCCGATCAACAGCAGGATCGGGAAGGCGTTGATCAGCAGCGTGACGATCAGCGGCGTTTCCTTGGGCAGCTCGCCGTCGAACTTGACGTGGTTGTCGATCAGGGTGCCGATCATCGCCCGGTTGTCGGTTTCCGGGCTGATGGTGGTGAAGCGCGTGCCGTTCTTGAGCTGGCCGGTGATGTTCTGCCCCTCGATCTTCACCTCCTCGACGTTGCCCTGCTTGACCTGATCGAGGAACTCGGAATACATGAGCTGCGGCTGCGCGCCGGAACGGCCGGAAAACCCCTGGAACGCCATGATCAGCACGGCCACGATGGCCAGCCACAGCAGCAGATTTTTGGTCAGATCGTTCAATGCCCAGTCCTCATGCCCGCGCGCGTCGCAAGCCTTCGCGCCTTCACGCAGTTTAGACCTTACCGCACGGCGTGGTTTCGCGCCAGCAGATAAATTTCCCGACTGCGCGCTCGCGAAGCGCCGGGTTTGCGGATCTGCACGCGCCCGAAGGCCGCGCGCAGATCCGCGACCAGCGCCTCGAAACCCTCGCCCTGGAAGGCCTTGACCAGCAGCGTGCCGCCCGGCTTCAAGCGCGCCCGGGCGAAGTCCAGCGCCAGTTCGGCCAGGGCCATCGCGGCGGCCTGGTCCGCGGCGTCCACGCCCGAGATATTGGGGGCCATGTCCGACATTACAAGGTCCGCCGCGCCTTCCGCGACCAGGCTTTCGAGCGCGTGCAGCACGGCTGGCTCGCGGAAGTCTCCTTGCAAGAAACGGACCCCGGGGATCGGCTCCATCGGCAGCAGGTCCAGCGCGATCAAGGTGCCGGCCGCTCCCAGCCGCGGGCGCGCGTACTGGCTCCAGCCGCCGGGCGCGGCACCCAGATCGATCACCGTCATGCCCGGCCGGAACAGGCGGTCGCGTTCGTCAAGTTCCTTGAGCTTGAACGCCGCGCGCGAACGGTAGCCGAGCCGGCGCGCCTCGCGCACATAGGGGTCGGCTGCGTGTTCGGCCAGCCAGCGGGCGGAACTGGGAGTGCGCTTCTTGCTCACGCCATCACTGGTACAACACCTTCACGACTTCCAGTTCCCGCGTGCCGCCGGGCGTGTGGACTTGCACCACGTCGCCCTCGGATTTGCCGATCAGGGCGCGCGCGATCGGCGAATGGATCGAGATCCGGCCGTTCCGGGAATCGGCCTCGTCTTCGCCGACGATCTGATAGCGCAGGCGTTCGCCGTTGCCGGTGTCGGCCAGTTCCACGGTGACGCCGAACACCACCTTGCCGGTGCGCGGCAGCTGGGCGACGTCCACGACCTGCGCGTTGGCGAGCTTGTGCTCGATCTCCTTGATGCGGCCTTCGTTGAACCCATGCTGCTCCTTGGCCGCGTGATATTCGGCGTTTTCGCGCAGATCGCCGTGACTGCGCGCCTCGTCCAGCGCGGCCACGATCTTGGGCCGCAGTTCCTGTTTGCGGCGGCGTAGTTCTTCCCGCAGGGCCTCGGCCCCGCGCAAGGTCATCGGCGTTTTCATGGCACAGCGGCTTGAGCGACTTGTCGGTGCAGATCCTGCAACCGGTTGACTTCCAGACGATCGAGATGATCCATGGCGATGGCCGCGGCATAGGCCCCGGCCATGGTGGTGAAATAGCATAGCTTGTGCTGGATCGCCGCGGCGCGGATCGAGCGCGACTCCTCGATCGACTTCTTGCCCTCGGTGGTGTTGGCGATGAACTGGATCTCGCCGTTCTTGATCATGTCCACGCAGTGCGGGCGGCCCTCTTTGACCTTGTTGACCCCTTCGCACTCGACGCCCGCGGCCCGCAGCGCCGCGGCGGTGCCATGGGTGGCCACGATGCGAAAGCCCTTGGCCGCGAGCAGGCGCGCGAGCGCCACCGCCTTGGGTTTGTCGCCGTCGCGCACGCTGATGAAGGCGGTGCCGCCGCGCGGCACGTCCATGCCGGCGGCGAGCAACGCCTTGTTGAAAGCCTCGCCGAAATGGCGGCCTACGCCCATCACCTCGCCGGTGGAACGCATCTCCGGTCCCAGCAGGGGATCCACGCCGGGAAATTTGTTGAACGGGAACACCGATTCCTTCACCGAGAAATAAGGCGGACACAGCTCGCCGGTCACCCCTTGCGCGCGCAGGCTGCGTCCCACCATGCAACGCGCCGCGATCTTGGCCAGCGGCCGCCCGGTGGCCTTGGACACGAAGGGCGCGGTGCGCGATGCGCGCGGATTGACCTCCAGCAGGTACAGCGTTTCGCCCTGCAAGGCGAATTGCGCGTTCATCAGCCCGACGACGTTCAGCGCCCGCGCCAGCTTGTCGATCCAGGCGCGGATTTGTTCCAGCACCGCCGGCTTGAGGCTGTAGGCCGGCAGCGAGCACGCCGAGTCGCCGGAGTGCACCCCGGCCTGCTCGATGTGCTCCATGATGCCGCCGATCACCACGTCCTGCCCGTCGCACAGCGCATCGACGTCGATCTCGATGGCATCGGACAGGAAGCGGTCCAGCAGCACCGGCGATTCGTTGGACACCTTCACCGCCTCGGTCATGTAGCGGATCAGATCCTCGTCGTCGTGGACGATCTCCATCGCACGGCCGCCGAGCACGTAGCTCGGCCGTACCACCAGCGGATAGCCCACGCGCCGGGCCGCCGCCAGCGCCTGTTCGAGCGAGGTGGCGGTGGCATTGGGCGGCTGGCGCAGCTTGAGTGCGTCCACCAGTTTCTGGAAGCGCTCGCGGTCCTCGGCCAGATCGATGGAATCCGGCGAGGTGCCGATGATCGGCGCGCCGGCCGCGGCCAGGCGCAGCGCGAGTTTGAGCGGCGTCTGACCGCCGAACTGCACGATCACGCCCTTGGGCTTTTCGAGCTCGATGATCTCCATCACATCCTCGAACGTCAGCGGCTCGAAATACAGGCGGTCGGAGGTGTCGTAGTCGGTCGAGACGGTCTCCGGGTTGCAGTTGACCATGATGGTCTCGTAGCCGTCCTGGCGCAGCGCCTGCGCCGCGTGCACGCAGCAGTAGTCGAACTCGATGCCCTGGCCGATGCGGTTGGGTCCGCCGCCCAGCACCACGATCTTGTCGCGCCGCGACGGCGCCGCCTCGCACTCCTCGTCGTAGGTCGAATAGAGATAAGCCGTGGCGGTGGGGAATTCCGCCGCGCAGGTGTCCACGCGCTTGTACACCGGCCGTACGCCGAGGCTGCGCCGGCGCGCGGCTACCGCGCTTTCCTCGACCTTGAGCAGCGCCGCCAGGCGCGCATCGGAAAAGCCCAGCCGCTTGTAGCGGCGCAGGCGCGCCGCGTCGAGCTCGTCGAGCCCGGCGGCGGCGATCTCGCGTTCGGTTTCGATCAGCTCCTGGATCTGCTCCAGGAACCAGGGATCGATCTTCGAGGCGCGATAAATGTCCTCCACCGTCAGGCCGGCGCGGAACGCGTCGGCCACGAACCACAGCCGCCGCGCGTGGGGAATCGCCAGTTCCTGGCGGATGCGCGTCAGCGCCGCCTCGTCGTAACCGCCGTCGCGCTGCGGCATCACCTGCGGCTCGAAACCGTCGGAGCCGATCTCCAGACCGCGCAGCGCCTTGTGCAGCGACTCCTGGAAATTACGCCCGATGGCCATGACCTCGCCGACCGACTTCATCTGCGTGGTGAGCCGCGCATCGGCCTGCGGGAATTTCTCGAAGGTGAAACGCGGGATCTTGGTCACGACGTAGTCGATCGACGGCTCGAAGCTCGCGGGCGTGCGGCCGCCGGTCACCTCGTTCTTCAGTTCGTCGAGCGTATAGCCGACCGCGAGCTTGGCCGCCACCTTGGCGATCGGAAAGCCGGTGGCCTTGGAAGCCAGCGCCGAGGAGCGCGACACGCGCGGATTCATCTCGATCACGATCATGCGCCCGCTGTCCGGATGGATCGCGAACTGCACGTTGGAGCCGCCGGTGTCCACCCCGATCTTGCGCAGCACCGCAATGCTCGCGTCGCGCATGATCTGGTATTCTTTGTCGGTGAGCGTCTGCGCCGGGGCGACGGTGATCGAATCGCCGGTGTGCACCCCCATCGGGTCGAGGTTTTCGATCGAGCAGACGATGATGCAGTTGTCCTTGCGGTCGCGCACCACCTCCATCTCGAATTCCTTCCAGCCCAGCAGCGACTCCTCGATCAGGATCTCGCGGGCCGGAGACAAGTCCAGTCCGCGCGCGGCGATCTCCTCGAATTCCTCGACGTTGTAGGCCACGCCGCCGCCGGTGCCGCCCAGCGTGAAGCTTGGCCGGATGATGACCGGAAACCCGATCTGCCCCTGCACCGCGCGGGCCTGCTCCATGGTGTAGGCCACCCCCGAGCGCGCCGAGGCCAGGCCGATCTCGCTCATCGCGTCGCGGAACTTCTGGCGATCCTCGGCCAGCTCGATGGCGCGCGCGTTGGCGCCGATCAGCTCCACGCCGAATTTTTCCAGCACGCCTTCGCGCGCGAGATCCAGCGCGCAGTTGAGCGCGGTCTGGCCGCCCATGGTCGGCAGCAGGGCGTCGGGCCGCTCCTGCTCGATGATGCGCGCCAGCGTCTGCCAGCGGATCGGCTCGATGTAGGTCGCGTCGGCCATGCCCGGGTCGGTCATGATGGTCGCCGGATTGCTGTTGACCAGCACGACCCGGTAGCCCTCCTCGCGCAACGCCTTGCAGGCCTGCGCACCGGAGTAATCGAATTCGCAGGCCTGGCCGATGACGATCGGGCCGGCACCGATGATCAGGATGCTGTGGAGGTCGCTGCGTCTTGGCATTGCGATGCGCGGTCCTGCATGAGGCTCACGAAGCGTTCGAACAGATAATCCACGTCGTGCGGCCCCGGGCTGGCCTCGGGATGGCCCTGGAACGAGAAAGCCGGCGCGTGCAGCGCGCGCAGCCCCTGGTTGGTGCCGTCGAACAACGAGCGGTGGGTGACCTTGACCGTCGCCGGCAGCGAATCCTCGTCCACCGCGAAGCCGTGATTCTGACTGCTGATCAACACGCGCCCCGACTCCAGATCCTGCACCGGGTGATTGGCGCCGTGGTGGCCGAACTTCAATTTCAACGTGCGGCCGCCCAGCGCCAGGCCCAGGATCTGGTGGCCGAGACAGATGCCGAACAGCGGCAGCCGGCGCGCCAGGAACTCGCGCGCGGCGCGGATCGCGTAATCGCAGGGCTCGGGATCGCCGGGTCCGTTGGACAGCAACACGCCGTCGGGCGCGAGCGCCAGAGTCTCGGCCGCCGGCGTCTGCGCGGGCACCACGGTGACGCGGCAGCCGTGCGCGACCAGCCGGCGCAGGATGTTGCGCTTGACGCCGAAGTCGTAGACCACCACGTGCCATCGCCCCGAGACGGCTTCGCGCTCGGCGTTGGTTTCGACGGCCCAGGGGCCGCGCGTCCAGACGTAGGGCGCGCGGGTGCTCACGACCTTGGCCAGGTCCGCGCCCTTGAGTCCGGGAAATTGTTTCGCGCGCCGCACCGCCTCGGCCGCGTCCGCGTCGCCGGCGAGGATGCAGCCGTTTTGCGCGCCGCGGTCGCGCAGCAGGCGCGTCAGCCGGCGGGTGTCGATTCCGGCGACGGCGACCGTGCCCTGCGCACGCAGATAGTCGGAAAAACCCAGCCGCGCGCGCCAGGAGCTCGCCGGCCGCGGCACCTCGCGCAGCACCAGGCCGGCGAGCTGCACTTTCTCGGCTTCGGCGTCTTCGGGATTGACGCCCACGTTGCCGATGTGCGGATAGGTCAGCGTGACGATCTGGTCGCGGTAGGAAGGATCGGTGAGGATCTCCTGGTAGCCGGACATGGCGGTGTTGAACACCACCTCGCCGACCGCCGCACCTTCGACCCCGATGGAAACGCCCCGGAACACGCTGCCATCGGCAGTCGCGAGCAGGGCCGGGGTCTGTCGCTTCATCGGTTTGGCGTCGTCCTTTTCCGGTAGGCGCGCATAGACGAAAGGGGGCTTGCGCCCCCTTCCCAGGATCAAGGGCGCATTTTACCCGCGCACGGCGGGCGCGTCCATCCGCGTGCCTGAGCGTTTCCCGCGCTCGATCCCGCGGCCGGTGTCAAAACAGCGCGAGCTGGGATGCGGCCTCCGGCGGCACGCGGAAGACCGCGGAATTGAAGGCCGCGCGCTCGCGCTCGAGGCCGCAGCGCCGGCGCGCGAGGGCGAAGCGCTGGGCGATCAGCGCGGCAAACTGCCCTTGGCCGGTGAAGCGCGTGCCCCACTGCGCCGAGTAATCCCTGCCGCCGTGCGCCTGCTGCACCAGGCTCATCACGTGCGCGGCCTTGAGCGGATAGTGCGCGTCCAGCCATTCGCGGAACAAGGCCTTGAGTTCCCACGGTAGGCGCAGCAGCACGTAGCTCGCCGCGCTGGCGCCGGCGCGGCTGGCCGCTTCCAGCACGCGCTCCAGCTCGGCGTCGTTGATGAAGGGAATGACCGGCGAGAACATCACCCGCACCGGAATGCCGGCGGCGGCGAGCTTCTCCATCGTGCGCAGCCGCGCGGCGGGCGACGGCGCGCGCGGTTCGAGCCGGCGCTTCAGCTCGGGATCGAGCGTGGTCAGCGTGATGCCGACGCCGACCAGATCGTCGCGCGCGAGATCGGTCAGCAGGTCGAGGTCGCGCTCGATCAGCGTGCTCTTGGTGACGATGCCCACCGGATGACGAAACCGCGCCAGCACTTCCAGGATGCCGCGCGTGATCTTGAGCCTGCGCTCGATCGGCTGATAGCAGTCGGTGTTGCTGCCGAGCGCGAGCGGTTGCACGCGGTAGCCCGGGCGGCGCAGCTCGCGTTCCAGCAGCTCCGCGGCGTTGGGCTTGTAAAACAGCCTGGTCTCGAAATCGAGGCCCGGCGACAGGTTCAGATAAGCGTGGCTGGGGCGGGCGTAGCAGTTGTGACTCACTACCCCGTTGGCGATGAAATCGCCCGTTCCGGTGGTAATGTCGTACAAGCGCAGCGCCTTGCGCAGCGGTTCTATGGCGATGACGCGTAGCTTCGCGCTGCTCTTCAGCGCCTGACCTTCGAAGGTCAGCTTGCGCGTAATGGCAGGCCGGGTCGCGTGGAAGAAACGCAGATGCTCGCGCAACCCGCCGGTAAGACGCCAAACCGTGATCGGCCGCAACCCGCTGCGCTGAAGTTCCTCGACGGCGTAATCGAAACCGAAGCGCCGCAGGCAGCGCGCGATCCAGTCGTTGATGAACGCATCGGTGTTGCTGATCCGCCACACGCCCTGGCTGTAGCTGCCTTCGGCATCGAAGATCCCTGCAAGAAAACCAGCGCTCCAGCTCTCGCTAGCCTCCGCCGGCCACTCGACGAGCTCGCGCACGCGCGCCACGCCGGACTGCGAGAAATTGCGGATGCCATGAAGGGCACGCCGGTTGGCGTTCGCCTCTTTGAAAACAAATCGTCCTGTGACGATGCCAAACTTGTGCAAGTACCGTTGAGCCCGCTCCAGAGCTTCGACGTCGCAAAGCGCAAGACGGAACTGGTGCTGGTCGCCGTGACTGCGCCCCGGTCTCTGGTAGCGGAAGATTTTCAGCAGACCGTCGCCGCGGATGATTCCGCACAGATATCCGCGCGCGTAGTCGGCGTTCTCTGCGGGCAGCGCTGTGAAAGCGCCCACGCCCATAAGCTTGTTGTTTGTCGTCAGGCGGGCCCGCTGCACGCCGGAAGCGTGACGGTCAGTCACGAACTTCCAGCCTCGTTCGGTCAGAAACCGGTGATCGCCGCCAGCGACTACCTCTGTGCCATCCTCGAGCAGAACACGGTAAGCCGGTTTGATTACACTCCAACGCGCCAGCACGTGGGTTTTCACGTAGCGACGATACCAGCCCGAACGCTGCGTTCCGTAGATTTCATCGCCTGCCTTGATTTCGGCCAAAGGGCGGTGACGCCCGTCGGCCATCAGTATCGGCGTGCTTCCATCTAGGCAGTAGACACAACCATGTTCACATCCGCGGTAAGGGTTGATCGACCGGTCGAAAGGCAGGTCCGGCGAGTCGTTGCGGTTGAGGATGGATTTCGCCGGCTCGGCGGTGACGGTAGTTTCCGGCGCCGGCGCTGCGTCCTCCGGCAAGTCCCAGCCATCGTCAGCCGCTTCGGAGACGCGCGTCTCGAACCGCCCGGCGGGATTCGAAACCGCGCCGCGGCCGGTGATCGTCTGCAAGGGCTTTTTGTCGCCCATCGCCGGCGCCTCAAACGGGCTGCCGCGTCGCGGCCGCCTTGCGACACAGGAGCAGCACTTCGTCCACGCCCTCAGTCTCGATCATCCCGCGGCTGAGCGCCAGCGTTTTCTGCCAGCGCAGCGCCAGCGGCATCATCACCCGGTTGTACCACCAGATCGCGCGGCGGCGCTGGTGGATCAGGAACCACAGACCGAGATCGAGCAGGCGCGAGGAGCGCGGCTGCATGCCGTAAACCGCACTGCGTTCGACGGCAAAGCCGTGGCGCGCGAGCAAGGCCAGCAGCGCCGGCGTTTCATAACGTCGGCAATGGCCGACGAAGTCGTCGAAGGCATTCCAGCGTTCGGGATGCAGGGGCACCGACAGCAGCAGCCGCGCGCCCGGGGCGGCGATGCGCGAGAACTCGGCGAGCACCGCCTCGTCGTCTTCGAGGTGCTCGAGGATGTCGCAGGCGCAGACCAGCTCGAAAGCGTCGTCGGCGAACGGCAGCCTGGCAGCCGAGCCGCGCACCACCTGCGCGCCGCGCGCGCGCAGTTGGGCCGCGGCGGCAGGGCTCAGCTCGAGACACACGCCGCCGGCCAGCGGCAGGCGCGGCCGCAAGCCCGGCGCCACTTCCAGCCAGCGTCCGCCGCCTTCGGCGGCCAGCGTGCGGACCAGGGGCCAGGTATTGAAACGTTGTGGGGGCACCAGACGCGCGTCGCGCCACAGCGCGTCGTAAAAATCGCGGTTCACCGCGCGCAGATCCTCGGCGCTGCGCAACGCGGCAGCGGGCCGCTTCGCCGTGAAATCCTCCTGCATGAGGTTCACCCCCGCGCTTCAGATTCTGACCTGAAAGCCCAGCTCGACGACGTCTTCCGGCGGTAGTCCGTAATAAGCGGTCGCCGGCCGCGCGTTGCGCAGCAGGAAACCGAACAGGCGGTCGCGCCACTGCGCCATCCCCGGCACCTTCTGGTCGGGGATCGGCGTTTCGCGCCCGACATAGTACGTGATGTGCTCGAGGTCGATGTCATAGCCGAGCTTTTCCGCAAGCTTCAGCGCCAACGGCACGTTCGGCTGCTGCATGTAGCCATAACGCAGGACGATACGGTCGATGCCCGGAGCGATTCCGTAGAACGTCGCACGCTCGTGGGCCGGGACGCGCGGCACGTCCTCGATCGTCACCGTCACCAGCAGCAGGCGCTCCTGCAAAACGCGGTGGCGCTCGAGATGGTGCATCAGCCGCGGCGGCGCGCGGTCTTCGCCGGTCATGAACACCGCCGTGCCGGGAATGCGGTACGGCGGATCCTGTTTGAGGCGTTTGACCAGCACGTCGAAGGATTCGGCATCCACCGCCAGCTGCTGACGCAGCAGCGCGCGGCCGCGCGCCCAGGTGGTCATCACCGTAAACGCGACCAGCGCAACCGCGATCGGATACCAGCCGCCGTCCTCGATCTTGATCAGATTGGCGCCGAAAAACGCCACATCCACGCTCAGGAACACGGCACAGGCCGCCGCCGTCAGCCACTGCGGCCAGCCGAAGCGGTCGACGGCGACGAAATAGGCCAGCACGGTGGTGATCACCATGGTCGCCGAGACCGCGATCCCGTAGGCCGCGGCCAGCGCGCTGGAGGATCTGAAACCCAGCACCAGACCTATGGTGAGGATCATCAGCATCCAGTTCACCATCGGAACGTAGATCTGCCCCTGCTCCTCCGTCGAGGTCTGGACGATGTTCAGACGGGGAAGCTGGCCGAGCGCCACGAGCTGGTGCGTCAGCGAGAAGCTGCCCGAAATCACCGCCTGCGAGGCGATGATCGTCGCCGCCGTCGTCAGCCCGACTAACGGATACAGCGCCCAGGCCGGCGCCAGCTGATAGAAAGGATGATGGACCGCGGCCCCTCGAGCGAGCACCAGCGCGCCCTGGCCGAAGTAGTTGAGCAGCAGCGCCGGCAGCACCAGCGAGAACCACGCCAGCCGGATCGGACGACGGCCGAAATGCCCCATGTCGGCGTACAGCGTCTCCGCGCCGGTGACCGCCAGGAACACCGCCCCCAGCACCAAAAACCCCAGCGCGCCGCGATGGGACAGAAACCACGCCGCATAACGCGGATCGAAGGCGCGCAGTACCTCGGGGTGCAACAGAATGCCGCGCACGCCGAGCGCGGCCAGCACCAGCAACCACAGCACGATCACCGGCCCGAACAGCGCGCCGACATCGCCGGTGCCGCGGCTTTGCAGCACAAACAGCCCCGCCAGGATCGCCACGGTGACGGGAATCACGTAGGGTTCGAACGCGGCGGTGGCCACGCTCAGCCCCTCGACCGCCGACAGCACCGAGATCGCCGGCGTGATGGTGCCGTCGCCGTACAACAGCGCGCCGCCGAACAGGCCGAGCAGCATCAGGACGTAGCGCAGCGAACCGCGCTCGGCGCGCCAGGGATTGAGCAGCGCCACCAGCGCGACGATGCCGCCCTCGCCCTTGTTGTCGGCGCGCATCACGAACAGCAGATATTTGATCGACACCACCACGATCAGCGCCCACACGACCAGCGACAGCACGCCGTACACGTCCTCCGGCGTCGGCGGTACCGGATTGGCGCCGTAGAAACATTCGCGCAGCGCGTAGATCGGGCTGGTACCGATGTCGCCGAAGACCACGCCCAGCGCCGCCAGGGTCAGCCTGGGCAGGCGCGAACCGGAGTCCTCGCCGTTATTCCCGCCCACGGGCCCAGGGCTCGCCGGAGAAGACATGGGGACGTTCAGTCGAGGCCCAATACGTTCCGCATGTCGTAGAGCCCCGGCGGGCGACCGCGCAGCCAGGCCGCGGCGCGCAGGGCGCCGCGCGCGAAATTGCCGCGGCTCGTCGCGCGGTGCGCGATTTCCAGCCGCTCGCCTTCGCCGAGGAACATCACGGTGTGATCCCCGACGACATCGCCGCCGCGCACGGTGGCAAAACCGATGGTCTG
Organism: Nevskia sp.; assembly: GCA_019689635.1. Classification (GTDB taxonomy): domain Bacteria; phylum Pseudomonadota; class Gammaproteobacteria; order Nevskiales; family Nevskiaceae; genus Nevskia. The sequence continues at coordinate 1,874 of JADGHB010000044.1, read as the reverse complement.
GCCGTCCCGCGCGCCGACCTGACCCTGCCGACCGTACACCGCGACCTCGTCCAGCCTGCGGCCCAGCGCAGCGGCGACGACCTCGCCCATGCGCAATGCCGTGCCGGAAGGCGCATCCACCTTGTGCCGGTGGTGCGCTTCGACGATCTCCACGTCGTAGCCCTCGCCCAGCGTTTTGGCGGCGACCTCCAAAAGCTTGAGGCACACGTTGACGCCCACGCTGTAGTTGGCCGACAGGCACACGGGAATCTCGCGCGCCGCAGCGGCGATCGCCGTTTTCTGTTCGGCGGAAAATCCAGTGGTGCCGATGACCACCGCCTTGTGGGCGGCGCGGCAGGTTTCCAGCGCGGCGAGCGCGGCTTCGGGCCGCGAGAAATCGACCAGCACTTCGAAGGCCGGCAGCGCGGCGCGCACATCGTCGGTCAGATTCACGCCGCAAGGCGGCAAACCGGCGAGCACGGCGGCATCGGCGCCCAGTTGCGGCGCGCCCGGACGTTCCAGCGCGGCGGCAAGGCGCAGACGCGGGTCGGCAAGCGCGGCCTGGATCAGCGCGCGGCCCATGCGCCCGGCGGCGCCGTGGATGGCGATGCGAAGAGGGGAATCCATGCCGATGTTCAGATGGGGGACGCGGTATTGTTCCTCAAAACCGCCGCCGGCGTCAGCCGCGGGATCAGCCATGCAATCGCGGGGCAGGCCTCGCAAACGAGCCGCAGCGTCGAATCTTGGCAGCGCGCCGCGATGTGCCCGACGCGTTCAACCGACCAGGTGCGTCTCGAAAAACTTCTTCGCCTTGTCCAGCCAGGAGCTGGCCTGCGGACTGTGCTTTTCGCCGAGCGTCGCACCGAATTCGCGCAATAAATCTTTCTGTTTTTTGCTGAGGTGCACCGGCGTTTCCACCACCACCGTGCACAGCAGATCGCCGTGCGGGCCGCCGCGCACGGGCTTGATGCCCAAGCCGGGCAGGCGGAATACCTTGCCGCTTTGCGTGGACTCGGGGATTTTGAGCGTGGCCTTGCCGTTCAAGGTCGGCACTTCCAGCTCGCCGCCCAGCGCCGCGGTGACGAAGCTCACCGGCACGGTGCAATAGAGGTCCGCGCCGTCGCGTTCGAACAGCGGATGCGGCTTGACCTGCACCTGCACGTAGAGGTCGCCCGGCGGGGCGCCGCGCTCGCCCGGCTCGCCTTCGCCGGTCAAGCGGATGCGGTCACCGGTGTCCACCCCGGCGGGGATTTTCACTTCCAGGGTCTTCTCGCCGCGCACCTTGCCCGCGCCGCGGCAGGTGCGGCAAGGATCGGTGACCTGGCGGCCGCGGCCACGGCACGTCGGACAGGTTTGCTGCAGGACGAAGAAGCCCTGCTGCACGCGCACCTGGCCGGCACCGCGGCAGGTCGGGCACTCGCGCGGCGGCTTGCCGTCGGCGGTGCCGTGGCCGCGGCAGTCCGCACAGTGCTCCACGGTCGGGATGCGCAGGTGTTCGATCGTGCCCAATGCCGCCTGCTCCAGCGTCAGCTCGATGGTGTAGCGCAGGTCGGCCCCGCGCCGCGGGCCGCCGCGCGCGCTTCCGAAGATGTCGGCGAACATGTCGCCGAACAGATCCGCGAAGCCCGCGCCGAACCCCGGCCCCGCGCCGGCGCCGCCGCCGCCGCTCAGACCCTCGTGGCCGAAGCGGTCGTAGATTTCGCGGCGCTGCGGGTCGCACAGCACGTCGTAGGCTTCGCTGATCTCCTTGAACTTCTCCTCCGCCGTGGGATCGCCCGGATTGCGGTCCGGGTGGAACTTCATGGCTAGCCTGCGATAGGCCTTCTTCAGCTCGTCTTCGCCGGCGTTGCGACTCACGCCGAGGACTTCGTAATAATCGCGCTTGCTCACTCGGC
>JADGHB010000043.1 GCA_019689635.1 Nevskia sp. | reverse complement strand
AATGATTATAGCTATGGATTCGCCGCTGGTTACCCGACACAATCGACTTACCGCTTGCAAGCAACACCGATCGGCGCGCAGGCGACACGCGACGCGGCTTGCGGGGCTTTACAGCTTGACCAAACCGGCGCTCGCGGCAATACCGGGCCGGCGGATACCAGTCAGTGTTGGTAACCCGAGCTGGGCGAAAAGAAGCGGCTCTTTGATCAAATCGGGCAAGCATCCGATTCGGAACGCACGCGCCCGCTGGCCGCGAGCACCAGCCTGGTCGCGTTCGGTGCGGGCCGGTTCCGGACGCAAATCCACAGCGAGCCCGCCGCGAAAGCGCCGGTCGAGGTCTGGGCCATGCCGGTGGGTTGATAAATCACCGCCCGCTCGAAAGGCCCGTTGCCCATGACGGCGAGGCTGGCGGCATCGGCCAGCGAGCCGGTGGCCTGCAAAACGTCTTCCCGATCCAGCCGGCCGTCGTGGCCGTAATCCACGAACACGATCCACTCGCGAGCCGACCAGTCGCCGTGACAGCCGACGCTCGCGTTGCCTGCGCAAAACGTCACCGCCTGGTTGTGCTGGATGGCCGTTTGCCGCGCGCGGAGCAAGTCCGTCAGAAGCTGGTTGGCGGAAACCGCCAGGCGGTTGTACGCCAGCATGCGATCGAAGGCCGGGATCGCCTCGGCCAAAAGAATGGACGAAACGGCCAGCGCGACCAGCAATTCGGCCAGGGTCCAGCCGCGTTGAACGGATGAACCGGAGCGATTGCGCGGCCTGCGCCGTGCCCGCGAAAAACCGTGTCGAACAAATAATGCCGCGCGCTGCATCGCCATGTTCCCGAGCCGTCTTTTTGCAGATTGAAATCCGGCGGCCGGCGCCGTTCTGAGCAAGGCTTCACGGTGGCGGACACCAATGCGACACGGATCACACTTCTCTTGCACGCGTACTGAGCGAAACACGCCGAGCTTGACCGTGCCCCGCGCTGTACCCACGATATGGGTGTACTGAAGCTCGCATATGGGTACCCATATGAAAACCACCATCGACATCGCCGATCCGATCTTGAACGAGCGCGCAAGCTCGCGGCCCGCGAGGGAGTGACGGTCCGCGCGCAGGTGGAACAGGGCCTGCGCCAGGTGATCGCCGAGAAGCGGCGCGCCCGCGGCTTCTGCCTGAAACGCGCCAGTTTCAAGGGCCGCGGCGTCCGGCCAGAGTTGGAAGGCGCGTCCTGGAAGCGATTGCGCGAGCTGGCCTACGAACGGCGCGGTGGATGATCGCCGTCGATACCAACATCCTGGTCTATGCCCATCGCGAGGATTCCCTCTTCCATGAGCAGGCCTATGCCTGTCTGGAGTCGTTGGCCAATGGAGGCGCGCCCTGGGCCATTCCCTGGCCCTGCTTGCACGAATTTCTGGCCATCGTCACCCATCCGAGGATTTACCGTCCGCCCACGCCGCTGAAAGCGGTCGTGCGGCCGGCCCGCGGGTCCACGACGCCCGCATCGTCGCGCCGTGCCTCCAACACGGGGTGCGCAAGTTGTGGACCGCCGACCGCGAGTTCGGTCGCTTTCGCGGCTTGAACACGCTGAATCCCCTGGTCGCATAGCTTCGCGGCAGACCGGGCGACTGCACGACTGCCCAAGCGGCTCGGAAGGCATTAGGCTTATTCCGCCAGGGAGTCCCAACATCGACGTATGTCCACGATCGCGCCGCTGGACCGCGCCCGCCCATGAAAGGCGATTCGGGCGCTTTCGATCTGCTGATCGTCTTCCTGGCGGCGATCTTGCTGACCATCCTCGCGCTGCCGATGTTCCGCAGCTACACCCTGCGCGAGCATAACAAGATGGCCGAGGCGGCGCTGGAGGACGCGCAGGCCCGCGCGCGCAACTGGCGCGCGATGCATCCGGGTCGGCGCCTGGGCTCGCTGGAAGACCTCGGTTATCCCGCTATCGCGCTGTACGTGACTTCCGATGGCACCGTGCGCGGGGCCGCCAATCTCGCCTCGGTGTATCGCATCAGCCTCGCCTATCCGTCCGCGGCCGCCGAGGAAAACTGTGGCCTGGGCGGCGGCGACCCGCCCGACTATGTGCTGATCGCCGAGCCGATCCAGACTCAGCGGATCGATGACCGCTGCGGAAGGCTGTGCATCGCCGCGACTGGCCGCCACGGCAACAGCGGCCCAGCGAGCGTCCAGGAGTGCTGGGGGCGGTGAATCGGTGCTCTACCCTTCCCCGCCATTCTCCGCCGCGCCAGATCGCCGTGCACGCCGCCAGTCCAGCAGCATCTCCAGGACCAGCAGTCCGGCGCCGAGCGTGATGGCGCTGTCGGCGAGGTTGAAGGCGGCGAAGTGCCAGTGGCCGACGTAGAAGTCCACGAAATCGACCACGTAACCGCGCATCGCGCGGTCCACCGCGTTGCCCAGGGCACCGCCGAGGATGAGCGTGAATGCCGCGGCGGTCAGCGTCTGGCCGTGCGGATGGCGGCGCAGCCAGGTCAGGATCGCTACGCTCACCACCGCGCACAGCAGGATGAACACCGCCGCCGGCGCGCGATCGAACATGGAAAAGGCCGCGCCGGTGTTCTGCATGTGCACCAGGTTGAGATGGGGCATCAGCGGCATGACCTGGAAGCTCTTGAGCGTGCTCACCAGCGCGAGCTTGCTCGCCTGGTCGGCGACGATCACGAAGGCCGACAGCCACAGCCAGCGGATGTTGGTGCGGGGCATCTGGGGCAGATGCATTGGCGATTTCTCAGACATAGCGCCGACGCTCGCCGTGGCCAGCGACGTTTTCCACGCAGCGGCCGCACAAGGCCGGATGCGCAGGATCGCGGCCCACGTCCGCGCGCCGCTGCCAGCAGCGCACGCATTTCGCCGCCACGCTGGGCTGGGCATCGATCCATAAGCGGCCGCAAGCCAGGACCTCCTCGATCGCTTGGGGCGCACGCTGCGCGGCGGGCTGGACCTTCGCTGCCGAGGTGATGAACCAGAAACGCAGTTCGTCGCCGAGCGTCGCCAGCGCTTCGTACAGCGGGCCGTCGGCGTAGAGCGCGAGGTCGGCGTCGAGGCCGGAGCCGATGCGGTCCGCAACGCGCAGCGCTTCCAGGCGCTTCTGTACCGCCGCGCGCGCGGCGACAAGGAGCCGCCATTGTTCGTCCGCCACCGCGGGCGCGGACGACGCCTGCGGAAACTCGTGCCAGCGCTGAGCGAAGAGGCTCTCGGCACGCGCGCCGGGCAAGGCCTGCCAGATCTCCTCGGCGGTAAAGGACAGCACCGGCGCAATCCAGCGCACCAGGGCTTCGGCGATGTGGTACAGCGCGGTCTGCGCGGAGCGCCGCGCCAAACTCCTGGCCGGCAGCGTGTACAGCCGGTCCTTGAGGATGTCGAGGTACAGCCCGCCCAGATCCACCACGCAGTAGTTGTGCAGCTTCTGATAGACGAGATGGAACTGCGCTTCGCGGTAGGCGCTGGCGATCTCGTCCTGCAGGCGTGCGGCCTGGGCAAGCGCCCAGCGGTCGAGCGCGAGCCAGTCGTCCGGCCGCACCGCATCCGTCCGGGGATCGAAGTCGTAGAGATTGCCGATCAGGAAACGCGCGGTGTTGCGGATGCGGCGATACGCATCGGCCATGCGCGTGAGCAGATTCTGCGAGATGGCGATCTCGCCGCTGTAGTCGCTGGCCGCCACCCACAGCCGCAGCACGTCGGCGCCGAGCGTCCGGGTCACTTCCTGCGGCGCGACGACATTGCCCAGGGACTTGCTCATCTTGCGCCCCTGCTCGTCCACGGTGAAACCGTGGGTCAGCACCGTCTTGTACGGCGCGCGGCCGCGCATCGCCACCGAGGACAGCAGACTGGACATGAACCAGCCGCGATGCTGATCGGAGCCCTCCAGATACATGTCGGCCTGCGGCGCGAGTCCCTGCGCATCGAGCGCCTCGGGAAGCGCCGCGACGAAGGCGCACTGGTGCACCGCCCCGGAATCGAACCACACGTCCAGCGTGTCGCGGCACTTGTCGTAGTCCGCGGCCTCCGCGCCGAGCCAGTCTTCGGTCCTGGAATCGAACCAGGCCTCCAGCCCCTCGCGCTCCACCCGTTCCGCCACCCGGCGCAACAGCGCTGGCGTGTCCGGATGCAGCGTCTGCGTTTCGCGGTGCACGAACACCGCCAGCGGCACGCCCCAGTGACGCTGTCGCGAGATGCACCAGTCGGGACGCTGCTCCACCATTTCGCGGATGCGCGCCTGCCCCCAGTCCGGAATCCAGCGCGTGCGCTCGATCTCCGCCAGCGCCTGCGCGCGCAGGCCGTTGGCGTCCATGGAAATGAACCACTGCGGCGTGGCGCGGAAAATCAGCGGCGTCTTGTGGCGCCAGCAATGCGGATAGCTGTGCGAAATCTTCTCCTCGTGCAACAGCGCGCCGCGCGCGCGCAGCGCTTCGAGGACCCGCGCGTCCGCCTTGCGCACCTGCATGCCGCCGACCACCGGCGTGTCGGCACGAAACCGGCCATCGTCTCCGACCGGATTGTCCACCGGCAGCCGGTAGCGCAGGCCGACCTGGTAGTCCTCCACGCCGTGCGCCGGGGCGGTGTGGACCAAACCGGTGCCCGCTTCCAGCGTGACGTGTTCGCCGAGAATCAGCGGGACCTCGCGCGCCGCAAAAGGATGACGGGCCATCAGGCCTTCCAGCCGCGCGCCTTTCGTGCGCGCCAGCGTCTTCGGGCTCACGCCCAGTCGCTCGGCGCAGCGCTCCAGCAGCCCTTCGGCGAGCACCAGGGTGCCCGCGGTGCCGCAGTCGGCCAGCACATAGTCCAGTTCCGGGTGTAGCGCGATCGCCTGGTTGGCCGGCAAGGTCCAGGGCGTGGTGGTCCAGATGACGAAACCGACCGGACCCTCGCCGGACGTTCCGAAACGCCGGCGCAGCTCGCCGGCATCGACCGCCTCGAAGCGCACGTCGATGGCCGGCGAGGTCTTGTCCTGGTATTCGACTTCCGCCTCCGCCAGCGAGGAAGCGCAATCCAGGCACCAATGCACCGGTTTGAACCCGCGCACGACGTGGCCGTGCTCGACGATGCGCGCGAGCACGCGCAACTGCTCGGCCTCGAAGCGCGGGTCCATGGTGAGATAGGGATGTTCCCAGTCGGCGAGCACGCCCAGCCGCTTGAAGTCCGCGCGCTGGCGCTCGATCTGTTGCCGTGCATACTCACGGCACAAGGCGCGGAAGGTCTTGGCATCGAGCTTCTCGCCCACCTTGCCGTGCTTTTTTTCGACCTGCAGCTCGATCGGCAGGCCGTGACAGTCCCAGCCCGGCACGAAGGGCGCGTGGCGGCCGTCCAGCCGTGCCGACTTGCACACGATGTCCTTGAGCACCTTGTTGACGGCATGGCCGATGTGGATGTCGCCATTGGCATACGGCGGGCCGTCCACGAACCAGTAAACCGGTCGCGCGCGCGTGGCCTCCTGTACCCGGGCGTAGAGGTTTTCCTTTTCCCAGCGCGCGAGCCGCTGCGGCTCGCGCTGCGCCAGGTTCGCCTGCATCGGAAAATCCGTGCGCGGCAAATTGAGCGTTGATTTGTAGTCTTTGGCCTGGTCGTTCACGACAGCGCTCGTTTCATACGGGCTCGGCTTGCCGTTCGAAGAAGGCGCGCGCCGCGGCGGCGTCGGCCTGCATCTGGGCGGCGAGCGCGTCCAGCGACTCGAAGCGCCGTTGCGGTCGCAGATGGCGCCAGAACTCGATCTCCAGTTCGACGCCATACAGTACGCCGGGTTCTTCGAACAAATGCGTTTCCAGCAAGCAGGTGGACAAGCCCAGCGTGGGTCGCACGCCGAGGCTGGCCACGCCGGCCACGCCTTCGGGCCGCGCGTGCCAATACGCGCGCACCGCATACACGCCGTGCGCCAGCGCCGGCGCATGGCGCGCCACGAGGTTGGCGGTAGGCATGCCGAGCCGGCGCCCCAGTTGCAGTCCGCGTCGCACGCGGCCGAACATCCGGTAGCGGCGACCCAGCAGCGCTTCGACGCGCGCCAGATCCGGTTCGGCCAAGGCCGCGCGCAGCGCGGTGGAACTGCAACGCTGCCCGTCCACCATGACGCCCGACAGGCCTTCCACGGCAAAACCATGACGAGTGCCGAGCTCGCGCAGCAGCGCGAGGTCGCCGGCACGGCGATGGCCGAAGCGGAAATCCTCGCCCACCACCACCGCGCGCGTCCCGAGTCCCTGCAGCAGTACGCGCGCCACGAATTCCTCCGGCGTCCACCGCGCCAGCCGCGCCTCGAAGCGCAGGCATAGCACGCGGTCGAGCCCGGCGCGTTCCAGCGCACGGATCTTGCCGCGGAAACCCGCAACGCGCGGCGGCGCGGCCTGCGGCGCGAAAAACTCGCGCGGCGTCGGTTCGAAGATCACCGCGGTCGCCGGCACGCCGAGCGTGCGCGCCGTCGTGCGCAGCCGCTCGATCAACGCCTGGTGACCGAGGTGCATGCCGTCGAAATTGCCGATCGTCACGGCGCAGCCGCGATGGCGCGGTTCGAGGTTGTGCAGGCCGCGGATCAGTTCCATCGAACGAAGAAAGAAAACGTTTCGCCACAGATTACACGGATTGCACGGAGCAAAAGCGAATCCGGCCACGCCCCGCTGGCCTTGACGGTCCCTACATCCGTGAAACTCGTGAAATCCGTGGTCCGGAGGCGATGCGGGATTATAGGGCCTCGAGGCGCTGCGCACGGAAGTGACGCGGCCGCAAGCCGCTCGCCCAGGCGGCGGCGGCGTAGATCGCGACCGCCTCGACGATCAGTTGCAGCAAATGCAGTCCGCGCGCGAGCGAGCCCTGCGCGAGCCAGGATGCGAGGGTGCCTTCGCGCCACAGCAGCCAGGCCGACATGAGCAGATTGGCGACGGCCAGCCGCAGGCCGAACGCGCTCCAGCCCGAGCCCGGCCGGTAAACGCCGTCGCGCTTCAGCCGCCGCAACAGCAGCAGCGCATTGATCCAGGCGGTGAGCGAGGTGGAGACCGCCAGTCCGACGTGCGCCGCGGGCAGACGCAGGGAACGCGCGCCCAGCACCAGCGTCACGCTGACGATCATCCCGACTAGCAGGCTGGTCACGGCGAAACGCATCGGCAGCCGCGTTTCCTGCCGGGCGTAAAAACCCGGCACCAGCACCTTGACCAGCGAAAAGCCCATGAACCCCGCCGCGTAGGCCCACAGCGCGTAGGCGGTCATCGCCACGTCCTGATGACCGAAACGGCCATGACCGTAGACCGTGGCCACCAGCGGGCCGGCCAGCAGGATCATGCCGAGCGCCGCCGGCACGCCGAGCGCGAGCATCACCCGCAGGCTCCAGTCGAGCGTGGCGGAAAACGCCACCGGGGATTGCCTGGCGTGATGCGCCGACAGCGTCGGCAGTATGGCGGTGCCCAGCGCGATGCTGAAGATGCCCAGCGGAAACTCCATCAAGCGGTTGGCGTAGTACAGCCAGCTCACCGCGCCGTTGCCGAGATGGGTGGAGAGATTGGAATTCAGCAACAGCGAGAACTGCGCCACCGAGGAACCCAGCATCACCGGCAGCATGAGGCCGACGATGCGCCGCACGCGGGCGTCGTGCCAGCCCCAACGCGGCCAGGGCAGCAGGCGCAAACGCATCAGCGCGGGCAGCTGGAACGCGAACTGCAAGATGCCGGCGACGAACACCGCATAGGCCAGCACCTGCACGGAGCGGGCGTCGACGAAGATCGAGCCGATCAGGCACAGATTGAGCAGCACCGGCGTGAAGGCCGGCACCGCGAAGCGTCCGTAGCTGTTGAGCACGCCGCCGGCCAGCGAGGCCAGCGAGATGCACATGAGATAGGGAAACGTCCAGCGCAGCAGCGAGGCGGACAACGCCGCCTTGCCCGGCTCGGCGGCGAAGCCGGAGGCGAACAGCCACACCAGCCCCGGCGCTGCCAGGCAGCCGATCAGGGTGATGAGCGAGAGCACCCCGCCGAGCGTGCCCAGGGTCACCGCCACCAGATCGCGCGCCTCGTCGTGCGTGCGGGTGGTCTTGGTTTCCGTGAACACCGGCACGAAGGCCTGGGAGAACGCGCCTTCGGCGAACATGCGGCGGCCGAAGTTGGGGATCATCAGCGCGACCAGGAAGGCATCCATGCCGGCGCCGGCGCCGAAAGCCGCCGCCAGCATCACCTCGCGCACGAAGCCGAGTACGCGCGACAGCAGGGTCAGCAAACCCACCACGCCGCTGGATTTGAGCAGGGGGCTCATCGAGGCGCTGCGGCCTGCGGCCTCTGCGGCATGGACGGTACGGCGTGCATTGACAGGATGGCGAGTGGCAAAGATACTATTATGCTTCGTTGGTTATCCCGTTTGGAGTTCCGTCTTGGCCAATACCTTGCAGGCGCGCAAACGCGCCCGCCAGTCCGAGAAGCGCCGTCAGCGCAACGCCAGCCAGCGCTCGATGGTCCGCACCACGATTCGCAAGGTGGTGAAAGCGATCGAGGGCAAGGACCGCGCTGCCGCCGAAGCCGCTTATAAAGAGATGGTGCCGGTGCTCGACCGCTACGCCACTCGCGGCCTGATCCACAAGAACAAGGCGGCACGCCATAAGAGCCGCCTCTACGCCCGCATCCAGGCACTCGCCGCGGCGGCCTCCTGAACTGAACTCTGAGCATCGCAAACGCGGCCCTACGGCCGCGTTTTCGTTCGTGCCCCTCAGTCTTGTTCTGGCTCGCGATAACGCGCCGTGCCCGCCGCCGCGGGCATCGTAGCGGCGAGTTCGGGTGCCGGCTCGCCGCCGTGCAGACGGCGCTTGACGCGCTCCCCAAAGGCATGGAGGAAACTGTAGAGCACCGGCACCACCACGAGCGTCAGCAGCGTGGAGGTGAGGATGCCGCCGATCACCGCGCGCCCCATCGGCGCCTGCAGCTCCCCGCCCTCGCCGTAGCCGATCGCCAGCGGCAGCATGCCGAAGATCATCGCCGCGGTGGTCATCAGGATGGGACGCAGCCGCACCTGCCCCGCCTCCAGCAGCGCCTGCGTCAGGGGCCGGCCTTCGCGCAGCCCCTTGTTGGCGAAGTCCACCAGCAGGATGGCGTTCTTGGTCACCAGGCCCATGAGCAGGATGAAGCCGATCATGGAGAACAGGTTGAGCGTGGTGTGCGTGACCAGCAGCGCGAGAAATACGCCGGACAGCGACAGCGGCAATGAAACCATGATCGCCAGCGGCTGCAGAAAGCTGCCGAACTGCGAGGCGAGGATCAGGTAGATGAAGATCACGGCCAGGCCCAGCGCCGCGAGCGCCGCCTTGAACGACTCGTTCATGTCTTCCTGCTGGCCGGCGACGTCGAAACGGTAGCCGCGCGGCAATTTCGTTTTGGCCAGTAGTTTTTCCACGTCGCTGCCCACGTCGCCGGCGGGACGGCCGACCGCGTTGGCGTACAGCGAGACGCGGCGCTGAAGGTTCAACCGCTTGAGCTGCTGCGGCGTCCTGGTCTCGACCAGCTCCGCCACCTGGCGCAGCGGCACCAGCATCGGCGTGCCGTCGGGATTGAGCCGCGTGCCGGACAGATAAAGATCGCCGAGGTCCGACACCAGTCGCCGGTCGCTGCGCGGCAGACGGACGACCACGTCGTAATCCTGGCCGTCTGGCCCGAGCCAGTGGCTGATCTGGTCGCCGGCGATCAGCGGTCGCAGCGCGTTGCCGACGGCGGCATTGGTGAGGCCGAGATCGCTGGCCAGTTCGTCGTTGACGCGCACGGCCACGGTCGGGTTGTCGCCCAGCTCGCTGCTCTGCAAATCCGCGATGCCGGGGATTTTTGCCATCTCCGCCATCAGCGCCTGCGAAATCGCGCTGAGTTTGGCCGCGTCGGGCCCCAGCACGGAGATGAAGATCGGCGTATCCCAGCCGACCGAAAGCTTGATGCCGGCGATGTTGGCCAGCCGCTCGCGGATCGCCTGCTCCAGTTGTTTCTGCGAACGGCGGCGCGAGTCCGGTGGAGTCAGGCGCAGATTGAGCCGCGCATAGTTCTTGCCCTCGTCGGTGCCCACCGTGGTGGCGACGGCGGCGATTTCGGGAAACGTCTTGAGCGCATCCTCGACCTGACGCATCTTGGCGTCGGTGTATTCCAGGCTCGAACCGACCGGCGTGTTGACGTGTAGCGAAATCAGAGATTCGTCGCTCTGCGGCATGAACTCGGTGCCGATGAACGGCAGCAACAGAAAGCTGCCGAAGAACAGTCCCGCCGCACTCCACAACACGATGCCACGGTGCGAAATCGTGCCGAGCGCGCGCCAGTCGCGGGTGCGCACGGCGTGCACCATGCCGAACAGCGGGAAATACGCGCGATGCCGGCGTTCGGACAAAGCCCAGGCCAGCCCCCGGCCGTAGACACGATGCAGCCACTCCACGATACGCTCGATGCGCTCCATCAGACGCCCGAGCCAGGGCAGGAACTTGAAGCGATCGGCTGGCGGGTCACGCCACACCGAGGACAGCATGGGATCGAGCGTGAAACTGACGAACAGGCTCACCAGCACCGCCACGGCGACGGTGATGCCGAACTGGAAAAAATAGCGCCCGATGATGCCGGACATGAAAGCCACCGGCACGAACACCGCGAGGATGGCGAAGGTCGTCGCCATGACCGCCAGGCCGATCTCGTTCGTGCCGTCGTGCGCCGCCTGCACGTGGCTCTTGCCCATGCCGAGATGACGCACGATGTTCTCGCGCACCACGATGGCGTCGTCGATCAACAGACCGATGCACAACGACAGCGCCAGCAAGGTGATGAAGTTGAGCGTGAAGCCGAAAGCGTGCAGCGCGATGAACGTCGCCAGCACCGAAATCGGCAGGGTCAGCCCGGTGATGACGGTCGAGCGCCAGGAGTGCAGGAACAGGAACACGATGAACACCGTCAGCAGCGCGCCCTCGAGGATCGTCTCCTTCACCCGTTCCAGCGAGCCTTTGATCCAGTCGGCATTCGACCACAGGGTGACGAAGTGCACGTCCGGCGGCAGGCGGCTTTCGAGGTCTTGCAGCGCCTGGCGCACGCCGTCGCCGACCTCGACGATGTTCGCGTTCTGCACCTTGAAGATCTGCAGGTCCACCGCGCGCCGGCCATCGACGCGCGCGATCGAGGTTTCCTCCGCCTCGCCGTCCACGATCTGCGCGACCTGGTCGAGGTGGATCGGCGATCCGCCCTGCTGCAGATAGACCGGGCTGCCCTGCATGCCGACGACGATGCGGCCGAAATCCTGGGGATTCTTGATGCGCCCTTCCACGCGCACCAGGCTCTCGCGGCTGCCGTGGCTGATGCTGCCGGCCGGCAGATCTTGATTGGCGTCCTGGATCGCGCGGATCACCTGGTCCACGCCCAGGCGGTAGGCCGCGAGCTGTGCGGGATGCAGGAACACCTGCACCTGGCGCACGGTCTCGCCATTGACCGCCACATTGCCCACGCCCGGGGCGTTCTGCAGCCGTTTGACGATGATCTGGTCGGTCAGCGTGGAGACCTCCCGCAGGCTGCGCGTATCGGAATACACCTCCAGCTCCGCCACCGGCTGCTGGTTGGGATCGTTGTTGGCGCGGCTGATCAGCGGATCCTTGACCTCGCGCGGAAAGCTCGGCCGGATCTGCGCCACCTTGTCGCGCACTTCCTGCGTGGCGGCGACGATGTCCACGTCGAGCCGGAACTCGACCTGCACGAAGGCGATGCCTTCGCGGATCGTCGAGTAGATGCGGCGCACGCCGTCCACCGTGTTGACCACGTTCTCGATTGGCTTGACCACGTCGTTTTCCAGCGCCTCCGGCGAGGCGCCGGGATACTCCACCGTGATGCCGACCTCCGGGTTGGAGACGTCCGGCATCTGCTCCACTGGCAGCCGCGCGTAAGAAAACACCCCGAGCACCAGCAGGCCGAGCATCACCATGGTGGCGAACACCGGCTGCTCGATGCTGGTCTTGGTGATCCACATGGCGAGGGGTCCGAGGGCTCGACGCGAGGATTATTCGGTCGCGGCGGCGGACGAGTGCAGCACCGCGGCCGCGCCGTCTTGGAGTTCTACGCCTCTGGCGATCACGACCCGCTCGCCGGGCTTCAGGCCGCTGCGGATTTCCACCCAATCGGACTCCGTGCCCGCCGTTCCTGGCGCGACGGGCGCTTCCCCAGCCGCCGCCGGCTCGTCCTTTTCTGACCGGACGTTCGCGGCCGTCAGCGATGACCCTGAGTCATCCCCGAAACGCGACCGCTCCCCCATCGCCACCGTTCGTTTGTGCAGCCGGCCATCGGCGAGCACGTAGACGTAGGGGATGCCGGCCTCATTGCGCACCGCGCTGGCCGGAACCGCGGCCACCGGCGCGGTGGCGTCCAGGATCAGTTCGCCCTGCGCGAACATGCCGCCGTGCAACGCGCCGTCCGCGTTGTCCACCGCCACGTACACGCTGATGAAGCGCGAACCGGGATCGGTCACCGGATTGATGCGTTGCACCCGCCCCTCGAATCGGCGCTCGCCGAAGCCGCCGACACGGAAGCGCACGATCTGGCCGGGATGGACTTGGGGAATCTCTTGCGCCGGCACCGGCGCTTGCAATTCCATGTGCGAGAGATCGACCAGGCCCAGCAAGCCGGAATCCACGCTCACCTGCTCGCCGGGTTCGACCATGCGGCTCGCCACCCTGCCGTCGAAGGGCGCGCGCACCGTGGCGTAATCCCGATTGAGCTGCGCCAGCCGCAGCTGGGCTTCCGCCGCCCGGACGTTGGCGAGGTCGGCCTGGTAAGTGCTCTCGAGGGTGTCGTAGGCGTTTTGCGAGATGAAATGCTCGCGCAGCATGGCGGCGCCGTTGTCGCGGTTGAGTTTGGCCAGCGCCAGGTCGGCGCGCGCCTTGTCCAGCGCCGCTTGCTGGGCGTCGAGCTGGGCCTTGAGATTGCGCGTGTCGATGCGCACCAGCACTTCGCCGCGCTGCACGCTTTGCCCTTCGCGCACCGTGACCTCCAGCACCTGGCCGGCGACCTGCGCCTTGAGCGTGGTCTGCACCAGCGGCATCAAGGTGCCGGAGATCGGCAGGCGGCGCGCCAGCGGACGCAACTCCACCGTCGCCACGTCCGCGGCGGCGAACTCCAGCGGCGCTTGCACGGCTGCCGCCGGCGCCGGCTTGGCCGCGCCGCGCGGCGCGAACAACGCCCAGGCGCCGACCATCGCCAGGACCAGCAACAGCGCGGCCAGCACGCGCGACTGGCGCGCACGCCAGAGCTGCGTCGGCTCCATTTCCATCGCGCTCATTGAAATGACACTCCCAGGAGGCGTTCCACTCGCGCCGCCAGATTTGCCGGAATTTGCCGCTTGGATGCATTCCGGCGTGGGTGTGGATGCACGGCAGCTTGATCCGCCGCTGAAAAATTCAGCCATTCGATGCGCCGCGGCCGCCGGAGGTTGGAATCCC
This sequence comes from Nevskia sp., assembly GCA_019689635.1. Taxonomy (GTDB): domain Bacteria; phylum Pseudomonadota; class Gammaproteobacteria; order Nevskiales; family Nevskiaceae; genus Nevskia. The sequence goes on along the minus strand of JADGHB010000043.1, from coordinate 5,423 downwards.
CCGTTCAGACGCTGAGCGCCAGATTGTCGCGGTGGATCAGTTCCGGCTCGCCGGGATAGCCCAGCCGGGCGGCGATCTCGGCGCTCGGCCGACCGGCGATGCGCGCCGCCTCGGCGGCGCCGTAATTGACCAGACCGCGCGCCACTTCGCGGCCGTCCGGATCGAGGCAGGCCACGAGGTCGCCGCGCTGGAATTCACCCTCCACCGCGGTCACTCCCACCGGCAGCAGGCTGCGGCCCTGTTCGCGCAGGACTTTCACCGCGCCGGCATCCAGGCGCAAACGCCCGCGCACCTGGAGCTGACCGGCGATCCAGCGCTTGCGCGCGGCCATCGGAGTTTGTGCGGGCTTGAGCAGCGTGCCGAGCGCCTCGCCGCGCGCGAGTCGCAGCAACACGTCCGGCGCGCGGCCGTGGGCGATGACGGTGGCGGCACCGGAGCGCGCCGCCCATTGCGCGGCGACGAGCTTGGTGCGCATGCCGCCGCGGCCCAGCTCGCCCTTGCTGCTGCCCGCCATCGCGACGAGTCGCGCGTCGGACAATTCCGCCTCGGAAACCAGTCGCGCTTCCGGCACCTGACGCGGATCGGCCTCGTAGAGACCGTCCTGGTCGGTGAGGATCACCAGCAGCTCGGCTTCGATCAGGTTCGCGGTCAGGGCCGCCAAGGTGTCGTTGTCCCCGAGACGGATCTCGTCGGTGGCCACGGTGTCGTTCTCGTTCACCACCGGCACCACCCCGAGCGCGAGCAGCTCGCGCAGCGTGCCGCGCGCGTTGAGATAGCGCGCCCGGTCGGCGACGTCTTCGTGCGTCAGCAGCACCTGGGCGGCGCGCAGGCCATGGGTCTCGAAGGCGGTTTCGTAAGCGCGCACCAGGCCCATCTGTCCGACCGCCGCCGCGGCCTGCAGCCCGGACAGTCGCGCCGGGCGCGACTTCAATCCCAGCCGCACCATGCCTTCCGCGACCGCGCCGGAGGACACCAGCACGAGCTGGCGATGCTCGGCGTGCAGCGCGGCGATCTGGCCGCACCAGTCGGCGATCGCCGCGCGATCCAGCCCCTGCCCGCGAGCCGTGACCAGCGAGCTGCCGACCTTCACCACCCAGCGGCGGGCCGCCTTGAGCCTTTGGCGCGTCATGGCGCGAGCGCCGTTTCCGGCCGGCGGGGTGCGTGGGTCTCGAGCCAGTCCATCGCGTCGCGGCACAGCGCGTCCAGACCCTGGCGCGTGATCGCCGAGATGCAATAGCTGCGGCCGCGCCAATCCAGCTCGCGCAGCGCCCGTTCGCTGCGCGCCTGGGCTTCGCCCGGCGGCAGCAGATCGCACTTGGTGAACACCAGCCACTGCTCGCGCGCGGCCAGCTCGGCGCTGAATGCGGCGAGCTCCCCGCGGATGGCGCGTACGCGCCCGGCGAGGGAAGCCCCATCCGGCGGCGCCACATCGACCAGATGCAGTAGCAAGCGGGTGCGCTGCAAGTGTTTCAGGAAGCGGATGCCCAGTCCGCTGCCGTGCGCCGCGCCTTCGATCAGGCCGGGCACGTCCACCATCACGAAGCTCTTCAGCGGCCCGACCGCCACCACGCCCGGCTGCGGATAAAGCGTGGTGAAGGGGTAATCGGCGATCTTGGGCCGCGCCGCGGACACTGCCGAGAGCAGCGTGGACTTGCCGGCGTTGGGCATGCCCAGCAGGCCCACGTCGGCCATGAGCGACAGTTCCAGGCGCAGCTCGCGCTGCTCGCCGGGCGAGCCCGGCGTGGATTGGCGCGGCGCGCGGTTGACGCTGCTCTTGAAACGCGCGTTGCCGAGGCCGTGAAAACCACCGGTGGCCAGCTTCAGGCGCTGGCCCGGCGCAGTCAGCTCGCCGATCCGCTCTTCGGTGGAACGATCGTAGATCAGCGTGCCCAAGGGCATGGGGATTTCGAGGTCGGCGCCGCTGGCGCCGCGGCAGTTGGCGCCGGACCCGTTCTCGCCGCGCGCCGCGCGAAACACACGGTTGAAACGGAAATCGGCCAGCGTGTTGAGATTGGGATCGGCCACCGCGTAGATGCTGCCGCCGTCGCCGCCGTCGCCGCCGTCCGGTCCGCCGAAGGGAATGTGCTTTTCGCGCCGGAAGCTCACGCAGCCGTCCCCGCCGTCGCCGGCCTCGACGCGGATGATGGCTTCGTCGACGAACTTCATGGCCTACTCGTCTGCCCGCCGGGGATGGGCGGACTCCGTACGCAATGGACTCCCACAAAAAAGCCCCGGTAGCCGGGGCTTTTGCGGTCCGTTCCGGCTAGCCCGCGACGATGTCCACGAAGGTGCGGTCCTTCGGCCCGCGGGTGCGAAAGACCACGCGACCCTCCGCCTTCGCGTAGATCGTGTGGTCCTTGCCCAAGCCGGCGTTGAGACCGGCATGGAAACGGGTGCCGCGCTGGCGCACGATGATGCTGCCGGCCGGCACGAGTTCGCCGCCGAAGCGCTTGATGCCCAGTCGCTTGGATTGCGAGTCGCGGCCGTTGCGGGTGCTGCCTCCAGCCTTTTTATGTGCCATGGTTGCTGCTCCTGCGAGACCGCCGGCTCAGGCGACGATCTCGGTGATTTTCACTTCGGTGTAATTCTGCCGGTGCCCTTGTTCCTTGTGGTAATGCTTGCGCCGGCGATGCTTGACGATGCGGATCTTGTCGCCGCGGCCGCAGCCGGTGACCTCGGCCTTGACGCTGGCGCCGGCCACCGTCGGCGTGCCGAGCTTGAGGGCCTCGCCATCGGCGATCAGCAACACCTGGTCGAACTGCACCGCAGCGCCGACTTCGGCGTCCAGGCGCTCCACGCGCAGCGATTCGCCGGGGGCGACGCGATACTGCTTGCCACCGGTCTTGATGACGGCGTACATCTCTCTTGGCTCCGAAAACGTAGCGAACGGACCGCGCTTGCGCGCCAGCCCGGGGAATCGGGAAACGCGCATTGTAGTGGCCCCGCCCTGCGGAATCAATGGAAAGCGACGGGCGCGGACGTATGATAGCGGCATGCCGGTGCTCGCGCTCGATCTCAACTCGTTCTTCGCCAGCGTGGAGCAGCAGGAGCGCCCGGAATTGCGCGACCGGCCGGTGGGCGTGGCGCCGGTGCTGGCCGATACCAGCTGCTGCATCGCCGCCAGTTATCCGGCCAAGGCCTGCGGCGTCAAGACCGGCACCGGCGTGGCCGAGGCCCGGCGCCTGTGCCCGGACATCGTCATCGTCGAGGCGCGGCCGGCGCTCTACGTGCGCTACCACGAGCGGATCAAGGCCTGCGTGGACCGCCTGGCCCCGATCGTCGCGGTGCCCTCCATCGACGAATTCACCTGCGAGCTGCCGGCCGGCTGGCAGAGCTGGGAACGCGCCGCCGAGCTCGGCCGACGCATCAAGCGCGCGATCCTCGACGAGGTCGGCACGGTCCTGCGCTGCTCGGTCGGCATCGCCTCCAACGCCTATCTGGCCAAGACCGCCTGTGACATGCGCAAGCCGGACGGCTTGACCGTGCTCAGGCCGGAAGACTTGCCGGAGGCCCTGTTCCGGCTCGAGCTGCGCGACTTGTGCGGGATCGGCCCGAATCTGGAGCGCCGCCTGCGGGCGGCGGGCATCCACACCGTCGAGCGCCTGTACGCGGCGAGCCCGCTGGAACTGCGCAAGATCTGGGGCGGGATCGGCGGCGAGCGGATGTACGAATATCTGCGCGGCCGGGCGGATTACGAACCGCCGGTCGAGCGGCGCAGCGTCGGCCATTCCCACGTGCTGCCGCCGGAGTTGCGCAGCGAGGCCGGCGCCCACGCCGTGCTCCACCGCATGCTGCAGAAAGCGGCGATGCGTCTGCGCCGGCTTGCGCTCACCGCCGGCGGGATGCAGATCACGGTCCGTTCCCTCGCCGAAAACCGCCGCGCCTGGGGCGCTTGCGGCTGGCACGCGGAGGGCCGCTTCGTCCATACCGACGATACCCTGAGTCTGGGCCAGCACCTGGAAAGCCTGTGGCAACGGCGGCCTCAAGCGGCGCGCAAAACCCGGCCGCTGCAGGTGGGCGTGGTGCTGTTCGACCTCATCGAAACCGGGCACCAGACCCTGCCCCTGTTTCCCGCCGACCGGCCGCGCACGCGCTTGCTGGAGACGGTGGATCGCGTCAACCTGCGCTTCGGCAAGAACACGCTGTACTTCGGCGCCGCCCACGCCGCGCGCGATCGCTCGCCCACCCGCATCGCCTTCACCCGCATCCCCGATATCGCGGTGGAGTGAGCTGTCCACGAACTTACATCCGACGGCGGCAAAATCCCGCAGCGGTGCGGCACGGAAGCTGCAGAGGGGAACCAAGGCACAAAACGTTTTTCCAACGACTCAACATGGGCCACTGACACGAGGACGAAATGCGCACACTGGTGCTGGGTGCCGGCGCCACCGGCGGATATTTCGGCGGCCGCCTGCTGGAAGCCGGCCGCGAGGTGACGTTTCTGGTGCGTGGCGCGCGCGCCGCGCAACTGCGGGAGCGCGGGCTGAGCATCCGCAGCCCGCACGGCGATCTGCAGCTCAAGCCCAAGGTGGTATTCGCCGGCCGGCTGCGCGAGCGCTACGACCTGGTCCTGCTGTGCTGCAAGGCCTACGATCTCGACTCCGCGATGGAAGCGGTGGCGCCCGCCGTCGGCGAGGACAGCATCGTCCTGCCCCTGCTCAACGGCCTGCGCCACTTCGATGCCCTGGACGCGCGCTTCGGCGCCGAGCGCGTGCTGGGCGGGCTGTGCTCGACCGCTCTCGCCCTGGACGAAGATGGGCGCGTGCACCATCTGAACGCCATGCATCTGTTGCGCTTCGGCGAACGCAACGGCCGCTTGACGCCGCGCGTGAAAGCGCTGGAAGCGCTCATGCGCGGCGTCAAGATCGACGCCAAGGCCAGCCGCAACATCGTGCCGGCGCTCTGGGAGAAATGGGTCCTGCTCGCCGCCATGGCCGGCGTGAACTGCCTGATGCGTGCGGGAGTCGCGGAGATCGTCGCCGCGCCCGGCGGCCGTGCGCTATGCCGAGCGATGCTGGAAGAATGCAGCGCCATCGCCACGGCCCACGGCCATCCGCCGCGCCCGCAAGTGCTGCAAGACGTGCAGGCTTATCTGGACCGGCCGCAGGGCGACTTCACCGTCTCGATGCTGCGCGACCTCGAAGCCGGACACCAGGTCGAGGCCGACCACATCCTGGGCGATCTCATCGCGCGTGGCGAGCAGGCCGGCGTGTCCATGCCCCTGCTGCGCGCCGCCTATTGCCACCTCAAGATCTACGAAGCGCGGCGCCAGCGCGCGCAGCGAACGTCCCAGTCCGCTTTTGCCTCGCCCCGACGCCGGCGGCTTAGGGTCTGTTGACATTTAGGTTTAGACTATTGATCCAACTCGTTGACGGAGTTGGATCAATGGCACGAAGAAGTTTGCGGAATGACCAATGGGCGCG
>JADGHB010000094.1 GCA_019689635.1 Nevskia sp. | reverse complement strand
GCTGTCCGGTGTACGTCGTCGCCGCGGGTCGCGACCGGCTCACGCCGCCGGCGGTGGTGCGCAAGGTGGCCGCGCGCTATCGCGGTGCCCAGTTGCGGCTCTATCCGCAGCGCAGCCACTGGGTGATCGACGACGAGGAGACCGACGAGATGGCCGGCGAGATCGCGAGCTGGTTATTGCCCTACGAACAGCGCGCCGCGCGCGGCCTGCCAATGCACGTTTGACGCTTGCGGTCATACTGAAGGAGCCGGCGCGCTGGAACCCCTCGCGCCGGTCCGGTCTAAATCGAGTGATGGAGGAGCGTGAATGAAAGCGGCGCAGGCTGCGCTGTGGGTGTGCGTGTCGCTGGCCGCCGCCGGCGCGGCCGCTCAGCAGACCGCGGGTTCTCCGGCGATCGACGCCGCGCAGCAGGCGGCTCGCGCCGCCGCCGCCGCGCAGCAGAAGATCGACCAGCTCGACGATGCCAGCCGCGCGCTGCTGGAACGCTACCGGGCGGCGCTGTGGCAGACCCAGCAGTTGCGCGTCTATGTCCAGCAGATCCAGCCCTTGCTGGCGACCCAGGACGCCGAGCGCGCGCAGTTGCAGCAGCAGTTGCAGGAGTTTGGCACCGGTTCGCACGATCTGCTGCCCTTGATGCTGCGCATGCTCGATGGCCTCGAAAAGTTCGTCGCGCTGGATCTGCCGTTTTTGCAGGACGAACGCCGCGAACGGCTCGAGAGTTTGAAGCGCCTGATGGCCGATCCCTCCACGCCACAGGCGGAAAAGCTGCGCCGCGTGCTGGAGGCTTACCGCGTCGAGGCCGATTACGGCCGCACGCTGGGCAGCGAGCGGATGCAGATCGAGGTCGAAGGCACTCAGCGCACGGTGGACGTGCTGCGCCTGGGTCGCGTGGCGCTGTATTACCTGACGCTGGACGGCGCGGACGCCGGCGTCTGGGACGCGCAGAGCCGGCGCTGGCGCCCGCTGTCGGGCCGCTATCGTCATGATCTGAGCGAGGGGCTCAAGATCGCGCACGAAGTCGCCGCCCCGGTGATCCTCACGCTGCCCGTGCCGGTGCCCGCCGCAGCCACCAAGGCCGCGATGCGGCAGCGCCGCGCGCCTGCGTACGTCGCGCTCGGCGCGGAGCTGCTCGCCCGTCTCGTTCCCGACGCGCGGGCGGCGGAAGCGCCTGTCGCGCCCGCGCAGGGCATGGAAGCGCTGCTCGCCCAGATCCGCCAGGCCGCGCAACAGGACGAGCGCATCGATGCCGAACGCATCCAGCGTTTCGTCCAGGAACGCGACCAGCAGCAGGCACGGCTCGCGCAGGCCCAGGCCGAACTCAAGAGCGCGCAAACGCAAGCCGACGGCGTGCGCGCGCGCTACGAGGCCAACGAGAAGGCGATCGCCGAGCTCAAGAACCAGCTACAGTCGGCCACTGGCGAACTGGGCCAGGCCTACGCCGCGGTGCGCGACGCCGCAGCGCGTTTCAAGACCGACGCGGCGGATTCCTACCTGACGGCACAATTTCCCGAGCGCATGAAGCTGCTGACGCAGCTCTCGGCTCCGGATTCTTTGCCGTCGCCGGCGCAGCTCGAGCAGTTCTGGCTCTTGCTGATGCAAGAACTCGCCGAGGACGGCAAGGTCGCGCGTTTTTCCGCGCCGGTGACCGGCACCGATGGCCAGACCTCCACGCAGGCCGTCACGCGCGTCGGGCCCTTTGTCGCTTTCGCCGGCGGCCGTTATCTATTGATGCAGCCGGGAGGCGGCCTGCAGGTGGCGGAGCGTCAGACCTTGGATCGCCGTCTCGCCTCCGATTTCGAGGCGGCGCAGCCGGGAAGCTGGAAGCCGATTCCGCTCGATCCCACGCGCGGCAATCTCATCCGCCTGGAATCGCAGCGGCCCACGCTGTGGGAGCGCATCGAGCAGGGCCGGCTGGTCGGCTACGTCATCATCGCGGTGGGCCTGGTCGGCGCGGCGCTAGCGCTGTTCCAGCTCTACTACCTGCTGGTGGTGGGGCGGAGGATGGCGCGGCAGTTGCGGGAGATCGATCGTCCGCGCCCGGACAACCCGCTCGGCCGCGTGCTCGCCTGCCTCGACAACGACGCCGCCGAACACGACGTGGAAGTCCTGGAGACGCGCATCTCCGAAGCGGTGCTGCGCGAAACGCCCAAGCTCGAGCGCTTCCAGCCTTTCCTGCGCATGGTCGTGGCGGCCGGCCCGCTGCTCGGACTGCTCGGCACCGTCACCGGCATGATCGTGACTTTCCAGGTCATCACCGAACTCGGCGCCGGCGATCCCAAGGTGATGGCCGGCGGAATTTCGCAGGCCATGGTCAGCACCGTGCTGGGTCTGCTCATCGCCATTCCCATCCTGTTCATCAACAGTGTCCTCGCCGCGCGCTCGCGGGTGCTGGTGCAAATCCTCGACGAACAGTCCGCCGGGCTGCTGGCCAGACGGCTGGAGGAGCAGCATCGTGCACGCTGAGGCGTTTGAGCTGCTACAAGCGGCACTCGCCGCGCCGTTCCAGTCGGTGGAGGATTTCTTCCGACTCGGTGGCTGGGTTCTCAAATGGATCCTCCTCGCTGCCTTGTTCATGTGGACGCTGATCCTGGAGCGCTACTGGTACATCGCGCGCGTGCACCCGCAGCGGCTCGCGCAGCGGCTCGAGGTGTGGCATCGCCGTTCCGAGCGGCGCTCGTGGTTTGCCCGGCGCATCCGCGAGCAACTCATCTCGGAACTCAAGATCGGCTTATCGGCGCCTTTGCCGCTGATCCGGGTGATGGTGCCGCTGGCGCCGCTGCTGGGTCTGCTCGGCACCGTCACCGGCATGCTCGAAGTGTTCGACGGCATGACCGCCGCCGGCAGTTCCGACGTGCGCGCCATGGCCTACGGCGTCTCGCACGCCATGATCGCCACGCTGGCAGGGCTGGTGGTGAGCCTGATCGGCCTGTTCTTCTCGGTGCAGCTTTCGGCGCGCGTGCGCGCCGAGAGCGAACGACTGCCCGATCTGCTGCTGCCCGAGTAAACCATGCGCATTCGCCGCCACACGCCGCAACCGGAAGAAGTGCACATCGACCTCGCGCCGATGCTGGATTTCTTTCTCAATCTGCTGATCTTTTTCATCGTCAGCACGGCTTTCGTCACCGAGGCCGGCATCAAGGTCAACCGTCCCAGCGCCAGAACCGCGGTCAAGCTCGACAACAGCAGCATCTTCGTGGCGATCTCGGCGCAGGGCGACATCGTGGTGGATCGCCAGCACGTGGACGTGCGCCTGCTGCGCGCCACGCTGGAGCGCCTGCGCAGCCAGAAGCCGCAGGCGCCGGTGGTGATCCAGGCCGACCGCGACGCGCGCGCCGGCCTGGTGGTGGAGGCGATGGACCAGGCGCGGCTGGCGGGCATTTCCGACGTGGCGCTCGCCGCCACGCCGGTCGCGGGTCCAGGGC
>JADGHB010000093.1 GCA_019689635.1 Nevskia sp. | reverse complement strand
CGGCGGTATTCCTCCAGGATCACGTGCGCATTGATGCCGCCGAAGCCGAAGGCATTGACGCCGGCCCGACGCGGATGCGGCCCGCCGTGGATCCAGGGGCGCGTCTCGGTGTTGAGATAGAACGGCGTGCGTTCCAGCTCCAGCGCCGGATCGGGCTCCTCGCACAGCGTCGGCGGCAGCACCTTGTGATGCAGCGCCAGCGCGGTCTTGATCATGGCCGCGGCGCCCGAGGCGGGCAGACAGTGGCTGATCATGGATTTCACCGTGCCCAGCGCGATCGTCGGCAGCTCGCCCGAGCGCGGGCCGAACACGGTGGACAGCGCCTGGATCTCGGTGGCATCGCCGATCGGCGTGCCGGTGCCGTGCGCCTCGATCAAGCCGATGGTGGCGGGATCGATGCCGCTGGATTCGTAGGCGCGTTTGAGCGCCAGCACTTCGCCTTCCAGCCGCGGCGTGAGCAGGCCTTTGGCCTTGCCGTCGGAGGAAGTGCCGATGCCCTTGATGACGGCGTAGATGCGGTCGCCGTCGGCCTCGGCGTCGGCCAGACGCTTGAGCACCATCACGCCCACGCCTTCGCCGAGCAGGGTGCCGTCGCTGCCCTTGGAGAACGGCCGCAGCAGCCCGTGGGCCAGCGCGTTGATCTGGCAGAACTGGATGTAGAGCTGCGGCGGCACGTGCGCGTGCACGCCGCCGGTGAGCATGAGATCGCAGCGCCCGGAGACGAGTTCCTGCACCGCCTGGTTGACCGCGATCAGCGAGGAGGCGCAGGCGGCGTCGACCAGGTAATTCGGGCCCATCAGATCGAGCCGGTTGGCGATCATGCCGGTGATCACGTTGGGCGTGAGCGGGCCGACCATCTCGCCGCTGTAAGGCGGCAGTTGCTTCTTGAAGGCGGCGCGCAGGTCCTCCAGGTCTTCCTCGGTGAGATCGGGGCGCAGGCTGCGGACGATGTCCATGGCCTGGTCCACGAACAGCCCGTGGAATAGACCATTGGCGCCGCCGCGGTTGGCGTAGGTGCCGCGGCCCAGCACGATTCCCGCGCGCTGACGGTTGAAGGGGCGGGTGAGATAGCCGGCGTCGGCCAGCGCGTCGCGCGCGTGTTTGAGCGCAAGCAGGTGGTCCGGCTCGCCGCCGTCGGCCATGCTCGGCATCACGCCGAATTCCGCCGGATCGACTTCCGCCAGATCGCGCAGGAAGCCGCCGCGCGCGGTGTAGATGCGGTCGTTGCGCTGGGTGGCGTGCTCGGGATCGAGATAGGGCCCGATCCATTCGGCCGGCGCGTCGGCGACGGCATCCACTTTGTCGAGGATGTTCTGCCAGTAGGCGCGCACGTCGCGCGCGCCGGCGTAACAGCCGGCGAGACCCACGATGGCGATGTTGAGTGGGCCGCTCATCGCCTCAGCGCATTTCGTTGGCCGCGCGTGCCGGGGCGCTCGCTTGCGGTGCGCGCGGCAGCAGGATCGCCTGGGCGCGGAAGGCGCTGTGCTGTGATGCGGCGTCGAGCAGCTCCACCGTCACCGCCTGCTGGTCCGGTTCGTTGTGGGCGGCGGCGCGGGCGCGCAAGACCAGCGCGCAGACGCCGTGTTCGTCGAAGGTCAGCGGTGTGCCGGCGCGGACGTCGCGCAGCTCGCTCACCTGCCATTCCGGCCAGCCGAGGGCGGCGAACTGCGCCAGACATTCCCGCGCCGCCGTAAGCGGCAGCGCAGGGCGGCCGTCGGCGGCGCGCTCGGCAGGCCAGGGCAGCTCGGCGAGCGTCAGGCGCTGCTCCAGGAGCACGGCGCCGCCGGCGCCGACGCGTGGCGTACCGCGGATCAGCGGTTTCACGGTCTGCGCCGACTCGGCTTGTGTCTCGATCTCGTGCTTCCAGGGGCCGTCGCCGGCCACCAGTTCCACATCGTTGCGCGAGCCGTAGGCCAGCTCGTCGGCGAACCAGCGGCGGCCGCCGGCGACGGGAATGGCTTCGATGCCGCGCGCGCGCAGCGCTTCGCGGATCGCCTCGCCGGCCATGCCGGCGTGCCACGGGCCCCAGTTGATCGCCATCACGCGCGTGTTGGGCCAGCGATGGTGGAGCTGCCAGGCGAGACGGTTGAGGGTTTCGTTGGCGGCGCCGTAGTCGGCCTGGCCGAGGTTGCCGAAACGGCCGGCCACCGAGGTGAAGAACACCAACAGTTTCAGGCCCTCCGGACGCAGCTTGCGGGCGAGCGTCCAGGCGCTGTCCACCTTGGTGTCGTAAACGCGATCGAAGGAGTCCGGCGTCTTGTCGGCGATGCGTTTGTCCTCGATCACGCCGGCGCCGTGGATCGCGGCGTCGATGCGGCCGTACTGGGCGTACAAGGCGTCGATCAAAGCCTCGAACGCCGCGACGTCGCGCACGTCGCACACCCGGTAGTCCACTTGCGCGCCGGCCTCGGCGAGGCGCTTGAGGTTTGCGCGCAGCTCGCGTTCCGCCAGTAGCGTGCGGTAGCGCCGTTCCAGCTCCGCCGGCGTGATTTTCTCGCCGCTGCCGGTGCTGGCGGCGAGCAGCGCTCTCTTGAGCGCGGCGGGCTCGCTCAGCGCTGCGGTGGCGGCGTCTTCGCGCTCGACCGGTGCGGTGCGGCCCACCAAGACCAGGCGCAGGCCCGGTCGCGCGGCGCGGCGCACCAGTTCCTCGGCGATTTCGGCGGTGATGCCGCGCGCCCCGCCGGTGACCAGCACCACCCAGTCTCCGTCGGCGCGCAGGTGCGGGGCGAAGGGATGATCCACCAGCGTTTCGGGCACGTGGATGAAACCCACGCGCCGCGGGTTTTCGTGCGCCGCGGTGCGCGCGTAACCGATTTCGCGCGCGCCTTCGTCGGCCTGCAGCTCGTCGAGCAGCGCGTCGGCGATGAAATCGCCGCTCGCGTCGTCCGCGAAATCCACCAGGCGCGCGCGCAACTGCGGCCATTCGTGCAGCGCGCAGTTGAACAAGCCCAGCGCGCCGCCGGCCTGGGCCGCGCCGGAGGCGCTTTCCGTCTCGCGGCCGAAGCTGCCGCCGCAGCGGCTGGCGGCCAGCAGCGTCGCGCCGGGTTGGGCGAGCCGTTCCGCGGCGAGCTGCATCAGCCGGAACAGGGATTTGACCTGGCGCTGCGACTGCCGCTTCCAGGCGGTGAGCGCCGTGGAGTCGTCGCGGTCCAGGCCTGCGAGGTGGACGATGCCGCGCAAGGCGTCGCCCGCGCGCGCGACTTCGGCGGCGAGCAATGCCGGGTCTTCCAGCGCCTCGCTCGGCAGCACTCGCGCCTGCGCGCCGGCGCCGACGATGCGGTCCGCCAGCTTCTCCGCCACGCCGCCAGCGTCCGGCGTGAGCAGATACGCGCCGCCCAAGGGCAGTTTGCGGGCGGGCAGGGGTGCGCTGCGCAGGCGCGGCACATAGCGGGGCACGGCGGCGCTGCCCTGACTCACGGCTCGAGATTCGGGTTGCGGTGCAGCGGCGGCGGGCGCGGCGGCGGCCGTTGCGGGCGTCAAGGCCTGCACCGCTTCGAGGATGGCCTTGAGGCTGCGCGCTTTGGTGAAGCGTTCCATGTGCGCTTGCAT
>JADGHB010000042.1 GCA_019689635.1 Nevskia sp. | reverse complement strand
GTGCCGGATTTGTCCGCCGCGGGCTTGTTCGTCGTCGGCTGCTGCAGCGGTTCGCCCATCACCACCACGTCGAAGACGCGTTTCATCAGCGCCTTGAAGCCGTGGCGCTGCGGCGCTGCGGGGGTCGTGGCCGCGGCGTTTCCCGCGACCGGCGCGGGTGGCGAAGCCGCGTTCTCGGCCAGCACCTGCTCCGCATCGGGTGTGAGCTTGGGCGCATCGGCGTATTCCACCGCCGGGGGATTGAGCGCGATCAGCGTCGCGGCGTCCTGCGCCTGCTGGTCCATGTGCAGCTTGCGGTAGGACAGTTCCAGGATTTTGAGCGCGTCCTGCGTCGCCGGCGCGCCGGGATATTGGGCGATGATGTCGGTGGCGCGCTTGGCGGCGGCGACGTAGGCGCCGCGGGACACGTAGAACCGCGCCACCGACAGCGCGTGGTCGGCGATGCGGTTGCGGCAGTAGATCATGCGCCGCCGTGCGTCGCCGAGATAGCGGCTGTGGGGATAGCGCTGCGCCAGCAGCGCGAAATCCTCGAACGCACGCTGTTCGCTGCTGACGTCTTTCTTGGCATTGTCCAGGCCGAACTCGGACATCAGGCCCTGGTCGCGGTCGAAGTCGGCCAGGCCCTTGAGGTACATCACGTAGTCGGCGTGCGGGTGGCGCGGATGGGCGCGCAGGAAACGGTCGGCGGCGGCGACGGCCTCGTCCGGCTGGTAGCTCTTGTACAGCGCGAAAATCTTCTCCAGCTCGGCCTGGGTGGAATAGTCGGAGAAGGGATAGCGCGCCACGAGCTGGTCGTAGCGCTTGATGGCGGTGCTGTAGTCGGCGGAATCCAGCGCATCGCGGGCCTGGCGATACAATTGATCGGCCTGCAGCCTCAATTGTTGATCGGAGAGCGGCGACTTGGGTCCGCCCGGCCCTTCGGCGGCGACCTTGAATGGATTCTCCGGCCGGTCCACGCGGTCGGGGTTCGAGCTGCAGGCGGCCAGCCCCAAACCGACGGCGGCGAGACACGCCGTGCGCACGATCTGCGGGAATTTCGTCACGAAGAGCGCTGCCGAGAATCAAAAATGAAGTATAGCCCAAGCCCCACGTCACCGACGCCGGCCGCCGCCCCGCCGTTGCGCGCGCAGGTGCCGCCGGAGTTCGAGGGTCTGCGTTTGGACGCCGCCGCCGCGCGCTTGTTCCCGGAGCATTCGCGCGCGCGCCTGCGGACCTGGATCGAACAGGGCAGGCTGCTGCGCAACGAGGCGCCGGCGCAGCGCCCGCGCGAAGCGGTGGCCGCCGGCGACGTGCTCGCCTTGAGCCCGCCCGTGGCCGAGCCCGCGACCGGAGCGGCGGCGCAGGAGATCGCGCTGTCGGTCGTGTATGCCGACGAGTGGCTCGCCGTCATCGACAAGCCCGCCGGGCTCATCGTGCATCCCGGCGCCGGCGCGCCCGACGGCACTTTGCAGAACGCTTTGTTGCATCGCTTCCCGCAAACCGCGGCGCTGCCGCGCGCGGGGCTGATCCATCGCCTGGACAAGGAGACTTCGGGACTGCTGGTGGTGGCCCTGAACCTGCCGGCGCGCACGCGTCTGGTCGCTGACCTGGCGGCGCGGCGCATCCGGCGCGAATACGACGCCCTGGTTTCCGGCGTGATCGTCGCCGGCGGCACGGTGGACGCGCCCATCGGCCGCGATCCGCGTCACCGCTTGCGCATGGCGGTGACCGAGGGCGGCCGGCGCGCGGTGACGCACTACCGCGTGCACGAACGCTTCCGCTTCCACACCTGGCTGCGCGTGCAGCTCGAAACCGGACGCACCCACCAGATTCGCGTGCACCTGGCGCACCTGCGCCATCCCCTCGTCGGCGACCCGCTGTACGGCGGACGCGTGGTGCGCGGCATCGGCATGGCGGAAGAATTGCGCGAGGCCCTGAAGGCGTTTCCGCGTCAGGCGCTGCATGCGCGTGCGCTCGCCTTCGCGCATCCGGCGCACGGGCGCGAACTGCGCTTCGAAGCGCCCTTGCCGGAGGATTTCCGGCAGTTGCTCGAAGCGCTGCGCATCTGGGCGCGGCCATAGCACCGCCTCGGCCGCGGTCGTCGGCGCGGACGCGCCTCCGACGAGGATCGACCGCGAGCGTCGGCGCTCACGCGCCTCCTACAATGGGCCATGTTCATTGTTCCCGACTGGCCGGCGCCGGCGCGGGTGCGCGCCGCGTTCAGCACGCGCGCGGGTGGCGTGAGCCGCGGCGTTTACGCAGGCCTCAATCTCGGCGCGCTCAGCGGCGACGATCCGGCCGCAGTGGCGGAGAACCGCCGGCGGCTGGCCACCGCGCTCGGGCTGCCGGCGGAGCCCTGCTGGCTGCGACAGGTCCACGGCACGCGCGTGGTGCGCGCGCCCTTCCAGCAAAATTCCGCCGCGCCGCCCGAAGCGGATGCGAGCTATACGACCCAGACGGGCGTGGTCTGTGCGGTCCTGGCGGCGGACTGTTTGCCGGTGCTGTTGTGCGACGAGGACGCGAGCGTGGTCGCCGCCGCGCACGCCGGCTGGCGCGGCCTGGCCGCCGGCGTGCTGGAGGCCACCGTCGCGGCGCTGCCGGTGGCGCCCGCGCGTCTGCTCGCCTGGCTGGGGCCGGCGATCGGCCCGGAAGCCTTCGAGGTCGGAACCGAGGTGCGCGCCGCGTTCCTCGCCGCCGACCCCGGCGCGGCGCCGGCGTTTCGCCCCGGGCCGGCGCCCGGCAAGTGGTACGCCGACCTGTTCGCGCTGGCGCGGCAGCGCCTGGCGCGCATCGGCGTGGCGCGAGTTCACGGCGGCGGTCTGTCCACCCACGCCGATCCCGCGCGCTTTTATTCCCATCGCCGCGACGGCCGCACCGGCCGCATGGCGGCGCTCGTGTGGCTGGCGGATTGAAGCTGCGGGCCGACGGATTCGAACGATTTTCCTTGCGCCGTACGCTACAGTTTGGTACATCTGCGCCGCGCCACCGATCATGTCCAAGCACAAACGGGTGAGCGCCCCATACCGCCAAGGATGGCACTCAGGGGGTCCTGAAGAAAAAGCGTCAAAAGCCTTACGCGAGAGGAGCCGTTCATGAAAACCCCAAGACGGGTGTTCCCTTGGCTGGCAGGTGCGTGCTGCTTCGCGGCGGGCGCGTGGCTGAGCGCGGGGGCCGAAGATGCGGCCCCGGCCGCGTCCGAGGACGGCGCACCGCCCACGGCGCCGGTGCAGATCAAGCCGCGCCCGTCCGAGATCATGCCCAAGGCGACCCAGGCGCTGATCCTGGGCGTGATCGACACCGGCGAACACCTGATCGCGGTCGGCGACCGCGGCGAGATCCTCGCTTCCAACGATGGCCGCGCCTGGGCGCAAGTGCCGACGCCGGTGCGCGCCGCGCTGACCGCCGTGTCGTTCGCCGATGCGCAGCACGGCTGGGCGGTGGGGCACGATGCGGTGGTCCTGCACACCGGCGACGGGGGCAGGACCTGGACCCTGCAGAACTTCCAGCCCGAGCTGCAGGAGCCGTTCCTCGACGTGCTGGCGCTGGATCCGAACCACGCGTATGCCGTCGGCGCCTACGGGCTGTTCGAGCAGACCACGGACGGCGGCGCCAACTGGACCAAGGTGGAGGCGCCGGCGATCACCGGCGACCAGCTCCATCTCTACGCCATCCGCAAGCTCGGCAACGGCGATCTGTTCGTCGCCGGCGAGCAGGGCACGCTGGGGCTGTCCACCGACGGCGGCAAGACCTGGAGCAAGCTCAAATCGCCTTATGAAGGCACCTTCTTCGGCGCCGTGCCGCGCGGCGATTCCGGCGCGCTGGTCTGCGGTCTGCGCGGCAACGCTTATCTCAGCCACGACGTGCGCAAGGGCGACTGGCAGAAGATCGACACCGGCACCACCAATTCCTTCTTCGGCTGCGCGGCGCTGGACGCGCATCAGGTGGCCATGGTCGGTTTGAACGGCATCGTCGAACTGGTGGACACCGACACCGGCACCGCGCGCAACGTCAAGAGTCCCGGCGACACGCCGTACTCGGACGCCGTGCCGTTCAAGGGCGGGCTGGTGATGGTGGGCGTCTCCGGCATCCAGCACATCGACAGCTTGCAATGACCGGCCGCGCGACGCGCCGGCACCAACTCGGGGGGAGAGAACCCACATGAGTCAGCCCGTCTTCATGCACCGGGTGTTCGAGGCGGCGATCCGCTTCGGCGAATCGTTCATCTATCAGCGCCGCCGCACGACGATGACGGTGCTGTTGCTCATCACCGCCTTCCTCGCCTGGGAGGCGGCGCACATCAAGCAGGATGCCGGCTACGACAAGTCGATCCCGCTCAAGCATCCCTACATGCAGGTGTACAAGCAGTACCAGGAGCAGTTCGGCGGCGCCAACACGCTGCTGGTGGCGCTGATGCAGAAGAACGGCGGGGACATCTACAACGAGAAGTTCCTCACCCGGCTCAAGCAGGTCACCGACGCGGTGTTCTTCCTGCCGGGCATCGACCGTTCGCAGGTGCAGTCGCTGTTCACGCCCAACGTCACCTACATCGAGGTGGTGGAAGGCGGTTTCTACGGCGCCAACGTGATTCCCGCCGACTACCAGCCGACGCCGGCGATGTTCGCCAAGATCAAATCCAACGTCGCCAAGGGCGGCTACATCGGCCGCCTGGTGAGCAACGACCAGCGCGGGGCGATGGTCATGGCCGACCTGCTGGAAGTCGATCCCATCACCGGTGTCAAGCTGGACTACGGCGAACTCGCCGACCAGATCGAGGACCGGGTGCGCGGGCGCTTCGCCAGCCCGGTCAAGTACCTGTACAAGGCCAAAGAGGACATCGTCGCCGGCAAGAACTACACGCTGCGCAAGACCGACGAGGGCAAGCTCAAGGCCGGCCAAGTTTTGTTCAAGAAGGGCGACGTGCTCGCCGAGCATTACGTGCCGGTCGGCACACTCAAGCGCTGGTTCACCGATTTCAACGGCACTTTGCACCTGGCCGACGGCTCGGCCTACGTCGTGCCGGTGCACGGCCGGCTGATCGACGTCGAGCAGACGGCCAATCCCGAATACAGTCCGGACATCGGCATCCACATCGTGGGTTTCGCCAAGGTGGTGGGCGACGTCATCGACGCCACCCAGGAAGTGGTGACCTTCTTCCTCATCACCTTGGTGATGACGATGATCCTGCTGTGGCTGTACGTCGGCAGCTTCCGTCTGGCCATCCTGCCGCTGGTGTGCTCGATCACCGCGGTGGTCTGGGAGTTCGGTCTGCTCAAGCTGTTCGGCAAGGGCGTGGATCCTTTCGCCATCCTGGTGCCGTTCTTGATCCTGGCGGTGTCGGTGTCGCACGGCGTGCAGTACGTCAACGCCTGGGTCGGCGAGCTGGAGATGTACCAGCGCAACAGCTTCGACGCCTCGCTCTACACCTGGCGGCGGCTGGCGATCTACGGAACCATGGCCATCATGACCGACGTGGCGGGTTTCGCCATGATCGCCTTGATCCCCATCGGCATCATCCAGGAGATGGCGCTCAACGCCTGCCTGGGCATGGCCGCGATCATCATCACCAACAAGGTGATGATGCCGATCTGGCTGACCTGGGTGAACATCGGCGACGTCAAGGCCTTCGTCGCCAAGCAGGAGAAGCGCGACAGCATCTTCGACCCCGTCTGGAAGCTGCTGTCCAACATGGTCAAGCCCAAGCCGGCGATCGCCGCGCTGCTGATCTGCGGCGTACTGCTCGGCGTGAGTCTGTGGAAGGGCAAGGACCTGCAGATCGGCGACAGCCAGAAAGGGGTGCCGGAACTGCTGCCGGACTCGCGCTACAACCGCGACAACGCCGCCATCGTGGACAACTTCGCGCTCGGCACCGACATCTTGAAAGTGGTCGCGGAAACCGACCCCAACGCCTGCATCCGATACGACGTGATGGAGCAGATCGATCGGCTGGCCTGGCATCTGACCAACACCGCCGGCGTACAGTCCACGTTGTCGCTACCGCAGCTCGCCAAGTTCGTGTACAGCATTTTCGTCGAGGGCAGCCCCAAGTTCTACGTCCTGCCGCGCAACAAGGACGCCATGGTGCAGGCGATCACCCCGATCACGCCGCCCACGGGCATGCTCAACGAATCCTGCTCGGCCATGCCGATCTGGGTGTTCACCTCCGATCACCGCGCCACCACCATCAACCGCATCGTGGGCGAGGTGGAGCGTTTCGGCTCGGACAACGCGCAGGAGTTCTACGAGACCCACAAGGACGTGGACGCCAAGTACTGCGACGAGAAAAACCTCACGCGGCGCGAAACCGGCATGGACAAGATCGCGCTCGAGGCGATGACCGAAGAGCGCCTGCGCCAAGGCATGAGCGACGACAAGATCCAGGCCGATCCCGCGATCGTCGCGCAGCAGAAGAAACTGGATACGGCCAAGGCCAAGCTCGCCGGCATGGACAAGGAATGTCCGGTCAACTTCGCGCTGGCCACCGGCAACGTCGGCGTGATGGCCGCCACCAACCAGGTGGTGCACGAGCTGGAGAAACGCATCCTGCTGTACGTCTATATCGCCATCGTCATCTGCGTGTACATCTCCTTCTTCGAGTGGCAGAGCATCGTGTGCATCATGTTGCCGCTGGCGCTGGTCTCGTGGATGGCCTACGCGGTGATGGCGCTGCTCGGCATCGGCATGAAGGTGGCGACCCTGCCGGTGGTGGCGCTGGCGGTGGGCATCGGCGTGGACTACGGCATCTACGTCTACGCCACGCTGGCCGATGCCTGCGCCAGCGGTTTCGACCTGCGCGAGGGCTATCTGAAGACCCTGAAGATGACCGGCAAGGCGGTGGTGTTCACCGGCATCACGCTCGGCTTCGGCGTGGCGACCTGGCTGTTCTCGGGTCTGCAGTTCCAGCGCGACATGGGCAAGCTGTTGGTGTTCATGTTCACCGCCAACATGTTCGGCGCCATCTTGATCCTGCCGGCCATCGCGCGCTTCCTGATCGTGCCGCGCAAGCTGGCGCCGGGCGAGAAACCGGTGTTCAAGCCGAGGCATTGACGCCAGTTAACCCAAGGATCGCGGTTGAGCAATCGCGGAATCTGGGCTGCGATCCTCGCCGTTGCCGGCCTCGATGCGTGGTTGCTGTCGGCCAGCGATTTCTCGCTGCGCTGGCAGCCCGAGCTCGGAGTGGCCGGCGCGGTCGTCCTGCTCGTGACCTTGTGGTGGATCTACCGCGATCTGCGGCCCGCGCCTCGTCTGGCCGCGCTCGCTCAGACCGGCTTGTACTACGTGCTCTATACCAACGCGCTCGGCGTGCTGAGCTATTTGCTCACGGGCTTGGCTGATCGTCCCCTGCTCGATGACGCTTTTGCCGCCTTCGATCACGCGCTTGGCTTCGACTGGCTGGCCTATCACCGGTGGTTCATGCAAGCGCCGCTGCGATACGTGGGCATGCAAATGATTTACTTGGCCTTGGGGCCGCAGCTCATTCTGCTGATCGTACTGCTCGATGCCATGGAATACGCGAAGCGGGCACGAGAGCTATTCGTTGCGTTCCTGGCCAGCAGCATGATCACCGTCGTGCTCGGTGCCTTACTGCCGGCGGCAGGGGCCTTCGTCCATTACGGGACCCCCGAGGCGCACACCAAGCTCTACGTGCAGCAATATCTCGCCTTACGCGATGGCAGCCTGCGCGTGATCGATTTGAGCCGCGCGCAGGGGCTGGTCTGGTTTCCGTCGTTTCATGCCGCGCTTGCCGTATTGTGCGCCTGGGCCGTGCGCGGCATTCCCAGGCTGTTTTGGCCGATGGCCATACTCGATGTCTTGATCGTCGCGGTGACGCCGGCTGGCGGGGGGCATTATCTGGCCGACGTCCTGGCCGGACTCGCGCTGGGCGCGTTGACCATCGCGGGTGTGCACGGGCGCATGCCCAGGTCGTAGAGCCGGAGCGACGATCCCAGCGGACCGGGCAGCCAGCTCCGGCGCGGGCGAGGGTCCGATGCCGAGATGTCGCGGTCGCGGCTGACGTCGCTCCTACGGCTTTTCGTTACGGCCGAGGCCGCGACTACCCTTCGCCGCCCGGCCGTTGATACTCCGGGCATTCCACCGCTTCGAGGCGGCCGTCGTCCAGGCACAGGGCGGTGAGCCGGCCGCCCCACACCGCGCCGGTGTCCAGGCCCCACACGCGGTGCTCCGGCCAGTGCACACGGCCCAGCGTGGACCAGTGGCCGAAGATCAGCCTCACGTTCGCCGAACGTCGCCCCGGCACCGCGAACCAGGGCAGCAAGCCCGCCGGCTGCGTGCCAGGCGCGCCTTTGGGCTTGAGGTCGAGCCGGCCCTCGGCCGTGCAGTAGCGCAGCCGCGTGTAGCAGTTGATGATGAAGCGCAGCCGCGCGATGCCGGACAGGCCCTCGTCCCAGCGGTCCGGCTGGTCGCCGTACATCTCGCGCAGCAGCTCCGCGTAGTCCTCGCCTTGCAGCGCGGCCTCCGCCTCGCGCGCGCAGGTGCGCGCCTGCGCCAGATCCCATTGCGGCGGCAAGCCGGCATGCAGGAGAGCGGTGGCGCCGTCCGCGGACTCGTGCAGCAGCGGCCGGTGCCGCAGCCAGTGGAGCAGATCCTCGCGATCCGGCGCGGCGAGCACTTCGTCCAGCGTGTCGTGGCGGCCCTTGCGCCGGCCGTGGGCCACCGCCAGCAGGTGCAGGTCGTGGTTGCCGAGCACGGTGACCGCCGTGTCGCCCAGGCTTTTGACAAAGCGCAGGGTTTGCAGCGAGGCGGGTCCGCGATTGACCAGGTCGCCGGTCAGCCACAGCCGGTCGCGCGCGGGATCGAAGCGCAGCCGGTCGAGCAGCCGGCGCAGCGGATCGTAGCAGGCTTGCAGGTCGCCGATGGCGTAGAGGCTCACAGCGCACAGCCTAGCGTATCGTTGTGTCGAGGGCGCGACCGGCGGAGCGCTCTCGCGCGACGAAGCGCTTGACCTTGCCGCATGGCGGGGGTGCTTTCGTACGCTTGGCACGCGGATGTGCCGACGGAAATCAAGTGCATCAAGCGCTTGATTGCCGGGAGCGTGGAAAAGCGCGTATTTTCGGAGCGACCCTGAATGAGTTCATGGATGGGCTTTTTTGACAACCTGCTAGACTGCCGCAATACGATTGCGGGCTGCGTGCCCGCAGCAGAGCAGACATGAACGAACAGCCATACACCGTGGAATGCCATTGGGACGCCGAAGCAGGCGTATGGTACGTCGCGCATACCGACATACCGGGCCTCGCCACCGAGGCGGCGACGCTCGAGGAGCTGCAAAACAAGCTCCTGCGGATGATCCCCGAGCTATTGGAGCTCAACGGGAGCGTTGAGCGTGGTCAGCAAGTGCCATTCAAGCTGATCGCTCACGAGTGCGCAGTCGCTTGAAGGCGCATCGCCCGCCCGATGGCCGACTTCGCTCCGGAGCTGAAGCGAATCCTGCGTACGGCAGGCTGCCGTTTCATCCGTGCCGGAAAGGGCGATCATGAAATCTGGTACAGCCCGGAGTCAGGACGGTACTTTCCCGTCGACGGCAAGATCAAGTCGCGGCACACGGCCAACGCCGTGCTCAAGCAAGCCGGCTTGGAAAAGCGGTTCTGAAGAGCGGTAGGGCGGCAGGACCAAAGCTCATCCTGCCGTTGAGTCGGGGCGCCAGGCAGTTTTTCGCGAACGCACTGCGGCGATGACGGGTGAGGCGGCAGCCGCAGCCTGCCACAAAAGTGAAATCCGAGCCTGCGCGCAACCAACGACCGAGTCAGGTCACATGAAAACCGATGGGCGGTAGCGAACGCGGCCGCGAACTGCTTTGACGCCAGACGGGGGTTGCCCTAGCTTACTCTGCGAGTCGGATGGACTCGGTCATTTACCAGGAGCAATTCCATGAACATGCTGGATCGGATCAAATTGTTGGGCCTGCGTCGGCAGACGGGTGCGACGGCGACGGAGTATGCCGTCATCATTGCCATCGTGGCCGTTGTTTTGTTAGGGGCTACCATGGTGCTCGGTTCGGATCTGGTTAACTTCTTTAATGGCGTTGGCGGAAAGCTTCCGACCCCATAAGAAGAAAAGAGATCCGCTGACCTCGACGGGTGGCGTGCTGTCATGCACACGCTGGAGTCATCAGGATTTGGAGGCTACACACAAGTATTCGCCCCTTACTTCGGTGTGTCTTCTTGGTTCGCGGTGGTCGGCTTCATTCGTCCCAAGGACGAGTGAAGTCTGACTCCGAACATTTTGCGGTCGTGTCGTGCGCGCCATGATTCGGGATCGGGGATGGAGGGCAGAGCAATGTGCAGCCAGCGATTGGATCCAGTGGCGATACGCCGGTAGATTCTCGTAGATTCTCGTTGCGGCGAGGCAACGCACCTCTGGCATCGTGATGAAACCGAGGGGTCAGCGATGATGGTCCATCGAATGAAAGCCGGTTCGCCTGGTAGGCAACACGGTGCCGTGGCCGTGGAGTTCGCCTTCGTGTTTCCGATCCTGCTCGGGCTGGCTTACAGCGTCATCGTCTATTCGATGGTGTACGTGTTCCAGCAGGCGATCAACTTCGCCGCCCAGCAGGGTGCCGAGGCGGCGGTCGCCGTGATCCCGGGAGTGGGGGATCGTAATACCGCCGCGACCACGGCGGTGAACAACAGCCTGACCTGGCTGAGCGGCGCGGGCATCAAGCCGACGGTCTCATTCACCGGCTGCAGCGCTCCGGCTGGGGCTTACGTGGTGCGCGTGTCGCTGACCCAAGCGCAATTGAATTCGTTTTTGCCGCCCATCGCGAATCTGCCGCTGCTGGGGACCTTTCCCCCGCTGCCGCCGAACGGTTTGGCGGCCTGTGCCGTGGCGGTGAGTTGACGGTAGCGGCGCACGGTGTCCTGTGCTTAAATCCCGGTCGCGCCGAGCGACGTGAGGCGGTCAGGGGAGAACTTGGGGATGAGCAGCAACGTCATCAGGGTCGTCGCGGTCGTCTTCGTGGTGCTGGCGATCGTCCTCGCCATCGTCGCCTTCCGCATGAGCCGCAATTACGCGCAGACCGCTTCCAACGCGGCAGCCCCGCAGCAGGCAGGCGGGCAGCCGGCGGCGCCGCAGATCCAAGTGGTGGTGGCGACCCGGCCGCTGCTCGCCAACCAGCCGATCAGCAAGGACGCGGTGGCGCTGGAGCCGGTGCAGATCGCGCCCAAGGACTACTACGCCAACGTGGACGACGTGGTCGGCCGCACGCCGCTGATCGACATCGACGCCGGCGCGCCGATCACGCCGCGCTTCTTCAAGGAGAACAACCAGCTCGCCCGGCTGATCCCGCCGGGCGACAAGGCGGTGTCGCTCAAGATCGACGACGTGATCGGCGTGGGCGGTTTCGTGCGCCCCGGCGACGTGGTGGACGTGCTGCTGTATTTGCGCAACGACCAGGGCAATGACGTCAAGCCGGCGCAGGCGCGCATCCTGCTGCGCGACGCGCTGGTGCTGGCCTACGAGGATCGCATCATCGCGCCGCCGGCCGGCACCGCTGGGCAAAAAGGCCAGCCCGGCGCGGGACAGCCGCAGACGCCCGGCCCGCACCAGCGCACGGTGGTGGTCGCCGTGCCGGATGCGGACGTGACGCGCGTCATGCTCGGCGCCAGCATCGGCGAGTTGCGCCTGGCGCTGCATCCGGCGGCACCGACGCAAGTCGCCGAGGCCGCCGCGCCGCCCGGTGCCGCGGGCACCGGGCCGGAGGGCGCGCCGGCACCGGCGCCGGCCGAGATTTCCGGCGCGAGCCTGGCGCAAAACGCCGCGCCGCCGCCCACCGGGCCGGAGGCCGAT
The DNA here is from genome assembly GCA_019689635.1 of Nevskia sp. Classification (GTDB taxonomy): domain Bacteria; phylum Pseudomonadota; class Gammaproteobacteria; order Nevskiales; family Nevskiaceae; genus Nevskia. The sequence continues at coordinate 7,577 of JADGHB010000042.1, read as the reverse complement.
CAGCCGATCACGATGAAGGAACTGGCGGCGCTCAAGAAGAAGCTGCCCAAGGGCGCGCCTGCGGCGGTGATCGTGTATCGCGGTTCCGCGCGCAGCACGGTGTATCCGTGAACGCGCGAGGATCGGGGTTCAGGGGAAGACGAATGTCCAATCGCGCGGCACAGGATGTTTTAGAGGTGGCGTCTGCACGAGGGGCGTCAGCCCCGACCCGAGTATCGCGGGTCGCGGCCCACGCCGCTCCGACGAGAGCGCTTGCGCTCGCTTTTGCGCTTGCCGTGCTGGCGTTTTTGTCCCTGTGCACGCCGGTGCGCGCCCAGCCCGCCCCCAACGAGGTGCTCACGGTGGCGGTCGGCAGCCAGCGTCTGCTGCGGCAGGACCAGCCGGTCCATCGCGTCGCGGTCGGCGATCCCAAGATCGCGGACGTGACCGTGATCAGTCCGCGCGAGCTGCTGCTGGAAGGCAAGGCCTTGGGGACCACCAGCCTGATCGTATGGCCGCGCGGCAAGAACGCCGCGCCGGCCCAATACCGCGTGGAGGTGGGCAGCGGCCTGGCCGGCACGCAAGCCGATCTGCTGGCCCATCGAGACGCCGTGCTGGCTTCCGGAACGGGGGCCAAAGGTCCCGTCGGCGACCGCAGCCAGGTGGCGCTGGAAAGTACCCAGGTGCTGAGCCAGGTCAAGATCGTGGAGGTCAGCCGCACGGCCTTGCAGCAGTACGGCATCAATTTCCTGCACAACGGCCGGCACTTCGAGTCGCTGACCAATCGCGGCACCGCCTCGGGCTTGAGCGGCATTCCCAACCCCGGCGCCGGCACCGGCAGCTCGCTGTCGGGTATCGAGGGCGCCGCGCTGGGCAGCGCCACCGGCTTTTTGCCGATCCAGGACGCCTTCAACTTCATCTTCGCCAACGACGGCTATCTCGGCGTGCTCTCCGTGCTGGAGAACCAGGGCCTGGCGCGCGTGCTGGCCGAGCCCAGCCTGACCGCGATGAGCGGCCAGACCGCCAGCTTCCTCGCCGGCGGAGAGTTTCCCGTGCCGGTGCCGCAGGGCGGCAGCGGGATCAACGGCGCCTCGACCATCACCATCCAGTTCAAGCAGTTCGGCGTGCGGCTCTCCCTCACGCCCACGGTGCTGTCCAAGGACCGCATTGCGCTGAAAGTGGCGCCCGAAGTGAGCGAGCTCAATTTCTCGGAAGGCATCACCCTCAACGGCTTCACCGTTCCGGGCCTGGACGTACGCCGCACGGATACCACGGTGGAGCTCGGCGACGGCGAGAGCTTCGTCATCAGCGGTCTGGTCAGCAACAACCTGCGCAACAACATCGACAAGGTGCCGTGGCTGGGCGATCTGCCGGTGATCGGCGCCTTCTTCCGCGACACCAGCATCAACCGTCAGGAGAAGGAGCTGATCATGGTGGTCACGCCCCACCTGGTGCAGCCGCTGGCGCGCGGCGCGACCCTGCCGCCACTGCCGGGTGCGCAGACAGACCAGTACCAGCCGGGTTTCGCGCACACCATGTTCATGGAAACCGGCGACTTCGGGATGAGCGACCACGGATACAGCCGCTAGACTCTCCGCGGTCCATGTCGCGGCTGCGATGAAAACGCAAGCGATCGTCATCGCCGACGACCCGGTCTATCGGGACTGGCTGCAAAACGCCGGCGCCAACCTCGAAGTGACGCTGCTGCGCGGCGGCGGAGCCGCAGAAGTGCTGGCGCGGATCGAAGCCTTGCCGCGCGTGGACATCCTGTTCTGCGAGTTCGACAGCCAGCAGCTCGCGCAGCGCGCGGCGCTGATCGAGCGTTTCCTGGAGCGGCACTGGCAGGTCCCCGTGGTGGGCCTGGGCGCGGAGGAGAATCCGGACTGGGTGCTGGCGGCGATGCGCTCCGGCGCGCGCGATTTCTTCGTCCTGCACCGCGACGACGCGACGCTGGGCGTGCAGATCGGCCGCCTGCTGCGTCGCTCGCTGACGGGTGGCCCGGGCGGCGGCCCCGCCGCGCCCAAGACCGGCAAGCTTTACGCGGTGCTCTCCAGCCATCCTTATGTGGCGACCGCCTTCCTCGCCGAACACCTGGCCTTGGCGATCGGGGAAACGCAGGCGCCCAACCAGCGCACGCTGCTGATCGACCTGGCCACGCCAGCGGGTGCGGCGGCGGTGTTCCTCAACCTCAAGCAGGTCTACAGCGTGCTGGATGCCATCGGCGACGCGCGCCGTTGCGACCAGACGCTGGTGGACACCGCCTTCACCCGCCATGGCAGTGGCATCTACGTGCTCTCGCTACCCGAAGACCTGCTCGGCCCGCCGCCGGTGGATGTGGAGGCGCTGTTGCATCTGCTGACGGTATTGCGCGGTCTATTCGCCAACATCGTGCTGGCGCTGGACGGCCAGCTTCCCATGGCCGCGCTGGTGGGGGTGGCGCGCGAAGCCGACCGGGTGGCTCTGCTGTCCGACCAGTCCATCCTGCGCTCGCGCCACAACCGCCATCTGCTGCGCGCCTTGCGCCACGAAGGTTGCGGCCTGGAGAACGCCGGGCTGGTGGTGGACAACTACCGCAAGCGTCTGGGCCTGGAGCCGCCCAACCTGGCGCAGTTGTTCGAGCTGCCCTTGCTCGCCGTGTTGCACACCGAGAACCTCAACCGCGTGATGTCGATGAACTCGGGCGAGCCGCTGTTCACCCTGGCGCGCAAGGACCCGTACTGCGACGGCGTGCGCCGGCTCGCCGAGGTTCTGGCGGCGCCGCAGCTCAAGTCCCAGCCCGCAGCGCAGGGCTTGCTCGCGAAATTGGTGAGATAGGCGCATGAGACTCCCTGTTTCAAGCTCTCATCGAGTTCGCGCCGTCTCATGCCCGCGTCGACTTGCGACGCTACGGTCCCCGCGCTGCGCGCCGGGCCCCTGCACGCTGCTCGCGCCGCTATGACTGCATCGGAATCCGCCGAGCGTTTCCGCCTGACCGATCAATATCAGGCGCTGAAGGCCGACGTTCATCGCCATCTGATTGCGCTGATCGAAGCGCGCAACATCGACATCGATACCTGGACGGCGGATCGCGTCAACCGCTTCGTCGCCGAGCAGGTGCGGCAGTTCGTGCTCGAGAAAAAGCTGCCGGTCAACCAGCGCGAGATCGAGGCGCTGGTGCGCGACGCGCACAACGAGCTGATGGGTTACGGCCCGATCCAGCAACTGGTGGACGACGACACCGTGGACGACATCGTCGTCAACGGGCCGTACAACGTCTTCGTCGAGCGCGGCGGCAGGCTGTTCGAGGCGCCGGTGCGCTTCATCGACGAGCAACACGTGATCCGCGTGATCCAGCGCATCCTGGCGCCGCTGGGCCGGCGCGTGGACGAATCCACGCCCATGGTGGATGCGCGCCTGCCGGACGGTTCGCGCGTCAACGCCATCATCCGGCCGATCTCCCTGGAAGGCCCCTGCCTGTCGATCCGCAAGTTCAAAAAGCATCCGCTGCTCGAGGACGACCTGCTGCGCCTGGGCACCGCGACCAAGGAAGAGATCGCCTATTTGCGCGAGCGCGTGGAGAAACGCACCAACATCATCATCGTGGGCGGGACCGGCACCGGCAAGACCACCTTCCTCAACCTGCTATCCCAGTGGATCCCGCAAGGCGAGCGCATCATCACCATCGAGGATGCCGCCGAGCTGCGCCTGCGCCACCGTCACGTGGTGCGGCTGGAGACGCGGCCGCCCAATCTCGAAGGCCAGCGCGCGGTCACCGCGCGCGACCTGGTGCGCAACGCCCTGCGCATGCGCCCGGACCGCATCATCCTCGGCGAGGTCCGCGGGGACGAAGTGCTCGACATGCTGCAGGCGATGAACACCGGCCACGACGGCTCGATGACCACGCTGCACGCCAACAATCCGTACGATGCCGTCCACCGGCTGGAATTGCTGGCCGGCTTCGCCGGTTACACGGGCAGCGAACAGACCCTGCTCGGCCAGATCGTTTCCGCCCTGCAGCTCATGGTGCACCTCGCGCGCCTGCCGGACGGGCGGCGCTGCGTGCTGTCGATCGCCGAGATCAGAGGCATCAAGGGCCACGAGCTGGATCTGCGCGAGGTGTTCCGCTTCGAGGCCGACAGCGGACGGCATCTGGACCTGAGAGCAGCCGCATGACGACCGCGACCGTCATCACGGTGTTCCTGGCGCTGGCGCTGCTGGCCGCCGCCGCCTGGCTGTATTCCCTGGCGCAAGCCCGCCAGCGCGAAGAACAGGCGACCGCGCGGCTGCGCGTGGACGAGGAAGCGGCGGGTTCCGCCGCTGCGCTGGCCGGCGGCCAGATGGAGCTGCGCAATCCGCTGTTGCGCTGGATCGCCGCCCTGCTCTGGCGCGCGGGCATCGAACCGCAGCCGCGCCAGCTGATCGGAGGTCTGGTTGCGCTGGCGGTGGCGATCCTGCTGGTTTTTGTCCTCGGCGGCTGGCTGCTGGGCGCGCTGATCGCCTTCGTCGCCCTGGTTCTGATCTACCTGGTGCTGCTGCGGCGCGCCGCGGCGCGGCGTTCCAGGATCATCGAGCAGTTGCCGGTGTATCTGGAGAACGTGGCGCGCATCCTTTCCGCCGGCAATTCTCTGGAAGAAGCCCTGGCCGCCGCCGCGCGCGAGAGTTCCGATCCCATCCGGCCGCTGTTCATGAGCGTGGCCCGCCAGGTCAAACTCGGCGCGCCCACGGACCAGGTGCTGGCGGAGGTGGGAGAGCTCTATCGCCTGCGCGATCTCAAGGTCATGGCGCTGGCGGCCAGCGTCAACCGCCGCTACGGCGGCAGCCTGCGGCCGGTGTTCAAGAGCCTGATCACCGCCATTCGCCAGCGCGAGCTTTCGGCCCGCGAGCTGCGTGCACTGACGGCGGAAACCCGGTTTTCGGCCGTCGTGCTGGCGGTCGTCCCGATCGGACTGACCCTGTTCATTTTCTTCCGCAACCGTAACTACTACAGCGTGATGTGGCATGACCCGATCGGGCACTGGTTGCTGATCGGCGCCGCGCTGCTGCAGGTGGCGGGCGTGATCATCCTCTGGCGGATGGTCAACTCCGTCGGGAGCACCGACTGATGAACGCCACCGTTTTCGCGCTCGTGGTGGCGGCGGCGGTGTTCGCCGCGGTGCTCGCCCTGGCGGTGTTCGTGGTGCAGGCGTTCCTGTCGCGCGAGCGGCGACAGATCCAGCGGCGCCTGGCGGAAGAGACGGCCGCGGCGGCCGACGAGTTCGGCGCCGCGGGCGAGCGCCCGGTATTGCAAGAACTGGCTCGCCGTGGCCAGGCGCTCGGCCAGTTGCTCGACACGCAAGGCGAGACCAACCGGCTCTTCGTCCAGGCCGGCTGGCGCGACGCGCAATCCCGGCTGCTGTTCTACGTGATGCAGGCCCTCGTCCCGCTCGTGCTGCTCGGCCTGGTGTTCCTCGGCTGGCTGTTCGGCGAAGGCAAGCTGTTCCGCGTGCCCCTGGTGTTCATGATGGCCTTGCTCGCGGTGCTTGCCGGCATGTTGATTCCGATCCGGGTGCTGCGCGCACTGGCCAAGGCGCGCCAGCGGCGCATCCAGAACGAGGTCCCGCTGTTCGTCCACATGCTGGTGATGCTGTTCGACGCGGGCCTGTCCACCCGCCAGGCGTTTTCCAACCTGGTGCGCGAGGGCAGTGGCGTGTTGCCGGAGCTGGGCGGCGAGGTGCAACTGGCGTTGCGCCAGATCGAGGCGGGCGCGGACAGCGCGGAAGTGCTGCGCAATCTCGGCGAGGCCCTGGAGGTCGGCGATCTCAACACCATCCTGGGCGTGCTGCGCCAGATCGACCGCTATGGCGGGGAGATCCGCGAACCGCTGCTCGACGCGCTCAAGGTGATCGAGGAGCGCATGGCGCTGGACCTGCGCGAGAAGGTGAACCTCATGTCCGGCCGGATGAACGTCATCATGGTGGCATTCTTTTTCCCGGCATTGTTGATGTTCGTCGCCGGTCCTGCCTTTACCGCGATCATCAAAGCGTTCGCCGGCCTTGCGAAACAATGAGACCTTATCTGCCCCTGGCGCTTTCAGCCCTGCTGTGTGCCTGCGCTTCGCTGCATGGCTCTTCGAGCGGTTCCACGCCGCCTGCCGACGCACAGGCCGTGCAACTCAAGAGCGGTCCGGTCCACACCGACCTGATCCGTGACATGATCGCCAACGGCCAGTACTACGCCGCGCTGGCGCATATCGAGGACGAACGCCGCAACGGGGGCGATACCGCGGAACTCCGGCTGCTGGAGGCCGAAGCGCGCCGCCACCTCAATCAACGGGCGCAGGCCGAGGCGCTGTATCGCGGTTTGCTCGCGGGTCCTTATGCCGGCCCGGCGTACCATGGCCTGGGCCTGCTCTACGTCGGCACCGATCTCGACACCGCCATTGGCGACCTCCGGCAAGCCGTCCGGCGGATGCCCACCGACGTGGATTTCCGCAACGACCTCGGTTACGCCCTCATGCAGGCCGGCCGTTATACTGAGGCCATGCCGGAGCTTTCGACGGCCGCCGAGCTGGCGCCGGACAGCCGCAAGTGCCGCAACAACCTCATCATCCTGATGATGCTGATGGGCAACGAGGCGGCGGTGCAGAAGCTGGCGGCGGGGGCGGGCGCGACGGCGGACGAGCTGCAACGTCTGCGCGCGGAAGCCCAGCAGATCCGCCGGCAGCAAGGTGGGAGAATCGTGGCTCGCTGAAGGCGAGCGAGGAGTCCAACGATGCGCATCGAGATGATTCTTGCGGTTTGTGCCTTCCTGCTTGGCGCGTCGGCAGCGGCGGTTGCCGACGGGACGGCGGCGGCCGCTACGGAGTCCGCACCACCCGCACAGGATCAGTCCGCGGCTCCGGCACCGGCCGCCGAAGCCGCGCAGGGGCCGAGCGAAGAAACCGCTTCCGCGCCGAGCGGCGCGGCGGAATCTCCCTCGGCCGGGCCCGCTGAACCAACGGCCGCGGCACCCGTGCAGGAGGGTGGCTTCGGTTCCGAGACGAACGCCTGGCTTGCGGCCCAGATCGCCAGCACGAGCGGGACGCCGCGCCCCATGCCGGGCGAGGTTGCCAGCCGCGTGTATCAACGCTATCTCGACAGTTTCACGCATCCGATTCCGGAGGAATACGGCCGCCAGGGCTTCATCGGCGGCGGCGGTTCGGCGAGCAGCAGCGGGCCCTGACACGCGCAGACCGCTGGACCGCGGCGGCCGCCGCGGGATTCCAATCGCAAGCCGGCGGTCGCGCGCCAACCCGAGCGGGTCCTGCCGCTGTCCGAGGAGGCGGTTTGATGGTCCGCAGCTCAAGGAAGAGCCGGCCTTCGATCGAGCGGGCCCGGCACCTGGTGCGGCTGCTCGACGTCGCGGTCGAGGAGATCTACCTCTTCGACGCCCAGTCCTTGCGCTTCGTGGAAGCCAATCGTGGCGCGCGGCGCAATCTCGGCTATGGCGCTCGCGCGTTCGCGCGCCTGACGCCCCTTGACCTGAGCGAAGATCTGGACGCCGACGAGTTCCGCGGCTGGCTCGCGCGGCTGCGCAGCGGCGCGAGCCAGCGGCTGGTCTACCGTGCGCGCCATCGCCGCGCCGACGGCAGCAGCTATCCG
>JADGHB010000041.1 GCA_019689635.1 Nevskia sp. | reverse complement strand
ATTCTCCAGCAGCGTTACAGCGGCGACGTCAGCATCGTGCCGCGCCAGACGCCGGCGCAGTTGCTGCGCATGTTCAGCAATCTCAAGCCCGAGGAGCTGCGCCGCCTGATCCGCGAGGGCGAGCGCGCCACCTGGCCCAAGATCGAGCGCATCCGCGTGCAGACGCGCATCTCGCGCGCCTTCGAGGATTGTCTGGCCTGGCTCAAGGATCGCAGCCGGCGCCGGCCGCAGCGCGTGCCACGCCTGCGCGCCGTGAACCAGACGCGCTGACCGCACGCGATGATCCGCCTGCAGGACAGTGTCGACTCGCCGCGGCCGCCGCACGAGTGCTTCTGGTTCACCGTGGACTTCCGCAACCTGCCGCACTGGGATCCCACCGTGCTGTCCGCGGCCAAGCGCACGCCGGGCGCGCTGGGCGAAGCTTGCGAGTTCGAACTGCTCGTGGCCTTCGGCCCGCGCCGGCTTAGGCTGCGCTACCGCGTCACCGTGTTCGAACCGCCGCGGCGGGCGGTGCTGGTCGCGGATGGCGAGGAGCTGCGCTGCGCCGACGAAGTGCGCTTCGAGCCGCTCGCCGCCGGGACCCGCGTGGTTTACACCTCCGACCTCGAACTCAAGTCCGGCGGGCGGCTCAAGGAGCAGGCCCTCAAGCCGGTCGTGGCGCTCAACAGCCGCCGCGCCTTGGCCGGTTTGCGCCGCGCGCTGGCGGCGGAACCGACCCCGCCCCCGCGCGGGCTGTGGCGCGACCTGCTGGACCGCGCGCTGCTGCCCGGCGCGCTGAAATTCACCGCCGCCGGTTTCCGCGCCGCGCGCCTGCCGCCGGTGGTGGACCGCATGGACGGCAAGACCGTGGTCGTCACCGGCGCCACCTCCGGCATCGGCCGCGCGGCGGCACTGGCGCTCGCGCGTCTGGGCGCACGGCTGGTGCTGGTCGGCCGCGACCAGGCCAGGCTCGCCGCCGTGCGCGCGGCGATCCTCGAGGACAGCGGCAACGACCAACTGGCCACCCACTGCGCCGATCTGTCCTCAATGGCCCAGACGCGCGCCGTCGCGCGGCGCATCCTCGACAGCGAGTCGCGTCTGGACGTGGTGGTCAACAACGCCGGCGCGCTGTATGCGGACCGCGAGTTGACCGCGGAAGGTTTCGAACGCAGCTTCGCGCTCAACCTGCTGTCGCCCTACGTGTTCACCGAAGCCTTGTTGCCCAGGCTCGCCGCCGGCAGCCGCGTCATCAACGTCTCTTCCGGCGGCATGTATCTGCAGGCGCTGCGACTGGAGGATCTCGCTTCGGCGCGCGGCCGCTACCACGGTGCCCGGGCTTACGCGCGGGCCAAGCGCGGGCTGGTGGCCTTGAGCCTGCACTGGGCGGAAGCCTGGCGCAGCCGCGGCATCGTGGTCCACGCCATGCATCCCGGCTGGGTGGATACGCCCGGCGTGGTGTCGGCGCTGCCCGCGTTTCACCGCGCGATGCATCCGTTCCTGCGCACGCCGGAGCAGGGCGCCGACACCATCGTCTGGCTCGCGGCCTCGCCGCAGGCGGGAAAAAGCAGCGGCGATTTCTGGCTCGACCGCCGTGCGCACCTGACCGATGTTCTGCCAGGAACCGCCGTGCATCGGAAAACCCGCCAGCAACTGGTCGCGGCGCTCGCCCAAGCTGCCCGTTCCGCGCCCGGCTGATTTAAGCTCGCGCCCGTTCCCTCGCAGGAGTGGGTGTTAGGAGCCATGGTCCCGAAAGGGCAAACGCTCGAGGAACGGGTGCCGGTGACGGCGCGCGGCGAAGCGACTCGGCGCAAGCTGTTGGAGGCCGCCGGGCAGGAATTCGCGGACAAAGGGTTTCACGCCGCCTCGGTGAGTTCCATCACCACGCGCGCCGGCGTCGGCCAAGGCACGTTCTATCTGTACTTCCACAGCAAAGACGAAATTTTCGCCAGCGTGGTGCGCGACAACGCGCGCCAGTTGCGGCGTCGCCTGTCGCGGGCCGCCGCCGCCGCCGCCGACCGCGAACAAGCCGAGCGCTTGAGCCTCCAGGCGTTTCTGGAATTCGCGCGCGCCCAGCCCGGCGGCTATCGCGTGATCCAGGAAGCGCAGTTCGTGGACGAAGCGGTGTTCCGCGAGTGTTGCGAAGACCTGGCCCGCAGCTATGCGGACAGTCTGCGCAGCGCGGCCCTGCGCGCCGGCGCCGACGAGGGCGACGACGAGGTGCGCACCTGGGCGCTGCTCGGCATCGGCCATTTCCTCGCGCTGCGCTGGTGTTTGTGGCAGGGCCGCCTGCCGGAGACGATCGCGATCGAACAGGCGGCGCGCACGGTTTCCGCCGGTAGCGCCGTGCAGGCTTAAGCCCGCCGGTCCAAACCCGCATCAACGTTCGCGCCCCAGGCGTGACGGCGCACGCGCGGTTTCCCTAAACTTGGACGCCCTGGCTGCGGACTCCGCCATGATCGTCTTCGTCACCGGCGCCTCCTCCGGTTTCGGCGCCGCCATCGCCCGGCGCTTTGCCGCCGAAGGACATGTCGTGGTCGCCGCCGCGCGCCGTACCGAGCGGCTGCACGAACTGAAAAAGGAGTTCGGCGCGCGGCTGTTGCCGCTGACGCTGGACGTGCGCGATCGCGCGGCCGTGGAGCGCGCGGTGGCGCAGCTGCCGCCGGCTTTCGCGGACATCGACGTGCTGGTCAACAATGCCGGCCTCGCCCTGGGCCTGGAACCCGCGCAGCGCACCGACCCCGAGGACTGGGAGCGGATGGTGGATACCAACGTCAAGGGCCTGATGTACTGCACGCGCGCCGTCCTGCCGGGCATGGTCGCGCGCGACCGCGGGCATGTCGTCAACATCGGCTCGGTGGCCGGCGAATGGCCCTACCCGGGCGGCAACGTGTACGGCGCCACCAAGGCTTTCGTGCGCCAGTTCAGCCTCAATCTGCGCGCCGATCTGCTGGGCACGCGCGTGCGCGTCTCGGAAATCGAGCCGGGCATGGCGCAGACCGAGTTCTCGCTGGTGCGCTTCGGCGGCGACGCGTCGCGCGCTAGCGCGGTGTACCAGGGGGTGCAGCCCTTGACGGCCGAAGACGTTGCGGAAACCGTGCACTGGGTGGTCAGCCGGCCGCCGCACGTCAACGTCAACACCGTTTCGCTGATGCCCATCGGCCAGGCGTTTTCGCCCTTCGCCGTGCACCGCGGCTGAGGTCGCGGTGCTCAGCGCAGGGTCACGTCGAGGTGGATGCTGAAATCCGGCGCGGTGTCCACGCTCAAGTCTTCCTGGAAGCCGAGGTTGAGCTGGGTGCGCGCGTTGAAGTCGTAGCGCCCGCCGAAAGCGATCTGCAGTCCATCGCGGGTCAGCGCGCCGATCTCGCTTCCGGAATACAGCGGCGTGTGGCCGTAGAGCTGGGCCATCAGCGCGAACGGCCGGAAGATGCGGAAGCCCGCGCCGCCGCCGGCGAAACCGACGAATTGCCGCTGCTGCGCGCTCAGCACTTCGCTCCTGGCGTTGTAGGATGCGCCGAGCGAGAGGAAGCCGAACCAGCGCGCGGAACCCTTGAACGGATCGTAGTCCGCCCATAGCGCGCCGCCCGCGTTGCCGCCGGTGAGCTTGCCGGCGTCGCCGGTGGGCAGCTTGACCATGGCGCGCAGCGCGAGCGCCGGCAGCGCCTGCCAGCCGGCGCCGAGCTCAAGGTCGCCCAGGCCCGCCGTGCCCTGATCGACCTTGAGCAGCGTGCGGTTGTCGCGCACGTACTGGAACAGATAACGGTCGTGCGGCGCGTCCTGGCGGCCGCCGTTGGGCAGCCCCCAGAAGTCATGCCAGTTCTGGATGATGCCGTCGAGCACGCCACCGCCGGTGATGAGCAAAGGCAGTTCGGCGTTGAGCTCGAAGCCGTTGCCCAGGCCGCGCGCGTAGTAGAGCGCGTAGCGCTGGGTCTCGCCGTCCTCGGTCAGCGATTCGTTGGTGTTCTGCTTGACCACGAACTCGTTGCTCCAGTCCAGCGCCAGACGCCAGAGCGGGTGTCCCGGTGTCCGTACTTCCGCCGCGCCCAGCTCGGGCAGCGCGAAGCTGCGCGCCAGGCCGGCCTGGTTGTCGACCGGAAACACGGGTTCGGCCCAGGCCGGGGCGATAGAGGCCAGGGCGACGAGTCCCAGACTCAGCGCGCACCGCGAGACCACAAGCAGGCGTTTCATGCAAGCTCCCGGTTAACGATGGGCTGGAAAAGTCTATCCCTGGACTTTTTCCGGTCGCTGCGAAAAGACGCGACTTTTCTGCGCTCGCGGCGATCAAGCGCTTAGGCCGCTTGCTCGCCGTTGGCACATTCCTGTGCCAGGCGCCGGCAGCATAAACGAGGGCGCGCGCGGCGTGCAGCCGTGCGGGACGCTCGGTTCCTCTGCTAGCATTCGCGCCCCATCCGCCGCAAGGTCCTCCGATGAAGTTGGTCACCGAAAACCTGCGCATCCGCTCGATCCGCGCGGTTTCCACGCCGGCGCAGGTGCAAAACGAACTGCCGCTGTCGGAAGCGGCGGCGCGCAACGTGGTGGCCGCGCGCCGCGCGATCCAGGACGTGCTGCACGGCCGCGACGAGCGCCTGCTGGTGGTGGTCGGCCCCTGCTCGATCCACGATCCCCGGGCGGCGCTGGATTACGCCGAGCGGCTCCTCCGGCTGCGCGAAGCGCTCGCCGAAGACCTCCTCATCGTGATGCGCGTGTATTTCGAAAAGCCGCGCACCACGGTGGGCTGGAAGGGCCTCATCAACGACCCCGGCCTCGACGATTCCTACGACATCGACCGCGGCTTGCGCACCGCGCGCCGGCTGCTGCTCGAGCTCAACGAGCGCGGCGTGCCGGCCGGGGTGGAATACCTCGACATCCTCACCCCGCAATACCTCGCCGACCTGGTGAGCTGGGGCGCCATCGGTGCCCGCACCACGGAATCGCAGTTACACCGCGAGATGGCCTCGGGCCTGTCCTGCCCGGTCGGGTTCAAGAACGGTACGGACGGCAGCGTGAAAGTCGCGGTGGACGCGGTGCTCGCGGCGCGCAATCCGCACCGCTTCCTCACCCTGACCCGCGAGGGGCAGGTGGCGATCTTCGAAACCGCCGGCAATCCCGACACCCACATCATCCTGCGTGGCGGCGCCACCGGCACCAACTACGACGCCAAGAGCGTGGACGCGGCCTGCGCGGCGCTGGTCAAGGCCGGCCTGGCGCCGCAGGTGATGATCGACTGCTCGCACGCCAACAGCCAGAAGCAGCACCGGCGCCAGCTCGTGGTGGCCGAGGACATCGGCCATCAGGTGGCCGGCGGCGACGCGCGCATCGTCGGGGTGATGGTCGAAAGCCACCTGGTGGAAGGTCGCCAGGAGATCGGCCCGCGCGAGAAGATGACTTACGGCCAGAGCGTGACCGACGCCTGCCTCGGCTGGGAGGACACCGCCGAGCTGCTGCGCGGGCTCGCCGCCAGCGCGGCGGCGCGCCGGCGTCGCCTGGCGCGCACCGCCTGAATCCACGCGGCGTCCCCCTCCCCGTGCGAGTTCCGGTAAGATGCGCGGTCATTTGCCGCGCGTGTCGGCAAGCGCGCTCGACTCGGGGGACGTTCATGCGTTTGACCGGAATAAAACGGTGGTTGCGCCGTGCGACGCTCGGCGTTCTGATCGCCTCGCCGCTGGCGCAAGCCGGCGTGCTCGACGGCCTGTTCCACGATCTGCAGAACCTCTCGCAAAAGCTCGCCGGCGATGTGCAGAACATCCAGCAGCAGATCCAGCGGGATCTCGCCGCCTGGGACGCCGCCGTGGGCAAGCTCACGGGTGCGCTCCAGGGCTCCCTGTCCGAGATCCTCGCCAACACGGTGATCGTGCTCAAGGAAGCCAATGGCAACTACCTCGACCCCACGCCCGGCACCGCCGCCGAGCTGCGCACCATCGAATATCAGGGGCTCGCGCGCAGCGTGCTCGTGATCCGCCCGGACCCGGCGACGGTGGACGCGCCGGCGCTGATCCTGATGCACGCCCACAACGTCACACCGCAGACCATGGCGAATCTGGCGCGCGCCGGCCGTCTGGCCGCGCAATACGGCGCCTGGATCTACCTGCCGCAGGGCGTCAACGGCAAGTGGAACGAAGACCCGGGCATGGACACCGGCATCGACGACGTCGGTTTCATCTCCAGGCTGATCGATAGCGCCGTGGCCCAGGATGGTATCGATGCCCAGCGTGTCTATGCGGCGGGTTATTCCAGCGGCGGCTTCATGGCCCAGCGCCTGGCCTGCCAGCTCACGAACCGGATCGCCGGCTTCGCCTCGGTGGCGGCGACGCTGCGCAACTCGCTGGCCGAGGTCTGTGCACCGAGCCGCGCGCTACCCGCCGTGTTCATGAACGGCACCGCCGATCTCGTGGTGCCCTACAAGGGCGAGCCCGGCCTGCACTCGGCCGCGGCGAGCCTCGCGTTCTGGGCCGCCGTGGACGGCTGCGCGAGCGGGCAGTTCCAGACCGTCAATCTGCCCAACGCCGTCAACGATGGCACCCATGTCGCCCTCACGCGGTACACCGCCTGCCTCCCCGGAACCGCGGCGCTGCTGTACACCATCGACAAGGGCGGTCATACCTGGCCCGGCGGTCCCGGCAGCCTCTACACCGCCGACATGGGCAAGACCAGCCGCAACCTCGATGCCACCCTCGTGCTGTGGCAAGCTCTCGCGCCGTACGCGCTGCCGTAAGCTTGGGCTGATATAGAGAGCCGCGCACGCGGGCGAGGCGAGAATCATTTCGGAATTTTTCTGCCGCGCGCCGAAAGAGTCCGCGGACGCAGCGACCGTTCTCCGCGCATAACATGGAGGATGTACACGCGGCCCGCCTCATAGCGGTAAAAGACCCGGCAGGGCGCCTCCACGATCTGGCGGTAACGCCAGCCCTTGAGTTCCTGCGGCTTCGAACCGCTATGGGGATGGTCCGCAAGCAGTTCGACGTGGCGGAAGACCCGCTGCACCAGTTGTTTTGCCGCTTCGGGGTTGTCCAGCGCGATGTAATCGGCGATCGCGTCCAGATCGGAAAGCGCGGGCTCGGTCCAGATTACCTGAGCCATCGCGCCATGCGACGCTTGGCCTGGTTGTGGGTGAGGGTACGGCCTTCTTCGACGGCGCGTTCGCCGCGTACGATGCCTTCGAGGAGGCTCATCCGCCTCTTCAGCGCCTCGTAGCTTTCCACATCGACCAGATAAGCGCTGGGCAAGCCGTGCTGCGTAATCAAGATCGGCTCGCGTTCCCGTTCAAGCCGCGACAGCAGCTCGGTGGCGCGGCGCTTCAGCGTGGTGACGAGTTCGGTGCGCATCGAATGATACTAAAGTGGCACTCACGAAAACGCAATTGGCGCGCGACAAAAGGATGTCTGGCGAAAGTGATGAAAGCGACGCAAAGCTTGCGTCATCTCATCACCAGTGCTCGCCCTTGAACACGTTGGCGAACACCACCTGCTCCAGCGTCGGCTTGGGCGGCGGCTGGTCCTTGTCCTTGGCGCCGCGCGCGGCGGCCGAGGACGGGAAGAGCTGGAAGCCCTTGGACAGGATGTAGTCGTTGACTTTTGGCCAGAGCGCGTAGCTGATCGAGGCGGCGGTGCCCAGGGGCGTGGCGATGCTCTTGGGGCGCTCGACGATGGCCTTGACCACGGTTTCCGCGGCGTCGTCCGGAGACCAGGTCGGGACGTAGGAATAGATCTTGGTCGGCGCGATCATCGGCGTGCGCACCAGCGGCATGTAGATCGCGGTGGTGTGGATGTTGAGGTGCTTGATCTCCGCTGACAGGCAGCGGGTGAAGGCGTCGAGCGCCGCTTTGGAGGCGACGTAGGCGGAAAAGCGCGCGGCGTTGGCCAGCACGCCGATCGAGCTGATGTTGATGATGTGGCCCTGCTTGCGGTGCGCCATGCTCGGCAGCAGGGCCATGATCAGGCGCACCGCGCCGAAGTAGTTGAGCTGCATGGTGCGCTGGAAGTCGTGGAAGCGGTCGTAGGACTCCATCACCGCGCGGCGGATGGAACGCCCGGCGTTGTTGATCAGGATGTCCACGTGGCTGAAATCCTTGAGCACCGCCGCCGCCATGGCATCGATCGCCTCGAGGTCGTTGAGGTCGCAGGGATAGACGAAGGCCTCGCCGCCGTTCTTGGCGATGATGCGCTGCGTCTCCTCCAGCTTCTCGCGCGTGCGCGCCACCAGGATCACCTTGGCGCCGGCGGCGGCGAGCTTTTTGGCGGTGGTGAAGCCGATTCCCGAGGAGGCGCCGGTGATCAGCACCACCTTGCCGGCGATGCGTTGTACCAGCTTGGGCGAGGGCTTGTAGCTGTAGTCGAGATACTGCTCCCAGTACTGCCACAGCACCGGTGCGTAGTCCGCGATGTCCGGGCACTTGATGCCGCTGCCCCTGAGCGCGGCGCGCGCCTGCTTGTCGTCGAACACCGCGCGGTTGGTGACGTAGCCCAGCACCGACACCGGCACGCCGATGGTCCGCGACAAACGCCGCTTGAGCGGATCGGGAAGCGCTTCGCCCAGGCGCTGGGTCAGGGCGCGCACCGGCGCGGGCACCGCGGGCAGCTCCAGCTTCTTGGCGAACTCCGGGCCGTGCGCGGCGGCGAGAAACAGGCCGAGCAGCTCGCCGACGGTGGGCGAGTGCGACTGGATCAGGCAGAAGCATTGACCGTCGAGCCCGTCCTTGTGCGCGATGTGGTCCATGGCCGCGGCCACGTAGTCCACCGGCACGATCGGTACCTTGCCCCCTTCGATGCCGAGCAGCGGCATCCACTTGGGAATGCGGTGGCTGATCTTCTGGATCGCCTTGAAGAAGTAGTAGGGGCCGTCGATCTTGTCGATCTCGCCGGTCTGCGAATGGCCCACGACCACGCCGGGGCGGTAGATGCGGAACGGCACGCGCGTTTCCTCGCGCACGATCTTCTCCGCCGCGAACTTGGTGCGGAAGTACGGATGGCGTAGCGTCTGTCCTTCGTCGAACATCTCTTCGGTGAACTTGCCGACGAAGTCGCCGCCGGCCACCGCCACCGAACTCATGTGATGCAGCCGGACCTTGCCGCCGAGGCCATTGACGAATTCCACGACGTTGCGCGTGCCTTCGCTGTTGACGCGGTCGGCGGTCTCGTCGTCCATGTTCATGTCGTAGACCGCGGCGAGATGGAAGACGTGGTCGATCTTGCCTTTGAGCTTCCTGGCTTCGGCCGCCTCGACCACGCCCGGCGTGGTGATGTCGCCGTACACCGCGACCAGCCGCTCGCCCAGTTCGCCGAGCTTCTCCGCCAGGGCGTCGAACTTGTCCTGCGAGGACTCGCGCACCAGCACGTAAACCTTGGCGTTCTCGCGCGCGGCCAGGCGCTCGACCAGGAAACGGCCGATGAATCCGGTGGCCCCCGTGACGAAATAGTTCATGATGGTTTCTCCGCCCGAGCGACGATGGACTGCGAATTTCTGGTTACTCGGCGACTCCCCGCCGTAGCTACAAACTATCACATCCGGGTGGCGCGCCCGACGAATCCCTTCGAGGGCAGCGCCGGCTTTCCCTGGCGCGACGCCGGTGCTCGTTTGTACCTCCGGCCCGGCCGTCGCCTGCCGGGCGCGAGCCGGGGCCGAAAGGCCGCCGGACTTTCGGCTACTGCCCGGCTCGCCCCTGGAACTCGTCCATGCTGTGATAGACCCCGAAAATCTTGTCCGCGATCCAGTCGAACACCCGCACCGGCAGCAGGCCCTTGAGCGCGTTGGACAGGTACACGGTCCAGGGCAGGATCACGCGCGGCGCGCCGCGCTTCATCGCCCTCCAGGCGCGAGCAACGACTTTTTCCGGCGTCAGGATCGGCGTCAGCAGCATCGGCTTGACGCCCTCGAACATGCCGGTGGCGATGTAGGTGGGATTGACGGTGGTCACGCGCACGTGGCGGTGGCCGGCCTGCGCCAGCTCCAGGCGCAGCGAATCGCTCCAGCCGGTGCAGCTCCACTTGCTGGCGCAGTACACGCTCATGCGCGGATTGGCGACGAAGCCGGCCGCGGAAGCGATGTTCATCACGCGCTGCTCGCCGTCGCGGCGGGCGATCATCGCCGGCAGGAATTCGCGCGCCACGTACATCGGCGCCAGCGCGTTGACCGCCATGGTCAGCGCGATGTCGGCCTGCGGGTCGTGCTCCCAGAAATACTTGCCGCGGATGATGCCGGCGTTGTTGATGAGGATGTCGGGCGGGCCGGGATCGGTGCGCACCTGCGCCGCCGCCGCCGCGATCGCTTCCCGTTTCGACACGTCCACGCACTGCGCATACACGCGCCCGCCCGCCTGCCGCAGTTCGGCGGCGGTCTTGTCCAGCTCGGCCTGATTGATGTCCCACAGGATCACCGCGGCGGCGCCTTCCTGGACGGCGAGTCGGGCATAGAGCTTGCCCATGCCCATGGCGGCGCCGGTGATCAGCACTTTCTTTCCGGCCACGGTTTTCATCGGTGCATTCCTGACGTGATTGGTCCGCTCGGCGGCGGCGCAGTCTATGGCACGTCCGGGGCGCCGAGCCAGTCCGGCAGCAGCTTTGCGAGCGCCGCCAGGCGCGCGGCGCGCTCCGGCACGGTGTACGGGCGCATCGGATGGCGGCCCCACACCGGCGCCGGCCAGGCCGGGTCGCCGCGGTAGCGCACGACGTGATGGACGTGCAGTTGCGGCACCAGATTGCCCAGGGCGGCGACGTTGAGCTTGTCGCCGCCGTAGGCCTGCATCAGTGCGCGGCTCAAGCGCACCGATTCGCGCAGCAGTTGAAGCTGGTCGGCGTCCTCGAGCTGGTAGATCTCGCGCACGCCCGCGCGCCGCGGGACCAGGACGAACCAGGGATACTGCGCGTCGTTCATCAGCAGCAGTTCGCACAAGGGCGTCGCCCCGACGCGGATGCCGTCGGCGGCGAGCGGTGCCGGCAGGACGAAGCTCACGCCGGGCGCGTCGGTTCGAGCGGCACCACCGCCACGGTCAGGCGCGAGACGCACACCAGCTGCCCGGCTTCGTTTTCGATGCGGATCTCCCACACCTGGGTGCTGCGGCCCAGGTGCAAGGGGCGCGCGGTGCCGGTGACCACGCCCTCGTAGGCCGCGCGCACATGGTTGGCGTTGATCTCCAGGCCCACGGCGAAGGCGCGGCCCGGTTCCAGGCACAGGTTGGCGGCGATGCTGCCCAGCTCCTCGGCCAGCGCGCAGGAGGCCCCGCCGTGCAAACGACCCAGGGGCTGGCGCGTGCGCGCATCCACTGGGAGCGTGCCGCGCAGATAGTCCGCGCCGATCTCGGTGATGCGGATGCCGATGCGCTCGCCCAGCGTGTTCCTGGCCGGCAGGCCGCCGTCCGCGCCGGTCGGACCGAGTTCGAGCGCTTGCTTCCAGATGGCCATGCCGCTTGCTCCACGTTTTTGCGCAGTCTAAACCAAGCGCTCTGCGGCACCGCGCATTCCGGCTAAACTGCGGGCGTTTGCGCAAGAATCCCCTCGCCATGCAAGATCACGGCGCGCACCTGATGCTGGAGTTGTTCGCGATGTACGCCGCGGCCAAGCTCGCGGCGGAAGTCTTCACGCGGTTGCGCCAGCCGGCCGTGGTCGGCGAAATCCTCGCCGGCGTGGCGGTCGGGCCCCAGGCTCTGGGCTGGGCGGTACCGTCCGAAACCACCCATCTGCTGTCCGAGCTGGGCGTGATGTTCCTGATGTTCGGCGTCGGCCTGGAGACGCCGCCGCCGGCGCTGCTGCGCGTCGGCGCGCGCGCGGCCGCGGTCGCGGCGCTCGGCGTGGTGGTGCCCTTCGCCGCCGGCTGGGAGCTGATGCGCCTGTTCGGCGAAACCGGCATCCGATCGGCTTTCGTCGCCGCGGCGCTGGTCGCCACCAGCGTGGGCATCACCGCGCGCGTGCTCGCCGAACTCGGCCGTCTGGAGACCCAGACCGCGCGCATCATCCTCGGCGCGGCGGTGATCGACGATGTGCTCGGCCTGCTGGTGCTGGCCGGCGTGTCGAGCGCCGCGAGTGGCGCGCTGGACTGGCGCGCGCTCGGCTTCACCGCGGCGCTGGCGTTGTCCTTCGTCGCCGCTGTCGCCCTGATCGGCGCGCCGGCGCTCAATCGCGCCGCGCCGGGCATCGCGCGCCTGCACACGCCCTGGTTCGCGGTGGCGGTGGTGCTGCTGTTCGGCCTCGCCTGGGCGGCCGCGCTGATCGGCGTGGCCGCGATCATCGGCGCTTTTCTCGCCGGCATGGCGCTGGCCGAGGCCACCGGCGAAGAGCACGCCTTGCACCAACAAGTCCGCGGCGCCACCGAGCTTCTGGTGCCGTTTTTCCTGGTGAACATCGGTTTGCAGCTCGACCTGCACGTGTTCGCGCAGACGCAGACCCTGGCGCTGGCGCTGGCGTTGACGCTGGTGGCGGTGCTGACCAAGCTCGTCGGCTGCGGTCTCGGCGCCTGGGGACTGGGCTGGCGCGGCGTGTTGCAGATCGGCGTGGGCATGGTGCCGCGCGGCGAAGTCGGCATCGTGGTCGCCCAGATCGGGCTGGCGCTGGGCGTGATCGGCCAGAGCCTGTTCGGCGCGGTGCTGTTCATGGCTTGCGCGACCACGCTGATCGCCCCGCCCCTGCTGCGGCCCTTGTACCATGGCGGCCCGTCCCGCTGACAGGGAAGCCTGCGCCGCCCCCGAAATCAGAGAACCAAATTCGGAGCGAATAACCGTGACGGTTGACGAAAGCGCCCTCGGCCGCGGCGACGAGCTGCGTTTCCTGCGCACCTGGCTGCTGGCGCCCTTGACCACCGGCGCGCAGATGCCCAGCGGCCGCCGGCTGGCACGGGCGATGGCGGCGGCGGTGGATCCCGAGGTTCCCGGCTGGGTGATCGAACTCGGACCCGGCACCGGGCCGGTGACCCGCGCGCTGATCGAGCGCGGCGTGGCGCCCGAACGCCTGCTGCTGGTGGAGGCCAATGCGGAGTTCTGTCGGCTGCTGCGCGAGCGCTGCCCCGGCGCGCGCGTGTTGCATGCCGATGCTTTCGCCGCCATGCGCCGTCTGCGCCGCGAAGGACTGCCGGTGTCGGCCGTGGTGTCCAGCCTGCCGCTGATGACGCTGGCGCCGCGCCGCCGCCTGCGCCTGCTGCACGACTGCCTGCGACTGATGGGGCCGGGTGGGCGTTTCGTGCAGTTCACCTACGCCTTCCGCTCGCCGCTGCCCTTGCGCGCCACCGGCATCCGCGCCGCCGCCGCGCCGCGCGTGTGGTGGAACCTGTGGCCGGCGAAAGTCTGGACCTATCAGCGCGCCGACGGGCCGGGCAGCACGTACAGCAGCACGGCGAAGTAGTGGCAGGCGCTGCCGGCGAGCACGCAGGCGTGCCAGATGGCGTGGTGATAGCGCAGCCGTTCCCAGAGATAGAAGGCCACGCCGAAGCTGTAACACAAGCCCCCGGCCAGCAGCAGCCACAGACCCGGCACGGCCAGCGCGTGCAGCAGCGGCTGGACCGCCACCAGCCCGCACCAGCCCATCAGCAGGTAAATCGTCAGCGAGATCGCCTCGAAACGGCCGGTGGT
Organism: Nevskia sp.; assembly: GCA_019689635.1. Taxonomy (GTDB): domain Bacteria; phylum Pseudomonadota; class Gammaproteobacteria; order Nevskiales; family Nevskiaceae; genus Nevskia. Next base: position 5,858 of record JADGHB010000041.1, on the reverse strand, counting down.
GAAGATCTTGAAGGCGATGCCGACCGCGGCCAGGCCCCAGACGAAGCCGAACAGGCTCCAGCCCCAGGGCGCATAAGGGGGATCGTGCAGCGTCAGCAGGGTGAACGGCGTATAGGTGCCGGCGATCAACACGTATATCAGGCAGTGGTCGATCACGCGCAGGACGCGCTTGGTGTTGGGCAGCGCCGGCAGCGGGATGGCGTGGAACAGCGTGGAGGCGGTGTACATCAGCACCAGGCTGGCGCCGAAGATCGAGGCCACGACGATCTCCCGCGTGCCGCCCCACACCGCCGCCTTGGCCACCAGGCCGGCGAGCCCGGCGATGGCCAGCACGGCGCCGATGCCGTGGGTGAGGCCGTGGGCCAGTTCCTCGCCGAAGGTGTAGAGCGTCTCGCGGGCGCGTTCGGCGGCGCGCTCGACCTGCTGGCGCGCCGCGGCGAGCCCCGCCTCCAGCGGCGGCGCCGGCGCTTCGCGCCGGTGAACGGCGGACGAAGACGATTCGGGCGGCGGACCCATGAGCTGAGGTGCGTCTCAGGCCGCCGCGCGCTCGGCCGCGCGCGCCAGGCTGCGGATGCGCTCGACCATGGCGTAAAAGCCGTTGCGCCGGTTCATGGTGAGGTGGTTCTCCAGGCCCAGCCGCGCGAAGGCGCCTTGCAGATCGGTGTCGAGGATTTCCCGCGGCGTGCGGCCGTCGTACAGCGCGAACAGCACCGCGATCAGGCCTTTGACGAGGTGTGCGTCGGAGTCGCCGCGCAGCCTCAGGCGCAGCGGCGGACCGGGTTCGGTTTCCGCCACCAGCCACACCTGGCTCATGCAGCCGCGCACCTTGTTGGTCTCGGTGCGCGCCGCTTCCGGCAGCGGCGGCAGCTTGCGGCCGAGCTCGATCAGGTAGCGGTAGCGCTCCTCCCAGTCGCCGAGGAGGTCGAAGGTCTCCGCCAGTTGCTCCAGGTTCATGCCCTCGCGTCCGCCTTTCGTGTTCAAACGTACCGTGTCTATGTTAGACGGGAACGGGCAGTGTCGCCTGCGGTCGTAATGTGCCCTCGATCGGTTCCTGCCCAGCAAGGTTCACGGCAAGCCAAGCCGCGCCCGCCGGAGGCCCTACGATGTTGATCCAGATCAAGCCGCCGTTTCCCATTTCCTCGTCCGAAATCACGCCGGAGCCGGTTTACCGCGACCGCCGGCGCTTCCTGGCGCGCATGGGGCTGTCCGCCTTCGGGCTGGCCTGCGCCGCCTGCGGGCGCGCCGATCCGCCGGCATCCCAGGCGTCGGGCCGCACGGCGACGGCCGAAGAATCCCGGACCCTGAGCATCGCCACACGCACGGATCGTGCCGGCGGCGAGGCGGTGACACCCATGGACAGCGTCACCCATTACAACAATTTTTACGAGTACGGCACCGGCAAAGGCGATCCCGCCGCCAACGCCTGGCGGCTTAAGACACGGCCGTGGACGGTGCGCGTGGAAGGCGAGTGCGAGGCGCCCGGCACCCTCGACATCGACGACCTGTTCAAGCGCTATCCGCTGGAAGAGCGCATCTACCGCCATCGCTGCGTGGAAGGCTGGAGCATCGTGGTGCCCTGGGACGGTTTTGCGCTGGGGCCGTTCCTCCAGCGCTTCAAGCCGACCTCGCGCGCCAAGTACGTGGCCTTCGTCTCTCTTTACGACCCGCAACAGATGCCGCAGGCCGGCAACATCCTGCCGTGGCCGTATCGGGAGGGTTTGCGCATCGACGAAGCCATGCACCCGCTCAGCTTCCTGTCGGTGGGCATGTACGGCAAGGTCATGCCCAAGCAGGACGGCGCGCCGCTGCGTCTGACCGTGCCCTGGAAGTACGGCTTCAAGAGCATCAAGTCCATCGTGAAGATCGAGTTCACCGAACGGGCGCCGCCGACCACCTGGAACGTGGTCGCCTCCGACGAGTACGGCTTCTACTCCAACGTCAATCCCAACGTGGACCATCCGCGCTGGAGCCAGAAGACCGAACGCCGCTTAGGCGAACTGTTCCGGCGCCCGACGCTGATGTTCAACGGCTATCCCGAAGTCGCGCCGCTCTACGCCGGGCTCGACCTGCGCACCTATTTCTGAAGCGCATGCCGCTTTCCCGACTCAAGCTTTGGCTGTGGCTCGCCTGCGCGGCTCCGCTGGTCTGGCTCGGCTGGCGCATCGCGCATGGCGCGCTGGGGCCGAATCCGGTGCAGACGCTGGAGTATTTCACCGGCCGCTGGGCGCTGCGCTGGCTGCTGGTGACGCTGGCCATGACGCCCTTGCGGCGCCTGACTTCGCGCCCGGAGCCGATCCAGGTGCGCCGACTGCTGGGCCTGTGGGCTTACGCCTATCTGTGCCTGCATTTCTCGATCTATCTCGTCTTCGATCTGCAGTTCTCGCCCGCGCAACTCGCCGAGGACCTCAGCAAGCGCGCCTTCATCACCGCCGGTTTCGCCGGCTGGCTGTTGCTGCTGCCCTTGGCGCTCACCTCCACGAACGGCTGGCAGCGGCGGCTGGGCCGGCGCTGGAAGACCTTGCACCGGCTGATCTATTTCGCCGCCGGTGCCGGGGTGCTGCACTACGCCTGGGGGGTCAAGAAGGACGAGACCTGGCCTTGCATTTATCTGTCGATCCTGGCGCTGCTCTTGGTCCTGCGGATTCCGTGGCGCGGTATACTCCGCGCCCGTTCGCCAGCCGCCGCCGCCCGTGACCCGACCGTCTAACCGCGCGCCCGATGAACTACGCCCGGTTTCTTTCCAGCGCCGCTACACCAAGCACGCCGAGGGCTCGGTGCTGGTGGCCTTCGGCGACACGCGCGTACTGTGCACCGCCAGCGTCGAGGAACGCCTGCCCGGCTGGAAAAAGGAACAGGGCAAGACCGGCGGCTGGCTCACGGCCGAATACGGCATGCTGCCGCGCGCCACGCACACGCGCGGCAAGCGCGAAGCCGCGCAGGGCAAGCAGTCCGGGCGCACGCAGGAAATCCAGCGCCTGATCGGCCGCGCCTTGCGCGCGGTGCTGGATCTGGAGGCGCTGGGCAACTACACCATCACCCTGGACTGCGACGTGCTGCAGGCCGACGGCGGCACGCGCACCGCCGCCATCACCGGCGGCTACGTCGCGCTGGTGGACGCGGTGAACGCCCTGCGTAGCCGCGGTGTGCTCAAGACCAATCCCCTGCACGGCCAGGTGGCGGCGGTGTCGGTGGGCATCTACCGCGGCGTGCCGGTGCTGGATCTCGACTATGCGGAAGATTCCGACTGCGAGACCGACATGAACGTGGTCATGAACGAGGCCGGTCACTTCATCGAGCTGCAAGGCACCGCCGAAGGTCACGCCTTCCGCCGCGACGAGCTCGATGCGATGCTGGCCCTCGCCAGCCGGGGCATCGGCGAACTGATCGCGGCCCAGCGCGCCGCGCTCGAAGGCTGAAGACGCCGCCATGCCTTCCGAAGTCGTACTGGCCACGCGCAACGAAGGCAAGCTCGCCGAGCTGCGCGCGCTGCTCGCGCCGCTGTCCGCCAAGCTGCGCGCGCTCTCGGAATTCGACGCCGGCGCGGCGGAGGAAAACGCGCCGAGCTTCGTGGAGAACGCGCTTCTCAAAGCGCGCCATGCCGCGCGGGTGTCGGGCCTGCCGGCGATCGCCGACGATTCGGGCCTGCTGGTCGCCGCGCTGGACGACGCCCCCGGCGTGCGCTCGGCGCGCTACGCCGGGGAGGACGCCAGCGATGCCGACAACAACCAGGCCTTGCTGCGCGCGCTCAAGGGTGTGCCGGAGGGCAAACGCACCGCGCGCTACGTGTGCGTCCTGGTGTACCTGCGCTCCGCCGAGGACCCCACGCCGGTGATCGCCCACGGCACCTGGCGCGGCGTGATCGCCGCCAATCCGCGCGGCGCCCACGGCTTCGGCTACGACCCGCTGTTCTACGTCCCCGAGCTCAAGCACACCGTCGCCGAACTCGACGCCGCCACCAAGAACCATTACAGCCACCGCGCCAAGGCGGCGAAGCATCTGCTCTCGCTGCTGCATGAGTACGCCGCTCAAGCTTGACGCGGGCGCCGTCGTTCCTGCGGGCCGCGAGATCGCCCCGCTGCCGCTGACGCTGTACGTGCACTTCCCCTGGTGCGTGCGCAAATGTCCCTACTGCGACTTCAACTCGCACGCGCTGCGCGGCGAGGTCCCGGAAGACCCTTATGTGGAAGCGCTGATCCGCGATCTGGATTTCGAGCTCGCGGATCCGGCGTTCCGCCGGGCGCCGCTCGCTGCGATCTTTTTCGGCGGCGGCACGCCGAGCCTGTTCTCCGGCCGCGCCATCGGCCGCTTGCTGGAGGCGATCCACGCGCGGTGCGCGATTGCGCCAGACATCGAGATCACGCTGGAGGCCAATCCCGGCACCGCCGACGCGCGCAACTTCCGCGCCTACCGCGCCGCGGGCGTGAACCGGTTGTCCCTCGGCGCGCAGAGCTTCGACGCGAACCAGCTCGCGCGGCTGGGCCGCATCCACGGACCGCAGGAGATCCTGGCGGCGGTGGACGCCGCCCGCGCGGCGGGCTTCGAGAACCTCAATCTCGATCTGATGTACGCGCTGCCGGAACAGACGCCGGAACAGGCCGCCGCCGATCTGCGCGCGGCGCTGGACCTGGCGCCCGAACACCTGTCGTACTACCAGCTCACGCTGGAGCCCAACACCGCCTTTGCCGCCCATCCACCGCCCCTGCCCGACGACGACTGCGCCTGGGCCATGCAGGAGCAAGGCCAGGCCCTGCTCGCCGCGCACGGCTATGCGCAGTACGAGGTCTCGGCCTACGCGCGCGCCGGGCGGCAGTCGCGGCACAACCGTAATTACTGGGAGTTCGGCGATTATCTGGGCATCGGCGCTGGCGCGCATGCCAAGCGCACCCGATGGCCGTCCCCCGGCATCGTCCGGCGCGCCCGCCACAAGCATCCGCGCACCTATGTGGAGCACGCCGGCAGCGCCGGGGCGATCCAAGAAGAGCGCATCGTCGCCGTCTCCGAGCGGCCGTTCGAGTACGCGATGAACGCGCTGCGCCTGAACGAAGGCTTCGCCCGCGCCGATTTCGCCACGCGCACCGGTCTTGCCCCGGCCGTGCTCGAGGCACCGCTGGCACGCGCGCGCCGCCGCGGGCTGATCGAGGACGACGGCAGGCGCATCCGCGCGACCGCGCTCGGCCGCGCGCATCTCAATGCCTTGCTGCGCGAATTCCTGTGATCCAGACGGCCACGGTGACCTGCCCGTACTGCTGGGAAAGGGTCGAGCTGAGCGTCGATCCCAGCGCGGGCGATCAGGACTACGTCGAGGACTGCCCGGTGTGCTGCCAGCCGATGCTGCTGCACCTGCGCGTCGGCGCGCGCGGCCGGGCGCGCCTGGAAGCGGAGCGGGAAAACGGCTGAGGCCGGGCGGCGCGGCGGCTTGCCGGAGCGTGCCGGCTCGATTAAACTTCGCGCCCTTTCTCAAGCGCGGGCCGGGAAGGCTGCGTGATCGAAGAGACGAGCCATGAAGCCGGACATCCACCCGAACTACGCCGAGATCACCGTGACGTGCAGCTGTGGCAACACGTTCAAGACCCGTTCCACGGTGGGGCACGATCTCAACATCGAAGTCTGCTCGCGTTGCCATCCCTTCTACACCGGCAAGCAGAAGATCGTGGATACCGGCGGGCGCGTGGACCGCTTCAAGAAGCGTTACGGGGGGAAGAAGACCGCCGCATAAGCGGCGCGCTCATCCTCAGACGACGGCCGCGCGAGCGGCCGGCGGCATTTTAGGGTTGCGGTATCGCCCGAGGCTGGCGGGCGGGACGCGAAACTCGCTATCCTTAACCATTCGCCACGCTTGCCAGCGCCGGATCGGTGCC
>JADGHB010000017.1 GCA_019689635.1 Nevskia sp. | reverse complement strand
CTTCAAGGCGCTGATGAAACGCGTCTTCGACGTGGTGGTGATGGGCGAACCGCTGCAGCAGCCGACGACGAACAAGCCCGCGGCGGACAAATCCGGCACCGCGAGCACCAGCCCGCCGGCGACGACGGTGAGCGCCAGCGCCCCTGCGGCGGACAAGGCACCGAACGGCGCCGTGGTGACCGCCAGCGCCCAGCCTCAGACCTCCTCGGATGCGGCGAGCGGTACTTCCGACGCGGGCGCTGCCGAGGCCAAGACGCAGACCGCGGCGGCGGCGCAGACGCACGGTTTCGGCTACTGGGTGAAGCGCACCTTCAACGCCGTGGTGAATGGCGAGCCCTTGCAGCCCCAGCCCGAAGAGCAATCCTCCGGCGGCAAGATGGGCGAAGCGCCCTCGACGAAGCGCGCGGATGACAACGGCGCCACGGCATCGGCATCGCCCGCAGATCGAAACGGCGCTGATGCAAAACAGTCTGCACAGGCGGTCGCCACTGCCAATCCGGAGGCGTCTGCATCCTCCAGCGTCTCGTCGTCGGCGAATCCGCCCGCGACGAGCCAGCCGGACGACAGCGGCAAGACCGCGCAGCCCGCGAAGACTTCGCCGAAGTCCAAGCCGGGCCTGTTCACCCGTATCTGGAACTACCTGACCGCCGGCTGGGACATCCACTAGCCCGCCCCAGAGATGGGGTTCTAAAGATCGCCGTACACCGCGGTGATCGGATACCTCCGCTCGCGGCCGAAGGCGCGGCGCGTGATCTTGGGACCCGGCGGCGCCTGGCGGCGCTTGTATTCCGAGCGCCGCACCAGCGCGGCGACGCGCTGCACGACGGATTCCTCGTAGCCCATGGCCACGATCTCGGCGATCGAGCGGCTGTCCTCGACATAGGCCTCGAGGATGGGATCGAGCACTTCGTAGGGCGGCAGCGAGTCGGAATCCTTCTGGCCCGGACGCAGCTCCGCCGAGGGCTCGCGCGTGAGCACGCGCTCGGGGATGACCGGAGCCACCGAATTGCGGTAGCGCGCCAGGCGATAGACCAGCGTCTTGTACACGTCCTTGATCGGCGCGAAGCCGCCGCACATGTCGCCGTAGAGCGTGGCGTAACCGGTGGCCATCTCGCTCTTGTTGCCGGTGGTCAGCACCACGTGCCCGAACTTGTTGGACAAGGCCATCAGCAGCACCCCGCGGCAGCGCGACTGCAGGTTTTCCTCGGTGAGGTCGGGCGCACGGCCGGCGAAAGTCTCCGCCAGCGTGTCGCCGAAAGCGCGGAAGGCGTGCTCGATCGAAAGCACGCTGTGGCGCACGCCCAGCGCCTGGGCCTGTCGCCGCGCGTCCTCGTTGGACATGTCGGCGGTGTAGCGCGAAGGCAGCGCCACCGTCCATACGCGTTCCGGCCCCAGGGCGTCGGCGGCGATCGTCGCCACCAAGGCGGAGTCGATCCCGCCGGACAGGCCGACCAGCGCGCCGGGAAACCCGTTGCGCTCGACGTAATCGCGCGTGGCGCAGACCAGCGCGCGGTACACCGTGGCTTCTTCGGCAAGCGGCGGCGCGACCTCGCCGGCCAGGCGGCCGTTTTCGTAGCGCACGGCAAACACGCCTTCTGCGAAGGCCGGCGCCTGGAAACCGACCGCGCCGTCGGCGTTCACCGCCAGCGAGGCGCCGTCGAACACCAGATCGTCCTGCCCGCCGACCAGGTTGACGTAAACGATGGGCAGCGCGGTTTCGGCGCTGCGCGCGCGCAGCACGGCCAGGCGTTCGCGCGCCTTGGCCAGATCGTAGGGCGAGGCATTGATGGCGACCAAGAGCTCCGCGCCGGCGGCCTTGGCCGCGGCGGCGGGACCCGGACCCCAGATGTCCTCGCAGATGCACAGTCCCAGGCGCACGCCTCCGAGCTCGAACACCGCGCTGCCTTGGCCCGGCAGGAAATGGCGCTTTTCGTCGAACACGCCGTAGTTCGGCAGCAACTGCTTGCGGTAGCGCGCGAGCACCTCGCCGTCGCGGATCACCCAGGCCGCGTTGTAGAGACCCTCCGCGGCGCGTTCGGGAAAGCCGACCACGAGCGCGATGCCGCGCACTTCGCGCCGCAGGGTGTGCAGGCCGCGCTCGAGCGCCTGCGGCAGGGCGCTGCGCAGCAGCAGGTCGTCCGGCGGATAACCGATCAGCGCGAGCTCCGGGGCGACGAGCAGATCGGCGCCCAATGCGTCGCGCGCGTGATGGGCCGCCGCGACGATCTTGGCGACGTTGCCTTCGATGTCGCCGACCCACAGATCGAGCTGGGCGGCCGCCAGACGCAAGGTGCCGGGCATTTTTCGCTGCGTCATTCCCGCATCGGCGGGAACCCGGCGCTTTCAATCATGACCGTGCCGGGGTCCGGCGCTTTGGGGGCCGGAACGACGGCGGCGTTTGGTCATTTCAACGCCGCCTTCATCGCGCTGCCCAGGTCGGCCGGCGAGCGCACGGTCTTCACGCCGGCGGCTTCCAGCGCCGCGAACTTCTCCTCGGCCGTGCCCTTGCCGCCGGAGATGATGGCGCCGGCATGCCCCATGCGCTTGCCCGGCGGCGCGGTGACGCCGGCGATGTAGGCGACCACCGGCTTGCGCACGTGCCGTTTGATGTAGGCCGCGGCTTCCTCCTCGGAGCTGCCGCCGATCTCGCCGACCATGATGATGCCCTCGGTCGCCGGATCCCGTTCGAACAGCTCCAGCACCTCGATGAAACCCAGGCCGCGCACCGGATCGCCGCCGATGCCCACGCAGGTGCTCTGGCCCAGGCCGTTCTGGGTGGTCTGGTAGACGGTTTCGTAGGTCAGCGTGCCGGAGCGGGAAATGATGCCGATGCGTCCGGGCTTGTGGATATGGCCCGGCATGATGCCGATCTTGCACTCGCCCGGCGTGATCACGCCGGGGCAGTTCGGGCCGATCAGCACGGAATCCGGGTAGTTCGCGCGCAGCGTGGCCTTGACCTTGATCATGTCGTTGACCGGAATGCCCTCGGTGATGCACACGATCACCTTGATGCCGGCGTCGGCCGCTTCGAGGATGGCGTCGGCGGCGAACGGCGCCGGCACGTAGATCATGCTGGCGTCGGCGCCGGTGGCGGCCACCGCGTCGTGCACGGTGTCGAACACCGGTAGGTTGAGGTGCTTGCTGCCGCCCTTGCCCGGCGATACGCCGCCGACCATGCGCGTGCCGTAGGCGATGCACTGCTCGGAGTGGAAGGTGCCTTGCTTGCCGGTGAAACCCTGGCAGATGACTTTGGTGTTCTTGTCGACGAGGATGCTCATGACGGGCGCTCTTGTTATTTCTTCGCCGCGGCGACGACGGTCTTGGCCGCTGTGGTGAGATCGGAAACCGGCGTGATCTTGAGGCCGGAAGACTTGAGCATCTCCTGGCCTTTTTCCATGTTGGTGCCCTGCAGGCGCGCCACCACCGGCACTTTCAACCCGACCTGCTTGACCGCCTCGATGATGCCTTCGGCGATCAGATCGCAGCGCACGATGCCGCCGAAGATGTTGACCAGGATCGCCTTGACCTCCGGCGAGCTGGTGATGAGCTTGAAGGCGTTGGACACGCGCTCGGCGGTGGCCCCGCCGCCCACGTCGAGAAAGTTCGCCGGCCGGCCGCCGTGCAGCTTGATGATGTCCATGGTCGCCATGGCCAGGCCGGCGCCGTTCACCATGCAGCCGATGTCGCCGTCGAGGCTGACGTAGTTGAGATCGTGCTGGAGGGCGATGCGCTCGCGCTCGTCCTCCTGCGTCGGGTCGCGCAGGTCGGCGATCGCCTTCTGGCGGTATAGCGCGTTGTCGTCGAAGTTGAGCTTGGCGTCCAGCGCCACCACCTTGCCGTCGCCGGTGACGATCAGCGGATTGATCTCCACCAGGCTGGCGTCGAGCTCGATGAAAATCTTGTACAGGCCGGCGAGGATGCGCGTGAACTGGTCCACCTGGTCCTTGTTGAGGCCGATGAAGAATCCGAGCTCGCGCGCTTGGTAGGGCGACAGGCCGGCGGCGGGCTGCACGACGACGCTCTTGATCTTCTCCGGCGTGGTGGCGGCGACCTCCTCGATGTCCATGCCGCCGGCGGCCGAAGCCATGAACACCAGGCGCTCGCGCGAGCGGTCCACCAAGGCGGAAACGTACAGCTCGCGCGCGATCTGCGAGGGCTTCTCCACCCACACGCAGTTGACCGGCAGGCCGGCCGGGCCGGTCTGCTTGGTGATGAGGCGCGTGCCCAGCATTTTCTTGGCCGCTTCCTCGACGGCGTCGAAACCCTCCACCAGCTTGACGCCGCCGGCCTTGCCGCGCCCGCCGGCATGCACCTGGGCCTTGACCACGAACTTGTCGCCGCCGATCTGCTTGGCCGCCGCGCGCGCCGCCTCCGGGCTGGCGGCCAGCGCACCGGCGGGCACCGGGATGCCGTAGCGGGCAAAAATCTCCTTGGCCTGGTATTCGTGCAAGTTCATGCGTCCCTCGGGGGCTGTCGGTTCATGCAGGCGGCGGGCATTCTCCCCTAAACATCCCCCGCAGGCAAAGCTACACTGCGACGCAGCCGGAATCGAACGCGCTGCCCAGCGCTTACACATGAATCCTTTTCGCCTGCTGATTCTCGCCGCCATCGCCTGGTTCGTGTGGCGCGTGCTGCGCAGCTGGAACGCCGACGCGCTGCCGCCGCGGCGCCGGACTCCGCGCGATCCCCAGGACTACGAGCGCATGGCGCGCTGCCTGCGCTGCGGCGTGTTCGTGCCACGCGACCGCCTGAGCGAAAACGGCCGCTGCGGCGAGTGCGAGCGACGACTGCGCGCATGAGACATTCCGCGCCCGCCGTGCCGCGACAAGGCGCCGTCCCGTGCCGGCGCCGGCGCGCGACGCGAGACCCGGAGGCGGCGCATCGGCCTGCCCCGCGCCGCGCCTAGCGCCGTGAACGCCGCCGCGATCCGCGCCGCGCCGACCACGTCGGAGGACTGGCGCCTGCTGCGCGCGCTGTCGCTCTACCGGCTGCTGCTGGATACGCTGTTCCTGGTGCTGACCGACAGCGGCGTCATCGGCGGCGTCTTCGGCGGCGACAATCCGCTCTGGTTCCACCGCATCTGCGTCGCCTACGCGCTGGCGGCCCTGGCGTTGCTGTGGCTGGTGTTCGCGCGCCGGCCGCGCATCGAACGACAGGCGCCGCTGCACTTCGCGGCGGACCTGACGGCGATCGGCGGACTGATCTTCGTCAGCGGCGGCGTGTCCAGCGGCCTCGGCGTGCTGCTGATCACGCCGGCGGTCGGCTGCGGCCTGGTGCTGGGCGCGCGCACCGCGCTGGTGTTGCCGGCGGCCGCGACGCTGGCGCTGTTCGGCGAGGAACTGTCGCGCGCGGCGCTGCGCACGACGCGACCCGAATACGCCGGCGTGGCGCTGCTGGGCGTGATCCTGTTCGGTTCCACGCTGGCCGCCAACGCGGTGGCGCGCCGCGCGCGGGAGAGCGAGGCGCTGGCCGCCCGCGTCGGCCTGGACCTGCAGAATCTCGCCCAGCTCAATCAGCGCATCGTGGAACAGATGGCCACCGGCGTGGTGGTGCTCGACGAGAATCGCCGCATCCGCCTGCTCAACGCGGCGGCGCGCCACTTGCTCGCCGCGGGCCAAACCGCCGAGGGCGCGGACCTCGCCGAGCGCTTCCCGGAACTGGCCGTGGCCCTGGCGGCCTGGGAACGCAACCCCGCACGCGAGCCCGAGCCGCTGGCCCCCTGGGCCGGCGCCCAGGAAGTGATCCCGCGTTTCACGCGCCTGGGCAGCGGCGCGCTGCTGGTGCTGCTCGACGACGCGGCGCGCCTGCGCGACCAGGCGCAACAGATGAAGCTGGCCGCGCTCGGCCGGCTGTCCGCCGGCATCGCCCACGAGATTCGCAATCCGCTGTCGGCGATCCACCACGCCGGTCAGTTGCTCGCCGAGTCGCCACGTTGCGGCCCCGAGGAGCGCCACCTGCTGGACATGATCCAGCGTCACAGCACGCGCATCGACAGGATCGTGCAGGACGTGCTCCATCTGTCGCGGCGCGAAGCGGCCGCGCCCAGCCGCTTGCCGTTGCGCGCTTTTCTCGAACGCTCGATCGCGCTGTACCGCGAGGGCCGTCCGCTGCCCCGCGCCGCGATCGACTGCACGGCGGTGCCGGCGGACCTTACGGTGCGCTTCGACCCGCACCACCTCCAGCAGATCCTGCACAACCTGTGGGACAACAGCTTCGAGCACGGGGCGCGCGAGGCGCGCGAGGAACTGCGCATCGCGCTCAGCGGCGGCCGGCTCCACGACCGCGGCGCGCCGTGGCTGGACATCGCCGACAACGGCCGCGGCGTGCCCGAAGAAGTACGCGACCGGATCTTCGAACCCTTCTTCACCACCGCCCATCAGGGCACCGGCTTGGGTCTGTATCTCGCGCGCGAGCTGTGCGAATACAATCATGCGCGGCTGCAACTGCTGAACGCCGAGCGCGGCGCCCGTTTCCGCCTGATCTTCTCCGCCTGAACCGAGCCTGCGACTGCACGATGGACAAAGCCCACGCGCTGATCGTCGACGACGAAGCCGACATCCGCGAGCTGCTGGAGATCACGCTCGGCCGCATGGGTTTGCGCACGCACGGCGCCGGCACGCTGGCGGAGGCGCGCGCGCTGCTCGCCGAGCACGACTTCGATCTGTGCTTCACCGACATGCGCCTGCCCGACGGCAACGGCATCGCGCTGGTCCAGCACATCCAGGAACGCCATCCGCAGGTGCCGGTCGCGGTGATCACCGCCTACGGCAACGCGCAGGCCGCCGTGGAAAGCCTCAAGGCCGGCGCCTTCGATTTCGTCACCAAACCGCTGGACCTGCAGGTGCTGCGCAAACTGGTGGACGCCGCGCTCAAGCTGCGCGGCGCCACGCGCGCGCCCGCCGGCGACGGCAGCCTGCTCGGCCAGGCGCCCGCCATCGCGCACTTGCGCGCGATGATCGAGCGGCTGGCACGCAGCCAGGCGCCGGTGCACATCGCCGGCGAATCCGGCACGGGCAAGGAGCTGGTGGCGCGGTTGATCCACGCCCGCAGCCCGCGGTGCCAGGCGCCTTTCGTCGCGGTCAACTGCGGCGCCATTCCGTCCGAGCTGATGGAGAGCGAATTCTTCGGGCATCTGAAAGGCAGCTTCACCGGCGCCACGCGCGACAAGCCCGGCCTGTTCCAGGCCGCCGAGGGCGGCACGCTGTTTCTCGACGAAGTGGGCGATCTGCCGCTGCACATGCAGGTGAAACTGCTGCGCGCGCTGCAGGAACGCGCGGTGCGTCCGGTGGGTGCCGAAAACGAAACGCCGGTGAACGTGCGCGTGATCTCCGCCACCCACCGCGATCTCGCCGCCCTGCTCGCCACGGGTCAGTTCCGCCAAGATCTCTACTACCGCCTCAACGTGATCGAGATCCGCACGCCCGCCCTGCGCGAACATCCCGAGGACATCCCGCTGCTGGCGGAGGCGATCCTCGCGCGGCTGGCCGCGGCCAACGGCCTGTCCGCGCCGCCGCGGCTGGAGGCCGATGCGCTCGCCCGCCTGCGGCAGCATCCTTTTCCCGGCAACGTGCGCGAGCTGGAAAACGTGCTGGAGCGCGCGGTCACGCTCAGCGATGGCGCGCGCATCACCGCCGCCGACCTGCAGTTGCGCACGGATCCCGCCGGCGGCGCCGCGCCCGCTCGCGCCGCGGCGGGCGGCGCCCTGGAAGAACAAATGGAGGAAATCGAGCGTCGCGCCATCCGCGAGGCGCTGGAGAAGACGCGCTACAACAAGACCAAGGCCGCCGCGCTGCTCGGCATGTCCTTCCGCTCGCTGCGCTACCGCATCAAGAAGCTGGGCATCGAATAGCGTTGCCCGCACAGCCTGGCGCCAAACCGCTCAAATGAGCCAAGCCACGCAGCGGTTGATCGCCCACCCCCCGCCAGTGAGGAATGCGAACAGCGCCGCGCCCAGCGCGATCGGCCGCAGGCCGGCGTCGCGCAGCATCGCCGCGCGCGTGTTCCAACCCAGCGCCGCCATCGCCAGCGCCAGCAGCCAACCGTCCGCGACGAGCAGCACAGTGCGCACGGACGCCGGCAGACAGCCCAGCGAGTTGATCGCGACCACGACCACGAACGCAAGCACGAAGCCGGGCACCATCGTCCGGCGCGCACCGGCCGCAGACGCACCGCCGTTGATACGCGCGAGCAGCAGCAGAAACGGCGCCAGCAGCAGCACGCGGATCAGCTTCACGATCACCGCCTGGTCCGCGCTGGCCAGCGACACCGAGCCCGCCGCAGCCACCACCTGCGCCACTTCGTGCACGGTCGAACCGACGTAAATGCCGTAATGCGCATCGTCCATCCCCAACCAGGGATAGAGCAGCGGATAGACGAAGATCGCCGCGGTGCCGAACAGCGTGACCGTCGCCACCGCCACTGCCACCTTGTGCGGCGGCGCTCGTACCACCGGCTCGGCAGCCATCACCGCCGCCGCACCGCAGATCGCGCTGCCGGTGGCGACCAGCAGCGCGGTGTCACGGTCCAGACCGAGCCCGCGCACCCCGACCAGCAGCGCCAGCGCGAGCACGCCGGCGATGACGATCACGTCGGTGAGCACGCCGTCAGGGCCCACCGCCAGCACTTGCTGCAGTGTCAGGTGCAGGCCGAACAGCGCCACGCCGAGGCGCAACAGGCTGCGCTGGCACAGGCTGGCTCCGGCCGCGGTCGGCGCATGCCAGTGCCCCGGCAACAGGTTGCCGACGACGATGCCCAGTGCGATGGCCAGCGTCAGCGCACCGAAGCCGAGATGCGCCAGCGGCGGCCAGGCGGCGGCTGCCTGGCCGAGCGCCGCGATCGCGGCGCAGGCGACGAGGCCGGGCAGCAGCCGGATCACTCGAATGGTCACTATCGTGCACTCCGCTGGAATTCGGGTGCGCAGCTTAGGCTCGGACCGTTATTCGGTAAAACGGATTATTCTTATAAGATCATTCTGTTTTCCCGATTCATAGCTCGAACGATGCGCATCCGCCTGCGCCAGCTCGAAGTGTTCGCCGCGGTGTGCCGTCATGGCGGCATCGCCGCAGCAGCCGCGCACCTGCCGCTATCGCAGTCGGCGGCGAGTCAGGCGCTTGCCGAGCTGGAAGCGGCACTGGACGCCCCGCTGTTCGAGCGCGCCGGGCGCCGGCTGGTGCTCAACGAACGCGGCCGCGAGCTGCTGCCGCGCGCGCTGGCGCTGCTGGAACAGGCGCAGGCTCTGGAGTCGCAGGCTCGCACTGGCGCACTGGCCGGTACCGTGCGGCTGGCCGCCTCGCTGACCATCGGCAGTTACCTGCTGCCGCCACTGCTGGCGCGGCTACAGGCACGTCATCCGCAGTTATGCGTGGAGCTGGCTGTCGTCAACACCCAGGGCGTGATCGACGCTGCGGCGCGCTTCGCTGCCGACGCCGGATTCATCGAAGGCCCGGCGCGCCATCCCGAGCTGGACATCCGGCCCTGGCGCGACGATGCGCTGGCGGTGATCGCCGCGCCTGGACATCCGCTGGCGCGCAAACGCCGGCTGCGGCCTGCCGACCTTGGCGCCTGCGCCTGGGCACTGCGCGAGCCGGGCTCCGGCACCCGTGAAGTGTTCGAGCGTGCCGCGCAGCGCGCGGGCTTCGTGCCGCAAGCAGTGCTGGAGCTGGGCCAGAGCGAGGCGGTACGGCGCGCGGTCGCCGCCAGCGAACTGCTCGGCTGTCTGTCGTACTTGGCGCTGGCGGAGGCACGGACGCGCGGCGAGATCGCGATCCTGCGCGCGCCCTTTCTCGACCTGCGCCGCAAGCTCTATGTCGTGCTGCACCGGCGCAAATTCGTCTCTGCCAGCCTCGCGGCGGTGCTCGCCGTGTGCAAAGTTCCCGTTACGGCACCGCCGCGTTGAAATTGGCGATGTCGAAGCTACCCAAGCCCGTCACCTCGTCATAACCCGGCCCGGCGCTGCAGCAGCCGCCGAGCAGGCCGCCCAGCAGGCCGGCGTTGGAGCCCGAAGTGACGTCGTGGTAAGGCGTGGGCGTGGCGCCGTTGGCCGCGTAGATGAGCGGCGCGGCGAAACCGAGCGCATTGCCGTGCGCGGACTGCGCGCGCGTCCAGGTTCCGGCGGCCAGCGGCGCCGCGAGGCTGGTGCCGCCGACCTGGGTGGTGCCGCCGCCGTTGATCACCAGCGCACCAGAATTGGGATCGGCGTCCATCGCCACGTCGGGCACCAGGCGCGCCGCCGAGCCGGTGAGCGCCTGCTGCCAGGATGGGGCGGGTTCGTACTTGCTCACGCCACCGCCGCTGCCGCTCCAGGCGGTTTCGCCGGCATAAGCGTTGCCGTTGGTGGACAGCGTGGTGCCGCCGACCGCGACCACGTAGGGCGAGCTGGCGGGATAGCTCACCTGCACGGTGAGCCCGCCATGACCGCTGCAGCCGGTGTGCGAGCCGCCATCGCCGGAGGAGACGAAGAAGGTCTGCCCCTGCGCCGCCGCTTGCTTGAAGATGGCATCGTCCACCGCCATGCCGCCGCTGGTGTGCTCGCTTTTCTCGCAGATGCCCAGCGACACGTTGATCGCTTTCACCGCGTTGGCGACGACCGCGTCGTTGTAGGCCATGGCCAGGTCGGCGTCGGACAGCGAAGCGGCGTTGTAGAAGGTGATGCTGCGCAGGCCGCCGGCGATGCCGGCGGCGCTCTGACTGTCGAGATCCCATTCCAGCGTGCCGCTGGTGTCGCTGCCGTTGACCTCGGCGGGCACGAAGTGGAGCGGCACCGACAGGCCGTTCTGGTTCTCGAAGGCCTGGAAGTCCGCCACGGTCTGGGTCAGGTCGCCGTCGGTGACGATGCCGAGGTCGGTGCCGGCGCCGGGGGCCACGCTGGTCGCGTCGTAGATGGCCGCGAAGGCGACCGGGTTGTGGCCGGCGGTCGTGGCCGCTGGCGTCGCTGCCGAGGGCAATTCCAGCAGCGGCTGCGGGTGCTCGGCGTTCTGCAAGCCGAGCACCGCCTGCACCAGTCCGCCGAGCGCCGCCGGCACCTTGGCGTCGAGCGTGTTGGCGTACACCGTGCGGCCCTGATACTCAAAGCGCATCAGCTGGGTGGCGAACGCGGCTTCAACGCTCGCGGCCGGCGCCGTGGCGGAAACCAGCAAGCGGTTGGGCGCCACGACGATATCGCTGAAACCGGCCCGACGCAGGTAATCGGTCACCGCCTGCACCTGGCGCAGGCTCGGCGCGTAGGCGGCGACGAACTCCGCGCCGGACAAGCTGCGGCCGTAGTCGCGGGTGACCGGCGTGCGTGAACGCGCGAGGAAATCGTCGAGCGCGCCCTCGTTCTGCAGCTTGAGCCCCAGCACGATGCGCAACGGCTGGTTTTCCGGCAGCACCCCGACTGCCACCGCATTCGCCAAGGGGTAAGCACGGCTGGCCGTGTTGCTCCAGCCGCCGGTGGCCGCCCCGGCGCCGAACGCCGCCAGCGCGAACCCCAGCGCAAAACCGCCGCGCGTGACGAACGCACGGCCGCAACGATTCCTTTTCCGCATGATCCCCTCCCTGTTTGAGTGACCCCTGGCAGGCCCGCTCGCTGCGCGGGCTAGGGAGGAGTTTAACCCGCATCCGTCATGAGGGGATCGAGCGCTCACCCGTCGGTCGAGACGGCTGCCGGCGCCGCTCAGACCGCGAGCAGGGGTTTGAGAAAACGCCCGGTGTGCGAGCGCGGATTGCGCGCCACGTCTTCCGGCGCACCCTGGGCCACGACCTCTCCGCCGCCGTCGCCGCCTTCGGGGCCCAGGTCGATGATCCAGTCGGCGCGCTTGATCACGTCGAGGTTGTGCTCGATCACCACCACCGTGTTGCCGTGGTCGCGCAGGCGTTCCAGCACCTTGAGCAGTTGCGCCACGTCGTGGAAGTGCAGGCCGGTGGTCGGCTCGTCGAGGATGTACAGCGTCTGGCCGGTGTCGCGGCGCGACAGCTCGCGGGCGAGCTTGATGCGCTGCGCCTCGCCGCCGGACAGCGTGGTCGCGTTCTGGCCGATGGCGAGGTAGGACAGGCCCACGTCCATCAGCGTCTCCAGCTTGCGGCGGATCGCCGGCACGGGCCGGAAGAACTCCAGCGCCTCCTCCACCGTCATGTTCAGCACTTCGTCGATGGATCGGTGCTTGTACTTGATCTCCAGGGTCTCGCGGTTGTAGCGCCGGCCTTTGCAGGTGTCGCAGGTCACGTACAGGTCGGGCAGGAAGTGCATCTCCACCTTGATCACGCCGTCGCCCTCGCAGGTCTCGCAGCGCCCGCCCTTGACGTTGAACGAGAAGCGCCCGGGATCGTACCCGCGCGCGCGCGCCTCGGGCACGGCGGCGAACAGTTCGCGGATCGGAGTGAACAGTCCGGTGTAGGTGGCCGGATTGCTGCGCGGCGTGCGGCCGATGGGCGACTGGTCGATGTCGATGACTTTGTCCAGATGCTCCAGGCCGTCGAGGCCGTCGCAGGCCGCCGGCTGGGTCGCGGCGCCGTTGAGCTCGCGCGCGGCATGAGCGTAGAGCGTGTCGTTGACCAGCGTGGACTTGCCGGAGCCGGACACGCCGGTGACGCAGACCAACAGGCCCAGCGGGATCTCCACCGTCAGGTTCTTGAGGTTGTTGCCGCGCGCGCCGCGCAGCACCAGCTTCTTTTTGGGATTGGGCGAAGTGCGCCGCCGCGGCACCGGGACGACCTGCGCGCCGGACAGGTATTGGCCGGTCAGCGAATCGGGAACGCGTTCGATCTCCTGGGGCGTGCCCTGGGCGACGACGCGCCCGCCATGCAACCCGGCGCCGGGCCCCATGTCCACCACGTGGTCGGCGGCGCGGATCGCCTCCTCGTCGTGCTCGACCACGATCACCGTGTTGCCGAGGTCGCGCAAGCGCTTGAGCGTGTCGAGCAGGCGGGCGTTGTCGCGCTGATGCAGGCCGATGGAGGGCTCGTCGAGCACGTACATCACGCCGACCAGGCCGGCGCCGATCTGCGAAGCCAGACGGATGCGCTGCGCCTCGCCGCCGGACAGCGTCTCCGCGCTGCGCGACAGCGTCAGATAGTCCAGCCCCACGTTGTCGAGAAAGCCCAGGCGCGCCGCGATCTCCTTGACGATGCGCGCGGCGATCTCCTGTTTGTGGCCGGGCAGACGCAGTTGGGCGAAGAACGCTTCCGCCTCCCGCACCGACATGCGCACGATCTGCGGCAGACTTTTGTCGGCCACCCGCACGTGGCGCGCCGCGCGGTTGAGGCGTTCGCCGCCGCATTCGGGGCAGGGTTTGTCGGACAGGTATTTCGCCAGCTCCTCGCGCACCGCCAGCGATTCGGTCTCGCGGTAACGCCGTTCCAGATTGGGGATCACGCCTTCGAAGCGGTGGGTGCGCGTCACGCTGCGGCCGCGCTCGTCGGGATACTCGAAGGCGATGCGCTCCTCGCCGCTGCCGTAGAGGATCACTTCGCGCGCCCGCGCCGGCAGCCGGTCGAACGGCTGCTCGGTGGAAAACCGGTAGTGCCGCGCCAGCGAACGGATCAGGGCCCAGTAGTAGGGATTGCGCTTGTCCCAGCCGCGGATCGCGCCTTCGGCCAGGGAAGCGTCCGGGTAGACGACCACGCGCTCGGGATCGAACACCTGCAAGCTGCCGAGACCGTCGCAGCGCGGACAGGCGCCAGCCGGCGCGTTGAAGGAAAACAACCGCGGCTCCAGCTCCGGCAGCGAGTAACCGCAGTGCGGGCAGGCCATGCGCGAGGAAAAAGCGATCTCGGCCGCCGCGCCTTGACCGTACGGCGCCACCAGCGCCAGCCCGTCGGACAACCGCAGCGCGGTTTCGAAGGATTCCGCCAGACGCTGTTTGAGTTCGGGCCGCACGCGGAACCGATCCACCACGATCTCGATGTCGTGCTTGAGTTTGCGGTTGAGCGCGGGGATTTCCTCCAGCTCGTAGACGCGGCCGTCCACGCGCGCACGCACGAAGCCCTGCGCGCGCATCCGCTCGAAGACCTCGGCATGCTCGCCTTTGCGCCCGCGCACCACCGGCGCGAGCAGCATCCACGCCGATTCCGGCGGCAGCGCCAGCACCTGGTCCACCATCTGCGAGACCGACTGCGCTTCCAGCGCCACGTCCGGATGATCCGGGCAGTAGGCCGTGCCCACGCGCGCGTAGAGCAGGCGCAGGTAGTCGTAGATTTCGGTGACGGTCCCCACCGTGGAGCGCGGGTTGTGCGAAGTGCTCTTCTGCTCGATGGAGATGGCGGGACTCAGGCCCTCGATCGCATCCACGTCCGGCTTGTCCATCTGGCCGAGGAACTGGCGCGCGTAGGCGGACAACGATTCCACGTAGCGACGCTGGCCTTCGGCGTAGAGCGTGTCGAAGGCGAGCGAAGATTTGCCGGAGCCGGACAGGCCGGTGACGACGATCAGCCGGTCGCGCGGCAAGTCGAGCGAGACGTTCTTGAGGTTGTGCGTGCGCGCGCCGCGGATGCGGATGAAATCCATGACCGAATGAGGGGGTCGAAGCAAATTGTTTACTATACGCACTCGGCGTGCCGTAACATAAGCCGCGTCGGCCTGGCAGATCCGGCCATGCCTGGGTGGCATGGAATTGGCTAGGTTCGAACTTCGCTCGTAGCTTCCGCTTCCTTTCGCATGAATTCCTCGGAAATCCGCGCCACCGTCGCGCTGTCGCTGATCCAGGCGCTGCGCATGGTCGGCATGTTCATGATCCTGCCGGTGTTCTCGCTGTACGCCTTGAGCCTGCCCGGCCATGTCACGCCGCAACAGGCCGGTTTGGCATTCGGCATCTACGGCCTGGTGCAAGCGCTGCTGCAACTGCCTTTCGGTTGGTGGTCCGACCGCCTGGGCCGCCTGCCGGTGATCGTGACCGGCCTGGTCCTGTTTGCCGCCGGCAGCTTTCTGGCCGGCGCCACGCACGACATCCACTGGATCATCCTGGGCCGCGCCCTGCAAGGCACCGGCGCAATCTCCAGCGCCACCTCGGCGCTGCTCGCCGACAGCACGCGCCTGAGCGTGCGCACCCAGGCGATGGCGCTCTATGGCGCCGGCATGGGCGCGGCCTTCATCCTCGCGCTGGTGCTGGGGCCGGTATTCGACGGCTGGATCGGCGTCAACGGCATCTTCTGGCTCACCGGCCTGCTAGCGCTGCTGGCCATCCCGCTGCTGCGCTTCATGGTGCCGCGGGTCCCGCGACAAGCGAGCCCCGGCGGCGGGCTTGCCCGGGTGCTCGCCGATCCGCAGTTGCTGCGTCTGGACGCCGGCATCTTCCTGCTGCACACCATGATGACCTGCCTGTTCTTCGCCGCGCCGCTGGCGCTGCAGAACGACCTCGGTCTGCCGGAATCGCGGCATTGGCAGATCTATCTGCCGATCCTGTTCGCCTCGCTGGCGATCGTGTTGCCGCTGATCCGCCGCATCGAGGCGCGCGGGCGCGTGCGCACCGCTTTTCTCGGCGCCATCGCGCTGGTCGGGGGCGCGCAGCTTTTGGCAGCGGCGGGACATCGTCAGGCCTTCGACCTGCTGCTGGCGCTTTTGCTGTTCTTCGTCGGCTTCAACTACCTCGAAGCGACGCTGCCCTCGCTGATCTCGCGCCGCGCGCCGGCGCAGCACAAAGGCACCGCGCTGGGCGTTTACTCCAGCGCACAGTTCCTCGGCGGCTTCGCCGGCAGTTCGCTGGGCGGCTTGGCGCTCGCGCATTGGGGCGCCTCCGGTGCCTTCCTGGCCGCGGCCGCGCTCGCCCTGCCCTGGCTGCTGATCGCCCTGGGCATGGAGAATCTGAGCCCGGCGGCGCGCGGCGACGCAGCCGCGCTGCATGAGGGCGGCTGAGGACGACCGTTGCCCCGATGACCGCGCGGCGGGTGTATTCTGGATGCAGCCGCACGATCACGAGATCCAAGGAGGCGCCATGGCGCGCGGAGTGAACAAGGTCATCCTCATCGGCAATCTGGGGAAAGACCCCGAGCTCAAATACTTTCCCAACGGAGATGCGTTCTGCAATCTCACGCTCGCCACCACCGAGACTTGGACCGACAAGCAATCCGGCGACAAGAAAGAGCGCACCGAATGGCATAACCTCGTCTTCACGCGCCGACTCGCCGAGATCGCCGGCCAGTATTTGAAAAAGGGGTCGAAGATCTACGTCGAGGGCAGCCTGCGCACGCGCAAGTGGCAGGGCAAGGACGGACAGGATCGCTACACGACGGAGATCATCGTCAACGACATGCAGATGCTGGACGGCCGCGGTGCCGGTGTCGCGCCGTTCAACGCCGGCGAAGACCCGGAACGCTCCGCGAAGCCGAGCCCGGCAGCCAAGCCGCAGCCTGCGGCGGAAAACGGCGGCGACGATTTCGAAGACGACGACATTCCGTTTTGAACCGCGCCGGTCGTGACCGGCGAGCCCGCAGGCTAGGCAAAACCGGCGCGGCTCGGTATAAAGTGCGCGCATGAGATTCGGCCGGCTCACCCACGCGCTGCTCGTCGCCGCCTTCGTGGTCGGGCAGTCGCTGGCGCTGCTGCATGCCACGAGCCACGAACTCAAGCCGGAGCGCAGCGCGAGCTGCGAGATCTGCGCGATCGCGCACGCCCCCGGCGCGCCCCCGGCCTCGATGGATCTCGCCGCCACCTGGATCCCGCGCGGCGCGGAACCCGCCACCCTCGTCGTCCCTTCGCTGCCCCGTCAAGCGCCGACGCGGCCCAACAGCCGCGGCCCGCCCCCCTTCCTCGCCTGAACTGAGCCGCAGTCTCTCCGCAGCCGCTTGCGGCTGTGCTCCGTTTCACTCGCAGCGAGGAATTTCATGCTTGAGCTTGGCCACGAGGCGCGCCAGTGCGCGCGCCGCATCGTTCTGTGCTTGATCCTGCTCCTGCCGGCAGGCGCCTGGGCGGATGCGCCGGCGCCGTCTCCCGACGATCCCCCAGCCGCCAATACCGGCAGTTTGAGCGGCACCTTGACCGACGCCGACGGCCAGCCGGTGAGCGGGGCCGAAGTGCTGCTCAAAGATGCGCGCGCTCGCCTCGTCGGCCGCACGCTCAGCGACCGCCAAGGCCGCTTCCGTTTCGCCGCCCTGACGCCCGGCCGCTACACCGCAGCCGCCACCGGGCTCGCGGCGAGCCTCACCGTGAACGTGAGCGCTGGCCGGACCACGACCATCGAACTGGCCACGGTCCAGGAACTGCATCCGATCACCGTGGTCGGCGCTCGCGCTGCGCGCGCGCGCAACGCGCTGTCGCCGGCCACCGGCAGCAGCCAGTACGTCTTCGACCGCAAGGCCATCGAGACCCTGCCGCAGGGCGAGGCCACGCCGCTCAACCAGGTGCTGTTGCAGGCGCCGGGCGTGGCCAACGATTCCTACGGCCAGCTCCACGTGCGCGGCGACCACGCCGATCTGCAGTACCGCATCAATGGCGTGCTTCTGCCCGAAGGCGTGAGCAGCTTCGGCCAGACGCTGGACACGCGCATCGCGCAGAAGATCGATTTGCTCACCGGCGCGCTGCCGGCGCAGTACGGCGAGCGCACCGCCGGCGTGATCGACCTCACCACCAAGGACGACCTCGACGGCGGCGTGGTGGATCTCTACGGCGGCAGCCACGCCACGCTCAACCCCAGCCTGCAGATCGGCAAGACCGCCGGCCGCTTCACCGGCTATTTCTCCGGCTCCTATCTCAGCAGCACGCTGGGCGTGGAAACCCCCAGGCCCGGGGCCAACGCCATCCACGACCGCACTACGCAGGGCAAGGGCTTCGCTTACGCCTCGTGGCTTTTAGGCGAGAACCTCAAGCTCAGCGCCTTGTTCGGCACGGCGGTCAACCGCTTCGAGATCCCCAACCATCCCGGCCAGCCACCGGACCCGGCTTATCTCGATCGCCTCGGCCTGAGCGGCTTCGATTCCGCCCGGCTCGACGAACGTCAGTTCGAACGCAACCAGTACGGCATTCTCGCGCTGCAAGGCATGAGCGCGAACGACATCCACTACCAGGTCGCGACGTTTCAGCGCGTGAGCAGCGTGAACTACGAGCCCGACCCGCTCGGCGATCTCGCTTTCAACGGCGTGGCAGCCACCATCAAGCGCAAGAGTTCGACGCTGGGCTTGCAGGGCGACGTGAGCGTGCCGCTCGGCGCCCGGCACACGCTGCGCGCCGGGGTGCTGGCCACCACCGAGGACGACCGCGCCGACGACACGGCGCGCGTGTTCACCACCGTGCCGCCGCAAGCCGATGGTTCCTGCCCCTCGGGCTCCCAGGCCAACGCCGATGGAAGTTATTGCGTGAGCGGCGGGCCGGTCACGATCGTGGACAACCACCCCAAGAACGGCAACACGCTGCTCGCGGTCTATCTGCAGGATCAGTGGGATTGGAGCGAGACCTTCACGCTCAACTACGGAGTGCGCTTCGATCAATTGAACGCCTTCGTCAAGGCCCGCCAGCTGTCGCCGCGCGTCGGCGCGATCTGGAACGCCACCAGGACCACCACGGTCCACGCCGGCTACGCGCGCTACTTCACGCCCCCGGTCAACGAGCTGATTTCCAACACCTCGATCGCCAAGTTCGACGGTACCACCAACGCCTTCGAGGTCACCGAGAACTCGCCGGTCGCGCCGGAGCGCTCGCATTACTTCGACCTCGGCGTGCTGCAGCAGATCGGAGCTTCGCTCAGCGTCGGTCTGGACGGCTACTACAAGTACGTACGCGAGCTGCAGGACGAAGGCCAGTTCGGCCAGGCGCTGATCTTCGCGCCGTTCAACTACCAGCAGGGCCACGTCTACGGTCTGGAGCTGTCCAGCGTGTTCCACCGCGGACCGTGGAACGCGGACTTGAACCTCGCCCTGGCCAATGCGCAGGCCACGCGCGTGGCTTCCGGCCAGTTCAACTTCAGCCCCGACGAGCTGGCCTACATCGCGCAGCATTACGTCGATCTCGACCACGACCAGCGGCTCACGGCTTCGGCCGACGTGTCGTATCGGTGGCGCGCCACGACCTTCTCCGCGCAAGCCCGGTACGGCGACGGTCTGCGCAAGGACTTCGCCAACACCGGCAAGCTGCCGCCGAACTTCCAGCTCGATCTCGGCGCGATGCGCAGCGTGCACCTCGGCGCGCTCGGCGCGTTGGACCTGCGCCTGGCGGCGATCAACGTGCTCGACCGCAGGAACGTCATCCGCGACGGCACCGGCATCGGCGTCGGCGCTCCGCAATACGGCCCGCGCGCGGCAGTGTATTTCGGCGTGGCCAAGCCGTTCGGCCTGTGAACGATCGTAGGACTCCGACGCACACCCATCAGCGCCGGCGGCCCGCGGTCCTGATGCCCGGCTGGCGCGCTGATGCCGGATGCGGGCTGGCTCGACCGTCGGGCGCGACTCGTCAGCGCCGGCGGCTGCGCGTAGCATGGGTGCACCGCCCGCCTCATGGCCGCCCCATGAAACTCGCCCGCCTCTCGATCTGCGCCACCGTCGTGTGCCTGTCGGCCTGCGGCGGCATGGACTACGCCGGTCGCACCGCCACGCTGTCCTACAGCGGCAACGGCAGCGTGGCGGTCGGCGCCTGGGACCAGCGACCCTATGTGCTCGACAACGACAAGTCGCCCGACTTCGTCGGCCTGCAGCGCAACCTCTACGGCATTCCTTTCAACGTCAAGACCGCCTCCGGCCGCCCGCTGGCCGACGAGATGGGCGATGCGCTCGCCGCCTCGCTGCTGACCGCGGCTTACAATGCCCAGGTCGTGCGGCTCGCGCCGCAGGACACGCTCGCCAGCGCGCGCGCCCGACTGCTCGCCCAGCACCCGCGCCGCGCCCTGCTGCTGCGCATCGACCAATGGGAAAGCGACACCAACCGTAATCCCACCGTCAAATACGACTTGAGCCTGATCGCCTTCGATGCCGCCGGCCGCACGCTCGGCACGCGCCGCGTGCGCGGCGAGGAAAACGTCGAAGGCCGCTTTCTCGCCCCCGCCGGCCTCGCCAAGCAAACCGTTCCGGCCGTGTTCACCCAGAAGCTGGATCAGTTGCTCAACGCGCCGCAGATCGAGGCGGCGTTGCAGTAACGCGCATCCTCGCCGTCCAGCGCCCCTCCAGGCGCGCTGCCCCCTCCACGGGCCTCAGGCGACGCGGCGAAAAATCAGCGAAGTGTTGATGCCGCCGAAGGCGAAGTTGTTGCTCATCGCGTATTCGCACTGCAACGCGCGCCCCTCGTCCATCAGGTAATCCAGCTCGGCACAGCGCGGATCGGGATCGTGCAGGTTCAACGTGGGGGCGAACCAGCCGCGCTTGAGCATCTCCACCGTCCACCACGCCTCGATCGCGCCGCAGGCCCCGAGCGTGTGGCCGAGGTGGCCCTTGGGGCTGCTGACCGGCACGGCGCGACCCAGCGCCGCGCGCGTGGCGTGCGACTCGGCGATGTCGCCGGCCTCGGTAGCGGTGGCGTGCGCGTTGACGTAACCGATCGCCGCGGGGCCGAGCGCGGCGTCGGCCAGCGCCAGCTCGAGCGCGACGGCCATGGTCTCCGCGCTCGGCTGGGTCAAATGCGCGCCGTCCGAGTTGGTGGCGTAGCCGACCAGTTCGGCGTGGATCTGTGCTCCTCGTGCACGGGCGTGGTCCCAGTCCTCCAGGATCAGCGTGGCGGCGCCCTCGCCGATCACCAGGCCGTCGCGCGCGACGTCGAACGGCCGCGGCGTAGTGCCCGGCGCGTCGTTGGCGGTGCTGGTGGCCCCGAGCGTGTCGAACGCCGCCGCCTCGGTGGGACACAAGGCTTCCGCGCCACCGGCGATCATCACCGTCTGCTGGCCGGCGCGGATCGTCTCGTAAGCCGCGCCGAGCGCCTGGCTGCCGGAGGTGCAGGCGCTGGAAGTCGGGATCACGCGGCCTTTGAGACCGAAATAGACTCCGATGTTTACCGCGGCGCTGTGGCTCATCATGCGCAGATAGGTCGTGCCGTTGACGCGGTCCATGCGGCCGTCGATCAGCAGGTGGGCGAACTCCAGCATGGCGTCGGTGGCGCCGGTGGCGGAACCGTACGCCACACCGACGTGGCCGCTGCTGAGGACGGGATCCTCGAGCAGGCCGGCCTCGCGCAGCGCGGCCTCGGCGCTGACCGCGGCCAGCAGCGCCACGCGGCCCATGGCGCGCGTCTTCTTGCGCGTGAAGTGCGGCGGCGGCACGAAGTCCGGCACCGGCGCGGCGAGCCGCGTCCGCAGATCGGCATAACGATTCCATTCCGGCATCGCCACCACGCCGGAGCGCTGCGCGCGCAGCGCGGCCTCGATGCTGTTCCAGTCGCAGCCCAGGGCGGTGATGCCCGCCATGCCGGTCACGGCGACACGGCGCCTCATATCAATCCGCCGTTGATGCCGATCACCTGGCGCGTGATGTAGGCCGCGGCGTCGGAGCACAGGAAGGCGATCAGCGCGGCGACTTCCTCCGGCGTACCGACGCGGCCGGCGGGGATCCGCTCGAGCAGCGCCTCGCGCGGGACGGCGGCGATCATGTCGGTTTCGATCAAGCCCGGCGCCACGCAGTTGACCGTGACCCCGCGGCTGGCCAGCTCCAGCGCCAGCGCCTTGGCGGCGCCGATCAGGCCGGCCTTGGCCGCGCTGTAGTTCACCTGGCCGCGATTGCCGATCACGCCGGAGGCCGAGGACAAGACCACGATACGCCCGCCGCGGCGCATGCGCAGCAGCGGGCGCAGCAGCGGCTGCAGCACGTTGTAAAAGCCGTCGAGATTGGCGCGCAGCACCGCGTCCCAATCCTCGCCGCTCATGCCGGGGAACACGGTGTCGCGCGTGAGTCCGGCATTGCACACCGCGCCGTAGTAGGCGCCGTGCGCGGCGATGTCGGACTCGATGGCCTGGGCGCAGGCCGCCCGGTCGGCGAGCTCGAACGCCAGGGCGCGCGCCTGCCCGCCCGCGCGCGCGATCTCCGCGCACAGCGGTTCCAGGCGCGCGGCGTCGGCGCGGCAGTGGACCACCACCCCGAAACCGTCGCGGGCCAGGCGCAGCGCCGTGGCGCGGCCGATGCCGCGGCTGGCGCCGGTGACGAGGATCCAGCGGCGTGGAGGGTCGGCGTTCATTGGGGAACGATGTCCAGCGTATAACCCAGCGCGAAATTGGCGATCCGCAGGCGTCCGCGCCAGGGATGCGCCGCATCGCCGTACAGCACTTCTTCGTACCAACGGCCGCGGTAGCTCAGCCGGCGCAGGCCCGGCTGGGGCTGTTCGATCTGCCAAGCGCTCCCTTCCAGCCGCGACTGCCAGGCCGCCAGCGGCCACAGCGCGAATTGCACGTCCGCCAGCACGCGCTCCGGCGGCAGCGGCAACTGCGCCTGCGGATCGGTCTGGGCGTTCAGGCGCGTGCCATCGTAGCTGGCGGTGAACAGGCGCCGTCCCAGCGCCCCGACGGCGACCAGCGTCACCGCCGCGGAATCGGCCACCAAGGCGCACTGCAAGGCGATTTCGCGCTCGCCGAAGTGCGCGTGCAGCACCTGCTGCGCCTGATGCGCAGCGCCCAGCGCGGCGGGCGGCAACAGCGGCGGACTCGGCGGCGACGCCTTCGGCAACAGCGCGCAGCCGGCGAGCGCGAGCGATGCGCTAATGAGCAATCCGCGCGGCATCCGCTTCCTCAGCGCGGATGGTCTGCGCCAGGGCGCGCAGGCGGCGGCCGGATTGGCCCACGTAGGGGTTGGCCGGATCCCAGGCGTAGCCGGCGAGCACGCTGCACAAAAGCTCGTACACGCGCTGCGGACGGCGCGGGCTGAACATGATGGTCTGCAGCGCGCCCTCGTACCAGGTTTCGACATAGCCCTGGAACGTGTCCACGCCCAGCATCAGCGGCTGAGTGAACTCCGCCTCCCAATCCACCGTCTCGCCGCCCAGTTCGCGGCACGCCAGCGGCACCGCCAGCGAGGCGGATTTGAGCGCGATGGTGACGCCGGAGGAAAACACCGGGTCGAGGAATTTGCCGGCGTTGCCGAGCAGAGCGTAGTGCGGCCCGTGCATGCGCGACACCGCGCTGGCATAGCCGCGAATCTCGCGCGCCTGCGGCCATAGCGGCCGGGCGTGGCGCAGCATGCGCTTGAGCCCCGGCTCCTCGTCGATCAGCGCGCGCCAGCGTTCGGTGGCGTTCCCCGAGTAGCGCTGCAGGAAAGCGTCCTCCGCCACCACGCCGACCGAGGCGCGCCCCTGGGAGAACGGGATCAGCCAGTACCACACGTCTTCGTGCTGCGGATGGATGGCGACGCGGATCTTGTTGCGGTCGAAGTCCGCCTCGGCGATGCGGTCCTCCACGTGCATGAACAACGAAGACCGCACCGGGAAATCCGCCGGCACGTCCAGGCCGAGCAGACGCGGCAGGATGCGGCCGAAGCCGCTGGCGTCGAACACGAAGCGCGCCCGGTGGCGGCTTTCGCGGCCGGCGGCATCGCGCACGGCGAGCGTCGCGCCCTGCGCATCGAAGGCCGCGGCGGTGATTTCGTGCTCGTAGCGCACTTCCGCGCCCTGGCGTTGCGCTTCGTCGATCAGGATCTGATCGAAGTCCGCGCGCGTCACTTCGTAGGCATAGTCGTGGCCGGCGCTGATCTTGTGCGAGAACACGAAATCGACCTTGCGGCTGCCGCGCGCGATTTGCGCGCCGTCCTTGTATTGGAACCCGAAGCGCTCCACCGCCGCCAGCATGCCCGCCTCCTGCAGCAAGCCCAGGCACTGTGGCAGCAGGCTCTCGCCGATGGAAAAGCGCGGAAAGCGCGTTTTCTCCAGCACGCGCACCGACAGCCCGCGCTGCCGCGACAAAGCCGCCGCCGCCGCGCCGGCCGGTCCCGCCCCGATCACCAGCACATCCACCGGCGTTTCAGCGTTCACCCGCCCCCTCCCTTATCGAGCCGACGGTGGGCATCGTACCGAGCGCCGCGGCCAAGACCAAGCCGCACACCACGCCGACGGCCACCGTCGATCCCAGGGCGTGGATGAACGGCGTGCGGCTCAACGCCAGCAAGCCGAAGGCGATCAGCGCCAGGCCCGCCGCCAACACCACCGCGAGCAGGCTGGCCGGGCCGCTCAGCCGCGGCAATCGCAACAGCAGCGAGTATTCCATGGACAGGCCCAGCACCAGATGCAGCGCGACGACGTTGAAAAAACTCAGCGTCACGCCGCTTAAGCCCAGCACCGCGAGCGTCGCCAGCAGCGCCGCGGTCGGCGCCAGCATCAGCGAGAACGCGCTGCGCCAGCCGTAAGGCCAGGCGAACAGCAGCAAGGACACCGGCACCGAGGCGGCGACCACGGCGAGCGCGATCCGGCGGTAACGGTGCAGCACGCCGGACACCTCGGCCACGCGGTCCACGTAGCGCACGCCGGGGAAACCCTGCGCCGCGGCGCGCAGCGCTGCCGCATCGGCGATGCCGGTCAGCGTCACCACGCTGGCGTACAGCGGCGGGCCGCGCGTGCGCGCGATGTCGCCGAGCCACAGCGCTCGGTAAGGCTCCGCGGCGGGCGTGTCGATCCAGCGGTCGAGCGCCAGCGGCGTGGTTTGCGCCGCGAACTCCGCCTGTTGCTGCGCGATTGCCGCCGGCGGGAAGCCCAGCTCGCGCATGAAGCGCGCGAGCAGTCCGTCGGCGCCGTACACCCGCGCGGCGAGCAGCGCGCGATCGCGCGCCTGGGTCCTCTCCGACGGCAGGCCGCGCGACAGCGCACGGTAGTCGGCGAGCGCGCCGCGCGCTTGCAAAGCGTCCAGGCGGGCGCGCAGACGCTCCTCGTTCTCCAGCACCGCCTCGGGGTCCGCGCCGCGCACCAGGAAGAACGCGCTGTCCGGCACGCTGCCCAGCAGGGCGCGCACCTGCTTTTCCTGGGCGAGCGGTTCAGGCAAGTGCGGCTGGAGCACGCTGACGTCGTCCACGAAGCGCAGCCGCGCCAGACCGAGCGCCACCGCCACGGCGAGGATCAGCCACAGCGCGCGCGGCAGCCGCATGGCGCAACGTTCGCGGCATGCCGCCAGGCGCACGAACACGGCATGGAGCGTTTCGGCGTGCGCCGCGCCGGCCGGGCGCAGCCAGCGCGGGAACCAGGCCAGCACGCTGGCGCAGGCCAGCGCCAGTCCCACGCAGCAGAACAGCGCCATCTGTCGCAAGCCGGGGAACGGCGCCCACGCCAGCAAGGCATAGGAGAGCAGCGCGACCGCCCCGCTGACGGCGATGGCGCCGCCGAGGTGCGGCAGCGCGGACTCGGCGCGCCAACGGCCGGGCGTGCGGAACTGGTCGGCGGCGTAGTAGATCGAGTAGTCCACCGCGATGCCGGCGAGGTTGCTGCAGAACACCAGCGTCAGCACGTGCACCTCGCCGAACACCCGCTGGCACACGACCAGGGCCGCAGCCACGCCCAGCGCCAGCGTCGCCGCCGCGCCGAGCAGCATGCGCGGCGAACGGAACACCCACAGCAACAGCGCGCTCAGCACCGCGAGCTGCACGCCGCCGAACAGGTTCACCTCGTGGCGCGCGAGCTGCGCGGCGGCCACCGCGTGCAGGATCAGACCCGAACCGATGACGGTCGCCCCCCGGCGGTGCGCCGCGGCGTATGCCGCCGACAGGTCGCGCGCGGCGGCATCCTCCTCCGCGGTGGAAAAGGCGTTGTCGGCGAGCTGGGCGCGCACCAGGACGTAAGTCTTTCCGTCCGGCGGCGGCGCGCGCAGCGTCAGCACGTTCTGGCGCAGCGTCAACGCGCCCTGCGCCGGCAGCGCGGAGGCGAGGAAATCGCCGAACAGGTCGAGCGGATCGTCGCCCGCGCCGCTCGCGCGCAGGAAGGCGGCGGGCGTGTACAGGGCCGCGCGCGCGCGGGCGAGCAGCGCAGCGTCGTTGCCCGCTTCGAGCCAGGCGCGCGTCTGCGGCGCCAGCAGGCCGGCGCGGTACGGCGCGTAGGCCGCCGCCGCGCGCTGCAGCCAGTCCGACGGCACCTGCCATTGCACGCCGGCAAACGCCGGCGAAGCGGCGAGCGTCTGCGCGAAGCCTTGCGCGGCGGCGCGCGCCGTCGCGAAATCCGCGGCGCCGACCAGGAACACGTTCTGTCGCCCGAGCTGGTCGGCGAAGCGCGCCAGCGCCCGCGCCTCGCCCGCGTCCTCGGCGGCGGGCGGCAGCAGCGCGAGGATGTCGGTCTGCAGCTTCAAGCGCGGTGCGCCGGCCGCGAACGCGATCAAGACCGCGGCCGCGAATGCGCTCCACAGCCAGTAGCGCAACCGCACACCCTTCGGCGCGCTCATCCGCGGCTATGGCGCGAGTTGCGCGCGCGCGTCCGGCGGCAGCGCCTCGAGCAGGGTCTGACCCGAGAATTCCAGTTCGGTGCGATCGCCTCCGGCTTCGTACAGCACCACCTGCTGCGGTTGCGTGACGCCTTCGATCACCACCGCGTTCAGGCGCTGCGCCATCGCCGCCGCGCGCGGTTTGAGGCCCAAGGTCCAGCCCTTGTCCCGGCGCGCGCCGTAGAGCTCGAATTGCGCGGCGAGGCGCTGGAGATCCAGGGCGAAGAGCGCGTCGAACACCTGGACCACCGCGCCGAGGCCAGGCAGTTGCGCGGCGTCGATGCGCAGCGCCGCGCCGCCGGCGTCGCGTTGCACCAGCGCCTTGGGGGTCAGGGTCAGCTCGGAATCGAACGGCGCGCGCGTGTGCCAGACCAGGCCTAAACCGCGCGCGACCAGGAAATCGCCGGAGGAAGTCAAGGGCTGCGGCAGCTCGTGCAGGAACTTGCGGCTGCGGAACTCGCCGCGCACCGCGGCCGCCTGCGCCAGCGCGCGGCTCGCCGGCCCCAGCAACGCGCGCAGTTGCTCCACGCTGGCCGGATGGGCGAACACTTCCGGCAGCGCGTCCGCGCGCGCCGTGCCGGCGATCAGCAGGAACAGGAAAACGGCGCGTTTCACGCCACGGCGCTCCGGGCCGGCAGGCCGCGCAAGCGGCGCCAGCCCCAGCGCGGCAGGCGGGCGAGCATGCCGAAGAACAAGCGCAGATGCAGCCGCGCCATGCGCGCGTTGTCGGCGAGATAATCGAAGTGCGAGACGCCGTCGGCGGGATAGGTCACGCGCGTGGGCATGGAAATCACGCGCACGCCGGTCCAGTGCAAGCGCACCAGGACGTCGGTGTCGAAATCCATGCGCCGGCCGAGGCCGCCCGCGCGCTCGAGCGCGAGCAGCGGCGCCAGCGGA
The DNA here is from genome assembly GCA_019689635.1 of Nevskia sp. Classification (GTDB taxonomy): domain Bacteria; phylum Pseudomonadota; class Gammaproteobacteria; order Nevskiales; family Nevskiaceae; genus Nevskia. The sequence goes on along the minus strand of JADGHB010000017.1, from coordinate 29,299 downwards.
TAGACGCGGAAACCGCACATCGAATCGCGGATCTCGAACGACAGGGTATGCAGCCACACCAGCGCGTGGGTGAGATAACGCCCATAGATCCGCACGCGCGGAGCGGAGGCGTCGTACACCGGCACGCCGGTAACCACCGCCGCGGGCGCGGCGCGGGCGAGCGCGAGCAGGCGCGGCACATCCGCCGTGGCGTGCTGGCCGTCGGCGTCGATCTGGAGTGCGTGGCTGTAGCCTTCCGCCGCCGCCGCCGCGCAACCGCTCATCACCGCCACGCCCTTGCCCTGGTTGCGGGGCAAGACCTGCAGGCGCAGCCAGCCGGCTTCGCGCGCGGCCAGCTCGCGCACCACCGCGGCAGCGGCGCCCCCGCTGCCGTCGTCAACGAGGAAGCACGGCAGCCCGAACCCGCGCAGGCGCTCGATCAGGGCACCGATGGCGCGTTCGTGCCGGTAATAGGGGATGACGATGCAGGGGCGGAACATCAGCGGGCGACAAGCAGACCGTGCACCAGCTCCACCGCCTCGGCCACCGTCTCCACGCCGCGGAACTGCCGCGGCTCCAGCGCCAGGCCGGTGAGCTTGCGCAGCTCCAGCACCAGGTCCACCACGTCGATGCTGTCGATGTCGAGGTCCTCGCGGAAGCGCGCCGCAAGCCTCACCTGCGCCGCTTCGACTTCGAACTGCTCGACGAGGATGCGGCGCAGCCGTTCGAGGATTTCCTCGCGCGTGAGCGCAGGCAAGGGCACGGCGGGCGGCTCGGCGCTCATCGCGGCACGCGCAACGTGGAAGACCCCAACGCGTGGCATTGGGGTCCTGGCCCGCATCCGTCACGAGCTCGGCGCGCCCATGAGACCGCGCGGACTCGGCAAGGCGATGACACAGGACGTCTCATGGCAGGGCGTAACCGGCAGCGGCGGCCGGCGGCGCGAGCGGCGCGGCCGCGAGCAGGCGTTCGAACGTGCGCGTCAGCCGGCGCGCGGCCAGCGCCTCGGACTCGCCGGCGCGCCGCGTGGGCGGCGGCAGCGGCGTCAGGACGTCGAAACGGAAGTGCGCGGGACGATCCCCCATCTGATACCACTTCATGCGCTTGGACAGCACCAGCGGCTCGCAGCGGATCTGCACCGGCAGGATCGGGACGCCGGCGGCCAGCGCGATGCGCGCGGCGCCGCGCTGCAGCCGCAGCGGGCGGCCGGGCACCGAGCGCGTGCCTTCGGGAAACACGATCAGCGTGCGGCCCGAGCGCAGCGCCGCCGCGCACTGGGCAACCAGGGCGTCGGGGTCGGCGTTGCCCAGGTAGCCGGCGCACCGCACCGCGCGGCGCAGGAAGGGATTCTCGAGCAGGGCTTGCTTGACGATGCAATCCGCCTGGGGCAGCCAGGCGAGCAGGAACACCGCGTCGATCAGGCTGGGATGGTTGGCGATGATCAGCCGCCCCTGCGGGCCCGGCCCCGCGGCGAGCGCCTGCCCGCCGTGCAGTTCCCAGCGGATCAGGCCCAGCAAGCGCATCAAGCCGAGGAAAACCGCGCAGCCGCCGTGGATCGTGCGCTGCACCCGGGCGCGCGCGGTCGCCGGATCGGCCGCGGTCAGCGTCAGCAGCGGGAACGCGGTCAGCGACAGCGCGAGTGCGCCCACGCCGAACACCAGGAAACAGAAGCCGCTGGCCATCGCGCGCCACAGTCGGAGCGCAGCGCACAGCCCATTCATGGCACGGCGCTCGCGCGGTACACCGCCTCGATCTCGAGCAACAGTTCGCGCCGACAGATGTCGCCCAGGTAGATCTGCAGCCGTTGTGCGGGAAACAGACGCGGCAGCTCGGCGGCGAGCGCCGGCCAATCGGACGCGTGGCGCAGGTACAGCGTCATCGATTCGACGGTCCAGGGATCCTTGCCCTCGCTGACGAGGGAGGGCACCCCGAGCAAGCGCCTGGCCTGGGCGCGCAAGGCCGCGAGATTGTCGACGGTCTGGCGCAACTGCGCGAGGGCATCGCCCGCATGCGCGGTGGCGTGACCGACGATGCTGGCGGTACCGGAAACCAGAAGCTGGGCGCCGTCGCGCCAGGGCAGCAGCACGGCGCGCGAGAAGCTCGGACTGCGCGGACCGTAGGCGCGCGGATAACGGAAGGCGCTGACCTGGCGCGGGTTCTCGACCTGAATGCCGGGCCGGCGTCCGGCGAGCATCACCATGGACAGACCGCCGCCACGGGTACCGATGGCGCTGGCGGCGGGAAGCTGGGCCTCGAAGCCCGGCGCGCCGGCCAGCGCGCGGTGGCGGCCGATGCAGAACTGACGATAGCGCTCGCTATCGCCTTCACCTGCGTTGATCTCGCCCAGGTAATGCCAGATCCGCCACAGATGCGGATAACCGCGTGCCGCCGCCGCGGCCAGCGCCCGGCGGTAAGCGCCTTCCACGGCGGCGGCCATCGGCTGCAGCGCCGCCTCCTCGAGCCGCATCTGCAGGCACAGGCGTTCGCCGTCTTCACGCCACAGCAGACCGGCGTCGGCCCCGCTGCGCACCGTCCCGCTGGCGGGCCAGCGTTCGCCGTTGTCCTCCGCCAGCGGCTGAAGCGGCACCGCGGCCACCGCGGGATCGTCCGCGGCCGCGCGCGCGCAACGGAAAGCGCACAGCGTTTCCAGCGAGGACACGGCCCCCGCGGGTCGCAGCGGCTCGATGCGGGGCGGCGCATCCGGCCATGCGGTCGCGCAGGGCGTGGCGGGGCTTTCGGGCAGCTTCATGAGTCCAGTATCTCCCAAGCCGCGAGCCGGTACACCTTTCTGCGGCGCCGTTCTCATATAAAATGCATTGTTGCGGGGACGCTGCCGCCGCTCGGGGGAGCCGGCGCAAGCGGGGCATGAATCAAGTTCGTTCGACCGACATTTTACCGCCACACCGTTTTCACTGCGCCGATCTCGTCACGATTCCTTATGCCACTTGCACGTTTCATTCCCTGCCGCCCGTGGCGCATCTGAGCCGCACTCCGCAGCATCCTGCCCGGCCCTTCCCGGCCGAGCGTTCGGGATCGTTGCGGGTGCCGGTCGCGCCCGCCACTGACGATCCCTCGCCCGTCGTCGCTGGACCGCTGCCGCCCCATCCGCCGCTGCGCGAGTACTACTCCGACGAGGCGGGACGGACCCGCAGGGTGCGGCAGTGGTTCGACGCGGCCGCGGGCGACTACGACTGGATCAATGCCGTGATGAGCTTCGGCTCCGGCCGGCGCTATCGGCGCGAGGCCTTGCGCCGTGCCGGCGTCGGACCCGGCCAGCGCGTGCTGGACGTGGGTAGCGGCACGGGCATGATCGCCGCGCTGGCGCAGCCGCTGGTCGGCAACGGCGGCCTGGTGGTGGCGCTCGATCCCAGCCAGGGCATGCTGGCGCGGGCGCGCGACCGCGGGGTGCGGCGCACGGTGCCAGGCTGGGCCGAGCGCCTGCCGTTCGCCGACGCCAGTTTCGACCGCCTGACCATGGGCTACGCCTTGCGCCACGTCGCCGATCTCGCCGCCACTTTCCGCGAATTCCGCCGCGTACTCAGAGCGGGGGGCGGTCTCCTGCTGCTGGAAATCACTCGCCCGCGCAACGCCCTGGGGCATGCGGCGCTGCGTTTCTACCTGCGCAGCCTGGTGCCGCTGGCCACCCGCACCTGCGGCCGCGGACGCGCCCCGGCGCAGCTCATGCGCTACTACTGGGACACCATCGAACACTGCGTGTCGCCGGAAACCATCCTGGCCGCCCTGCGCCAGGCCGGCTTCCAGGCAGTGCAGCGGCGCACGGTGTTCGGCGTGTTCAGCGAATACACTGCGCAAAATCCGACGTGCTGACGGAGCGACGATGAAGGACAACGAACGCGAACTGGCCGCCCTGCTGATCACAGCGCTCAACCTCGAGGACAAGCGCGTGGACGACGTCGATCCCGCCGCACCGCTGTTCGGCGAACCCGGCCAGGGCTGGGGGCTGGACTCGATCGACGCGCTGGAGATCGCGCTGGCGGTGCAGCAGAAATACGGCGTGGAGCTGCGCGCCGAGGACGAGGCCACGCGCCGCGCCTTCGCGTCGCTGGCGGCCTTGGCCGACTACATCGCGCACCAGCGCGCCGTCCAAGCCGTCTGAACGCCGAACCAAGCCCTTCCATGCGCTGGTGCCTGTTCGCCGCCTACCCGGTGCTGACGCATCTATCGGTCATCGAGCAGCGACCGGCACTGCAATGGGCCGGCGCGATGGCGCTTGCCGCCGGCGTGCTCTACGTGCCCCTGGCGCGCCGCGCGGGCGGCGCCTGGCTGGGACTGGCCGCCCTGGGCGCGGGCTACGCCTTGCTATTGATCGCCGGCGCCGGGCGCTGGGCGCTGTACCTGCCCTCGATCACGCTGCCCGCCGTCGTGCTGTGCGCTTTCGCGGCCACGCTGCTGCCTGGCCGCACCCCGCTGGTGACGCGCATCGCCGCCGCCGCTCACGACCCCATGTCGCCGGCGCTGCTCGCCTATACCCGCGCCGTGACCTGGCTGTGGACGGCGGTCATCGCCGCATTGCTCGGGACCGAACTCCTGCTCGTCTTCGAGGGCGACGCGCGGCGCTGGTCGGAATTCGCCAATCTCGGCGCCTACGCGCTGCTCGCCGCGGTGTTCGTGACCGAATACGCCTGGCGCCGCTGGCGTTTTCGCGGGCTGCCGCAGCCGGGTTTCCTGGAATCCCTGCGCCTGACGCTGCGCCGCCGGCCACCATTCGCGGGCCGTTACGCCAAGGAACCGGAGGCGGCGCCGTGAAACTGCCCCTGCTCGCGCCGGCGGAGGCAAACGCGCCGCTGTTCCTGCACCGCGGCGCGACGATCACACGCGCACAGTTCGCACAGGCCGCGCTGGAACTGGCCGCTCGCTTGCCGGACGCTCCCGCCGCGTTGAACCTGTGCGAAGACCGTTATTGCTTCGCGCTCGCCTTCGCCGCGCTCGCGCTGCGCGGCCAGCCGGCGTTGCTGCCGCCGAGCGGCCATGCCAGCGCCCTGGCCGCGGTCCGCGCCGACCACCCGGGCGCCTATGCCATCGGCGACCATCCCACCTGCGCGGTCGAGCTGGTCCTGCCACGGACCGCGGCCCCGCGCGACCCGGCGCCTCGGGTCGAGCTGCCAGCGCTGGCCGCCGACCTGTGCGTGGCCATCGTCTACACCTCCGGCAGCACCGGCGCGCCGCAGCCGATCCGCAAACCCTGGCACGCGCTCTCGCACGCCGGCCAAGAACTGGCGCGGCGTCTGCTCGACGGCCACGGCCGCTGCCACATCGTGGCCACCGTGCCGCCCCAGCACATGTACGGCCTGGAGGCGAGCGTGCTCTTGGCCCTGGCCGGTGGCCACGGCGTGCACCGCGGCCGGCCGGTGTTCCCGCCCGACGTGCGCACCGCCTTGGACGAGCTGCCCGCACCGCGCATCCTGGTCACCACGCCGGTGCACATCCGCGCCCTGCTCGCATCGGGGACGAAACTTCCCGAACTCGCCGGCGTGATTTCCGCGACCGCGCCACTGCCGTGCGAGCTGGCGGAGCGCGCCGAAGCCCAATTCTCCGCCCCGGTGCACGAGATCTACGGCTGCTCCGAGGCCGGCAGCCTGGCGACGCGGCGCACGCTGGCCGGCGAACCGTGGCAGCCGCTTCCGGGCGTGACCATCGAGTACCAGGCGGGCGGATGTTCCGCGCGCGGCGTGCATCTGCCGCAACCAGTTCCGCTGCAGGACGTGCTCGAAGCTTGCGATGGCGGCTTCCGTCTCCTCGGCCGTGCGGCGGACATGCTCAAAGTCGCCGGCAAGCGCGCCTCGCTCGCCGACCTCACGCAGAAGCTACTGTCCATTCCCGGCGTGATCGACGGCATCGTGTTCCAGCCGGAGGCCGGTGCCGCGCAGGACGTGCTGTCCCGTCCGGCGGCCTTGGTGGTGGCGCCGCGGCTTTCCGAGCGCGAAATCCGCGCCGCGCTCGCACGGCTGATCGATCCGGTGTTCCTGCCGCGGCCGCTGCGCAAAGTCGAACGCCTGCCGCGCAACGACGTCGGCAAACTGGCGCGCGCGGCGCTGCGCGAACTGCTGTGACGCGGACGCTGGATTTCCATACCATCGTCGAGGTCTCGGAGCATCATCCCTGCCTCGCCGGCCATTTCCCCGGCCGGCCGTTACTGCCGGCCGTGCTGCTCCTGGACCTCGCGGCCGCCACGCTGCGCGAACGCCTGGGCGCGGTGCGGGTGACGGGCGTGCCCGCAGCCAAATTCCTGCGTCCCGTGCCGCCGGGCGGGCCCCTGCAGCTCAGCCTGCGCGTCGAAGCCGCGCGCGGCCGCGCGGCGTTCCGCTACGAAACCGCGGACGGCCTCGCCGCGCAGGGCGAGTTGTCGTTCTCTCCCGCGCCGCCGTGAACGCCGCCGCCACGCCGGAATGGAAGCGCAGCCGCGAGCGCAGCTCGCCGGCGATGGTCGCGCTGATGGCCTGGATCGCACTGCGCCTGGGCCGCGGCGTGGCGCGCTTGGTGCTGGGGCCGGTGGTGTTCTACTTCTATCTCACCGCCGGGCCGGTGCGGCGCAGCCTGCGCGCGTTCCTGCGCCGCGCGGGCGCACCGCGACAAGGCGCGCTGGGCGTACTGCGGACGCTCTATGCTTTCGCGACTTGCGCGCTGGACCGTGTCTATCTGCTCGCCGGCCGCCATCAGGAACTGGAGGTGACGGTGCACGATCCGCAGCAGGTGCTGGCGCGCGTGCATGGTGGCGGCGGCGCGTTGATGTTGACCGCGCACCTGGGCAGCTACGACGTGCTGCGGGTGGTCGGCGCGGTGCGGCGCGGCGTGCGCTACCGCATCGTGATGGATCAGCGCCACGGCGGCATCTACATGGGCCTGTTGACGCGGCTCAATCCGAAACTGGCCGACGAGCTCATCGACGGCAGCCGCAGCCATCCGCAACTGGGCCTGGCGCTGCACGAGGCCCTGCAGCAGGGTTGCCTGGTCGGCCTCATGGCCGATCGCACCACCGGCCGCGACCGGGGATTGCCGGTGGAGTTCCTCGGCGCCCGCGCGCGGCTGCCGGAAGCGCCGTGGAAGCTGGCGGCGGTGTTGGGGGCCCCGGTGGTGCTGTGCTTCGGCCTGTATCGTGGCGGCCGCCGCTACACGCTACACTTCGAGCGCTTCCTCGACGGACAGGCCGTGCCGCGTGCGCAGCGCGACGCCTTCATCCGCGCATGCGTGGAACGCTACGCCCGGCGCCTGGAGCATTACGCGCGCGCCGCCCCCGACAACTGGTTCAACTTCTACGACTTTTGGTCCGCGGCGCGGCCCGGCGAGCAGCCCGATGAACGCAAGGCACTTTGAGCCGCCGGCCATCACCGCCTTCACCGCGACCTCGGCGCTGGGCCGCGGGCTGGAGGCGCACGCGCGTGCGCTGCGCGAGGAACGCAGCGGTCTCAGGCGGCAGGCGTTCGAGGACTGCACGCTCGACACCTGGATCGGCGCGGTGGACGGACTGGAGATCCCGCTGCCGCCGCAGTGGTCCGCCTGGGACTGCCGCAATCACCGGCTGGCCGAGCTGGGCCTGAACCAGGATGGATTCGTCGCGGCCGTGGAGCGCGCGCGGGCGCGCTACGGCGCGCAGCGCGTCGGCGTGTTCATCGGCACCTCGACCTCCGGCGTGCGCGAGACCGAGCGCGCCTACCGCGAACTGCGCGAGGACCGTCTGCCGGACTGGTTCCAGCACCGCACCATGCAGAACACTTATGCAGTCGCCGACTACGTGCGCCGGCGCCTGGCGCTTTGCGGACCGAGCGCGGCCATCTCCACCGCCTGCTCGTCCAGCGCCAAGGTTTTCGCCGCCGCGGCGCGCGCGCTCGGCGCCGGGCTGTGCGACGCGGCCGTGGTCGGCGGCGTGGACAGCCTGTGCCTGACCACCTTGTACGGGTTCCACGCCTTGCAACTGGTGGCGCGCGACGTCTGCCGGCCGGCCGACGCCGAACGCAGCGGACTGTCGCTCGGCGAAGCGGCGGCTTTTCTCCTGCTGGAACGCGAGGCCGGCGACGCGCGCTGGCGCCTGGAAGGGTACGGCGAGAGCAGCGACGCCCATCACATGTCGGCGCCCGACCCCGAAGGGCGCGGCGCGATCGCCGCCATGCGCGCCGCGCTGGCGCGCGCCCGGATCGCGCCGCAGGAGGTGGATTACATCAACCTGCACGGCACCGGCACGCCGGCCAACGATCTCGCCGAAGACCGCGCGCTGTGCGCGCTGTTCGGGCGCGACGTGCCGTGCAGCTCGACCAAGGGCTGGACCGGCCACACGCTGGGCGCCGCCGGCGCGCTGGAAGCGGTGCTGTCGCTGCTCGCCCTGCGCGAAGGTTTTCTGCCGCGCAGCCTCAACACGCGCCGCAAGGATCCGCGGATCGAAGGCGCCATCCTGATGAGCACGCGCCACGTGCCGCTCCGGCGCGTACTCTCCAACTCCTTCGGCTTCGGCGGCAGCAATTGCAGCCTTCTGCTGGGAGCGCGCGCGTGAGGCGCCATGGCGCGCGCCAGGCGCGAGCGCGGCAACGCGCGCCGAGGCAGGGGCGCCGATGAACGGCATGACGCTCAGCGTCGCCGCGGCCGGCATCGCAGCCCCGGGCCTGCCGGACTGGGCGACGGCCTGCGCGGTACTGCGCGGTGCAGCGCCTCACGTGGCCGCCGAACTGCCCCCGTCTTTCTCGCAGCTTCTACCGCCCAACGAGCGCCGCCGCGCACCGCCGGCGGTACGCCTGGCGTTCCGCGCCGCCGAAGACGCGCTGGCACGCTGGCCGCTGCCGGCCGAGCGGCTCGCGGCGGTGTTCGCCTCCTCCGACGCCGACACCGGCATCATCCACCGCATCTGCCAGACGCTGGCCCATCCCGCGCCGCAACTCTCGCCGACCGACTTTCACAACTCGGTGCACAACGCCGCCGCCGGCTACTGGAGCATCGCCACGGCAGCGCGCGGGCCGTCCAATACGATCTGCGCCTACGACGCCTCCTTCGCCGCCGGTCTGCTCGAAGCCACCCTGCTGGCGGGCGGCGAGAATCTCGACACCCTGCTGGTCGTTTACGACGTGCCACCGCCGGCGCCGCTGTACGAAAAGCGCCCCATCGCGCTGGCCGCGAGCGTGGCGCTGGTGCTGTCCGCCCGGGCCTTGCCGCAGGCCCTGGGCCGCCTGCGCATCGCGCGCGTCGCGCGCGCGCAACCCAGCCGCATGGACGACGCGGCGCTGGAAACCCTACGGCTTGCCAATCCCGCGCTGCGCGCGCTGCCGCTGCTGCACCTGCTGGCGCGCGGCGCGGCCGGCCGCGCGACCTTCGAGGATGCCGGCCACGGCGCGCTGTGCGTGGACGTCCTTCCGTGACCGCCGCCGCGCTCGGAAGCGAGGAAATCCGCGCGCTGATCCCGCACGCCGGCCGCATGTGCCTGATCACCGAGGTGCTGAGCTGGGATGCGCGGCACCTGCGCGCGCGCACGCACACGCATCTCGATCCCGCCCACCCGCTGCGCCGGGATGGACGACTCGACGCGCTGCACCTGATCGAGTATGGCGCGCAGGCCATGGCCATCCACGGCGGCCTGCGCGCGCGCGCGCGTGGCGAACGCGCGGCGCCGGGCTGGCTCGCCGCGGTGCGCGAATTCCGCTTCGCCGTCGAGCGGCTCGACGACCTCGGCGCGGCGCTGGAGCTGTACGCCGAGCCGCTCCACGCCGACGCGCGCGGCTGGCTGTACGCCGTGCGCGCGAGCTGTGGCGCGCGCGAACTCGGCGGCGGTCGCGTCGCGGTGCTGCCGGCGCCATCAGGGCGCTAGCGTTTCGAGGTCGTCCCTCCAAAACGATGAACGACGAACACCCACCCGCCAGGAGAATTCCATGAAAGCCATCGTCTGCCGCGAACTCGGACCGCCCGAAAAGCTGGTGTACGAAGACCTGCCGGAACCGCCGCTGACGCCATCCGGCGTGCGCATCGCGGTCGCCGGGGCCGGCGTGAATTTCCCCGACACGCTGATCATCGCGGGCAAGTACCAGATGAAGGCGACGCCGCCGTTCACGCCGGGCGCGGAAGTCGCGGGCACGGTGCTGGAAGTCGGCGCGCGCGTGACCCACGTGAAGCCGGGCGACCGGGTGGCGGCGCTGGTGCCGGTGGGCGGCTATGCGCAGCAAGTCGTGGCCCCCGCCGAGAGCGTGCTGACCCTGCCCGACGCGCTCGACGCGATCACGGCCGCCGGCTTCCCCTTGGTTTACGGCACCGCCCTGCACGCCCTGGTCCAGCGCGGCGCGCTCAAACCCGGGGAGACGCTGCTGGTGCTGGGCGCCGCCGGCGGCGTGGGGCTGGCGGCGGTGCAACTCGGCAAGCTGCTCGGGGCGCGCGTGATCGCCGCGGCCTCCTCCGCCGCCAAACTCGCGCTGTGCCAGAGCTTCGGCGCGGACGAAACGGTGGATTATTCGCGCGCAAGCCTCAAGGAGGCGGTCAAGACACTCACCCGCGGCGCCGGCGCGGACGTGATCTACGACCCGGTGGGCGGCGCGCTCGCGCAGGATTGCTTGAGCTGCATCAACTGGAACGGCCGTTATCTCGTCATCGGTTTCGCTTCCGGCACCATCCCCGAGATCGCGGCCAACCGCCTGCTACTCAAGGGCGCCGCGGCGGTGGGCGTGTTCTGGGGGGCTTTCGTCGCGCGCGAGCCGCAGGTCAGCGCGGAAAATTTCCGTCGCCTGTTCGGCTGGATCGCGGAGGGCCGGCTCCAGCCGATGGCGCCGAAAACCTATCGCCTCGCCGAGGCGGGGCAGGCGCTGCGCGATCTGATGGAGCGCCGCGTCACCGGCAAACTCGTCCTGATCCCGTAAGGCGCCGCCGCGCTCAACCCCGTTTGCACGTCACTTTCACCGCCGGCAGGCCGGCGACGTAAACGACGAGGCGGCCGCGGTCGCGCAGCGCTGCGTAGTAAAGCTGCCCGTGGGTGGGCGTGCGGCTGAGTACGTAACCGAACGCCGCATTGACCGCCACCGCCAGCCCCAGTGCCGCCGCCAACATCGCTGCACCACCCTGCGCCTTTCTGCTGCTTGCCATCGCATCCTCGCTGTTTTCTCGTTGCCGGTGGATCACCGACGCAGCTTGGATGCGTCGCTGCGCCGATTTGGATTAACCCGCTGGAACCCGCGCCGGCCGTTGCGACCAACGGCCCGGTATAATGGATCCCCAATCCAGCGGCACCGGTCGATGGCCAAGCTGTACATCAAAACCTTCGGCTGCCAGATGAACGAGTACGACTCGTCCAAGATGGCGGACGTCCTGAAGGCCTCCCACGGATACGAGCTCACCGCCGATCCCGAAGCGGCGGATCTGTTGCTGCTCAATACCTGTTCGGTGCGCGAGAAGGCGCAGGAGAAAGTGTTCTCCGAGCTGGGGCGCTGGAAAGAATGGAAAGCGGCGCGCGCCGATCGCCTGATCGGCGTCGGCGGCTGCGTGGCGAGCCAGGAGGGCGAGGCGCTCGCCGCGCGCGCCAAGATCGTGGACGTGGTGTTCGGCCCGCAGACCCTGCACCGCCTGCCGGAATTGCTGGAGGAAACGCGCCGCACGCGCCGGCCGGCGGTGGACGTGAGTTTCCCGGAGATCGAGAAGTTCGACCGCCTGCCAGAGCCGCGCGCGGAAGGTCCGACCGCCTTCGTCTCGATCATGGAGGGCTGCTCCAAATACTGCAGTTTCTGCATCGTGCCCTACACGCGCGGCGAGGAAGTCTCCCGGCCGCTCGACGACGTGCTGGCCGAAGTCGACAGCCTGGTGGCCCAGGGCGTGCGCGAAGTGACGCTGCTCGGCCAGAACGTGAACGCCTATCGCGGCAAGATGGCGGACGGCGGGGAGTGCGACCTGGCCTTGCTGATCCACCTCCTGGCGCGCTTCGAAACCCTCGGCCGCATCCGCTTCACGACCTCCCATCCCGCCGAGTTCGGCGACGCGCTGATCGAAGCCTACGCCGTCGAACCCAAGCTCGCCGGCTATCTGCACCTGCCGGTGCAGTCCGGCTCCGACCGCATCCTCGGCATGATGAAGCGCGGCTACACCCGCGCGCAGTATCTGGACAAAATCCGCCGCCTGCGCGCGGCGCGTCCCGGCCTCGCGCTGTCCTCGGATTTCATCGTCGGCTTCCCCGGCGAGACCGAGGCGGATTTCGAGCAGACCCTGCAGCTCATCGAGGAAGCGCGTTTCGACTCGGCGTTCTCCTTCATCTACAGCCCGCGTCCCGGCACGCCGGCGGCGAACCTCAGGGACAACGTGCCCGAGGCGGTCAAGCACGAGCGGCTCGCGCGGCTGCAGGCGCGTATCCGCAGCCTCGGCGCCGACTACGCCCGCCGCCTGGTCGGCACCGTGCAGCGCGTGCTGGTGGAGAAGCCGGCCGTCAAGGGCGGCGGCCGGCTCGCCGGGCGGACCGCCTGCAACCGCTGGGTCAACTTCGACATCGCGGACGGTGCGCCAGGCCCGCTGTCGCGCGACCCCCCCGAGGCATGGATCGGCCGTTTCGTGGACCTCGAGATCACCGAAGCCCTGCCCAACTCCCTGCGCGGCCGCCTGGTGCAGCTCGCCGAGCCCTTGGCCGCGTGAACCGCTTGCACCTCGAAAACGCCCGCGTGGATCTGGTGCTGGATCCCGACGACGGTGGACGTCTGGCCAATCTCAACGGCCCCTTCGACGCCCATCTGCGGGCCATCGAACTGGGACTGGGCGTGGAGATCAAGAACCGCGGCAACCGGTTCCGTCTCGCCGGACCGGCGGAGGCGGTGACGCGCGCCGAGCATGTGCTGCGCGAACTCTACGCGCAGACCGAGGACGCGGTGATCGACAGCGAAGCGGTGCACCTGGCGCTGCGCGAGCACCGCGACGACCCGGCCGAAGACTACGGCACGCCGCGTGCGGAGCGCGGCGGCACCGCCGAAACCGTGCGCTCCATCCGCACCAAGCGCGGCATCGTGCGCGGCCGCAGCCCTCAGCAGCAGGCCTATCTGCGCAACATCGCCACGCACGATCTGACTTTCGGCATCGGCCCGGCCGGCACCGGCAAGACTTACCTCGCGGTGGCGAGCGCGGTGGCGGCGCTGGAGAGCGATCGCGTGCGCCGCCTGGTGCTGGTGCGCCCGGCGGTGGAGGCCGGCGAAAAGCTCGGTTTCCTGCCCGGCGACATGGCGCAGAAGATCGATCCCTATCTGCGCCCGCTGTTCGACGCGCTGTACGAGATGCTGGGCTTCGACAAAGTGGCGCGCCTGACCGAGCGCAGCGTGATCGAGGTGGCGCCGCTGGCCTTCATGCGCGGCCGCACGCTCAACGAGTCTTTCGTCATTCTCGACGAGGCGCAGAACACGACCGTGGAGCAGATGAAGATGTTCCTGACCCGCATCGGCTTCGGCTCGGTGGCGGTGGTCACCGGCGACATCACCCAAATCGACCTGCCCAAAGGCGTACCGAGCGGGCTCAAGCACGCCATCGAAGTGCTCGCCCACGTGTCCGGCATCCGTTTCACTTATTTCAGCGACGCCGACGTGGTGCGCCATCCGCTGGTGCAATCCATCGTGCGCGCCTACGACGCATGGGAAAAACGTGAACCATCCTGAGCGCCGGCCCGACGCGCCGCCTTCGAACCCCATCAACGTGCAGCGGCGCGTCGCCAGCGCCGGCGTGCCGGCGCCTTCGACCTTGCGCGCCTGGGCGCGGGCGGCGCTGGCCGCGGCGGATGACGTGCACGCGGGCGAGCTGACCATTCGCATCGTGGACGAAACCGAGAGCGCCGCGCTCAACGGCAAGTTCCGGCGCAAACCCTACGCCACCAACGTGCTGTCCTTTCCCTACGAAGCAGAAGGGGCCTGCGAGCCGGTGCTGGGCGACCTGGTGATCTGCGCGCCGCTGGTGGCGCGCGAAGCGCACGAACAGGGCAAGGACCCGCGCGCGCACTGGGCGCACCTGGTGGTGCATGGCGTGTTGCACCTGCTCGGCTACGATCACGAGCGCGCGGACGACGCGCGGCGCATGGAGGCGCGCGAGCGCGAAATCCTCGCCCGTCTGGGTTTCCCCGATCCTTACTGAACGCCTTCGATGAGCGCAACTCCACAGGGAAGCGGCGGCCGCCAACCGCCCGGCAGCCCCGGCTGGTGGCGGCGTCTGACCCGGCGCATGGCGCGCGGGCCGCGCTCGCGCGCGGACCTGCTCGGCTTGCTGCAGGCGGCGCGCGAGGACGGTTTGGTGGACGCCGACGCCGCCGCGATGATCCGCGGCGTGTTCGAGACCGCCGAGCTGTCGGTGCGCGACATCATGGTGCCGCGCGCGCAGATGATCGTGGTGGCGCAGCGCTGGCCGCTTCAGCGCCTGCTGCGCGAAGTGGTGGAAGCCGGCCACTCGCGCTTTCCGGTGATCGGCGATTCCAAGGACGAGATCGTCGGCATCCTGCTGGCCAAGGACTTGCTCAAGTTTTCCGTCGGCGTGCCGGGCTACGATCCGGCGACGTTCGACTTGCGCCGCTGGCTGCGCCCGGCGGTGTTCGTGCCCGAGTCCAAGCGCGTCAACGTGCTGCTCAAGGACTTCCGCAAGAGCCACAACCACATGGCGCTGGTGGCGGACGAGTACGGCGGAGTGGCCGGACTGGTGACCATCGAGGACGTGCTGGAAACCATCGTCGGCGAGATCGACGACGAGTTCGACGAATCCGCCATGGCCCACATCCTCAAGCAGGACGAGCGCCACTACCTGGTCAACGGCCTGACGCCGATCGCGGAGTTCAACGCCTATTTCGGCGCCGATTTCTCCGACCAGGAGTTCGATACCGTCGCCGGCCTGGTGCTGCACGGCTTCGGCCATCTGCCGCGCCGCGGCGAGAGCCTGACCATCGACCGCTTTCAGTTCAACGTACAACGCGCCGACAGCCGGCGCATCCATCTGCTGCAAGTCGCTCTGGCGCAGACCTGAAAGCGCCACCGGCGGCGGTTATCATGCCGCCATGCCCGCTCCGTTCCCCAACCGGCGACTGCTCCTTGCCGCCTTCGCCCTGCTGTGCGCCGTGCTACCCGCGCAGGCGCAGCCGCAAGCCGACGGCGGAGAAACGCTCTCGATCAGCCTGCTGACTTTCGGCCCCGGCGAGATCTACTGGGAACGCTTCGGCCACAACGCCATCCTGGTGCGCGACGCGGCCACCGGCAGCGCCGTCGCCTACAACTACGGCATCTTCGACTTCAACCAGCGCCACTTCTTCCTGAACTTCGCCCGCGGGCTCATGCGCTATCGCATCGCCGCCGACCCGCTGGCGCTGGATCTCGCGCTGTATCGCGAGGAGGGCCGCTGGGTCGAGGAGCAGGCGCTGGCGCTCAGCCCGCCGCAGCGCGCGGCGCTGCGCGACTTCCTGGAATGGAACGCGCGACCGGAGCATGCGCAGTACGACTACGATTATTTCCGCGCCAACTGCTCCACGCAGGTGCGCGACGCGCTCGACCGCGCCCTCGGCGGCGCGCTGCGCGCCCAGCTCCAGGCGCGGCCCACGCGCGCGAGCTACCGCAGCGACGCGGTGCGGCTGATCTGGCCCGACCCCCTGCTAGCCCTGGGCATGGACCTGGCGCTGGGTCCGGTCGCCGATCGCCCGCTCGATTTGTGGCAGGAAAGCTTCGTGCCCATGGTGCTGATGCGCGCGCTGCGCGACGTGACGGTGAGCGAGGCCGCCGGCAAGCGCGTGCCGCTGGTCGTCTCGGAACGCCGCCTGATGCAAGCGCGGCTGCCCGACGAACCCGCCGCGACGCCCGATCTGCGCGTGCCGTTCCTGGCGCTCGGTCTCGTCCTGGCCGGGCTGCTGCTGCTGGCGCGCGGCACGCGCATCGGCTTCACCGCGCTCGCCGTGCTCTACGCCCTGCCGTGCGCCTTGGGCGGCACGATCCTGCTGCTCATGTGGGGATTCACGCGGCACTGGGCGAGCTGGGGCAATCAAAACCTGCTGCTGCTCGATCCGCTGTACTGGGCGCTGCTGCCGGGGCTGCTGCGCGGTGCTCCGGCCGCGCGCGCCTGGGGTCCGCGGCAGCGCGCACTGGTCTGGATCATCGCGGTGGCGGCGCTCTGCACGCCGCTGCTCAAACTGAGCCCGGCGATTCCGCGGCAGGACAATCTGCACTGGATCCTGCTCCTGCTGCCGCCTGCGCTGGGGCTGTGCCTGAGTCTGCTGCGCCGCATGCCGGAGCGCTCCTGAGTCCGGGCGCCGCGCGGGTCAGAAACGCCACAACGCGCGCCGCCTCGCCCGTTGCGCTTGCCGGACGGCGCGGCCGGGATTCTAATCCCTCACACCGGCCATTCGTACGCGAGGAGGAGACGATGATCAAAGTCAGCGTGCTGTATCCGTATCGAGCGGGCGCCAAGTTCGACATGGACTACTACTGTAAGACGCACATGCCGATGGTGAAGAATAAATGCGGCGCGGCGTGCAAGGGCATCGCGGTGGAACAGGGCCTGGCCGGCGGCACGCCCGGTTCGCCGCCGACCTACGTGGCGATGGGCCACCTGCTGTTCGACTCCGTGGAGGCGTTCCAGACCTCGTTCGGCCCGCATGCCGCCGAGATCATGGCCGACATCCCCAACTACACGCCGATCCAGCCCATCGTGCAGATCAGCGAAATCAAGATTTGAGCGTGCCGAGGGCGCGCTGAAACGCGAGGAAAGCGGCCAGAGTGTCCTGCGGCGCCTCGAGCTGCGGATAGTGTCCGGCCTGCGCCAGCAGAACCACGTCGGCGTCCGGCACCAGTTCGCGGTAGCGCGCCGCCATGTGCGCGCCGGACACCGGATCGATGCCGCCGCACACCAGCCGTAGCGGCACCGGACTGCGCACCAGCGCCCCGACCCAGCGGCTGCGGTGATCGCGCCGCTCCGGGATGTAGCGGATCAGGCGATGAGCGATGCGCGCCCCGCCTGCGTGCTGCACGAGCTGCCAGAACTCGTGCAGCTCCGCGGCGCTGGGCCGGGTGGCGGGCGCGAACACCGCCGCGAAGCTGCGCGCGAAACGGCGCTCGTTCATCGCCCGCGCCAGCCACGGACCCAGGGGCGTGAGCAAGAGCTTCTGCACCCACCGCGCCCGATGCGTTTCCGGAAACAGTCCGCCGTTGAGCCAGCACACGGACTCCAGGCGCAAGCCCTCCTGGCCGAGCGCGCGGCGTTCGGACTCGCGCGCGAGCAGCTCCTGGGCCACGGTATCGCCGTAGTCGTGGGCCAGCACGTGAAACCGCGTCACGCCGCGGTCGCGCAGCAGCGCCTCGCACAGATCGGCCTGGTCGAAAATCGAGTAATCGTAGCGGCGCGGTTTGGCCGACGCCCCGAAACCGATCAGGTCCGGCGCCAGCACCTGGGCGAACTCGCGCGTCAGCGCCGGCCACAGCTTGTGCCAATCCCAGGACGCGGTGGGAAAACCGTGAATCAACAGCAGCGCCGGCTGCGCACCGGCGGCGCCGTGCTCGCGATAGAAGATCGCCTGACCGCGATGGACGAAGCGCCGCCCCGCGGCGTGCCAGGCGACGAAGGCGTCCGCGCTCACGTTTTGTAAGAAGGATCGAGCCGGTCGAGTTTGCGCAGCAGGCCCGGCCACACCAGCGCGCCGCCCAGGCCCTTGGTCACCTGGGCCGCCTGCGCGCGGATGCCGTCGAGGATGGGCTGCGCGATCGGCAGCAGCTCGCCCCCGCCGCTCTGCGCGCGCACCTGGATCATGCAGGCCGCCTCGAACAGATACATGAACAAGAAGGCGTCGGCGACCGTGGCGCCCACCGTCAGCAGACCGTGGTTGCGCAGCATGAGGAACGACTTGTCGCCGAGGTCGCGCACCAGGCGCGGTTTTTCCTCCTCGCGCAGCGCCACGCCTTCGTAATCGTGATAGCCCAGCGAAGCGAGCACGAACAAGGACTGCTGCGAGATCGGCAGCAGGCCGTGTTTCTGCGCCGATACCGCCACGCCGTTCACCGAATGCACGTGCAGCACGCAATGCGCGTCCTCGCGCGCGGCGTGGATCGCGCTGTGGATGGTGAAGCCGGCGGGATTGATGAAGTGCGGCGTGTCCATCACGATCCCGCCGTTCAAGTCCACCTTGACCAGCGAGCTGGCGGTGATCTCCTCGAACAGGAAGCCGTAGGGATTGATGAGGAAATGGCGCTCGGGCCCCGGCACCCGCGCCGAGATGTGGGTGAACACCAGATCGTCCCAGCCGAACAGCGCCACCAGCCGGTAAGCGGCGGCGAGATCCACCCGCAGTTGCCATTCCTCCGCGGACACGTGGCCGCGCACGTCCGCCGGTTGTTCTGCACGCCGAGCCGTCATCTTCCCCGCCCTCCGTCCCAAGATGCCCGCACCGAAATCCTGCCCATCCCCGGGAGCGCGCGTCCGCCGCGAGTCCACATTATGTCGCCGATCCGCGCCCCGTGGGCGGCTCGCTGTTCCGCATCCAGCGCGAGAGTCGTTTTCCCGCGGACAAGGCGCCTCACGAGACCCATGCCGGCGCGCGCTTCTTCCACGCGCGCACCCAAGATCCACCGTCGCAACGGCACCCGGCCGGCTCGACGCGCCGCTTACGTCAGATTCACCGCGAACAGATCTTTCGACCGCCGCCACACGTAGAGCACGGTCGCCAGCGTCATCGCGGCACCGAAGATCACCGAAGGCACCGTCCCCATCAAGTGTGCGGCGAGGCCGGACTCGAAGGCGCCCAGCTCGTTGGACGCACTGACGAATACGTTGTTGACCGACACCACGCGCCCGCGCAGATGGTCGGGCGGCAGCACTTGCAGGATCGTGCCGCGGATCACCACGCTGATGCTGTCGAAGGCGCCGGTGGCGAACAGCGCCGCCATCGACAACCAGAACCATTTGGACAGCGCGAACACGAGCGTCGCCAGTCCGAAGCCGGTGACCGCCACGAGCAGGTTGCGCCAGGCGGCGCGCGTGGGCGGAAAGCGCGTGCACGCCAAAAGCGTGAGCATGGCCCCGGCCGACGGCGCGGCACGCAGCAGGCCCAGCCCGGAAGCGCCGACGCCGAGCACGTCGGCGGCAAACACCGGCAGGATCGCGACCACTCCGCCGAACAACACCGAGAACAGATCCAGCGAGATCGAGTAGAGGATGATGCGGTGGGCGCGCACGAAGGCGATGCCTTCACCGAGACTGCGCCACACATTGTCGTGCGCGGCCCGCTCCGCGCGCGGCACCGGTCGCGGGCGGATGAACGCGAACAGTGCCAGGGCGGCGAGTTCCAGTCCGATCACCAGCGCCAGGGTCGCGGTCAGCCCGACGCCGGCATAGACGAAGCCGGCGCAGGCGGGACCGAGGATGGCGCCGGCCTGCCAGGCCACGCTGCGCCAGGCCGCGGCGTTGCCGTAGATCTCGCGCGGCACCAGGAAAGGCGTGAGCGAACCGGCCGCTGGCGTGAGGAAACCGCGCGCCAGTCCCAGCGCCGCGACCACACCGTACACGATCGCCAGCAGCGCGGTCCGCGGCAGGCGCGCGACAGTCGCGGGCCACGTCGCCCACAGCAGCACGACCGAACCGAGAATCACGAAGGACAGGCTACGGCGCATGATGCGCACGCGGTCGCCGCGGTCGGCGACGTGACCGCCGAACAGCGCCAGCGAGATGAACGGCACCGCCTCGGCCAGCCCGATCAGGCCCAGCACCAGCGGATCGCGGGTCAGCGCGTAGAGCGTGTAGCCGAGCACCACCTCCTGCACCAGCATCGCGACGGTGAACAGGAACACGCCGCCGATCAGGCCGCGAAACTCGCGGTGGCGCAGCGCGGCGAGGGCGTCGTGCGCCGGCTGCGGCGCAGCGGATGCGGACGATTCGGGCATACGTGGGCGCGCGGGAGGGCGCGCTATTGTCCTTGGCCCTCCGCAGGCGTCAAGCGCAGGGCGAGTTCGTAGAGCGTACGCCGGGACACGCCGGTGAGTTCCGCCGCCAGCCGCGCCGCGCGCGACGGCGGCAGTTCGCGCAGCAGGGTGCGCAACACGCGTTCGGCCGTGCCGTACTCGGCGGTCTGCGGCGCGCCGGCGATGACCAGCACGAACTCGCCGCGTCGGCGCTCGACCTCCGCCGCGAGCCAGGCGCGCACCTCGGCCGCGGGAGCCGTGACGCTCTCCTCGAAGCGCTTGGTCAGCTCGCGCGCCAGACCCACGCGGCGCGCGCCGCCCAACACGGCCACCACGTCTTCCAGGCACTCGAGGATGCGGTGGGCGGATTCGTAAACGATCAAGGTGCGCGGTTCGTGCGCCAGCGCTTGCAGACGCGCGCGCCGCGCGGCGCGCTTGGGCGGCAGAAAGCCCTCGAACACGAAACGGTCGCTGGGCAGACCGGAAACCGACAGCGCCGCGATCGCCGCGCAGGGGCCGGGCACCGCGTAGACCGGCACGCCGGCCGCGCGCGCCGCGCGCACCAGCGCGAAGCCGGGATCGGAAACCAGCGGCGTGCCCGCGTCGCTGATCAGGGCCAGGCGCTCGCCGCGCTTGAGGCGCGCCACCAGCTCGGGACTCACGCGGTCCTCGTTGTGCTCGTGCAGCGCGACGAGCCGCGCCTCGATGCCGAAATGCTTGAGCAGCACGCCGCTGGTGCGCGTGTCTTCGGCGGCGATCGCGTCCACGCCGGCGAGGATCGCGCGCGCCCGCGGCGAGAGGTCGTTCAGATTGCCGATCGGCGTGGCCACCACGTAGAGCGCGCCCGCGCGCGGTTCCTGCGCGGATTCGTGACGGAGGTCATCCTGCGCCGGCGGCGCGGTCTTCGGTGGCGGGTGCGGCATGTCATACTTTAGCGTCCTCTTTTGGCGGGCGCCGGACCCGCAGAATCCATCGCGCAAAACCGATCACCAGGATGAACGCTCGCCGTCCGCTGTGCCTGTTGCTATTCGCCGCACTGCTGCCGGCCGGCTGCGCCACGCCCATGAACCCGGGCGCCCCCAATGTCGCGCCGCCAGCAGCGCTGCCGGATCCGCAGCTGCAGCGCGCGCAGGCGCTGTTCGCCGCCGGCGACACGCTGGCGGCGGTGCGCACGCTGGTCGAGCGCGAGCGCAGCCTCGCCGATCCGGCCGCGATCGCCGCCAACCGCGATGCGCTCTGGAACGGGTTGATGTCGGCGCGCCTGGACGCGACGACCGTGCAGCGCGCCGCGGGCGCCGACGCCGTCACTCGCGGCTGGATCGAGCTCGCCAACCTGGCGCGCATGAAGGCTTCGCTGGAGCTGTTCGAGGCCTGGCGCGAGCGTTATCCGAACCATCCGGGTCAGGAACGCCTCGCCGCGCTGATGATGCCCAACGCCGCGCCGGCGGCGCCCACCCCGCTGCCCGCACCGCTGCCCGTGGTGCCGGCCGCTCCTGCGCCGGGCACCGCCTTCCAGCCGCTGTCCGCACGCCCAGGCTTCTACGCCCTGCTGCTGCCGCAGAGCGGACCGCTGGCGGCCCTGGGCACGGCGGTGCGCGACGGCTTCGCCGAGGCGGCCGCGCGCGCGGGCGCGGCCGTGTCCATCCAGACCTACGACGTCGCCAGTCTTGGCGCGCTGCAAGCCTATCAGCGCGCGCTGAACGACGGCGCCGGCCTGATCGTCGGCCCGCTCACCAAGGACGACGTCGCCGCGCTCGACCGCGCCGACCCGCGCGGGCCGGTGCTGGCGCTCAATTATCTGGATGCGACGCTGCCGCCGGCGCCGGGTTTCTACCAGTTCGGGCTGGCCCCGGAAGACGAAGCCCGCGCCGCCGCCGAAGACGCCGCCGCGCGCGGACTCAAGCGCGCCCTGGCGCTGGTGCCCAACAACGACTGGGGACGGCGCGTGCTGGGCGCTTTCCAGAGTCGCCTGGCGGAACTCGGCGGTCGCGTGATCGACGCCGCCACCTACGGCGGCGACATCGAAACCTGGGCCGACCCGATTCGCGCGCTGCTGCACTACCGCGCGATCGACGACAAAAAAAAGCTCGAGGAACTGCGCGCCAAGGCCCCGCCCGGCACCGACCCGCAACGGCGCAACGATTTCGATTTCCTGTTCATCGGCGCCAGCGCCGCGCAGGCGCGCATCCTGTGGCCGGAGTTCAAGTACTACCACGCCGAGCGCATGCCGATCTACGCCACCAGCAGCGTCAACGAAGGCAGCGGCGATCCCGACCTGGCGGGCATCGACTTCTGCGACGCGCCCTGGCTGCTCGATCCCGGCGGCACCTGGGCGGCGCTGCGCAACGCCGCCGCAAACGGTCGCTCGCTGGACCTCGCGCGCTTCTATGCGCTGGGCGACGACGCCTTCGTGCTCGCGCAACGTCTGGCGCAGAACGGTCTGCGTCCTTACGACGAATTGCCCGGCGCCACCGGCACGCTGCGCGTGGGGGCGGACGGCGCCGTCCACCGCGGCCTGATCTGCGCCCAGACCACCCGTGGCGACCCGCAGCTCCTGCCGCCGGCGGGACCCATCGCCCCGCCGGCTGCGCCATGACGTTCGCCCTGCGGCGCGGCGCCGCCGCCGAAGACCGGGCGCTGCGCCACCTCCAGCGCCAGGGTCTCAAGCTGCTGGCGCGCAACTGGCGCTGTGCGCGCGGCGAGCTGGACCTGGTGATGGACGACGCCGGCACGCTGGTGCTGGTGGAAGTGCGCAGCCGGGCGCGGGCGGACTACGGCGGCGCGCTGGAATCGGTGCAAGCGCGTAAACGCCAGCGTCTGGTGCGCGCGGCGCAGGCTTACCTCGCGGCGCACCCGCAGTATGCCCGGCGGTCGGCGCGCTTCGATGTCGTCGTCTTCGAAGGCGACGCGCCGCCGCAGTGGATCAAGGCCGCCTTCGACGCGGAGGATTGAATGGAGCTGACGCAACGCATCCGCTCGCACTTCGAGGCGAGCATCGAGACCCAGCGGCGCACCCTGCAAACGGCGCTGCCCGCGCTGGAGCGCGCGGCGCGCGCCCTGGCCGACGCGCTCAAGGCCGGCCACAAAGTGCTGGCCTGCGGCAACGGCGGTTCCGCCGCCGACGCCCAGCACTTCGCCGCCGAGCTGACCGGCCGCTTCGAACGCGAACGGCCTGGCCTGCCTGGCCTCGCGCTGACCACCGACACCTCGGCGCTGACCGCCATCGCCAACGATTATTCCTACGAGCAGGTGTTCGCCAAGCAGGTGCGCGCGCTGGCGCGGCCGGGCGACTGGCTGCTGGCGATCTCCACCTCCGGCAACTCGCCCAACGTGGTGCGCGCCATCGAGGCCATGCACGAATGCGGCGGCGGCGTGATCGCGCTCACCGGCCGCGACGGCGGCCGCATGGCAACCCTGCTCAAACCCGGCGACGTGGAACTGCGGGCGGCGAGCGCCGTCACCGCGCGCGTACAGGAAACGCACATCCTGTTGCTGCATTGCCTATGCGACGCGCTCGACGAGCTGCTATTCCCGGCGGCTTGATCCGGCGGCGTGCTTCGGGCTCGCGGTTTTCGAGGACCTGTCCTATCGTGTCGCGGGCAAAAACATCGAGGGGAGCGAGGGTTCGAGGTGCGGTCATCGCTCAGACGGCGTACCGGGCGCGCAACGATCGCGCAAGTCCGCCGCCGTGCCGGCGGAATCCTCAGGCCGCGGCCCAGCGGGCTTGCGCGGATGGCTTGGGCGATGGCGCTGTCGGGAGCCTTGCTGGCGAGCGTGCCGCTGCGAGCCAGCGATGGAGCCGTGTTGGCCGACCGGGTGCTGGTGGAGAAGGCGCAGCGCCGCTTGATTCTGTTTCACGGAAACACGGTGCTGAAAACGTATTCGATCGCGCTGGGTCGCCACCCTGTCGGGCCCAAGCGCCGTAAGGGAGACGGCCGCACGCCGGAGGGCCACTACGTGGTCGATGGCCGTAATCCGGACAGCCGCTTTCACCGGTCCCTGCACCTGTCTTATCCCAATGCCGAGGATCGCGCCTGGGCGGCGGCGCACGGCGTGGACCCCGGTCAAGACATCGCGATCCACGGCGTGGATGACCGTTGGGGCTGGAGCGGGCCCTCGCACTGGTCGGTGGACTGGACGCAGGGCTGCATCGCGGTGAGCGATCCGGCGATCGACGAGATCTGGCAACTGGTCCCGGACGGGACTCCGGTGGACATCGTCCCCTAGACCCGCTGACCTCCGCGCGGCGCCGATCATGGGCTTTTCCGGAAGGCTGCCGCTCGCGGCCACATTCGTCGGCCCGCTGGCCGTGGCGCTGGCGCTCGTGTTTGTCCATTTCGCGGAAGCCCGTCATCGACCGCCGCTTCACGCGCCAGGCGTCGGCACCGTTTTGTCGCCAACGTCCCGCAGGGGTAGCATGGCCTCCTCAGTCAGGAGGATCTCCATGACCCACCATGTCTACAAATCGCTGGAGCTCACGGGATCGTCGACCGAAAGCAGCGACGACGCGATCAAAACGGCGATCGAGCGCGCGTCACGAACCGTCCGCGGCATCAAGTGGTTCGAGGTGACCGACCAGCGCGGTCATGTCGAAAACGGCAAGATCGCGCACTGGCAGGTCTCGCTCAAGATCTGGTTCACGCTGGAGGAATGAGCCTGCACCGATCCACGTCCGGCCAGGAGCGCCGCATGCCGATGGAATCCCGCCTGGTCATCCACCGGGGTGGCTGTCACTGCGGCCGCGTGCGTTTCGAGGTGCAGGCCCCGGCGCGGCTGGACGTGCTCGACTGCAACTGTTCGATCTGCCGCATGAGCGGTTTTCTGCACCTGATCGTCCCCGCCGAGCGCTTCAAGCTGGTTTCCGGGGCCGAGGCGCTGACCAGCTATCGGTTCAACACCGGCACCGCCAGGCATTTGTTCTGCTCGGTGTGCGGCGTGAAATCCTTTTACGTCCCGCGCTCGCACCCGGACGGCTACAGCGTGAATCTGCGCTGCCTCGATCCCGGCACGGTGGAAGACGTGCGCATCGCGCCGTTCGACGGCCGCAATTGGGAACAGCAATGTCTCCAGAATCGCGGAGCTCGAGCGCAGGAAAGGGAGACGGAACGACGATGAAAACCGATCCCCTGGAATTCGCCGACCGTGTCGGTGCCGAACTCGCGCGCCTGCTCGGCGAACGCAGCCGCGCCGAACTGCTGGCGCTGACGCAGACTGAGCAGTTTGCCGCGGCCCTGGGCGCCGCGCTGATCTGCACGGCTGAGGTGCTGCGCGACCCGGTGGAACGCGGCGCGACGCCGGCCAAGATGGCCGCGCTGTGCGCCAAGCAGATCGAGGGCTTGCTCAACCAGGTTCGACCGCGCCGTCATCCCTGAATCCAATCGGGGCCGCGCGCTTTCGCTAAAGTACGCGCTACGGCTGCCCGTCAGGAATTCCCGTGAACCGCATGACGCCGCCCCTCGCCACCGGCGCACGCCGCTGGTGCCTTGCGTTCGTAGCGCTGAGCGCGCTCGCGCTCGCCGCCTGCGCCAACCGCAAAATCGAAGATTGCAGCCGGCTGGCGGGGCCCGGCTGGACGCCGTTGTCGGCGCCGCCGCCGGAATCCGCCGAGTTGCTGAGGCTGGAAAACCTGCCGCCGGACCGCGAGCTGGTGTGGCTCGGCCAAGGCCCTGACAAAGTGATGGTGTGCAACTACGCGCGCGGTCTGACCTCGCCCGGCTGCGGCGGCTCCAAGGCCTACGAATTCGTGCGCCAGGGCGACCGCTGGGTCTCGCGCGGCGCTCTCCTCGACTTCTGCGACGCCGGACCCGACTAGGCAGGCCATCGTGAAAAACGCAGCAGCTCCGGATCAGATCCTGCACGGCGACGCCGGTGGCGCGGCTTATACGCTCCTCGTCTACGTCCCGCCGGCGCCGTTATCAGACTTCGTCGACCGCTTCTGGTACTGCGAGCATCCGAACCCTGCGCATCGCTATGAGCGCGTCATGCCGAGCGGCCGCATGGCGCTGGTGGTGAACCTCGTCGAGGACCGTCTGAGCTGCCGCTTCGGCGACCGGCCGCCGCAGTATTCGCGCGGCATCTGCATCGCCGGGGCCTATCTGCAGCACGCCGTGCTCGACACCGCCGAGCAGCGCCGCATCATGGGCGTGCACTTCAAGCCCGGCGGCATGTTTCCGTTCCTGGCGCCGCCGGCCGAGGCCTTCACCGACACCGATGTGTCGCTCGAGGATCTGTGGGGTGCGCGGGCGCACAGCCTGCACCAGCAGTTGATCGACACGCCGACGCCGCAAGCCAAGTTCGCCATCCTGGAGCGCGCGTTGCTGAGCTACGCCGCGCGGCCGCTTAAGCTGCATCCGGCGGTGGCGCATGCGCTACGGGAGTTGGAGCGCGTGCCGGCGATGCGCACGATCAGCGAACTGGCGCGCGAAACGCGCATCTCGCCCAAGCGCTTCATCCGCTTGTTCCGCGAGCAGGTGGGCTACACGCCGAAGTATTACTGCCGCGTGCGCCGCTTCCAACGCGTCCTGCGCATGATCGAGCGCAGCCGAACGGTAGAGTGGGCCGGCATCGCTGTCGACTGCGGCTACTACGACCAAGCGCATTTCATCCGCGATTTCCGCGCTTTCTCCGGCTGGAACCCCTCGGCCTATCTCACCGTGCGCGGCGAGCGCGTGCAACACATTCCGTTGCCGGGCTGAGCGTGGGAAATTTTTTACAATTCCTGTGCGCCGAGCGCGGATATCCTGCTCGCACCTCGACCACCGGAGTGCAACCATGACTTCACCCGCCAGGGACACCCTCGTCACCGTGATCCCCTCGCTGCGCTATCGCGACGCGCACGCCATGATCGACTGGCTGTGCCGGGCGTTCGGCTTCGAGAAGCACGCGGTGTACACCGATGGCAGCGGCAAGATCGTGCAACACGCCCAGCTCCGCTTCGGCCGCGGCATGATCATGCTCGGCTCGACTGACAACGACTCGCCCTGGAGCCAGCACATGGTGCAACCGGACCAGATCGGCGGCCGCCAGACGCAGACGTG
Source organism: Nevskia sp. (assembly GCA_019689635.1). GTDB lineage: Bacteria > Pseudomonadota > Gammaproteobacteria > Nevskiales > Nevskiaceae > Nevskia. Next base: position 2,433 of record JADGHB010000017.1, on the reverse strand, counting down.
TTATGTGATCGTCGCCGATTGCGCCGCGCACTACGCCCGCGCCAAGGCCGCAGGCGCCATGATCGTGGACGAACTGGAAACCAAGGATTACGGCGGCAGCGGCTATTCTTGCCGCGATCCGGAAGGCCATTTGTGGTCGTTCGGCGACTACGATCCCTGGGCCGAGGCCCATTCGTGAAGCGCAGTCCACGCCACATGCCGGCGCAGCGCGGCGATTGAAGATCCGCGCAGCCTTACCCTTCCGTGCCCAGGGATCGGTAGACTTGCGCTTTCAGGGAGGATCGTCGTGCCCCGCGGCCAGCCGAAGAAAGCGCCGCGTCTCTCATTGCTCTGAGTTCGACCGACCGGGCTCGCCGCCATCCAACGCATCATCGACACCTTTCCGACTCGTTCATCGACATGCCCGCACCCGCCTCATCGCCGCACGCGCGCCGCGCCGCGGTCGCCTTCATCTTCGTCACCGTGGTGATCGACGTGCTCGGTTTCGGCGTGATCATCCCGGTGCTGCCCAAGCTGGTGGTGCAGTTCATGCACGGCGACACGGCGCGCGCGGCGCAGATCTATGGCCTGTTCTCCACCGCCTGGGCGACGATGCAGTTTTTGTTCTCGCCGCTGCTCGGCGCGATCTCCGACCGTTTCGGCCGCCGGCCGGTGATCTTGATCTCCTGCTTCGGGCTGGGGCTGGACTACCTCGTGATGGCGCTGGCGCCGACGGTGGGCTGGCTGCTGCTCGGACGCATCGTGTCCGGCATCTGCGCCTCGAGTTTCTCCACCGCCGGAGCCTACATCGCCGACGTTTCGCCGCCGGAGAAGCGCGCCTCGGCCTTCGGCATGATCGGCGCCGCTTTCGGCGTGGGCTTCGTGGTCGGGCCGGCGCTGGGTGGACTGCTCGGCAGCATCGATCCGCGCCTGCCGTTCTGGGGCGCGGCAGGCCTGGCACTGCTCAATGCCAGCTACGGCCTGTTCGTCCTGCCGGAATCGCTGCCGCGCGAGCGGCGCTCGCCGGCGTTCGCATGGCAACGCGCCAATCCGATCGGCTCGCTCAAGCTGCTGCGCTCGCACCCCGAGCTGCTGGGCCTGGCGGGCGTGAATTTCCTGTTCCAGCTCGCGCACTATGTGCTGCCCAGCGTGTACGTGCTGTACACCGGCTATCGTTACGGCTGGGACGCGCGCACGATCGGTTTGACCTTGACCGCAGTCGGCGTGCTCAACATCGCGGTGCAGGGTTTTCTCGTCAAGCCGGCGGTGCGCCGGCTGGGCGAACGCGGCGCGCTCTACACCGGCCTGGCATTCGGCCTGTCCGGCTTCGCCGGCTTCGCCCTGGCGCCGAGCGGCGCCTGGATGTGGAGCGCGCTGCCGGTGTTCGCGCTGATGGGCCTGTTCACGCCCGGACTGCAGAGTCTGATGACTCAGCGGGTGTCGCCTTCCGAGCAAGGCCAGCTCCAGGGCGCCAACGCCAGCATCGTCGGCATCGCCGGCCTGCTGGGACCCGGCCTGTTCACGCAGATCTTCGCCTGGTTCATCGGCGCGCGCGCGCCGCTGCACCTGCCCGGCGCGCCGTTCTTGCTCGCCGCCGGATTGCTGACGCTGGCCTTGCTCCTGGCCGCCGCGGCGGCGCGTGCGGCACGTCCACGACCCGCCGCGGTCGGCGAGGTCTGAAAGACGATCGGTTTCGCCGTGCACGGCCCCGCACCTCCAGCGAACCGGCTCCACGGCCGTATCCTCGCAGCCGAGTTCCGCCCGCATCCCTGGCTGCGCGGGCCGCATGTGCAGACGCTGTTCCCCGCCCTGCTGCGGCCGAGCCCGAAATTGGCCTTGCGCAGGGAGCGGCTCGAATTACCGGACGGCGATTTCGTCGATCTCGGCTGGTGGGGCGAAGGCGATGGACCGATCGCGGTGCTGTTGCACGGCATGACCGGCGGCTTCGAGTCCAAATATCTGCGCGGGCTGGCGCAGCGACTGCTCGCCCACGGCTGGCGCGGCGTGGTGCTGCAACTGCGCGGCTCCGGACCGGAGCCCAACCGTCTGCCGCGCTGTTACCATCACGGCGACACCGGCGATTTCCTCCACCTGTGCCGGCTGCTGCGCGAGCGCGCGCCGCGGGCACCGCTGTACGCCGCCGGCTGGTCGATGGGCGCCAACATCCTGCTCAAGGCGCTGGGCGAAGAAGGCGAACGCTCGCCGCTGACCGCCGCCGCCGCAGCCTGCGCCCCGTTCCGGCTCGCGCCCTGCGCGTCAAAACTGCGCCGCGGCTTCTCCCGAATCTATACCCGCGCCCTGCTGCGCGAGCTGCGGGCACAACTGCGCCGCAAGCACGGGCCGGTCCCCGTGCCACCGGGTGTGGACCTGTCTGCCGCAAACCGCGCTCGAGATTTCTTCGCCTTCGACGACGCCTATACCGCGCCGCTGCACGGCTTTACCGACGCGCGGGAT